>NZ_JBIAFT010000002.1:0-637847 GCF_042869455.1 Streptomyces sp. NPDC007025 | reverse complement strand
GGGCAGTGGCTGTCCAACCTCCGCCGCCCCGGTGCCCTGGACGGACGTCCCGAATGGGAGGCAGCGCTCGAGGAGATCGATCCGGACTGGAACCCCTCGTGGCCGGCCGAGTGGCAGCGGCACTACGCCGCGCTGCGGGAACTCGTACGCGAGGAGTGCCGCGAGCAGGGCGGTGGCCCCGCGCTGTTCGTGCTCCCCGGCGTCACCGTGCACGGGATGGACGTCGGCAAGTGGCTGGCCCGGCAGCGGAAGCCCGAGGTGTGGGCCGCCCTGGCGCAGGGGCAGCGCGAGCGCCTGGAGGCCCTCGGCGTCACCCCGCACGCCCCGGCCCCAGCAGCGGCGGACACGGGCGCGTCCGTGAAGGCGTCCACGGCACCCGTGAGTGGCTTCGAGAGGGGTGTTGCGGCCCTGGCGCAGTACAAGGCCCGCACGGGCTCCGTGAGGGTCCCCAGGGGGCACGTAGAGGCGTTGCCGGACGGCACCGAGGTCAAGCTCGGAGTGTTCCTGTCCAACACCAAGACCCGCCGGGCCAAACTCACCACCGACAAACTCACCACACTCGCCGAACTGGGACTGGAATGGGCGCGGCAGGGTTAAAGAATGGGGTAATGTTTTGGTTAAGCAGTATCGAGTCCTGGTGTGAAGGTGCACGGAATGGCGTCTGAGGAAGAGCTGTTCGCGTCCGTCGACGCTCTGTTGGCGGATTCCAGGTCGGACGATGGCTGCGCCGGCAACGCCAGCACGCCCGCGACCACGCCCACCGCGGCACACCATCATCCGCCCGGATCAAGGTCCTGGCCGCGGTCGATCCCTGGTGGTGCCCGCCATGGAGCCTGGCGTGGCAACGCGCCTGGCAGCACATCCACGACCAGGTACAGGCCGGCCACCGGCTCGACGCCGACCACCACTTCCGCAGCTTCGCCCCCGCCCAGCGCACCTGGCTACGCCAGCAGCGCACCCACTACGACGACCTCCACCCCGACCAGCAGCGCCTCCTGGCCGGCATCGGCCTGAACCGCGAGAGCGCCTGCACCCGTCCCATCAACCCGTACGCCGAGACCGCTCTCGCCCACGCATGCGCCTACGCCGCCCTCCACCGCACCCTGACCGTGGCCTACTCCACCGTCCACGACGACTTCCCCTTCGGACGCTGGCTGGTACAAACACGCCGCAAAGCCCGACAAGGCCGCCTCTCCCCCACCACCCACACCCTCGGCCCCTGGTGGTGCCCACCCTGGCCCCACACCTGGCAACGCACCTACCACCAAGCCCGCAAGCAGCACGACGCCGGTCAGGACGACTCCCCCGCCCTCCAGTGATGGACCGAGCAGCAACACACCCACTGGAACACCCTCCACCCCACCCAGCAGAAGCTTCTTTCCGCCATCGGCGTCTTTCCCGCATGAACTGACGCGGCCGCACCTGTCCGGCCCGGGCATGCCCAACTGCCCCGTTCCGCCCGGCCGGAAGGAAGAAACTCAAAAAAGTTCTGGCACCGGGGTCACGCAACGGTCCCCTCGCAGGCACTCACCTTCAGAAAGCCAAGACCACGTTCACCGATGCGGGAGCCCCAGCGATGCCGGAGTATGAGATTGCAGCCCTCGCCGCCGGGGCCGGATACCTCACAAGCGTGCTGCGGATGTGGATCCGGGTGCACGGCCGTACCAGCATGGCCCACATCCGCAGCAGACATCGCAGCGAGATAGTCCGGGAACTGCCCAGTGGCAGCCGGGTCATGGACGAACACGACAAGATCACCATTGAAGTCGGCGGACCGCGGGCGACTGAGAAGCAAGGGGGCGGCAGTGTCATCGTGGGTGACTGAGTGGTCGGCGCAGGCAGCCTGCCGTACCATTGATCCGGACGAGTTGTTCGTGCAGTCAGCGGCACAGGACCGGTCCAAGGCGGTGTGCACCGGCTGCCCCGTGAGAACTGAGTGTCTCGCCGACGCACTCGACAACCGGGTCGAGTTCGGCGTGTGGGGCGGCATGACCGAACGGGAACGGCGCGCCCTGCTTCGCAGACGGCCCGCCGTCACCTCCTGGCGCGCGCTACTGCAGAGCGCACGTGCCGAGTATGAGCAGGGCGCCGGGCTGCTTGTCGAAGAACGGCCCAGGCGACCGCAAGAGCAGCAGGGTCTGTCAACGGAACAGGAACAGCAGTACGGAGCTCTCTTCCGGATCCGCTTCGTACCGACCGTCGCGTTCCTAATCGCCGCCGGTGCGGGCCGGCACGACGCTGAGGACGCCGTACAGAGCGCCTTCGTACATCTGGCCCGGGCATGGGAGTCAGTGACAAACCCCGAAGCGTGGCTGCGGACCACCGCCTGGCGCATGTGGCTCAAGGCCAAAAACAAGGAGAAAACCTGGACCTCGGATCCCGCCGACCTGCCCGAAGCGGGCGTGCCTGACCCGTGCGGCGGCATCGCCGAGCAGGTCGACCTCGTGCAGCTGTTGCGGCGGCTCCCCGTCCTGCAGCGCACAGTTATGGCCTTCGAAATCGACGGAGCCACGCCCGCACAGACCGCCGAGGCCCTGGGGGTACCCAGTGCCAACGTCCGCCAGAACCTGCGCCGGGCGCGTCGCAACCTTGAGCGCATGCTTCAGGAACAAGAGGACCAAGGAGGCACACTGTGAGCAGCTCCCCCAGGCGCAGTGCCGCCCAGCCGGTAGATGGCGTGCTGGCCTCCGCCATGCAGCGCCTGTCCAACGCACTGGACGCGACCACGGACGTCGACAGCAGGCTGACAGCCGCCTTGTACGCCGCCGTGCTTCCCCCCGAGCCTCCCGTCAAAGCCTCAATCGACGCCTTCCTCGACCACGGCCGGCAGGAACTGCAGGCAACCCTCGAGGCCACCACAGACGTCGAAAGCCACCTCATTCTGACCCTGCACGAAATCGATCTTGATCCTCAGGCCGACACCACCAGCGAAGAGTAAGCACACAAGCACAGCCGGTAGATCTACCTCGACGACCTCACCAACCCCGACACCCCCTGACGCCGCCCCATCAGGTAGCGGCCCAGCAAAGCTGCACCCCAACCGATCAACCTGCGCAGCCCGCAAATCTAGAAGTCACACACATCACCCAGCTCAAGCGAGCACGCCGAACCTTGCAGGAACCGCCCAGACAAACTGAGAAACCCCAGTCCACAGAACTAACGACAGCGCAGAAAAACCGGTCGGCGACAGAAGTGCCATCAACCTGTACGGTGCCGCGTCGCCCCCGGGCCCGGGGGCGACGCGGTAGAGGGCCGCGTTCCCCAGCTCGACATCACGCGGCCCCGGCACACACCGAGCCTTTGCGCGTTCTGGAGAGATGTCGGGCTCCCTGCCGCCGCTTACCACACGGGATGAACTGGGCTGATACTGCGATCTGACGGACAGTGACACGACCTGTCTCACGCCCCGCTGCGTGACCCGTCCCGTGACCTTCCGGGCCCTTGTCCCGTGGGTGCCAGCGGAAGCACGCTCGGCACGGGCCAGCGGGTGCCGGCCGAGGTCTCTTCCCGGCGGGCCAGGCCCCGCGTCGGGTAGAGCGCGGACAGGTCCAGCACGGTGGTGAGCACCGGGAAGTCGGCTGTCGTCAGCATGGCGCCGAACTGCTTCCAGCGGTCGGCTTCGGCTTCGCAGCCTCGGCAGAAGCAGACACGTCCGGGTCGGCGCTGCGCGGGTCGGGTTTCCGGCCCGCCGGGTCGGGGCGGGCTATTCGAGGTCGGTGGTGCCGGTGGCGGCGCGGGGCCGGTTGCGGGCCCACTTCTTGAGGTCGCCGGCGCGGTAGAGGAGTTCGGCGCCGCGCTTGTCGGCGGCGGGCGGGAAGGCGGGGTCGTTGGCGCGGGCGAAGCGCAGCGCGGCCAGGGTGATGCCGTTCAGGTGGTGCCCGGCGGCCGCGCGCAGTCCCACCACCTGATCGTCGTCGGCCGGGGCCGGGGCCGGGGTCGCCGGCGGTGTCGCCGTGGCGCTGGGCGCGAGCTCCCCGGGAGCGGCGGCCGGGGCCGGGGCGGGGTTCCGGGCGTCGGCGGGCCGCTCTCCGCTCGCGGGCGGCTCGGTGACCGGCGTCTGGCCGGGGGCGGTGGGCCCGGTATCGGGGAGGGAGTCGGCGGGCGGCTTGTGCAGCTGAATCGGGCGCGGCTGTGTCCCGGCTGCGGCCGGGGCCGGGGTGCCGGTGGTGGCCCACTGGCGGGCTTCGGCGTCGGTGAAGAACAGCACCTGCGTCTCCCAGGCGGACCCGCCGGAGACGACCTGGGCGCGGCCGTGGTGCTTGGTGGACTTCGGCGCCGGGTGGACCTCGGGGGCGAGCATGCGCCAGGCGTTGAGGGTGTAGCGGGCCAGGATGCGGGTGGCGAACTGCTCACGGACTTCCGGGCCGCCGAGGGCGCGGGCGGTGGCGGACTGGGCGACCAGCAGGACGTGCATGCGCAGCTGGCGGCCCATGTAGAGGATCTCGTCGAGGGCGTCGAGGGCCGGGGAGGTCTTCGGGTCTCCGGACTCGCGGGTCTTCTCCCAGTAGCGGGCCAGCTGCTTCATCGTCGCGTTGACCTCTTCCAGGAGGATCAGCAGCCGCGGGCCGATGGCCTTCGGGTCGGCGTCGATGCCCAGGCCGTCGGCGAGGCGGGTACGGCGCCGGCCTTCGATGCCGAGGGCGATGAGCTGGTCGTGGATGTCGGCGATGTCGCGGCAGTAGGTGACGCCGGCCAGCCCGGACGCCCACGGGTGGGAGATCCGCTTGGTGTCCAGGACGAACACGAGGCTGCCGTGGTGGAGCATCTGGCAGGCGATGCAGCGCAGCGTCACCGACTTTCCCCCGCCCGTGGAGGCGTTGACGAGGATGTGCGGGGATTCGGCGTCCAGGTCGACCGAGACCTCGCGGCCGCCGGCGCCGACGCCGATGACGGGGGCGGACTCCGGGGCCTTCTCGACCAGGGCGTGCACGGTGGGGTCGGTGACGACGGCCCTGCTCGGCGGGCGGCGGGTCTTCTTCACCGTCACGTACGTCTTCGAGCCGGACAGGTGCCAGGAGAAGGTGACGCCCTCCAGGGCGAGCTTGGTGGCGATGATGTCGGCGACCAGGTCCTTGGAGAAGTTCAGCCGCCGGGGCACATCCACGCGTATCCGGGCGTCGTCGTCGTTGAAGTTGCGGGGGATGTGGAGGTAGCGGCGCGGGTCGGTCTGCTCGGGCAGCTGCAGCGGCAGAGCGAGCGCCTCGTGCAGGGGCAGTATCCACTCACGCTGGAACGCGCGGCGCTTGCGGGTGACCGCGAGGTAGACGGCCGTGCCGGCGGCCGCGGTGGAGGCGGCGGCGATCCCGGTCTGCTCCAGCAAGGCGAGCGCCGGATCCGGGTCGGCCCGTATCTGCTGGGCGGTGGCGAGGGTGGCGTCCTGGTGGACCCACCCGGCCTGGTAGCCGCCCGTCCCGGCGGCGGCCAGCGCGCTGATACGGAAGGTCAGGCGCTTCCACCCGGCGCGGTAGGAGGACCGGGAGACGCGGCCTTCGACCTTCGGCAGGACCCTGGTGCCGGTGCGCCAGAACGTCGCGTCGGTCCGCTTGACCCCGTCCAGCGGACGGCCGGCCAGGAACCGGCCGATCCCGAACGCCACCGTCTCCGCGGTCTCTTCCACCTGCTTGTCGAACCTCGTCTGCACCATCGGCCGTGCCCTTTCGGTATGCGTCCAGGCACCTCACACCCGGAAGCGGACACGACCGTTCTAAGCCGGATCACCTGTGGACAAGCTCCGGCCGCCCCGTCCCCTGTAGCCAGGGCTGCTCGACGTCGTGGGCACGGTCCTACCCCGCGCTATTCGGGTGAGCCGGCGCGCCGTCTGCCGCCTTATCGCGTCCGCTCATCCCCGGCGGCGGCCCCGCGGGGTGCGCCACGGGTTGGGCCGGCCGCCGGGGTGCTGCCGTGAACGGGAACGGTGCCGGGCGGGTGGCGGCTTCGGCACCGGGTACAGCACCGCGCGCAGCCGGGACGCGTCCGCGAGCCGCTCCAGGCGCTCGCGCTGCTTCGGTGAAAGGTGCGGCGAGGTCGGGGCGACCATGGGGACCGTGCTTGAGGGGCCGGCCCCCGGCACCCTCCCCGCTCCCAGGGGACTTCGGGGGTGGCTGGCCGGTCGCGTCCCGATACCTGGCGCGGTGACTTCGCCGCCCGTCCCGCCGGACGGGCCCACGCGGCCCGTCACGGCTGGAGGCCCTGGCCTTGGCCGGGGTCGGGCTGCTGGTGCTGCTGCTCGTGCTCCTGGCGGCGCTGGTCGACCGGACCGGCCGGGTCGGCATCCGGGGTCTCCCGCTCCTCGACGGCGCGGCGGCGGGTGCTGGCCGCACGGGTGAAGGTGGCGAGCCGGTCCAGGTTTTTTGGTGTGCGCAGCCAGGCCGCCGGGTCGGTCGTGCGGCCTTCGAGGTGTTCCTCGGGCATCGCGGCCTGCTGGTGGGCCTGGATGGCGGCGGCCCGCTGGCCCGGGGGCAGGGCGGCATCCCGGCTCGGTGGTCGACAGTGTGAGGAGCGGATGCCGTCTCGCCCTCGAGGTCGCGGTGACCGGCAGGTGCGGAGGCGGCCGAGGTCGCCTCGTTGGCGGTGTCGGCTCGGATGCGGGCGTCGCGGATCGCGTTCTGCACGGCCAGGCTGGCGGCCCGGGCCCGCTCGTAGCGGGTGGACTCCCGCGGCGGCGTGCCTGCGGCGGGGGCAATCCACCACCGGTGCGGCACCGGGAAGTCGGCGGTGTAGTTGGTACGGTCCGGCGTCGGAGCCATCCGGCCCGGCTGGGCGACGGTGCGGCGGCGGGAGTACCGGAGCAGGGCCCGGTCGGCGATGTCGTCGTCCAGGCCGCGGGTGAACTCGCGGCCGCGCAGCGTCTCCAGCAGATGCCGGCGGGCTTCGGCCAGGACGTGCCGCCGGGCGTAGGTCTTGCGCGCGGTGGAGACGACCGCGGCGACATCGACGGCGGCGAGCGTCACGTCCACGGCCGGATCCACCCGGGCGCGGATCGCCGCCCCGACTGCCCGGCACTCTCGCGGGAGGCCGTCGATGAGCTGCTGGCCGAAGCGCAGGATCGCGGAGGTGCGCCACCAGGCGAGCAGCTGGGCGAGTGGCTTCGGGGTCTTCTTCGCGGGCCGGGTCTCCTGCGCGGCCCGCCAGCCCAGTCCGTGGCGGCCGCGCTCTGCGGGCAGGCGCCCGTGCTCTCTGACGTACTGTCGGTGAGCACCTCCAGAGCGTCCTCGATGCGCTGGCGGCGGGTTGCCGCCCAGTGGATGAGGTCCTCGGGGACTCCGGCGATCTCCATGACCGGGCGCAGGCCCGGTGTGACCTCGCGTGGCACGGTGGCCAGCCTCAGGGTTTCGCATACCTGGGTCGTCATGGTGAGGGTGTATGGCTTCGTTGATCTCTATGGACAGCGTTTTTCGACCGGTTCCGGAGTCAGCTTGGTGGTCACCGGCTCGTGAATGTCGATGAGAAATGACGGCACCACCGCTCCTGCCTCTGTGGATCTGAGGCATCGCGGTCCGCTGATCTCGTCTCAGTCGGCCTGGGGTCCGCGGGTGCGGATGCGTTATTCGTCGCTGCGCGCGGCGGACATGCGCGAGTTCAGAGTCGCCGCTTCCCGCGCAGGGAGGTAACTACCCTGACCGGTCCTTCCCCGCCTGCTTCAGGTCGACCTGCACGCAGTACGGGCCTGGGCCGCAGCCGTTAGACTTTCCGGATGTTCATCGTGATGTTCATCTGACGGTCCTGGGTCTCTCCCGCCCAGGTTCTGATCCGTTGAGGGTGCGGTCTGTCATGCCCTCCGGACCCCGGTAACCGTCAGACTCGCGGCCGTGCGTACGAGCCGGTCGCACATCATCGGAGCTTCTTCGTGCTCGCAGTGCTTCTGCTTCCGGGCGCGCTTCGCGCCTTCCTTCCTGCCCTGATTGCTCGGTCCGCTCTCGCGATGGGCAGTCTTGCTCTCCTCCTCGCCGTCCAGGACAGCACGGGCTCGTACGCGCAAGCCGGTCTCGCAACGGCGGCGTTCGGAATAGCCAACGTCGTCGCCGCCCCCTGGCGTGCCCGGGCCGTCGATCGATTCGGTCAACGGATCGTGCTCACCACCCTGGCGTCAGGCCAAGCCTCAGGGTTCATCGCCCTCGCGCTCATCGCCGAAGTGGAGGGAGTTGCGGATATCTGGTTCCTCATTCTCAGCGCCCTGGTCGGCTTGACAGCGCCACCCCTGGGTGCGGCGATGCGAATGATCTGGGCGTCGCTCACGACGGCCGGTGACCAGCGAACGAAAGCATTCAGCATCGACGCAGTGTGCGAAGAGCTCCTCTTCGTCGGTGGCCCCGTCATCATCACCGCGGTCATCGTGGCGAGTTCTCCCAGTGTCGGGCTCTGGGTGACCGCGGGAACCGTTTCGCTCGGCACCGCAGCGATGACGTCCAGCGCGTCGTCGGGGGCGCTTCGCGGAACAGCAGGGGGCGTCACGCGAGGTGATCGCCCCCTGCGACAGCCAGGTTTCGCAAGGGTATTGATCGTCCTCCTGGGCGTCGGTGGTGTACTGGGCGTCGCGGAGATCGCAGCGCCAGCAATCGCTAAGCAACATGATGCCGTCGCAGCTTCGGGCTGGCTCCTGGCGGCCTTCGCCGGCGGAAGTGCTCTCGGAGGGCTTCTCTATGGGCAGCTGAACCTCAAGTCCGGCATCGGCAGGAGACTCTTCACCCTGTGCGTCAGCATGGCGCTCGCCGCGGTACTCGTGTCCCAGCTGGACACCCTCGGACTCTTCGCTGCGGGCATTGCACTGGTCGGCCTGTTCCTCGCTCCGTCTCTCATCACCGGGTACCTCATCGCCGACACCATCGTTCCGGAAACCAGCCGGACGGAAGCGTCGACATGGATCACCACCTCGGTGAACCTCGGCGCCGCACTGACGCCGGCAGCAGCTGGATTCGTCATCGACAGTTCCGGCGCCGGGCTCGCCCTTCTGCTCGTGGGAGCGATCGCCCTTGCGCTTGCCTCAGCTGTGCCATTCACACGGCTGCGCAACATCGAGCCGCCTGCGGTCCACGCTCCCGATCATTGCGAGCACAGCTGAAGAGGCGTGGAACGGCCGGGCCGCCCGTTGAGCCGGCTGGCCATCAAGGCAGATGAGGCAGCGGTCAGCCGGCTTTGACGGGTTCCTCCGTTCGTTTGCGTGTGGTGGCCAGGCGGTATGAGTCAGTGCCGGTTTCGATGATGGCGCCGTTGAAGGTCAGGCGATCAACGATGGCCGCGCAGAGGCGAGGGTCCGTGAACGTCTTCGTCCAGCCACCGAAGGACTCGTTGGAGGCGATGGCGACGCTGTTCTTCTCCTCGCGTTCGGTGAGGACTTGGAAGAGGAGTTCGGCGCCGTGCCGGTCGAGTTCCATATAGCCGAGTTCGTCGATGCAGAGCAGGTCAACGCGGCCGTAGCGGGCGATGGTCTTGTTCAGCTGCTTCTCGTCGGCGGCTTCGACCAACTCGTTCACGAGTTTCGTGGCAAGCGTGTAGCGGACCCGGTAGCCCTTCATCGCCGCCTCCGTCCCCAGTGCGATGAGCATGTGCGACTTGCCGGTGCCGGAGTCGCCGATCAGGCAGAGCGGCTGCCCGTTCTGGATCCAGTCGCAGCTGGCGAGGGTGTGCACGGTGGCAGCGTCGATGTTGGGGTTGGCGTCGAAGTCGAACGCCCGAAGCGACTTCTCCCGCGGGAAGTTCGCCGCCTTGATCCGCCTCTCCGAGCGGCGGCGGGCACGGTCATCGCATTCAGTCATCAGCAGCTCAGCGAGGAAGCCCCGATAGCTCATCTGCTCCTTCAGCGCCCGCTCGGCGATGTCGGGGAACTCCTTGCGGATCGACGGCAACCGCAGCATGCGGCAGGCCGTATCGATGGCGGCGTCGGCGGCCTGCTCGGTCAGGCCTCGCTGGCGGGGCAGGGTCATTGCGCTTCTCCCTCACGATGGTCACCGCCGCAGTCGCGACGGCGTCGGAGCAATTGGTCGTAGGCGGTCACCGACGGCAACGGCCTGCTGTCTGGCGGAAGATGAGCGAGCCGCCATTCGTGCAGCGATGTCACCGTCGCCGGCGGCTTACCGGCTACCAGCTCGCCTGCGGCAGGGCCGGGCTCGGTCTCGGCCTGGGCGGCCTTGCGGGCCTCCAGCGCAACGGCATCCGCGGTCAAAGCGCCGGCCCGCAGGGCCGCGGCCAGGCCTGCGACCACATGCTCGTGGGGCAGGTGACGGCCCAGCAGCAGCACCTCGATCAGAGCCCGGGTGCCATCCCGCTCGCCGTGAACCTTGCGGGCTTGCTCCCACCAAGCGTCGTGGACCGGGGTGAACTTGCCTGCCGAGCGGGCCTGTTCGAGCGCGGTGGAGCCGGGGAAGGCGCCGGGCTTGCGGACCAGGACTTCCAGGTAGTGGTCCAGCTCCAGGCGGATGGCGCCTTTGGCGATCAGCCTCTCGTGCCGGGCCACTTCCACGTTCTGGTCGTAGACCACGAGGTGAGATGCGTGCAGCACGACTCGAACTCGTCTGCCGATCAGTCGGATCGGGACCGAGTAGCGGTTGGTGCGGACTGGGATCTGGCCGTAGCGGTCGACCCGTGGCGTGAACATCCGCCCGGTCTCGAAGGGTTCTTCGGGCAGCGGTCTGAGCAGCGGTTGTTCGAGCGCGAAGTACTCAGCAACGGTTTTGGGCCTGGCGCCGATCCGGCGGGCGTCGTCCTGCCGGTCCCAGTGCTCGACCATCTCATTGAGCTCGGCGAGCGAGGAGACCTCGGGGACGGGAACGAAGTGGTTGCGGCGGAAGTAGCCGATCATCCCTTCGACTCCGCCCTTTTCGTGGGCGCCTTCGATTCCGGGTCGGCAGTAGAAGCTCTCGATGTCGAAGTGTGACTTGAACGCGATCCACCGGTCCGCCTCCACCCGCCCCCGGGTCTGCCCCAGTACCCGGGCGACGGCGGCCTTGAGGTTGTCGTAGCGGATCTTGCTTCGCGGGACCCCGCCCAGTATCCGCAGTGCGTGGACGTGGCCTTCGAAGAAGGCTTCTTGGCCGCAGGAGGCGAACACGCGGTGGACGGACTTGCCCGAATACGACAGACGCAGGGAGAAGAGATAGCAGGTCACCAGCTCGCCGGCCAGCCGGACGGTCACGTCACCGAAGTCGACCTCCGCCTCGTGGCCGGGCTGGTGAGTCTGCGGGACAAAGGCCTCCAACGGAGCCTTGCCGGATTCGACCAGGATCTCGGGCTTCCGGGCGGAGACGTAGTAGCGGACCATCCCGTAGGAGACGTCGGCTCCGTGCTCCTCGACCAGCCGGTGGAAGATCCGGGTGACCGTGTGCCGCTGCTTACGCGGCGCGTCCAGATCCGTCCGCAGGATCTCGTCGATCACCGGCTTGAACGGGTCCAGTGCGGTAGCCCGTTGCGGCAGCTTCTTGCGCGGCTCCGGCCAAGACGAGT
This sequence comes from Streptomyces sp. NPDC007025, assembly GCF_042869455.1. Lineage (NCBI taxonomy): Bacteria > Bacillati > Actinomycetota > Actinomycetes > Kitasatosporales > Streptomycetaceae > Streptomyces > Streptomyces sp. NPDC007025. The sequence continues at coordinate 626,411 of NZ_JBIAFT010000002.1, read as the reverse complement.
CCAACGCCTTCCGCACCGTCCGCCACGTCACGCCGTACTTGCGCTCGAGCTCCCGCATCGACAAGTCAGCGCGATGGTCACGCCGGATCGCCGCGTACAGCTCGACCTTCGACATCCGCGGCATGACCAGCACCTTTCACCAAGAGCATCCCGATGCTGCCCTGGCAAGAACTCCGGTGCCTCCCAAACTCATCAACATCACCCGACAGTGGATCGGGGTGCCTCCCAAACCCGTCGACAGGTGACGTCACTACTGCTCGACAAAGCCAGGGTGTAGAGCGTCCCGGCGGCCACCACGTGCTGGTGGAGCCGGTAGGTGTCCAACGCGCCCCACACCGGATCACCGTCGGCGCCCCGGCGTCGGACGCGGTTGAGGAGCAGGCAGTGCTCGTGCAGGAGGGGGAAGCCGTCGCGGTTGTCGAAGTGGCGGAAGGCGGCGACCACGAGCGCGGGCGTCTTCGAGCGGCCGCGGCCTGAGGCCCACCGGGTCTCGGCGACCTCGTCCTCCAGCCAGCGCACCGCCGCGGCGATAGCGCGCTCGTGGGCCCGCTCGATGACCCGGCGCACGACGGCGTCACCCAGCGCCCACAGCACGACCAGCGAGGCCTGCGGCCGGAAGGTGAAATCCATGCCGAGCACCGGCGCCTGGCCGCGGGCCTCGATCTCCTCGACCGGCTGCCCCAGCACTGTCAGCCGACGGGCCGTGACCGCATCGGCGCCGTCCTCCAGGAGGGTGCGCTCGATACGGTCGGCGTCCGGGTGCCGCCCCTCACCGAACAGCAGCTCCAGCTGACGCTCGGACACCTCCTCGCCGTCGGTGAGCCCGAGCGCGCCCAGGCCGCGCCCCAGCCATCTGCCCGGCGGCAGCCCGGCCAGCTCCTGGGCGCCCCGGAGCGTCTGGCCGTGCGGGCGGCGGCCGTCCCCGAACGCGACACCGCGTATGTAGTAGCGCCACGCGTTACGCCTCTGGATCTTCGCAACACTCAGCATCACCACAGCACACACCAGCTCTGAACTGCGAAAAAGCACGATCCCGCCCGACGGGAGGGTTCACGGGAACTCCACACCCGATCCCGCCCGGCGGACCACCCACGACGATCCCGCGCCCACCCCGGCGGACACCACCAGCGCCATGCAAATGCTGCGCGCCCACCGCCACGCGCCCACCGCCACGCGCACCTCATGCGACAGGGCCTGTACCGGGGAAATCAGCGCTCCGGCCCCGGCCGGCAGGACCCGAGTTCGAGGGTGGTGCCGACCAGGAGTCGGCACAGATCCGCTCGCGCATGGGGTGGGTGCTGCCGCCGTAGCGAGCGCGCGGACGAGGACCGATACCGGCCTGCCGAGCGAGATCGGGCACCTTGCCCGCCGTCCGCACGGGCTTCCGTGGAAGGCTTGGCGTATGAGCGATGATCTGCCTTCCAAAGGAGCACAGCAGCCGCCGCCGACCGTGCAGGAGGAAGCAGAGGCCCGCCGCGTTGCTGCCGCGTGGCAGCGCATCGAAGCCTGGCTGCGTGAGCACGCTCCGGCCTCGCACGCCACGCTCAGACCCGGCGCCTCCGAAGAGCAGCTCGCCGTCCTGCAAAGCGACCTCGCCGTGCACGTCCCGGAGCAGCTGCGGGCGTTGTGGCGGCTGCGCGAGGGCGTGGCCGAGGGGGAAGGATCCGTCTTCATGCTGGACGAATGGGCGCTGATGACCCTGCCCAGGGTGTCCTGGGCCCACCGGCTTCACATGAACCTCCAGAAAGAGCGGGAAGAGGAGGAGGAATACGAACCGGAAGAAGATCTCCACTGGCAGCCCGAGTGGATACCCTTTTGTTCGTTCGCCGTGGACGATGAGACCTACGGGCTGTACCTCGACGGAGCCACGGGTGAGGTACGCAAGTGGTACGAGGGAAACGAGGAACACGACTCGATAGCTGACTCACTTGCCGCCTACCTGGAGAAGATGGCAGACGGCCTGGAACACCCTGCTCCGGCGCCAGCCGGTGCGGGACTGCTGCGGAACAGGGCACTGCACTGGGGAGTGCCCATCCTCGACGAAGACGCCGAGGTGTGGAAACCACTCAGGAGCCGTTGTCGTATCGAGGGGTTCGGCTGTCGTTCGAATGAGGGTTCCCGGTTGGGTGAGTCGGCGGCGGAGCGCGCATGAAGGCAGGGTCTCCTGCACAGCTCGAAGGTTGTTGAAGCCACGAGCGCGGAGGAGACCCTGTTGTCGCAGTTGTACGCGGTCGCGTTTCCGGAGTCCAACTCTGCTGCCCCGTCGTGTGACTGTCTCGCTCACGTGTACGGGAACGCGGCCGATCACGGTGAGCGGGTGCGCCGGTATGCCTCGGACATGACCGATGCGGAGTGGGCCGTAGTCCGCGCCGGTATGCCGGTGCCGGGGTGGCTGGAGGGCCGGGGCGGGCAGCCGAAGAGCTATTGCCACCGGCAGATGATCGACGCGGTCCGATACCTGGTGGACAACGGCATCAAGTGGCGGGCGATGCCATCCGACTTCCCCGTCGGCCTGGTCACTGGCTGCCGCTTTGGTTTCGTTCGAGGTGGATGCCGGCGGGGCCTTGCCCGCTCCAGCCGCTGCGCGGCGAAGTGGCCGGAGCTGCCGTCAGCGGCCGGAATCAAGTCCGTCGCACCCAGCCGGTACGAGATCTACTCAGAGTTGTTCGCCAGCAAGGTGACCATGAACCCCGGCCATCCGGTGGGGGACGTGCTCGCGTTCGGGGCCGTCTTCGCCGCTCAGACGCGGACCTGAGTTAGAGCTCGCGGGCCCGCCCGCCTCCGCGTTCGGGCTCGGGCTCGGGTTGGGGGGCACGGTCGGACTCGATTTCGGCCAGTCCCGGCTCGCTGGGGCCGGGCGCCAGCCGCATGCGTGTCGCACATTTCGGGGTCGGCTTTACCGCGGTAAAGCACGTACGCGACGAGACCGATGTTCCTAGCCTCGATCTTTCGTGACGGTCCGTCGGTTTCTTCGGCGGGCCGTTTCGGTTGTTCGGGGTCGGTGGTGGGCACGCTGATGGCCCGGCTGTCGCGTCGGGTGGGCGCCGGGTTCCACGGCTCCGGTCGGGGTGGTGCTGGTTGCAGGGACGGGAACGCGCTGGTCAGCCGGGGTTCGGGAGAGTTTCGAGCCGCGCCAGGGCGTCGGTGATCACGTCGGTCCAGGGCCAGTGGCGTGCGAATCTCAGGTGCCGGCGGCGGGCGGTGGTGATGATCTGGGCGGCGGCGGAGAAAAGCCGGAGCCGGAGACGGCGGGGTTCCCACCTGCGGGTTTTGCCGGTCAGGGCGAGCATGGGCATCCAGGCCAGCAGGTCCAGGGCGAGCTGGACGATCTCCAGCCAGATCTGGTTCTGTGCGGTGTCGTGCAGGGGCAGGTTGCGCAGGCCGGTCGACCGTGCGGCCCGGATGCGGTCCTCGGCTCGGGCCCGCTGACGGTGCCGCAGCTCCAGCGCCGCAATCGCCATGTCGCTGGTGTTGGTGGCGAAGCAGGTCAGCCGCAGTCCGTCAGCGTCGGTGATCCGCAACTGGGCGCCAGGGTGGGGCCGTTCCTTGCGGACGATCAGCCGCATTCCCTTCGGCCAGCCCTTCAGGCAGTCGCCGGTGATCTCGGCGACCCATGCCCCGTCCCGGATCTCGCCGCCGGGCTCGATCGCTGCTGTCCAGGCGGTGGCGGGGACCTTGAGTACGGCTTGGTGAATCTGCTCGGTGATGGTCATGCCGACCGAGTACGACAGCCACCGTCCGCGCTGGGCGAGCCAGGCCGTGAACTCATGTGTTCCGCCCCCGGAGTCGGTACGAATCAGCGTCCGGCGTCCGCGCCGGTACTTCTTCGGCAGTTGCGCCAGGGCGAGTTGGGCCGTGGTGATGTGGTCGGCGGCGGTGTTGCTGCCCGCGTTGCCGGGCCTGAGCAGGCCGGCCACCGGTTCCCCGCTCCCGCCGCTTCCGTGATCGACGAACCCCATCAGCGGGTGGTGTCCGAAAGTCTTCTTCCAGGTCGCGGTGGCGTCCTGCTTCTCGGAGTGGGCCAGCACGAGCACCCCGTCCAGGTCCACGATCACCTCCCCTGAGGCGTCCGGGGCCGCATGCTTTGCCACGTTCCAGACGTGCTCGCTGCGGCCCGCGCGGTCCGTATCGCGGAGAGGGCCTTCGGCCCAGCCTCGGCAAGAGTGTCGATGAGGCGGGAGACCGTCGGATCGGAGGCCACAGGGCCGAAGACGTCCGGCTCGGCCCGCAGCATCGCGACGTCCGCGAGGCAGTCCCCGCCCAGCGCGACCGCCAGAACCACGTCCAGCAGGATCTTGCCCGGATCGTGCACCGCACGCTGCTTCCGCCACGGCGCCAGCGTCCTAGACATCGCTGATCCAGCCCGGCCTTGCGGACGGTCTCGACCAGCAGCACAGCCCCGGCCTGGGACACCACCGCATGACCATAGCCCTCGACGCGGACACGCGGGTACGACCCGATACGCTTCTTCACCTGAGAAGTGCTTCTTTCCTTGCAGCCAACAGGACCCTAGACAAGTCCCATCGTTGCAGGTCAGGGGCACTTCTCGCTTTTTCGACCAAGCATCGGACAGCCACCGTGGTGAAAGCGCGAGGCTAGGGGTGTCCGTCGCCGTGGGATTCGGCGTGGGCACCACCACGGCCTGCCGGTACTTCACCGAAGCCATCGATGTCTGGTCAGAACCGAGCCCCGTGGACTAGGTCGGGAGCCGTTGTGCTCGGGGCCAGACTCGCTCGACGTCCGACACGCACAGCCGGGGGACGAGAGTCGGGCCGGTCGGAGCGGGGGCGTCGGCCAAGGCGACGAGACCGCCGAGAAACTGGAGCGTCTGCATGCACTCGCGTACCTGACCGGCCCGAGCGGCTGCGATCACGCGAAGAGGAACGGCTCGGTCAAATGCGGCGTCGCCAAGTGCAGCCTTGTGGCGGTTTCGCGGCCGAGCATGCGGTCTCTCGAGTGCCTGGCCGCCTCGGGATCTGTCTCGTGCGCATAGGCGAGCTCGGGGTGGAGCAGCTGGAGCGCGTGCACCAGGAGGTCGCCGGTGACGAGCACCAGCTCGCGCCCGTCGGCGACCAGCACACTCTGGTGTCCGGGCGTGTGACCGGGCGTGGCGACCGCGCACCCGGCGGGCAGCAGTGTGTCCCCGTCGAGGAGCCGGAGCCGACCAGCGGCCGTAAGCGGGTCGGTGAGGGTCTCGCGGAGCTGCGGGTTGAGCGCGTCGAGGGCGTCGAACTCGGCACGCTGAAGCAGGTATTCGACGTTCGGGAAATACGGGCGGCGGCCGCCGGTCGCGCTGCCGGTCGAAGCGTTGCCGGCCACCGCGCCACCCGCTGAGGGGACGGCCGCCTCGGTCACGATCGCCACGGTCAGCTTCGGCCCACTGAGCGGCCGTGGCCTCGGGGAAGGAATCGGCGCGCGGAGAGAAGAACGGGCCTTCGCCGTCGTCAAGGGCGATGATCTCGGTCGATCCGATCCAGAGGCGGGGAACGCTGAGGGACCATGGCCGCGATCCTGCCATGCCTTCCACGCGAGCGGTCACTCGCGCCACGCCGTGATGATCTCGATGTGGAATGAGGTGAGCTCTCGGACGAACAGTGGGCGGTGCTGGGGTCGTTGCTGCCTGTTGCCCTGTCGGATGGGCCGTCGGTGTGTCCCGAATGCGCCTTCCGCCACCTGATCGCCGACCGTCTCGACATCCCGGGCGTCCGCTGGGGGGGGCGACGGCGCCGAAGCCGTTGCCCGCAGGGGCGAGCACGGCGGCCGACCCCCGGTCATGACCGACGACATGTTGCACACCGTGCTCCGTCGCCGCGCGAGCGGCGCGCCCGTCGAGCAGATCCGACCCGACGAGTTCATCGGCAAGCGCAGGGGCCAGGGCCCCAACGTTGCCAGCAGCTACCGAGCACTCGCCGAACACGAGAAGGCCCGGACGTGCCCCGAGGCCGTCGAGGCAGCTCACGCCGACTTCGCAGCCCTCCTGTCCGCCACCGACGGCCTGCGGCCCTCTTCAGCCCACATCCTCACGTGGACATCGTGTCGGGATGAGCTACCCGGACTCCGCGATCTCCCTGTGGCGGGTTTCTGCCGTATCTGGGTCATACCCCTGCTGGCGTCGGCTGCGCCGGTGGCAGCAGGCCGGCGCCGTCGCGGGCAGGGAGAGTGCCGGTCCCGGCTCGGCCTGCGGCGGATGCGTCACGGCGGACGGTCGGAATGCCGGACGATCGCGCGTTCCGGGACGGGCTTGCGGGATACCCATCGCAACCATTAGGTTGCCATTAGAGGGCAACTCAGAACTCGCTGAGGTGTATGGGTATGGTTTCGGACAGGATCGAACGTGAGAGGCTGCTGCGGCACCCCGTTGAGCGGGTGTGGGCGGCGCTGACCACCGCCGAAGGGTTGTCGCAATGGTTCGGCTCGGTGGCTGAGATCGATCTACGGCCCGGCGGCCGCGCGTACTTCCGCTGGGAGGACCTCGACGAAGAATCCGTCGCCACAATCACGGTCGTCGAACCCCCACACCGTTTGTCGTTCAGATGGCCGATCGATGGCCGTCCGGAGGACGACGCATCCCGAACGCTGGTGACCTTTACCCTGGAGCCCGTAGCGGGTGGGACCCGGCTGCGTCTGGTGGAGAGCGGGTTCACCCAGGCCGCCGACGACCTCGCCCGGTCCGCCCATCAGAGCAACAGCCAGGGGTGGACGGCAGAACTCGGCGACCTGGAGTCCTACCTCGATGCGGCCGCCTGATTCACAGGAGCAGGCCGTCGCGGTGTTCGCGGCACTCACCGATCCGACCCGGCGGGCGCTGCTGGACGAGTTCGCACGCGCCGGACCCGCCACAGTCACCGATCTGGCGCGACGCCTGCCGATCAGCCGACAGGCAGTGGCCAAACACCTCGGTCAGCTCGCCGAAGCGGGCCTGATCAGCTCCGATGATCCGGTCGGCCGCCGTCACCCCTACCGGTTGGAACCAGCTCCCATCCGCGCGGCCCAGGTGTGGCTGGCCACACTCGCCAACAGGTGGGATGAGCGGCTGACCGCGCTGGAACGTGCACTGGACGCCACCACCCGACCCCCGACCGAGGAGCCACCTCGAAATGAACCAGCCTGAGTTCACCGCCGGCCTGAACATCGCCATGAAAATCCCCAAGGCACAGTACGAGGCCACCGTGGCCTTCTACCGCGACACCTTGGGCTTCGCCGTCGAAGAGGAGGACGTTTCCTACGCTCCAACCGTCTCAAGAACTCATTCGGTGCGGTTCGGTCCTAGCACGCTGTGGCTGGACTGCGTCGACAACTACAGCCAGCCCGACCTGTGGTTGCAACTCCACACCGATGACCTGGACGCGGCGACGGCCACACTGGCCGGCGTCGGCATCCGCCCGTGTGACGAGGTCGAACCGCTGCACAACCTCGAATCCAGAACCCACTGGATCAAAAACCCAGCCGGGGTCGTTCACCTGCTCGCAGAATCCGGCTGAGCTGCCCGTCCTTTGCGCGTCTGTCCGAACCGGCATACTCGCTGTGCGCCAGCCAGCACTCGCGCCTGACCGCCTGACCGCCTGACCAGGCTCCCCGGAACAGGCCGGCCCTATGATGCGCCGGTGTATGCGAGGTGGGTGCCACAGACGGTGCGGCGGAAGAGCACGGCGGTCGCCCCCCCTTCCCCGAGGTGGGTCAGGAAGTCCTCAAGCTGGTTCTCGTCGTGCCAGCCACCGATGCGCAGGTCGGCTCGGAGCTGGTCGGCGAGAACGGTGACGGTCTTCCGGGCGATCGCGAGGTGTTCGAGGTGGGTCTCGGCCTCCCTGGCCTGCAGTTCGCCGACCCGGGAGCGGAGATCATCGGCCAGGCCACGGGCGGGCAGCATGGGCACTCCGGGTGTCCAGCACCAGCAGGGTGGGGCCCGCTGGCCGACGGGCCTTCTCACGGACCCGGCAGCGCAGGACCCTCCGATAGGTCACTGGGGAGGGCTCGCCTTCAGTCACCTCGTCACATCGGCAGATCAGCGACCGGGAACCGGCCGATTCAGACCACACCCGCGCCCCGGGCGAGGAGAGTGACGACCCCGCACCGGGCGGCTGGCATGATCACCTCACCCACTCGTGGCCGTCCTCCCGGTCAGTGTCGTGGTCGTCCCCGTCGAGCAGGTCGTTCACCTCGTTCTCGGTGAGCTCGCGTGTCTGGTCCATGACCCTGATGATGCCGACCCGCCCGACGCCGGCTTGGCGGCACCGCTCCGGTCGGACGCGCTCGGCCACGTTCCAGGTGATTCAGCACACCGTTGCTCGCCGGGGATTGAGCCGCCGCGGGGGTCGATGAGGGTGCCGGTCCGGGGAACAGCAGCGGTCGTGCCGTCGTCGACGGATGCCTTCCGTACCTCCTCGCCACGTGTGGTGGCGGCCACGACGAGCGCGTGCAAGTCCTGTCCTGGGTGCCGGTCGGCTGTCTTGCGCACGGCTTCGGGGAAGGTGATCCGGAGTTTCCAATGTGCGGGTCCGGTCGTCCGGCCTCTTGCCCTCGTGTTCGTCTGTGAACCGCTGCGGTCCTCCGAGACGGATACGCTCCACTCGGACCGGTTGCAATGGCGACTTTCAGCTCCCGCTCCGGTTCGCCTCCTCGTCGCGCACAAGGCGGTAGGCCGTGCAGCCCGGCACGGCCTACCACGTGGTCGGTTCGACACCTTGCGTTCGAGGACGTGCCCATGTCATGGCGATCGGCCGGGTGTGGTTCGCTGCTGAGCTGACTCAGGACTTGGAGATCGTCGCCTTCGAATCCGCCGAGGCATTCGAGACGTGGCTCGGCGAGAACCACGCCGTCTCGCCCGGCACCGGATCCAGGATGCCAAGAAGGCCGAGACCAGGGCACGCAGGATCGAGAAGTACGTAGCGATGCTGGCGAAGGGCGAGAAGCTGCCCCCGCAGCCACGGAAGCCGGTGCTGGATCTTGCGGTCGCGCCCGACGGTGGTTGCCTCGCCGATATGCCGCTGCTGTCCCGCCTGAACGACCGCTTACGGACGCGCTGACCCGCGCACGAACACCGGTGGACGTCGGACGTGGTCGATGCCCGGCGGGCGGGGCCGCAGCTCACGCCAGGATGACATGCATGCCGCCCTGGTCCAGGACATCGAGGACCTCGCCGAACAGGTCGTAGGGGTGGCCATCCGGTGTCAGGGCCCGGGACAGATTTTCGCGTGCGGTCACTGCGTCCCGCCAGAGCAGGGTTGCGGGGGCTGTGTAGCCGAAGTTGCCGCGCAGGCAGTCGTCGAGGGCTGCCGGGCAGCCGCCGAAGTACCCGCCCGGACCGTTCACCGCCTCGCCGAGCGCCAGGTGGAGGCCCGGTTCATCGGTGACGTGCCGGCCGTCGAGTGCGTAGGCGTGACCGGCAGGCCGGTCGCGGTGAGCGCGCCGGCAGGCCCGCTCCCGGACGAGTTCGTGCCAGGCCCAGCGGTGCCGGGTGTCGAGCCCGGCCCAGGCCGCCGCCATGTCCGGCGGCCCGGCGAACCACCGCGTCCACACGGGCCGGGCGTATGCGGGAACCGGCGTGGCGAGCTCGCCGTCGAGCTCCAGGTCGATCAGGTCCGTTCCGTGGGGAGATGGGCGCCAGGAGGTGATTCTGGTCCAGAGCAGGCGTTCGGTGAGCGGCTCGCCCTGGTCGTCCCGTATCTCCAGGGCGGCCTGTTCCAGGTCCAGCGCCCGTCGGGTGCCCTTCATCAGTGCCGCCCTCAGCTCATCGCCCGGGGCGAGTCCTCTCAGGACGAGCGGCTGTGCGCCCTGCTCGCGGGGCAGGACACGGGCGAATTCCCGGCAGCAGCCCAGCCAACGGTGCCCGTCGTGCACCCGCACGCGGCCTCTGTGTCCCTCGGGTGGGCCTTCGTAGTCGTCCAGGCCGGTGAGCACGAGACTGTCTGTCCCGAGAAGCCGCCCCGGGCTCTCCGCGTCCTCGAGCAACCAGGGGTCGTGTGCCTCGTCGTCCGGTACCAGCCACACCCGGTTGCCGACCCATCCGTGCACTTCTCCTTGTGGCACCCAGCCGAACAGCTCGTAGATCCCGCGCCGGGGTTCTCCGAACAGTCCCTCCGCCTCGTCGCAGACGCCCCAGGCATGCCCGTGCTCCGTATCGGTCAGGGTGTACCGCATTCGCCCGCGATGGCTTTCGTCCTGGTGCACGCTGACAATCATGCCGGGAGGGGATTCCAACGGCGAAGTCGTTTCGCACCTGGCCGGCTGTGACCACTCAAGCAGCGTGGTCATCGACCAGATCCGCTCCCTCGTGAGGAAGCCGGCCGCGACGGGAATGCGCATCGCAGTCGCGTGCCCGGGGCCTCAAGTTCGCCCGCAGCCCTACTGCCGCCGAGCCAATCCCCCGGGTCAGCGATGCCGCCACGGCCGAGCAAAGAATTTCAGCAGGATGCCGGGCGCAAAATGCGCACGACCTGTGCGAACTCTCACTCTTACACTCAGCTTGTCGGACCGTTGAAGGGGTGGGGATGCTTGTGGACACCGGGGACGGGGCAGCTGCAGCGGCTCGGGTTGAGGAAGGTGCGCCGCTTCACGGCGTGCTTGATGTCGCCGACCCCGGTGACTGGCTCGCGCTCGATGCAGGGGTGCGTGAGGTCGCCTGGCACCGCCCGCAGTTCCTGCCGGAGTGGGAGCACTCCGCACCGCTGCCCGCCGACCTTGCTCAGCTCGGCGAGTCCCGCCTCGCACTCGCCCTGTGCCACCGCGATGGACGGATCCGCCAGAAGGCGGTGCGCAAGTCGGCTCGATGCCCCGGTCTGCTGCCGTTGGTCGTGATCCGCTGCGCCGATTGGGCCGGCCCCGTGCGCGAGCAGGCCCGGCAGGTGCTGCGCGAGGCTCTGGACATGGACTCCGCCCTCGGCCTCGCGCCGATCATCCTTCGCGTCGGCCGCCGCGACAGAGGAGCCTTCGGGGTCGACGTGCTCGGCCAAATCCTGCGTCAGGCGTCCCACGAGCAGCTCGCCGTGCTCTTCGCCGACCCCGACCGCACCGTCCGGCGGTTCGCGTACCGGCTGGCCGTCGAGGGTCAGCTGCTCGGTTCCGCCGAGCTGGCCCGCGCGGCCGCCCGGGACCCGGACAACGTGGTCCAGGAACTGTGCGCCACAGCGGCACTCACGACTCTGGGGGATGAGGACGCCTACGAGGAGGTACTGCCTCCGCTGCTGTCCGCACGCAACCCGCGTACCCGTTCGGCCGGTGTGACCGCCCTGAGACGGGCGGGGCGGCCACAGCAGGCGGAGCAGTTTCTCAGCGACCGTTCCGGGCTCGTGCGTGCTTGCGCCAGGTATGTCATACGCCAGCAGGGAGGCGACCCGACGGCCTGGTACCGGGAGCGGTGCACAGCGCCGGACGACCCCGAGCTGCGGCCCGGTGCGGTCATCGGGCTGGCCGAGTGCGGGAACCGCACGGACGCCGGGCTGCTGCGGCCGCTGCTCGTGCACCCGGCGGCCGGCGTGCGGGCGCGAGCCGTGGCAGGGCTGCGGGAACTGGACAGTGTGGACGCGGCGCAGTTGCGGCCGCTGCTCGACGACCCTGCCGCCGGTGTCGTCCGCGAGACCGCTTCCGCCCTGCTTCCCGTGGCCGGGGAACTGCCGGACGACTGGCTGTTGGAGCGCACTGGATCCGAACGGCCGCGGCACGTCCGCGTTGCCGCGTTCCGGCTGCTCGACGCGCGCGGCGGCATCGTGGCGCTGCGAGCGGCGGTCGGTCTGCTCGAGGACCCGGATATGAAGCTGCGTACCTGGGCCGCGCAATCCGTGCAGCGCTGGCATCCGTCGCCGGACGGACGGCACGGCGACACGGAGGTGGGTGAGCTGCTCGACCGGAGCCAGCACCTCTTCAGCGACTATGTGCTGCGTCGGCGCAAGTGGGAAGCCGGGGTGGAGGGCTGGGAGCGCACCGCGGTCCGGGACTCCGCTCAGCACTCGCCATCCGATACCCCCGTTGACGGCAAGCCTGGCAGGGTGTCGACTGTCGCGCTTCGGCTCGGGCGCGCGATGCGACGCTCGTGCCGTTCCGTTCTTCAGAAGTCCAGGTCCAGATAGTCGATGTCGTTGATGGCGACATCCGAGATTCCCATGGCGCGGCTCCCGCCGTCCTGGAAATAGACGTCCTTGAACCCTTCGGCGATGATGCCGCGCAGCTGCTGGTCGCCGGCCCCGGCCTCGCGGGCGTCGAACAGCCGCTGTGCGTAGGCCGGTGGGAGGTGGACGGTCAGGCGGCGGAAGCGGCCGTCGTCGGTGGTGCCGATGGGCGCGGTGTAGCCGAACCGGGCGCGGGTCTCGACCGTGACGCCGCGGGTGGTGGCGGCCTGCTTGCGGCGCCGCTTGCGCACGCCGGGTTGCCAGCGGGCCCGCACGGCGTCGTCGATTTTCGCGGCGATGTCGGCGCGGGGGTGTTTGCGAGCGCCGCGGCGGTAGCGGTTGACGGAGTCGGCGGTGACCCCGATCTCGGCCGCGACGGCCTTCGCGCTGCCGAACTGCTTGAGCAGGTAGCTGATCTGGCCCTTGAGGGTCTTGGGCGGGTTCCTGGTGAACGCCTCCCGGTCGGCGCGCTCGATGGCGTCGTCGATCTCTCCCACGGCCCTACTCTCCTTCGTCCAGTACGGCGTCGCCGCCCTTGATGTGGCGGGCCGGGTTCAGTCCCTTCTCCATCAGGTCCACCGCCCACAGCATCGGCTGGACGCCCTCCGGCTTCGCCAGGCCCGGGGTGGGCCCGAGGCGGAAGCCGCCGGGCTGCGGCTTGCCCGAGGCGGCGTAGGGCAGGAAGTCCAGCGGGCTGGGGCCGGGGCTCGGATAGACGACGCAGTCCGAGAGCACCGCCAGGGGGTACAGGCCCGTGATGGTGGCCATGTTGCGCAGCTTGCGGTGCATGTTCACCCGCGCCTTGGAGATCACGGCGGCGCGGATGTCGGGCCGCCAGGTCGGGCGCTCAAGGGCGGGCCATCGCTCGCCTTGCTTGTAGTGCCGCCCCTGGGGGCGCTCGCGCAGCTTGCCGACGCCGCCCTTGATGGTCGCTTTGATCGCGGTCAGCACCGCGGCGAGGGCCGGGTCGGCGCGCTTGTGCTGCTCCATCGCGGCGAGGAACTCGACATCGGGCAGGCCCTTGGTGACGCCGAGTTCGGCGAGGGTGTCGACGTAGGCGGTCTTGAGACGGTCGTGCCAGGGATCCAGGTATGCGCCGGTCTCCCTGCGCAGATACGCCTCGAGCGGAGCGACGTTGTAGCCGAGTTCCTGGGCATAGGCGACGGTGTGCGTCTGGTACCAGGCCGGTCCCGCCGGCCGGGAGCCGTCCGGGGTGAACGGCGAGGGCAGGCGCGGGTCCAGCTCGATGTGAGACAGGTCGACCAGCCAGCTCCCGGGGATCTTCGGGTTGAACTTCACGTTGTGGAAGTGATCCGGGGCGGAGAGGCCGACGACCAGGCGGGCCGCGGCCGCCAGGAACGCCGTGTTCAGGTCCAGACCGACCGCGTGGGGCAGCATGCACTCCTCGTCGGACAGCGTGTCCACCGACCGCACCCACTGGTACGCCTCCTCGTTGAGGAAGCCACCGGTCCAGCCGGACTGGACGACGACCGGGTGCTCCGCAGTGGCCTCCGGCGGGGCGGGGTCCATCGGCTCCGTCCCCAGCGAGCCCGGGTTGTGGCCCGGGATCCAGTTGCCGGTCTCCGCGTCGCGCTCCGGCTTCGTCGGCGGGCGCAGCGCTGTCATCAGCTCCAGGCCCGAGACGGCCGTGGAACCGCGCGGGGTGATGACGCGCTGGGCGTACAGGCCCAGGGTCCGGGCGATGTCGGCCGGCTGCATGTCCGCGACACCGGGCCAGGAGCGTTCGTCGAGGGCGTCCCAGGGCAGGATCGCCAGCTGCACGCACTGCCGCTCCCGCCCCTGGGCCTTGCGGTAGATCCGCGGCCAGGGTCCGAACCCTCGCTGGGTGAGCTGCCACTTCGCCTTCGCCACCTGCTTGACGACCGGGTGATCGTCGGGCAGGCGCAGGGAGCGGCGCTGCTCATGTCCCTCCAGTCGCTCGGGCAGTCCGAGCTTCACGGCGGCCGCGGCGGTGAGGACGATCAGCGGGTCGGAGTCCTTCCCGTAGCGGTTGAGCTTCGCCGCTCCGAGGCCGGACTCGCACAGTGTCCACTCCACCAGCTCCACCACCGTGGTCGCCGGGCAGTCCAGCACGATCCCTGCGGCGCCGTAGGCGGAGCCGTCGCCGTCGAGGACGGCGAGCGGGCCGTGCGGGAAGCGCGGGTCGGTGGCGGGCGCGGCGGCCTTCTTCGCCGGGCGCGGGGGCGATGTCTCCGGGCGCGCTGTTGCACGGGAGGGGCGGCGGGGCGGGGCCGGGGCGGCAGGAGTCCGACCCGGGGCGGTGGTCTCCGTCCGCTCCGGGGCGGCGGCCGGACCGGCGAACGTTTCAGACGCCTCCGGCTGCGGCACGACGACCGGGGCGGAGGTGGCGGGAGCGGCGGGGGCGCTGTCGGCGGGATACTTCCCCGCCCAGCCCTTGAGGAGCCGCTGGTAGGCCTCCAGGCGCGGAGACTTCGGCTCGGAGCGGCCGTTCTCGTAGTTCTTCACCGTCTGCGTCGACGTCTTCAACGCAGCCGCGAGCCGGACCTGGGTGATGCCGGCGGCCTCCCGCAGCCGGGCACGCTCCGCCGGGGGCGGGAGCTGCGGCTCCTCCTCCAGCAACGCGTCGACCGATGCGAACAGCTCTTCCTCGGACGGCATGCCAACTCCCTCCATCGGCCGCCACCCTAGCAGTCTTTATCCAAATATTTAGCCTGCCCATTAACCTGAATCGGGTGATTTCCCGGCCTTGGGAGCGGAACGCGGGTGCAGGAGGTTACCGTCCCGCGGCACCGGCCCGGAACCGCCGTCGAACGGGGAGGGGTGAAGGGCCTGTGCCTTCGGAGGGGGATCGCATCGGCTGCCGATGCGCACTCGGAAGCCCAGTCCTCCGTTGCAACCGCCCCGAACCGGACTCCGGTGTCGCAATCGACAATGAGGCCCCGGCCGACGTCTCTCTTCGGCGGGGAGAAACCAGGGCAATGGCACAGGCCGGAGCAGGACGGATGCCGCAACGGGGGAAGGAGCCGGCCGTGAAGGTTGTGCTGTGGTCCATCTCGGCGTTGCTGCTCCTGGCTGCGACCGCCGTGGTGTTGGTGCAGTTCCGCGCTGACGAGGATCCCGTCGACCCTACGGCGACAGTGCGGGGAGGAGTGCGGATCCCTCCTCTCCCCCATCACGCTCAGGACCGACTCGGGGGACCCCTACCTCGCGCCCGTGTGCAAGCACGCTCGGAGTGCGCGATGGAGCGGAGCCGGGCGACTCCTGGCGTGGGGAGCCGGCACCTCCGCGCTGGGCGGCACCGTGGCTGTGTACCGTCGGCGCCGCAGCAGCGAACAACCCCAGGAGCCGGGGCAGATCAGCGACAGTTGAAGGACCGGATGTGCCTGTCGGTCCTCGACGCGAGCAAGGTGTCCCGCCGGCAAGGCGCTTTCAGGAGTGTGCGGTCAGCCTTGGGCGGTTGGCCGGACGACGATCTCATTCACGTCGACCGCGGCGGGCTGTTCGATCGCGAAGGCCACGGCGGCGGCGATCGCCGCGGGTGGGATCGCGAGCTCGTCGCGCATCTGTGTGATCTCGGCTCTGACCCGGCTGTTGGCCGATGCCTCGGCGAACGGGGTCGCCGTCACGCCGGGCGAGACGGTGGTGACCCGCAGGGAGTCGCCGGCTTCCTGACGCAACCCCTCGCACAGGGCGCGGACCGCGAACTTGGTACTGGCGTAGACCGCCATGTTCGGCACGATGCGGAACGCGGCCGTGGAGGCGGTGGTGATGAAGTGCCCGGTGCCCTGTGCGCGGAAGACCGGCAGCGCGGCGCCGATCCCGTGCAGCACACCCTTCACATTGACGTCGATCATCTCGTCCCACTCGTCGGTGCGCAGGTCGTCCAGCGGCGAGAGGGTGCCGACTCCGGCGTTGCCGAACAGGACGTCGAGTCGGCCGAACCGCTCCTCGGCGAGCGCGACCAGGGCCCGAAGGTCGTCCAGGCGGGTCACGTCGGTGCGGATCTGCACCGCCGTGCCACCCGCCTGCTCGATACGCGCCACCAGCTCGGCCAGGCGCTCGGAGCGGCGCGCGCCGAGGACGAGACGCGCGCCGCGTTCGGCGAGCAGCAGGGCGGTCGCCTCGCCGATGCCGCTGCTGGCTCCGGTGAGCGCCACCACTTTGCCCTTGATCTCTGACATGACTTTCGCCCCTCTCTCCTTCGGTCCCCGGTCCGGGCGCCGCGGCAGCAGGGACTGACGGATCAGAAGGCTGCCGGCGACGGGGGCGGACGGGGGCCGGTGTGCCGGTGCGGGGCCGTCGGCGGTGCCACGGCCCGTCTCGCACACCAGCCTCCGACAGGAATAGTCTGGTATCCAGAATGCACTTATCCTGGAATCAGAGGTGCTACGCTGCCATGTCCACGGAACCGGACCGACGCCGTCAGCTGAGCGCGTTCCTGCGCAGCCGGAGAGAGCGCCTCACACCGGACGAGGTGGGTCTGCCCCGCACCGGCCGCCGCCGGACTCCGGGACTGCGCCGGGAAGAGCTCGCGCTGCTGGCCGGGATCAGTGCCACCTGGTACACGTACCTGGAGCAGGGACGGAACATCCGCGCCTCCGAACAGGTGCTGACCGCGCTGGCCTCGGCGCTGCGGCTGGACCGGCACGAGCGCGACCATCTTCTGCGGCTCGCCGGCCATACGCCCACGGCCGAAGCCGGAGCACACGATCTGCTGACGGCAGAGGTGAGCGCCGTCCCCCTGCTGCTGCAGCCGAACCCGGCGTTCATCATCGGCGGCAATTACGACGTACTCAGCCACAACCGGGCCGCCGCCGAGCTGTTCCCGCGCCTGATCACCGGGGCGGAGCGGCCCGCGAACTTCGTCCGGTGGGTGTTTCTCGAACCTGCGGCCCGGGAGGTTCTGGTGGACTGGGAACCCGAGGCGCGCGGCTTGCTCGGCCGGCTCCGCACTCTGGCGGCGAACCATTCCGGGGACCCGCGGTACACCCGGCTGATCGAGGAACTGCGCGAGGGCAGCGCGGAGATGCGGGAGTGGTGGCCCCAGTACGAGGTACAGGTGCGGCGCAGCGGCCGCAAACGCCTGCGGCGCCCCCAACAGGGGACTGTGGAGTACGTCTACACCGCTTTTCACCTGGCTGAACAGCCCGAACAGACGCTGGTGGTCTATCTCCCGGGCAGCGAGCCGGAAAGGGAGGGTATGGTCCTGCCGGACAGCGCGGCCGTCTGCTCGTGCGGCGGAGACAGACACGGCTGACCTGGGCCCGCGTAGTCCTCGGGACGGCTCCGGGATGGATCCTCCGGGTGGGGTCCCGACCGCGAGTCGTGAGTGTCCGGCGCGGCTATCGGTCGGCCCGGGCGAGCAGGCAGTTCGCTGCTCAAGGTGCCCGGCGGGTGGAGCGTGACGCATGAACGGTCGTCACTGCGGGGGCTGGAACTCCTGTGCCGATTCGCTTCCCGGGGGCCGGAGCAGGCGACAGTGGGCGGGTTCGCGCCGCGGTTCTCGTTCGGCCTTGACCGGTGATGGCGGTCCGTACGGGCCCATCGAGCACGCTGCCCCTGCGCCGATCTCCTGGAGGGGGCCGGCAGGAGGCGTCATGCAGCGTACTGGCGGCATTCCCCGGTGAAGACGGTGGCCAGTTCGGCGTCGATCACGGATGCCGCCAGTTCGGCCGCGGTGACGCCGTCCACACCTGCCGGGTCGTGGTAGACCTGCGTCGCGAGCCCCTGCGTGACGGCGGTCAGCCGGACGGCGGCGGGCCAGGGGTCCAGTCCGGCCTCGACCTCGCCGCACTCCTTGCCGTTGCGGACGGCCGTGGCGATGTCGGCACGCAGTCGCCGGGCGGTCTCCGCGTCGATCTCGGCGAGGGCCGGGACGTCCAGCGCGCGGCCGGCGAACGCTCTGCTGACGCGGAACTCGGTGCGGCGCTCCTCGTCCAGGGGAAGGAGTTCGGTCATCGCCTGCGCGAGGACGTCCGCGACCGGGCGGCGGTGTTCGACGCCGTCCCGGATCCGCTGCTCGGCCCGTTCGCGGAGAGCCGTGCCGACCTCCTGGAAGGTATGGAGCAGCATGTCGTCCTTGGTGCGGAAGTAGTGCTGGACGAGTCCGACCGACATGCCGGCCGCTGCCGCGGTGCGGGCGACGGTGACCGCATCGAGCCCCTGGTCGGAGATCAGCGTCCGGACGGCGACGGCGATCCGGCGCTTGCGTTCTCCGTGATCGGCGGTTCTTGACACTTGATAACCGTATCATCGTACGGTTATAACCGTACGGACATACGGTTATTCTCCGTGTCCGGGATCGACGACGAGGAACCCCATGCGCTCCTTCCTCCGGCGCATCGCCACGAGGACCATGCCCCCGCTACTCGGGCTGCTGCTGTGCGCGGCGGCCGCTCCTCCCGCCGAAGCCACCGCTTCGGCGCACCGCTACGCCGCGATCGACGCCTATGTGCGCGACCGGATGGAAGCCACCCGCACACCCGGACTCTCCTACGCCGTCGTGGGCCCCGAGGGACCGGTGCATCAACGTTCCTGGGGAGAGGACGGCAGGGGCGAGCGCGTCACAGCCGACACCCCCTTCCTGTGGGGATCCGTCGCCAAGCCCGTCACCGCGACCGCCGTGCTGACACTCGTGCAGGACGGCCGCCTCGACCTGGACGATCCGGTGGTCGACCACCTTCCGGAGTTCCGGTTCGGCGGTCCCGCGCACGCCGGGAGAGTGACGGTCCGCCACCTGCTCCAACAGACCTCCGGCCTGCCCGAATCCGCGACCTTCGAAGTGGCCGACTGCTACCACGCCGACTGCCCTCCCCCGGCGGGACGCCTCACGGCTCTCGACCGGCTCGAGCCGACGGGACCGCCCGGTACCGGCTACACCTACACCAGCGCCAACTACCTGGTCCTGACAGCCGTGATCGAGGCCGTCACCCACCGCCCCTTCGCCGCATACGTCAGGCAGGCCGTGCTCGCCCCGGCGGGCATGGACACCGCCATCGCCGACCGGGCCTCGGCGCGGAAACAGCACCTGCCTCCTGGGCATCAGCTGCTGTGGGGCAGGCCGGCGGCCGTCGCCGACGAGGTGGACGATGACGGAGCCGGCTACGGCTACCTGGGGGGAACCCTGGCCGACCTCGCCGACTTCGCCGCTCTGCAGCTCCGCGGCGGGAAGACCGCCGGCGGAAAGCGCGTGCTGACCCCCACGTCGACCCGGCTGATGCGCACCGAGGGTACGCTGCGGACCGAAGGCGGAGCCTCCGACGTCCACACCGGATACGGGCTGGGCTGGCGGGTGGGCGGGCTCAAGGCGCCGCTCCGGGACGCCGTCTGGCACACCGGAGCGACCCCCGGCTACTCGGCCATGCTCTTCCTCGTCCCGGAACGGAACATCGCCCTCGTCCTCCAGCAGAACCTCTACGGCCTCCTCCAGGACGAAGCCGTCATGCAGGTCGGCTTCGGAGCAGCACGGATCCTGGCCGGCGGGCGGCAGCCCGCGGACAACCCCTCCACGTCCCTCTACTACTGGGCGGTCTGGAGCACCACCGCCCTGGCCGCGCTGCTGGTCCTCTCCACCGGGCACGCGGTGCTGCTCCTCAAGCGCGGGAGTGTCGGGTCACTGCCCCGGACGCGTGTCCTCGCCCGCACGGTCGGCTGGTGCACGGTCTGCGCAGCGCCACTGCTCCTCCTGGCGCCGGCCGCCCACTACGGCGACGTGCTCGGACTGCTGCAGTGGATACCCGACGCCGTCACCGCCCTCTGCGTCGCGGCCGCCGCCGGGCTCATGGCGATCGTGCTTCGCCTCACCCACGCGGTCCGCGTCCTCCGCCGCCCTCCCGGCCCGGGGAACGGCCTTCCGAGAGAGCAGCACGTACCGGCCGAAGAAGGCGCCCGGTGATCCTCGTCGGCGGACGGGCCGGGAAGCGGGGTTCGCATGCACCGCCGCACAGCCCCCTGACCCGGAACACGGGCGGCGCGGACTTCGCCTGCCGCACGGCTCCTCACCGGATACCGCGGTGTGCCGGAGGCGGGTCCGGGTATCCGACCACGTACCGCAACGCGCAAGAAGGGGGACGGCGATGTCCGGGCAGGACGGGGAGACTCGTACGGATGCTGGGCGCTTCCACACGGTCGGGATCGTCCTCATCGTGCTCCTGGCAGCGGCGCTGGCCGGTTTTCTGGCGGGAGCGTTCGCCGGAGAGGGCGAGTGGGACGTCACGCGGGGTCTGTTGTTCACCGCAGCCTTTCTCCTGCCGACCGCGGGGGCTGCCGCCTGGGCATGGTGGCGGACTCGGCGGCGGGCGGCCGGCTTCGGACTGAGCCCGAGCCGGTACATGCGGGTGGGCCGTCAGATCCAGCGGGGACGGCTGCCTCAGGACCCCGCCGAACTGCCGGCCGCCATCGACGTCGTCAGGCGGCAGCGGCGCACGCTGAGCGCTCAGCGGCGCCGGTGGGTGTGGTGGCTGATGAGTGCCGCTGCAGTGCTGTTGCTCATGAGCGCAGCGGCACAAGTCTTCGATCAGCGCTACGGGTTCGCCGGCCTCAATCTCCTGGCCCTGGGCATGTGCCTGATCAACCCTTTTGTCCTGCGTCGGCAGCGGCGGCGCATGCACGCCGTCGAACAGGCTCTGGCAACCGCTCAGCAGCCGCAGGTGTCGTCCTGTGCCGTCGAGGTGTCTCCGCATTCCTCGGGGCCGCGGGAAGACCGGACCGGACAGCGGTAAGGTTCGTCCCCTGCGGTGAGGACCGCGAGGAACCACCAACCGCCCGGCATGTGAGACGTTTCCAGGCCTCGTGCGGGACGGGCAGCCGGGCGGCATCGCTAGGACCGGGTCGCCCGCCTGCACCCGTCCCCGGAGGACTCGTCCCGTTCGACCGGTGCACTGCGGTCGTACGGATCGATGTCCGGGCCGTCCCCGTCCGCCGCCTGGTCGGTGCCGAAAGGCGGCTCGAAGAAGCCCGTGGGGGTGCCGCAACCGCCGTTGGTCATGTCGTTCTTGTACGAGACGATCGAGAACGTGCCCGGCTCGGTCCGCACCTTGTCCGGGTCGTCCCAGCTCAGGACCAGTTCGCGCCGGACGATGGTGCGGACGATCTCGTCGTCGCCGTCCGCTTCCGCGCGGGTGACCGGGTAGACGAAGGTGACGTCGGCCGTCACCTGGAGCGCGCCGCGCTCGCCCTGTTCGAAGGTGAGCCGGCCCCGGGTCTTCACGACGTCGCCGACCAGGTGGACGCGGGAGGGCTGGAAGCGGCTGAAGAGGAGGAGAGGGTCGTTCTTCTCGCTCGGGCTCCGGAAGGCGGTGCTCAGAAAGTCCTGGACGTCCTTCTGGCGCGGGTTGATCAGCGCGATGGCCTTCTCCGGATGCTCGCCCCGCAGCACTCCGCGGTCCAGGCTGGAGGCGACGAGGAAGTCCCGGCTGCGGTCGAGGGCGCGCTCGACCTCGGCCGCGGTCATCCCCCCGACCGTTTCGGCCTTCGGCACGGTGATCCCGGCCGCTCCGCTCGCCCAGCGCGCGGCCGGTGACCCCCGGAACGGCTGATCCCGGGTGGGGCGTTGGGAAGTCTGTGTCGGGGGCGCCTGGTCCGGGCGGGCGGTCTCGGCCGCCTGCGGCGAGGAGTCGGCACCGGAGAAGAGATCCGTCACCCAGCCGGGCGCGAGCGCCACCACGAGCAGCACCAGCGAGGCCAGCAGCCCGGCCACGTACCAGCCCGTGCGGCGCTTGGGCCGGGCGGGCGTGTAGGTGCGCCAGCCCTCCGGTCCGCGGTCGGGTTCCTCGCGCAGCCGCCTCGTCACGGCGCGGGCCCGCGCGGACGGCTCCTTGGGGGCGTCGGCGGCACCCGCCACCGACTCGCGCAGAAACCGCTCCCACTCCTCGTCGGACTTCGACGTGCCGTCCGGCTCCGTGCCCCCACTCATCCCGAACCCCCAGGCGCTCACGTGACCACGCGCCACTCCCCCGGGCGCGTCCGCATCATGACACAGCGCCCTGACAGGTCAGCCGACAGGGCCGGGGCAGGCACCGCTCACCGGGTAGGTCAGCGGAAGCGTTCCGGCCCTCCGGGACGTCACCGCGGCGGCTCGGGGCGCGAACCGCTGCGCGCCGGGCCCCGGAGGGGCTTCGCCGCTGGAATCCGGTCGTCCGGCGTCACCGGCAGGGGGGGCGGTCGACGATGTTGGTGTGCGGAGTGCCAGGGCATACGCTGCGAGCGGAGCGCCGGGCGCTACCGAAAGCACCGCACCGAGGGGGAACCATGCCGTGGTGGGCACTGATCGCCGTCTTCTGGATCGTCGCCGGGCCCGTGGCCTTGTACACCGTGACGCGACACCGACGCCGGACGGACCAAGCCCTCGAAGAGGCCGACGCGCGGTACGAGGAACTCTCCCGCAAGTACACCGCACTGCTGGAGGAGTCAGCGTCGGGTGAACTTCCCAGCGGCCGGGAGCGACACCCCGAGGCCTGAGTCCGGTCGCATGGACCGGCAGCGGCGCGGACCGGTCCAGCACGTCCGCGCGGTCGACCGGCTGCACGTTGCGAGTGAGCGGCCCTCACCCGCCATGAACGCGGCAGCGATCGGCAACCGCAGCGCACGGTGCTCGCCACCGGGACGGGCAAGGTCACGGCCGCGACGGGTCCGCGGGGCGCAGGCCCGAGGCGCGCTGCTGCACCGCCGCACTCGTCGCTCGCGCGCAAGGTCCTGGTCGCTCCGATACTGCTGTTGCGGCGACAGCGTCGTGGAGGTTGTGAGGTAAGCGGTCTCTCCGCGAAGCCGCCCGAGTCGTTCCGAGGCGGGCGGAAGATGGTGGTGTAGCCGTTGGACATGGACTATCGGGAATGTCGGGCATGGCTCCGTCGTGTCTCTCGTGCCCCCGGGGCGGTTCTGCTGCTGCCGGTGGCGCTCGTGGTGGGACTGACGATCTGCGACGCCGTATTGCCCAGTTCCCGCCATTTCGGGCCGCTGGTGATCGTCGCTCCTGCCATCACCTCCGTGCTGGGCGGCCCCCTGGCCACCGCAGCCGTCGGGCTGTGCGCCGTCGTCACGCAGCTGGCTCTCGGGCTGGCGAACGCCGACTCCGATGTCGTCGGCTACAGCACGCGTGCCGCCGCCATCGCGCTGGTCTCAGCCGCCCTCGTCCTCTACAGCCGCAGCCGCCGACGCCGCGACGAGCAGCTGGCGCAGGCCAGGACAGTGGCCGAGGCAGCCGGCGAGGTACTGCTCAAGCCGCCTCCGGCGCGGCTCGGCCGGCTGTCCCTGGCGACCGCCTACCGGTCGGCGCAGCAGGAGGCGCAGGTGGGCGGCGACTTCTACGCCGCGGCCAGGATCGTGGGCGGTACCCGGCTCATCCTCGGGGATGTGCGGGGCAAGGGACTGGACGCGCTGGAGGACACCGCCCTCGTCCTCGGTGCCTTTCGGGCGTTCGCCCACCACCACCTGCCGCTGCCGGAACTCGCCCGTGAACTCGACACGGTGCTGAGCCTGCACAATCTCGACACCGACATGATCGAGGACTTCGCCACGGCTGTGCTCGTCGACCTCTTCGACGACGCCGACGAGCTGGCTCTGGTCTGCTGCGGACACCCGCCCCCCTACGTCCTCGGCCGAGGGACGGTTCGGGCTCTCGAAGCGGTCCGACCGTACCCGCCCCTGGGGCTGGGCGAGCTCTCCCCCGAGTCGCGGGCCGTGGAACGGCACGCGTACACGTCCGGGGAGACGCTGATCCTCTACACCGACGGGGTCATCGAGGCGCGCAACGCCACCGGTGATTTCTATCCTCTCGCCGGACGCCTGGCCGAGCTCACCATCGGCACCGCCGAGCAGACCACCGACGCCGTGGTGACCGACCTGCTGGACCACACCGGTGGCCGGCTTCATGACGATGTCGCTCTTCTCACCGTCCAGCGGGCTCCCTCGGACGCTGTGGCAGCCCGGCGGGGTTTTCTGCCCTTTTGAACCAGCTGTCGGGGTCCATGCTTCCCAGCGGCACACGCGGGAAGAGCGGGAGGAGGCGAGGCGACGCCGCTTTCCGCAGCGCAGCGGGTGAGAGGCGCAAGCCTCCACAGTCCGGGCGGGCAGAAGGCCGCGGAAGGGCTTGTCTCGGCCGTGCCGGGTGCCAGGGACGGTCAGTCACCGCCTCCACCGCCGCTGCTTCCGCCGTCACCGCCTCCGCCATCGCTGCTTCCGCCGTCGCCGTGCCCGTGTTCGCTTCCGGTGGAGTCCCCGCCCCCGGCCCAGGTGGGGCCGGAGCCCCGTCGTTCCCTGCCTCCACGGAGTGCCAGAAGGACGAGCACCAACAGAACGGCGAGACCGATCACCAGAACCTTCACGAAGCGCTCCCTCACTGGACGTTCGGCGTCAGGGTGGCGGCGTGCACGAGGACCCGCACGCATGTGCCACCGCTTCTCACTGCCCGGCTCGACGGCCCGCATGCCTGTGAGTTGCTGTTGTGCGAGCTCGGCCCGACAGCCGACCTCGCACGGGTCGAACCAGCCGCTTCGCAAACACCTGTCAATCAATAGTGACCAAATGTCAAAATCATGACCAGCTTGTGCGAGGCGGACAGAGATGGTTTGAGGGCGACCAACCATGACGGAGAGGTGCACGTGCGATGCCGGATGAAGATTTCAACAAGATCGTCAACAGTGATCTCGAGCCGGTCGCAGTGGTGGCCCAGTGCCTCGACAACCAGTGGGTCCCACAGGAACTTCTCGGGTCCATGCTTGAGGGCGGCCGTTCACTGCGGGACGCCGAGGTGGCTCGTGCCCGCCTCCAGGCCGTACGCCACGAGTACCTGCGGGCGATGCTGAATGCCCAGCAGGTCATCGTCAACCGTGCGTTCTTCCTCAACAATCAGGCCGTCTATCAGGATTTCCAGAACGGTGGCGCTGCCCGCGAGGCGTTCAAGGAACTGCTGCGTGATGCGGTGATCGTTCCCTATCTGTACAGAGAGACCGGACTGGTGGCGGAGCAGAGTTTCACCGTTCGGACCGAGGGGGAACGAGCATGGCGGGAGGTCGTCGCCGACGCGGGGACGGGCAGCTGCCTCCGGCTGTCCTGGGACGAGGACGAGAACACCCGGCTCACCGACCTCAAACTCAAGGACTCGTTCCACGATCAGCTGCTCAGCATGGCCAGATTCCGGACCGAGAGCCTGATGCGTGACTTCAAGCTCGACGACGAGGGCGCGAGACGGCTGAAGGCCAGACTGAGGGATGTCTCCCGGTGGGCGGTGGACAGGGAATCAGTGGTGCGCGAGGATTTCTACAGGGAATTCGTGGTGGCCGAGGGCACCGACCCGGCAGAAGGCCGATACGACCGGACCAAGCCGTTCGCGGGGGAGTTGAAGCAGCTTGCCGATCTGAAATACAACACTTCCCTGTCGGACGCCGTGGGGCGTTACCCGCTGACGCCGGCGGATTCGCTGGACCGTACGGCCCTGCAGGAATTAGACCGGGCGCTCTCGCGCGGCACGGCTGTGTCCGCGGACGAACTGGTCCGGATGCTCCAGCAGCAGGCGTTCGCTCTCGTCCAGAGTCCGTTGGACGTCGGGCTCACCGGGCTCGATCTGGATCATGTGCGACAGGCGAGAGGAACCGACGAATGGACACTCTACAAGGACAGCCTCCTGCGTCTCCTCCGGGATCCCGAACGCCTGGCGGAGACACCTGAAGCGTTCAGGGACAGCAGCCAGGACGTGTACAACCGGTACGTGTCTCTTGCCGAGCGGCTCGGTGGCATCGTTGGCGCGCGACGCGCAGGAGTGGTGGACCGATGGCAGCCGATCATCAAGATGAGCATTCATACACTCGGCTCTGTCATCTCCGTCATCTTCGGCGAGGAACCGTGCATCGAGGTGGTCGGGAAAGTGGCCGACTCTGTCGCCGCGACGGCATCCAAAGGTGTGGTCCGCTTTGCTGTGGTCGGCCGGGACCAGCGGCAGGCCAGGAAGCAGTTGGAGACGAGCGTGGATCTGATGCAGGTGAGGTTCGACCGGACGAGGGACGAGTGGGAGGGTCTGGTCCGGCGAATGCAGGAGGCAGGATTCTCTCGGCGTGAGCCGGTCCACCGTCCCGAGGAGGACGCCACTTTGAACGCTCCGGACGAGAACGAGGGAACCGGCTGAGTTTTCTCATCGGAGGAGGTGCCGCAGGCGGGCTTGGGTGAGGGCGGCGAGGGTGAAGCCGTCGGTGATGGTGCCGTCGACGATCCTCCTGTCGAGTTCCTCGGGCGTGAAGGTGACCAGGCTGCGGATTCCCGCCGCGGTCTCCAGCTGACCTGTGGCGGTCAGCGAGGCGAAGAAGAGGTGCACCGGTTGAGAGTGCAGGCCCGTGTCCGGATGGACGACGCCGATGGGAGTGACTGACTCCACCTGCGCCGAGAGCTCCTCGTCGAGCTCCTTCAGGGCATTGCTTTCCGCGGTGAGCCCTTCGGTGCCGAAACCACGGGGGATCTCCAGAGTCCAGCCACGAATGGCGTGCCGGTAGTTCTCCATCAACAGGACGCGGTCGTCCAGGACGGGCAGGATCGCCGCACCCGGCGAGTTCGCGGTGCTGAGGATCCGCAGATAGGTGCCGAGGCGGCCGTCGGGGAAGCGGACAGGGTCGCGCAGCAGGCGAATGTAGGGGTCCTGGTAGACCAGACCGAGGGTGCCGAGGTCCTCGGGCGCCTGGCGGGGGTCGACGATGTCGATCGCACCGGGCTCTTCCTCGTTGCGGAACAGGTCCGGCTGCTCCTGACGCAAGCGGCGGTAGCCGTCCATGGGGTCCTCACGTGCATCAGTCATGCAGGAAGTATGGAACGGCGCCGTCGGCCCCGGTCGCTGTTCGGCGCGGAAGCTGGAGCAGTTGCCGGCCCTGTGGCGGTCTTCCCCGCTCCGCACGCCCGCGACGCGCCGAGCCGTCTGCGGCCTCGGTGCGGGCTGGCCAGACGGACCGTTCAGGCACCGGTGGAGGCTCTGAACCGTGCCGGGTCAGCCGGGGATCCGATCAGCGTCCGTCCCCGGCGTCCCCGGCGGGCCGGCGACGTCAGACGGACAGCAGGTCGGTCGAGACGGTCCAGAGCCGTCGGGCCAGGTCGGGGTCGAGCGCCCACTCCTTGACCCCGTGGGGATGCTGTGCAAGATCGACGTCGTTCGGGACGGGGTACGCCTCCTGCGCGTCGTCGAGGTAGTGGCCTCCGGAGTGGCCGAAGGCGGGCCAGACCGCCGCGACGATGCTGGTGGCGGCCCCCTGCTCGACCGTCTTGTACGTGAAGACACCGGCCGCTTCGGCTGCTTCGAGCGACTGCCGCTGCTGCGGCGTGAAGTTGCGTTGCAGCCCGGTGGAGACGCCGCCGGGGTTCACGGCGTTGGCGACGATCCCGTTCGCGGCCCACCGGCGGGTGGCCTCGACGGCGAACAGGGAGTTCGCCGTCTTCGACTGCGCGTACGCGATCTGCGGGTCATAGCTGCGGTGTGCGAAGTGGAGGTCGTCGAAGTCGATCCCCGACCGCATGTGCGCGGTGGAGCTCACCGCGACGATCCGGGCCGGGCCGCGGTCGGACGCTCCCAGCGCCAGGGCGCCGTGCAGGCCGGCGGCGAGTGCGAAGTGGCCGAGATGGTTCGTCGCGAACTGCACCTCCCAGCCTTCACGTGTCCGTTCGAGGCCACCGGTGACCACGCCCGCGTTGTTGATCAGAAGGTGCAGCGGGCCGCGCCATGCCTCGGCGAATTGGGCGACGGTCGCCGGGTCGGCGAGGTCGAGCGGAGCGACCCGGGGCCGCATGCTCCCGGTGGACTCGCGGATCGACTCGGCGACGGCCTCGCCCGCGGCGGTGTTCCGGACCGCGAGGGTGACCTCTGCGCCGGCCGCGGCCAGCGCACGGGCCGTCTCGGCCCCGATGCCGGAGGAGCTTCCGGTCACGATCGCGCGGACGCCGGTCAGATCGAGGCCTCGCAGCACATCCTCCGCGGTGCTGGCGGCAGTGAAGGGAGTGGAAATGAGGGTGGAATCAGCCATGCCATCGACTATACAGATTAGACTCTGTTTGTATAGTCCGCATCTGCCCGTATGCTCGCCTCATGAGCAGCCCCGATGCCGGTCGCCCTTCTCCGGCTTCTCCGGCAGTCGCCGACACCAGTCGGCGGGCCGCGGTCCTGGACGCCGCCCTGCCCACGTTCGCGCGCTTCGGCTACCGGAAGACCTCGATGGAGGAAGTGGCACGGGCGGCGCAGATCTCCCGGCCGGGGCTCTACTTCCTCTTCTCCTCCAAGCAGGAGCTGTTCCGGGCCGCCGTCATCCAGCTACTGGAACGCGATCTCGCGGCCGTCGAACACGTCCTGGCCGATGCCGCACGCCCCCTGCCGGAGCGTCTCGCCGAGGCCTTCGACCAGTGGGCGGGCCGCTACGTCGGCCCCGCGGCACGCGACATCACCGAGGTCATCGAAGCCAACCCCGGCCTGCTGGGCGAGACGACCGAGACCGCGCCGCGGCGCTTCGAGGCGCTCGTCACGGACGCGGTCGCCGTGGAGACGGGGCGGGAGACGGCCCGCGCGGTCGCCCGGACGCTGAACAGCGCCTCGATCGGTCTCAAGCACCAGGCCCGGTCGCGGGAGTTCTTCCTCGAACGGATGAGAGTCGCCATCGGCCTGCTGGTGGGCTGAGGGGGCGGGTGCCGGGGCACTTTCGTGAGCGGCACCTCCCAGCCGGTGCACCGCGGAGGTGTCCGCACCATCGGCCGCTGAGGCCGTGCGCCTCTGCGGCGGCGAAAAGTGTGCCGAGCGAGTGAAGAACTCCCTGAACAGCCGACAGGCATCCTCGTGGCCCGCAGGAGGCGGTGCAGTTCCCGGCCTACCGTTGCCGCGCAGCGCGGCAAGGAGGGCGGCGTGGTGACGGCAGGGAGCATCACACTCACCCGGGTCGACTACGTCCCCGGCACGAGCAGATCTTTCAGACTCTGCTGGCAGTCATCCGACGCCGGTGCAATCGGCGGCGTCGGACGCGACGTCTCCCCCGCATCGCGCCCTGAAGGCCATCCCGAGGCCGATACCGTTGGCCGATTCGCCATGCAACTGTTCTCGTCCCCGACAGCGGACGTGGGCAGTGCCGTCGGCAAGGCCGTTCCGGCAGACAGCTCCTTCGCCGGCACGTGGAACGAGGAGCAGGCCGAGTGTTCGCTTGTCGCCCGCACGCCGTACTGGATCGCGGTGGTGCTTCTGTTTCCGTCCTCGCCAGTGCCGCTTCCAGCTTCGAACACCGGCGCGGTCCTGTGGCAGCAGCCATCGCTCACATCCGCCGCATGCGACGGCGGCATGCTCGATGTGGCCTGGACGCCCGCCGAAGGGGGCGCGACAGGAGCGGACGCGGGGCTCACCGCCGCGGGCGTGGAAATCTGGCACGGGACGGCTCCGCTCGTACCCGCGGCCACCGGAGGAGTCTCGCGCTTCGACCTCACCGCCGTGCCGCTCACGCTCGCGCCTGAAGGGGTGAAGCTCGCCCTGAGCCCGGTCAAGAAGGACGGTCGGACCCTCTCCACGGGCCCCGCCGCGGAGGCGATGCTCCACGTGCACCCGCCCTCGATCCTCGCGACAGCGTACGGCACAGGCGATGCGGACACCGGCCTGCGGTACACAGCCACGGTGAGCCCGGCCGGCTACCCCGGGCGCCAGTACGCGGTCACCGTTCTGGCCGACGGCGAGACATGCGCCGGGCCGACCCTCGTCGACTCGCAGCGCCACGGTGACACCACGGTGTGCGAGGTGGACGTGCCGCGCCTGCCTCCGGGGGTGGCACTCGATCTCGTCCTGTCAGCGGCGGACGGGGTCGCCACGGGTCCGCCCTCGCGTCGGTTTCCGCTGCTTGCCGTTCCGCCTTCGATCACGTCTGTGGTCAGCACCGGGCCGGGAAAAGCCAGGGCGACGCTGTGCTCGCCGACGGGAGCCGCGCTCGTCACCGTCGCGGCGGCGGGTGAGCCTGCCACCACAGCCCTGGTGCGGGGAAGCACAGGTGACATCGATGTCCCTCCAGGGGCCGGTCCGCACTCGGTCACCGCCATGGCCGTCGCCGGAACCGCGACAAGCGTGCCGAGCGCACCACTCCAACTGATCACCGAGCCGCCGGTGCTGACGTCCGCCCGTTTCGACGGAACCACCGTGACGGCATCCTGGACCTCGAACGGAGCAGCAACTGAGCACCGGCTGCGTGTGCACACGGAGGGCGTCACCGTCGCCGCAGCAGCAGCGGGCCATACCTCGGGCACCGTCGGCGTCTGCGCCGACTGCCCTCTCTTCCTGGAGGTCGCCGGTGTGTGCGGGCAGGTGGTCGGCCCCGCATCCCAGCCGCTGAGCCTGATCTCCCGAGCACCCCAGGTGACGGGCGCGACGACCGATCCCGCATCAGGGAAGACGACGCTCACCTGGGCGGCCGTCGAGGGGGCGACTTCCTATCTGCTGCAGTCCTTCCGCAACGGACTGGCCTGCGAGGAACCGCGGCAGGTCCCCGGGGCTGCTTGCGAGGTCACCGCAGCTCCCGGTAGTGGCTCCGCAGTGGCAGTCGCGGCTGTCGTGGGCACGGCCGCCACGACCGTCTCCGGCCCCTACAGCAGTCCGTATCCGCTGCCGACAGCGCAACCGACCATCGCTCACGTGACGTTCGACGGAAGTGCCGCCACGGTCTCCTGGCATCCGGTCCAGGGAGCGACCGGCTACGTGGTGACGGCGCTCTCGGCCACGACGGCAGGATCGGGGCGGGCCCCGGCGAGCGCCACGGAGGTCACCTTTCCGCTCACCGGCACGGCAGCCGGGGACGACTGCGCGGTCGTCGTCCAGGCGCTGAGCGGGCCGGATTCGGGACCGCCCTCTCCACCGGTCCCGCTGGTACCGGAAAGCTGGTTCCTGTCCACCGCGCCTGCCACGGAGGCCTATCCGTATCTCTACCCGGCTTCCGGCGTCGCTCCGGCGCCTGGAGAGGTGACCGTCTCCCTGCCGGTTCCGGGCGCGTCGTTCAACGGTCCGGTGGAGTGCGGAGCGTTCCATCTCGACGCATCGGGCCGGACCCTCACCATCCGCGCCGAGCCGTTCTCCCCGCAGGCGGTCCGCGATGAACTGCGGCAGAACTACTCCGCGTTCCTGTCGTGCGTCGAGAAAAACGGCGCGAGCCCGGCCGGTGTGGCGTTGCTGCAGCAGGCGGTGTCCCACGCGATGCCCCAGACGTTCGCCGAAACGCTCTACTACGCATACGGGCTGGACCGAGAGGCGGGCTCCGTCGATCTACGCCCCGGAACGGTGCTGCGCGTGGTGTTCGCCGACTACGTCAACACCGGCCAGCCCGCCCCGCCCCCCTTCGTCAACGGCTGGTCCGGCTCCGGCCAGGTGGACTACGAGGTCACCACGTGGGCCGCCGCCGACGGCCTTCGGCTCGGCCTGGACGCCTTCCTCGCCCAGTTCATCGCGTCAGGAGCACTCTCCGTCGATGCGCCTGCGTGCAGGAACGGCGATGTGGTCAGCGGACTCGCCGACACGGCCGACCTGTTCGGGCTCGCCACACCCACCCGGTACCTGCGGCTGTTCGCTCCCTCGACGTTGTCCCCGGCGGACTCGGTCGGCACGGCGAGAACGAGCGGCGGCTTCGCCCTCGCGGCCGCCGGATCGTGGACCGAGCTGGAGGCAGCTGGGCGCACTCCGCAGCCGGGCCGCCCTGTGGTCGCCTTCCGCGGGCGTGCGGTCCTGCGGGTGTGCGTACGCGTGATGGTGGACGGCGCCGAGACGGTCGTGCCTCTCGGGACCACGGTCGGTGACGTGCTCGCGGGTCGGGGCAGGCGTCCGGTGCCCGGCGCCGTCCGCTCCCCCGGCATCGCCCTGGAGCGCACGCCGGGCCCCGCCTCCGTCGGCACGGGCCATGGCGCCTCCGCCGGTCGGCGCGTGCGCTTCGACTGGTGCGGGGTGCCCGAGTACAGCCGCGACCTCGGACTCGACGCCTTCTCCCTTCCGCTGCTCGCCGGGGACAGGCTGACCACGCGATGACGAGCATCAGTTTCTCCGAGGAAGTCGAGGGCGTGTATGCGCTGTCGACGAGGGGTGAGGCCGCCGTACCGGGGTACTGGGCGGGATTCTGCACGACGAGCCGGCTGACCGACCCCGCAACGTTCGAGGACACCTGGCGGGACATGGCCGGTGTCTACGTCTTCTGCACCACCGGGCCCGCGGACGTCCGGCAGTTCGCCGACCGGATCGGCCGGTACCTGGCACCACGGCCGCACACCCGGTTCCTCTGGGTGACGGATCCCGATGCCGACCCCGACTACTGGCAGGTGCGGCACCTGGCCGCGACCCCCGCGACAGGCGACCCGACCAGCACCTGGCGCGTCCGGCAGGACGCCTGCCTTCCTTTCGGCGACTACGCCCTCGCCGTGCACCACGGCAGCGAACTGAGTCCCGCGGCGATGGGCATCTCCGTCTCGTCCGTGGCTTTCTGCGCACCGGACGGCACCGCCTACGCGACAACACCGGGGAGCGCGGCCCTTACACTCGCCGGCCCGGAAACCGGCTGTCTGAGCGGCACGCTCGCCCTGGACCACACCGGTGACGACGCCCGCCCGGATGACATGAACCGCCTCCGCGTCGGACTGCGCTACGCGATGCCCGATCCGGACTCCCCCGGCAGCGGTGCCGTACTCGCCCTCCATATGCCGTTGCTCTGCCAGGACGGCTGCGCGCTGAGAGCCCGCCTCACCTTCGACCCGCTCTTCCCGCTGGAGCCCGACCGAACGGCCCTCGCCCTGCTCGCTCCGGGCGTCCCGGCCCCGAGCGCGCTGAGATCCCTGCTCACCACCACGCTGGGTGGCCGCGTGTGGCTGACCCCCGTCGCGGAAACGCCGACTCGGTGGCCGGCCCGGCTGGTGTTCGCCGGCAGTCCGCGCCTCGTCGACGACCCGTCCGATCCCGAGGTCTACCTGACACCGGACGGAGCATTCCGCCTCCGCGCCGAATCCTGCCCTGGTACCGGCGCCGCACGGCTCGCTCTCGGGCTGTCCGGGCTGGAGTACGTCGACGTCCGCGACGGTGCCCTCGTGCTGTTCCGGTCGGGACACCCTGCCTACTTCTCCGCCGGCGGGGATGCGGCGCTGGGCGCCCTGGCGACCACCGCTCATGTCGCCCTGCTCCCGGACGGTGCCGGGCAGCTCGTGTATTACGCGCAGCCGGCGCAGTCGCCGCTGTACTCCGCCCGGCAATCCGGTACGGGCTTCCTGAGCTTGCACGAGATGCCGGCGGCCGTCCTCGGCGCCTTCGAAGCCGGCGCCTCGCCGGTCTTTCCGATCGGCGTGTACCAGGGGATCGAACGGGGGCTGATCCCGCACGCGGCCGTCCTCGAACACGCAGCCCTGGCACCGGCCCGTCGTTCGCTGCTGCCGGTGCCGGACTCGACGGACGAGCCGGACGCGCCGGCGGTACTGGTCGTCACGCCCAGCGGGCTGCTGGCCAGATTGACGGCCGATGGAACCGGATGGCGGCAGGTCGTCCTGGCCAGCCTGCCCGGTGCGCCGGCGGATCAGTTGACTCTGAGCACCGTGGGTCCTCGGCTGCGCAAACTGCTGCAGTCGACCGAAGTGTTCGCCGCGGTGACGAATGTCGACGAATTCTTCGAGCATTCGTCGGTCGGCTACCGGGTGGACGACGCAGTGCGCGCGTCGCTTCGCGGTAAAGGTGTGCCGGCGGAAGTCATCGACGCCATCGGCCAGGCGGCCGGGACCCGTGCGTACGAGACCGAGAAGGCGTTCCGCGCACAGCTGGGGTCGGCCACGATCGATCCCCGGACCCATGCCGACTACCTCGACACCCTGCTGTCCGTGGCCGGTCAGCTCAAGGCGGTGCTCCAGGAGTGGACGTTCCAGTTGTCGCCGCGCTCCTGGCGGACCGACGCCGCGTCGAGGACGGTGATGCTGATCAAATACGCCTCCCGGACGCTCACCGAGCTCGCCGGAAACACCTCGGCCTGGGGCTGGCCGGAGGCCGCGTGCCACACGGCAGGCGATCCCTCGGCGACCCGGGATCTGGTGCTCGGCATTCTCGATGACGCCCGGGAACGTGCCGCAGTCGACCCGAGCGGCCCGTACGCGCGCTTCCTGCGGGAAGTCGCCGACAACCCCGCGTGGAACGGCGTCCTGGTGCTCAATGCCCCGGTCGTTGCCGCCGAACTGCCCAAGGAGTTGCGGTTCGTCACGACAGGAATCGATACAGGCAGCTTCTTCGCACATCATATCGGGTTCTCCTGCACGCCGTTCGACTCCACCGCCGACGGGTTGGTGCTGGGGCAGACTGCGGCGTTCGGCCTGATCGCGTACGACGATCCGGTCGACCTTCATGTCGAACCAGGCGGCGCAGAATTCGCCGTCAAGACCCAGCATCTGTCGGCGCGGTTCGTGAACTCCGCGTTGGCCGACTTCACCGCTCACGTCGAACTGATGGTCAACAACCTGTTCGGCTCCCCGCTCACCAAACGCTCACCGAAGAGCGGCAACAATCTCCTCCTCCACGGCGCGTACCAGCGGCAGAACGGCACCGCGTCCTATGCGTTCGTGCTCGTCGGCAGTAATGACTTCACCGTCGACCGGTCGGTTCTGGTCGGGGTCGAGGTACTCGGTGTTCAGGCGCAGACCGCCACGGAATCGGTCGACGCCGGCACGCTCTCGGTGGACTTCGTACTCGACGGCAACCTGCGCTTCGCCGAACTCGAAAACGCCGACCTCTTCTCATACGGACCCGAGGCGGCACTCCCGAACCCCGGCGAGCAAGCATTCGACGGTAATCTGCGGTTCAGCAACCTTGTGGTGACGCTGTCCTTTCCCCTCGCCGACCCCGGCAGACAGTCCTTCACCACGACCTACGACAGGTTGACCTTCGACCTCGTCGGCAGCGCGGCCCGCGCCCGGTCACTCGCCGAGTGCTTCCCGGCCCGGCTCACCTCTGCAGTGGCCAGCCCGGTCCCCGACCCGGACGCCGGGCCGCGCGGGAAGACCCCGGAGGACCTCGGATACACCGGTGTGCTCGTCCCCACCGTGGACGCCGTACTGCTCTCCCCACCCTGGTTCGGCCTCGAGTTCACCCTCGATCTCGGCACGCTGGGGGCGCTGGCCGACAGCGCGGGCCTGCAGGCCACCCTTCTGGTCGCCTGGTCGCCCGGCACGACCGACGAGCAGCCCGTGTACTTCGGGCTCCGCCTGGCCGGAGCGGACACGGCCGACACCACGTGGCCCCTGCAGGGCGTACTCAAGCTGGGGTTCCGGGGCTTCGAACTGACCACGTACGAGTCCTCGGGCGCGGGAGGTGATGTCCGACGTGGATACCTGCTGCGGCTGCGGCATCTCGCACTGTCGGTTCTTGCGCTCTCGCTCCCGCCCGGGGATCTCGATGTGCTGGTCTTCGCCGATCCCGACGGCACCGGCCGCACGGTCGGCTGGCTGGCCGCCTACGACGGCGACGTCTCGGCGACGCCCCCGCCACCGAAGCTCCCGACCGCCGACCGCGCGCTCCTCGCGGAGAAGAGGAAAGAGCCATGAGCAGGATGGAACTCTACGTCCTGGATGTCGGACAGGGCGCGGGAAATTTCCTCCAGATTTTCGACGAACAAGGCAATCTCCTGGGGTCGGTCCTCGCCGACTTCGGCTACACGGGCACCTCCGGGAGCGGACATCCGCACCTCAAAGCCGTGGACAAAGTCATCGACCTACTTGGGAACCGCCAAAAAATTGACCTCCTCACACTATCGCATTCAGACTCCGATCACATCAACTTGATCCGACCCTTGATGGAGAAGTGCAATAACCTGGAGATCCACCGCGTTTGGCATGGCGGGGACCGCTCCAAATACAGTAAAGGGAAAGGGAAGAATAAATTCAACATTATTGAATTCCTGGAAAAATACGGTGCAGACGTGCGTTCCTTTTCCCCCAGATTCACCATCTTCGACTCTCCCAATGCCCCGTTCCCCATCGGAAGTCACTTCAAAATCTGGCCTCTCGCCGCGAATACCTGCTCCCCCGAACCACCGAGGAAGCGTCGTCGGATCACGTTTGACATGCAAGCTGCCAAGCGAAGTAGACACGACGCGAACACCGAATCACTCATCCTCCTCGGAGAAATTCACGGACACCAGTTCATTCTCCCTGGAGACGCGACGGGAGTGACTCTGACGGAAATTAACAAAATTGCCACCGACCCTAGGTTTCCGAAGCAAATACTGTCTAACGTATTCATACTCTCACTGCCCCATCACGGGAGTTCGAAGACAGCGAAAGAGGGCGTCGGACCGGAGCCTCTCGAAAAATTCGCAAAAAATACGAAACCATACACCATCACCGCCAGTGCGGATAAATTCAGCGGAAAGTCGACAGACTGGGATCATCCATCAGCTGAAGTAATCGAAGCATTCTGGCCGTATATCAACCGCGGCAACAGTGGGCAAGGAAATCCCCACTGGGGAGAGAGAGCACTCGAGTGGCGCCACTTTTACTCGGCCTATTTTAAGGGCAAGATTTTCCGATACAAGGAAAAAAATGCATACCGTCAATGGGAACCAGAGGGTTGGCGCTCGGTTCAGACACATTCCGATATCTACACGACGCTGTACGTCGATCCGCGATACAGCGGCGACACTGAGCAAGACATCGTGCTGCCGCCGGACGGATCCGAGCGCAAGAAGCCGGCTGCCCCCGCGCATCCGCCGCGCCCCCAGAGCGTGACCTGGCATTACACCGTCACGAAGAACGGCGTTGAGCTCAGGCCCGAGCCGAACATCAGCCGCGCCGTGTACGAGAGAATGGTCGCCTCGCTCACCGCTGTGCCGGAGGGCTGGCCGGAACCGGCGGAGTTGGGCGAACGGCAGTGGGTCTCGCTGCCTTCGGACGCGTTCGAGGTGCTCAATTCGTTGGCCGACGAAGGCGCGACCGCGCCGTCCGAGCCTGCGCCCGAGCCGCCTTCGGCACCCACGTCGCGTCAAGCACTGCCGCGGCTGCGAGGGTTGCCATGACGCCGTCGGTGGAGCGGGTCCACGAAGTGCTTGTCGGGCAGGTGAGCGGCGGAGAGGTCGACCTGCGGGCCGCGGCGCATGCACACGTCGACGAGCTCGGCGCGCTCGTCGGCGTGTTCGACTTGTTGTGTACCGGAGCATCCTGGCCGATCGTGGGCGTCCAGCTCACGCGGAACGCACTTTCGGTGCAGCTCTCGGGAAAGGCGGAACTCAGTTTCCCGTACGGAACATCATTCCCGGTCTCTCTGACTCTCACCTACACGGCCGCACCGGATGTGGGCACCTTCCTGGTGCGGCTGGAGACACACGCCGGGTGGAAGTTCGAGACCGCCTTCGGACAACTCCCGCCCACGCTGCTCCTCCAGAACGACGGTCTGGTCGCGTCCGGCGGGTCGTTCCTCGCGGACATGCCGGTCTCCGGAGTCGTGTTCACCGCGAGAGCGACGACCGGCGGAACCGCTGAGCTGGAGCTGTCCGGCACTGTGAACGAGGTGCCACAGCTGGGTTCGTTTGCCGACTTCTTCGGCCCCTTCCCGCTGCGCTTCGAAGGGACCGTCGCCTTCCGGCAACAGGCCGCCGCGGTAACGGAACTGTCGCTGTTCGCACGTTCGGCGCACGAGCCGATCACACTCCCGGGCGTCGCCACCCTCGAGGATTTCGGGCTTCGATTCGTGACCGAACTGGTCGACACCACCGGGTACGGTGCGGGAACTCCGTACTCGACACTGTACGGGGAAGCGACGCTCCGGCTCGGGAGCAGCCAACCGGTGACGGCGACCGTCAGCACACCGCTGCTCGCCATGGCCGGGACCTGGTTGATGCACGTCGCTTTCCCCGAAGACGCCGCGCCGGGTCTCGGCGAAGGGCTGGAGGGCATCGCCTCGCTGCTCGGGGTGGAGGGCATCATCCCGCTGGAGGGGCCACGCGCGTTCGACGACTTCACCGGATTCGGCATCAGCGAAATCGATCTGTCTCTGACCGCGCCCGGTACGGGCAGCTCACCGGGGCTGCACTACATCGCTGTCACACTGCAGTCGGCGAAGCGCTGGGTCCCGCCTGTGCCCTATCTCGCCGTGCGCGATGTGGGCATGCGATGGGTCGCGCTGTGGGGCGGCGACGGGCCGTCGGTGTTCGGTACGGTCGAGGTAGGTCGCGGCGAACTCACCCGCCGCGCTGCGGACACGGACTCATCCCCGCGGGTGCCTCTGGGGAGGGGAGCACAGGCGGACGCTCTCGCGGTATCTGATGAGCCGGCGTTCTCGCTGGACATCGCCACGTATTTCCCACAGTTCGCCGTCACGGGCAGGTT
The DNA here is from genome assembly GCF_042869455.1 of Streptomyces sp. NPDC007025. Classification (NCBI taxonomy): domain Bacteria; kingdom Bacillati; phylum Actinomycetota; class Actinomycetes; order Kitasatosporales; family Streptomycetaceae; genus Streptomyces; species Streptomyces sp. NPDC007025. The sequence goes on along the minus strand of NZ_JBIAFT010000002.1, from coordinate 588,027 downwards.
GGCTGACGAAGAGATCCCGCTCGGCTCGGCGCTCGCCTGGCTCTTCCCCGGTGCCACCGTGCTCGACGACAGGCTCTCCGTCACACGCCTCACGTTCGAGGCCGACCTCACGGCGCAGACCCTGGCCTGCTCGGCCGACCTCACAACCGACTTCTCCCTCGACATCGGCGACCTGAAGCTGGCACTCACCGATGTGTATCTGCACGTCGACGCGGGTCAGGGAGCAGTCGGTCTGGGGCTCTCCGCCGCTGTCACGCTGTCAGCGGCCGACAGCGGCGCCGTTCCCTCGTTCCTGGGCGGCGCGGAGTACGAGAGCGCGGCCGGCTGGCAATTCCACGGCGCGTTGCTTCCGGGCGACGCGGTGGATCTGGGAGCCCTTCTCGAGGCGCTGCTGCCCTGGGAGGTCGGCGAACTGCCCTCCGTCTCGGTGACCGAGCTGTCACTGCGCTTCGCCCCCGGGGCGGGCACCTACGACGTCCGAGGCGCGGTGACCGGATCCTGGCAGGCCCGGGTTCTCGGGCAGCAGCGGGACCTGTCGGCCGGTGCCCGCGTGACGGTAGCCCGGGACGGCCAAGGTGCAGTGACCGGCGCTGTCGCCGGATCCTTCTCGGTCAACCGGCTGACCATCTCCGTCGGCCTGGACCTGGCCGCCAAGCAGCAGACGTATCTGCTGAAGGTCCAGTTCGGTGCGCTGTGGGTGGCCGCGGTCGCCTCCCGGCGTGCCGAGGACCAGCACGAGATCATCACCGTCAGGCTGGGGGGTGCGACTCTCGGTGAAATCATCGAGTACCTGGTCGGTCTCGCAGCGCCGACCGTGAACTTCACACTCGACCCACCGTGGGACCTGCTCGGCAGGATCGAACTGTCGGCATTCGCGCTGACGATCGACCCGGCAGGCTCGACGGTCGAATTCACCTATGGGAGCGCCACGGACCTCGGAGTGATGTCCGCGGACACTGTCGGCGTGCGCTGGAAGCGCAAGCCGGATGGTCGTTCGACGGTCGAAATGATCCTCACCGGTGACTTTCTGGGGCAAAGCTACCCTGAGGGCAAGGAACTGTCGTGGGATCTGCTCGGCGGCTCTCCACCAGCCGTTCCCGGCCAGGGGAAGTCCCTCTTCGACCTGCGCTACCTCGGCATCGGCCAGCGGGTCTCGACGCATGCCCCGACGCCCGGCACGGTCAAGGAGACGGTGGCCCTGCTGCGCAAGGCGCTGCGCCCTGTCAGGCCCGACAGCGGCAGCCCGGTCGAACAGCTGCCGGACCTTTCGTACTCCCCGGACTCTGGGTGGCTGATCGCGCTTCAAGCAACGTTCCTGGAGACTCTGGACCTGTCCTTCGTCTTCGACGACCCCCGCCTGTACGGCCTGTCGATCGGGCTGCGCGGACAGCGCGCCGGCTCCCTGGCCGGACTGCAGTTCGAGGTCCTCTACAAGAAGATCACCGCGGACATCGGCATGTTCCGGGTCGACCTCCGGCTGCCCGATGCCTTCCGCCGTATCGACCTGGGCGCGGTGTCGGTGACGGCGGGCAGCATCGTGGTCGAGGTCTGCACGAACGGGACCTTCCTCGTGGACCTCGGCTTTCCGCACGGCCGGGACTTCAGCCGCTCGTTCTCCGTCGACGTCCTGCCCTTCCTCGGCCGGGGAGGCATCTACTTCGGTTCTCTGGACAGTGCGACGTCCAGCCGGGTGCCCCGCGTGACCAACGGCACGTTCGCGCCGGTGCTGGAGCTGGGTGTGGGGCTGGCCGTCGGCGTCGGCAAGGAGATGGCGTTCGGCCCGTTGTCGGGAGGGGCCTACGTCGAGGTGTTCGGCATCTTCCAGGGCGTGCTCGGATGGTTCAACCCGGTGCGGGACTGCACCGGACCGGCGACGTACTACTGGGCCCACGCCGTCGTCGGCATACACGGCAAGATCTACGGACGGCTGGATTTCGCGGTCGTCCAGGTCAACGTCACGCTCGAGGCATGGGCCGAGGCGAGCGTGGCACTGGCCGCATACCGCGCCTCGACTTTCCGACTCACCGCCGACGTCAGCGTCTCCGCTTCGGTGAGGGTGCTGTTCGTCAACGTCACCTTCGCCTACCGTGCGCAGCTCGCCGTGGAGTTCGTGGTCGGCAGCGACCAGCCGACTCCGTGGGTTCTGGCCGAGGGGCACTCGGCACCGACCGCGGCCCGGCTGCGCTCCCACATCCTCCCGCCGCCCCGCGAGGCCAGGCGTACCCTCAGGACACTCCCCGGACCGCCCTCCGGAACGTGGTCGTGGGACGTGTCGAGGGGAGTTTTCCCCGATGGGCCCCGCACTGCGGAGTTGATCCTGCTGCCGCTGTTCTCGGTCGACGGGATCGCCGTCGGATGGAGCCGCACTCCGCCCGCACCTGCGACGCCCCGGCACCGTGCGGCGCTGCTGCTGTCCGCCCCGCTGGGCGGGGAAGCAGGCGCCGGACTGATCGTCGAAGCGTTCCTGCGCTGGCGCCTGGGCGCGGTCTCCGGCTCTCCTGGGGAGGGTGGGACGACAGTGACAGCCGAACAGGTCCGGCACCTCGCCGCCGCGCTGCGGGACCGGGAGCTGACGGACTCGCTGTTCACCTCCGAGAACCTGGCGGCGTTCTTCGAGAGCACCCTGCACCTGGACGTCGTCGGCCGGCCGCCGGATGGCGACCCGGACGAGATGGACGGCATGGTCGTCGCCATCCCTCCCTTCGTCTTGGTTCGGAGCGAGCAGGTTCCGGAGCGGGACCTGAGCGTTCATCAGAAGGTCGGGCCGCGCTATGTCTGGGACATCGCCCAGTACGCCGCGCAGTTCGATGCGTCGACGACCTCGTCCGCGCCTGCGCCGGAACCCGAGGACCCGCTGACCGCCTACCGGCCCTTCGCCGCCTGGGTCTTTCAGGACTGGTGCCTGGGGCTGGCCCGGGCCGCGGTGCAGGAGGCCGCGGACGGGCTGGCCGACTGGCCGGTGCCCGCACCGGCGGAGCCCGTGTCGGCGGCCGACCTGGCCACCCGGTTCCCCGGCGTCACCGCCTCCTGTGCGGTGCGCGCGGGCGACACACCGGACAGCGTCGCCGAGACACTGGGAATCACCACGGCGGACCTGACCTTTCGCAACCCGGCCTTCGCGCACAGCACGGCCTACGCGGCCGGTGCCGAGACGGTCGTCGAGGTCGGAGTCTCCCCGACGTCGATCGCCTTGGCCAATGCGGACTTCCCGCTCACCGCGACGCGACCGGTGCCGCTGGGCATCATCGACCACCAGGTGGAGAGCGGGGAGACGCTCGCCAAGGTGGCCACCCGCTTCGGGGTCGCCACGTCCGACGTTCTCGCGGCAGTGTGCCAGGATCCGGCGGTGCCCCGCGCGGGGGCTGTGGTGGAGCTTCCGGGATTCACTCTGACGCACCCCGGGTTCACCTCCGCCGTCGAGGCGGCAGCGGCGATGTTCCCGCGCTATGTGCCCGATGCCGAGGTACCCGACCTGGACTGGTACCTGAACGCGCTGCACGACCTCAACCCGGACTACGCGGGTGGCGGCGGGTGCTCGCTGCGGGTTCCCGCCGAGTTCGGCGACTTGGCGCGGCCGAAGCCGTACACGACGCTGCCGGGCGACTCCGCGCGGTCCGTCGCCGCAGCGCTCGCACTCGCTCAGCGGGCTGCGACGGGCGGCAACGGGCCCTCCGGCTGGCCGTCCTTCCGGGCGGACGTATGGCCTGCGGCCGACGGCGGTTTCACCATTCCACCTCACCGGACATCGATCCAGCCACGTGAGACGTTCGGACAACTCGCCGTCCGCCTGGTCGCCTACACCCCGCAGACCGTCGAGGAGCTGGTCGCCGAGCGCGACATCCTGGCAGCACTCGCGCTGGTGCGGGTGCCCGACGTGCAGGCGATCGTGTCTCCCGGCCGGAACACTTTGACCCTGCTCGCGGAGCACTACGGACTGCCGCTGGCCGATCTCGCCGCCCGGCTCGCGACACAGCCGCTGTTCGCACGCACCGCGGACGCCGCAACCCTGCGTGTCCCCGATGTGCCCGCCGCGACCGTCGACCAGATCGCGGCGCACGTCAGCACGGGCGAGGCGGTGCGACGCGTCACGGGGCCGATGTCCAGACATCTGCTCAGCGGCCAGCGGGTGCCCGCGCCCGCCCCCACCACCGAACCCGACGACGGTCACCGGACGGCCACGGGCCCCCTGACACCGCTGCACGATCTCACCGGCCAGCAATTCGACGGCCCCGCACCGGATCCGGACCGGCCGACGTCGGTCGGCCTGAGTCTGGAGGTGACGTCGGCCGCCGACTGGCTCGTACTGCGCCGGTCCGAGGTCGCGGACGGCGCACTGAGGCGCACGGAGAACGTTACGGCGCTCACTCTGGAGTTCACCAACGCGGAGCTGCAGCGGCTCTACCCGCCCACGGTGCTGGCGGTGCAGCCCGAACGCTTTCCCGAACCCCTGCCTGCGGGTGAGCCGGCTCCCGTGACCTATGGCCTCGACCACCGCATCGAGCTGCAGTCACCGCTTCCGCTCCCGTTGTCGGCCGAGGCCGCGAGGGCCACCGGGAACGCGAGTCTGTGGCCGTTCCCTGCCGCGCTGCGCGCCCGCGCGGCTATGGACCAGGAGACGCCGTACGACGTCGTACGCACCGCAGCCCCCGGAAGCCGGCCGAGACCGGGCGACGTGCTGAGCGGCGTGACCTTCGCGACCACGGTGACCTTCGGCATCCGCAGAGTCGGCGCGCTCGCTCACGCCTACGAGCTGAGCGGGGTCGACACGGTCGACCGCGATGTACTGCTCCTCCTCAGGGAACGCCTGGCCACAGCAGGGGGCGCCCGGGCGTTCCTGGCCGTCGCACCGACACCCGACGCCCCCAGCAGCTCAGGACTCGCAGTGCTCGCAGCAGACGAGGAGGCCACGTATCTCCTCAAGACCAACGAGTCGACGGTCTCGAAACCGCCCGCCGGTGACGTCGCCGCTGCCGGGCGGCAGCCGCACGCGGCCCGGCTGTGCGAGGTCACCGATTTCCTGGTGCTGCTCTGGCAGGGCAGTGTGGTCGGCGGCTCCGGCTACTATCTCGGCTACCGCACGCGGACCGGTGAGGATCTCCCGCCCGGCGCGTTCGACCCCGAGGGGCGGGCCCGGCTTACGCTGCTGGTCGTCCTCGACGACCGTGCGTCGCCTGCTCCCCTTGGCCGCACGCTGCTGCCCTGCGACACCTGCGCCCTGGTGGCCCCCGGCCTGGACCCCTCGGCGGCCGTGCTCTACGTCGAGGCCGCCGATCCGGATGCCGAGACCACGATGGTGCCCGTGCTGCCTCAGGGGACGGTCGGATTCACCACCACGCTGCCCCGGCCGCCGGCCGACGACACTCCCCCCTCCCGGGCCGCGCGGATGTTCAGTCAGCTGACCTATGGAAGCGCCGCGCCCCCGGGCGGGCACGGCCTGCCGGTGTCCCCCTCCGACAACGACGGAGGCGGCCGACCGGCCTGGCAGCGCGATCGTCTGGCCCGTGCCCGGCGCAGCAGACGGAACGTCAGCGCCCCGGGACCGGTGCACTGGAGGTACCAGCAAGCCCTCCCCCACGGGTCAACTGCCCCCTCTCCGGCGCCGGCGGTAGAGGGACTTCCAGCACCGGACAAGGATCCGTACCGCGGCATCGAGGGGGAGCGCACGCCCGGCGTCGCGATCGCCCTCGGATTCTGCGATGTCCTGGGCAACCTCGGCATCTCGACGGACACCGGCGACGCGGCGCCGTACGTCGTGGACGCGCCCCTCGGCTACCGCGACGTCCTCCTCGCCGTGACACAGTGGCCCGCCCTCTCCCTGTCCTACAGCGTGGAGCCGAGCGCCGCAGGCCCACGGCTCTCGATCACTCTCGCACCGCAAGCGGGCGCAACGGCTCCGGAACCGGGCGATTCACCGACCCGAGCGCTCGATGCCGCCCGGCGGCAGAGCGAGCGCTACGCTGCCGCGTACTACCAGCTCGCAGGTGACCGGGTCACCGCGACGGTACGCACCACGCTGGTCCCCGGTCCCGACGGTACGCCGGCACAGTTGCCGGTGGACGCCGCGCCGCTGTGGCGGTATGCCGCAGCGAGCCACCTCGCTGCGGCAGCGGCCGGGAGTTCGACGCCGGTCACCGTCACGGGTTCCGCCGCCGACCTCACCGCCCGTCACGGCACCTCGTATCAGGCGCTCGCGTCGGCGAACGCATACAACGAGATCCGCGTCCTCTTCGACGCCGATCCGCCCGCCGTCCCCGCCTACGCGGTCGTCGAGGAGAACCGCAGCACGGAAGACCTCATCACGGCGCTCGGGCCGGGCTGGCCGCGCCCTGCCGACGCCGCGGAGGTCCTCACGCGCTCGGAGAACGCAGGACTCCCGCTGCGTCCCGGCACCGTGCTGAGAGTCCCTCCGGCTGCCGTCCAGCTCACCGGGGTGGACACGACGCTCGACGAGCTCGCTGCCGCCACACACACCCGTCCCGGGCTGCTCGCCATGGACAGCGCCGAGACCCCCGGCGTATTTCTTCCCGGAGCCGTCCTCAGCTGGGAGGGCAGAACGCTGGAGGTGCCGTCTCCGTACTCGTTCGCCGCCGCGGCGCGGGCGTTCGCCGCACTCGGCCATCACATGGACGCCGCGGCGCTCGCGACGGCCAACTCCGATCGCAGCGGCCTCCTCGCTCCGCAGGCCGCACTCGTCAGTGCCCACTACGTCGCCGCCGGCGGCGATTCGCTGGCCCACAACGCCTCGGGGCGGCGTCCGTCCGATCTCGCCGAGTTGAACGGGTCCGTCGAGGATCTCTTCCCACCGGGCACACTGCTGCGGGTCGGCGATTTCGCAGATGTGACCATTCCCCCGGGGCAGACGCTGCAGGAACTGGCCGAGCGCTATGCATGCCCTCCGGTCCTGCTGCTGGCCGCCAACTCCGACGTGCCCCTCACCGCCACACTGCCAGGCTGCGTCGCCGTGCCGGAGACGGTCCGCGTGCCGTACATGCTGCGCTCCCAGGACACCCTGGACGCACTCGGTCCGGTCTTCGGCAGTACAGCTGTCGAACTGGCCGAGAGCAATGCGGACATGCCGGGTCTCCTCGCCCCGTATCGCGTGGTGTCGGTGACCACACCCGCGGGTCCGGTGACCACCGAGACCACCGAGGGTGACACGCTCGACGCGGTGTGGCGGCGGCTCGCCTGCCAAGGCGAGGTGACCTTCGAGCAGGCGGTCGACGCGGTCGCCGACGACCCGTCCTATCTGAATCCCGGCACGCTCCTGGTGTGCGGTCCGGGCGTCCTCACCGGTGACGCCTCTGCGATGACCCCCGCCGCGGCGGCTGCACTCTACGGTCTCGACCCCGTGGCGTTCGGACTGGCCAACGCGGGCGTCACCGGAATCATCGCACCTGAGGTGGACCTGACCGTCGACGGGGTGACCATCACCACCATCGGCGGGTACGACAGCATCAACACCCTCGTCACCCGCTTCGCCGCGGGAGGCACGACGCTGACAGCTGCGGAGCTGACGAGCCGGCTGGCAGGTGTCGCGTTCCTCCGGCGTGGCGCACGAGTGCTGCTGCCTCCGGCGCCGCTCACCATCGACGTGGTGCTGCCCGGGAAGCCTCCACTGTCGGACACGACGCTGCCGTTCCCGCTCACTGTCGCGCTGCGCCTGGCCCGCCCCCGTGTACTCGTGTCCCCGGAGTTCCGCACACAGGGCAGCAGTCCGCACACCGTCGAGCAGGCCGAGGCACCGGTGCCCCCGTACGTCACGGGCGCCGGTTCGCCGCAGCAGGCGTCGCTGACCCTGGAGAGCTTCGAAAGGTCCTTCCGCAACGCCTTCCCCGAGCTCAGACTTGCCACCGGACACGCTCCCGAGGGCGGAACCGACCTGTCCGTGGTGTCGTTCGCCGAAGGCGGCATCACCGACGTACGGCTGATGCCGGGCCAGGCCTGGCAAGGAGCGAGCACCCGGAAGGCGCCACGTGTGTTTGCCCTGCGCCCGCTGTCCCGGGAACTGGTCAGCCGCGTCGGTGTTCCGGTGCGCCTCCTCTCCCCCGAGGGCACCCTCGCCCGCGACGCCACACCCATGGACTTCCTGGGTGTCGACGTCGAGGTGTGGGCACGCCGCCTGCTGACCGACATCGATCTGTTCCTCACCGCGGCCTATGCGACGGCGGTCCGGAACGACCAGGGGACGGGGGACGCGCTGGCCCGGGTGATCGCCGCGAAGCGGACCCTCGCCGGCGCGGTGGCCCGCGGGCTGTGGCCGGTTCTCGACGCCGCCGACCCGGACGCACAGGCCGAACGCGACGCACGCGAGGCCGCCGTCGAACAGCTCGCCGGTGAACTGGCGGTCGGCCTTTCCGACGGCTACGGCACCACCGCACTCGTGCAGTACGACGTGCACGTCGCGCCGCCGTCGAACTGTGTCGCCGGACGGCCCGCGAGGCTCCACGGCACTGTCGCCTCCTCACCCGGCGCCTCGTACTCGCTGTCGTCGTCGGGGATCGACCTGTCCAGGCCCGTTTCCCGGACCGGCTTCCTGCTGCGGCTGTCCGACCCCCGATGGCAGTCGAACGTGGACATCGACATCGACTACGAGGTGCTCGATCTGGAATACGAGATCCGGGCCGAGCCACAGGTCGGCGGCTACGAGGCGGGGCGCTGGCTGGCATTCCGTCCCCCGCTCTCCGGCGACCGGAAGCCCGCAGCGCTGCAGGTGACTCCTGGGCGGGCGCAGGTGCCCGTACCTCTGCGCGCCTATCCGGCGCCACCGGTACTGCTCGGGCAGGCGGCAGGCGCGTCCGCGGCGGGCCCGTCGTCGGGAGCGGAGCCGCTTTCCGGGGCGCCGCTGTGGACCTACTCCGTCACCTATACGCACGAGCATGCGGCACAGGACGAGGTGTGGGTCACCGTCGCCTTCAACGTCTCCGCCGAAGCCGCACTGTCCGGCACCGGGGACGACGACGTGGTGAGCGCGCTGGCCGCCTACGGTTGTGTCGCTGAGGGACTCTGGTCCCATCTCGCGGGCTATGTGTCCGGCGCCGGCACACCGGCGGCCCGCGCCAACGCCGCCGTGGCATTCGGTGAGCTTGTCGAGCGGGCCGCTGAGGCGTGGGATCGCAGATGGCCTCTCCGCGCCGAAGACCCTCCGGTGCCCGGACCGGCTGGGCCCTCGGCGGCGACGGCGCGGGGGCCGGGGCATGTGGAGGCCACGCTCCGCGTACATGTCGGACACCTGTCCGATGAGGGCGGCACTTGGCTCGACGCCGTGGAACTCACAGCGTTGGCGGACGGTCCGGGACCCGGCGGCACCTGGCCCGAGGTCGAGTACCTCGACATGGAAGGGCACGCCGTCCGCCTCGTTCCCGACACGCCGGTCGGGAGCAGCCGAACGTATCGGTGCACGCCGCGGGTGCCCACGTCCGGCCGGCCGCGGCTGCGCCTGCACTGGCCCAACCTGCATGTGATGTCGTATCAGAACGCTCGCGCGGCGCTCTCGGTGTGCCGCAATTCCCGACTCGTTCCCGACGGGCCCCCTACCGACGAGCAGTTCGTGTTCCGTACCGCCCCGGCCGTGGCGCCCGATGTCGTGACACCGTTCCTGGTCTGGGACACGCCGGTGGACATCAGCGCTGCCGGCTCGATCGAAGAGGCGCTGTCCGCCACGTTCGCCACTTTCACAGGCGCATCCGGCAGCCCGAGCGCTGTGGTGAGCATCGACTACGGATTCGAACTGGTGGCGGGCGAGGCAGAGGGCCAGGGCCTGGTCAGCCGGCTGCCGATCGCGCTGGCGCCGCTCGACATGACGCCGACGGCCGCCACGACCGTCGCGCGCGTGGCGTCGGACTGGCTTCTCGACAACGATCCTCCCTCGGCGCGCGGCGGTATGCTCATCTTCTCGATCAAGTTGTTCTCCCCTCTGTCGCAGGGCACCAGACAGCCGCTGCTGTGGATGTCACAGCTCGTCTATCGCCTCTCCTGACATACACGAGCCCGGCCCGGTTCTGGCATCGCCGTGTTCAGTGACCGGAGGAGACCTCCGACACCTCTGTCGCCGAGCCCCCTTCGTGCTGTGGACCGCCGGGCGCCGTGACTGCACCCGACCGGGCCCCACCGGGTCGACCGACGTTTGGCACGCTGGCCGCCTCGGGATTGCTGGACGGTGACCGAACACTGCACTTGCCAGTACGGCGCGGTACGGCGCCGACCGGGAGCGGCCCCGGCGCCCTTCATCGTGCCGGGCCGAAGAACGACACGGGGCGGGGACCCCGGACCGGGCCTGCCGGGTGCCGGGCACGCGTCCGGTCCGGTCCCGGGAGCAGCATGACCTCTCCCAGGAAGAGGCATGCTGCGGAGCTGTGGCTCGCGGGGGTCAGGCTGCTGGTACTGGTCGGGGTCGCCCTCACCGCGGTGGGCCTTGCGGGATACGCCGCCGGTTGGGTGTGGCTGACGACCGCGCTGGGGCCGACGGCCTACCTGCTCCTGGCCCACTCCGGGAACGAGGCGTCCCAGCTGCGCAGCGCGCTGCTGGGACACACGACCGCGATCGCCTGCGGGCTCGCCTGCCTGGCCGCTTTCGGCCTGTGGAGTCACCCCTCGGTCGTCGAGACGGGCCACGAGAGTCTTCGGCAGATCGGTGCGCAGGCCGTGGCCGTGGGGCTGACGCTGCTGGGGCAGACGCTGCTGCGGGTGGAACACCCGCCTGCCGCTGCGACCGCGCTGCTCATCACCTCCGGCATCACCCGGCCCGGCTACCCGCTGTACGGCCTGCTGGCCGGGCTGGCGCTCCTGCTGATCCTGGTGGCAGTACTGGCGCGAGTGCCCGGTGCCCGGTCCGGGAGCAGTGGGTGTGCGGCGGACACGTAGGTTCCGCAGCGGAGAGACGAGGGAGGGAGACGGCACGGCCGCCGGGAATCCCGTTCGCACCGTCCCCGGTGTGGCCCGATGTCCGTTTCTCCCACACGGCCTTCGCACCGGAGTCCCCGATCCGGAAGGTCTCCAGGGCGGAGCCCACCGCGACGGCCAGTGAAAGAAGGCAGACGGCGATCCGGACCGGCAGGGACGTCGCCGCAGAGACCGCCCGGTCTCTTCCCTGGTGTGACGACACGTCGCTTCGTCGTGCAGAGAAGTGATTCAGCAGCCACACCGCCGAGCACGCCACGAGGAGTCCGACGGCCCAGGGAGTCAGCCCGTCACCCATCTCGGTGTGTTCCTCGACCAGCGAGGTCTCCTCGACGCGCTCCTCCAGCCATTCGCCTGATTCCGTCGTCAGCAGCACGGCCACGAGCGCCACCACGGCCAGAGCAGGCAGGAGCCAGCCGATCCGCCCTCCCAGGGCGGGCCACAGCGCACACAGCACCAGCAGCAGCGCAGCCAGCGGCACGAGGGTGACGGCTCCATGAACCAGCAAGGGATGAGCGGGCAGACCGTTGATCGTATCGATGTCCATGAGGCCATCTCCGGGGAACGAGGGGGCGCTGTTTCGCGGCAGTCGCGATCGGCACCATGGCGGTTCGGATCGTGGGGCAGGGTGGAGAGAGGTGCCGTCGGGGCCTCCGGCGGCGGTGCAGGAGGACAGACTTCGCCCACGGTCCATGGTCCGGGGCCCGGTCTCACCCCTCGGCCGCGACACGTTCGGGTCACCCGCACGCACGCCTCAGTACGCCCTGAGAGATACCGTCGATCCTCGCTCCGCCTCCGGAGAACGGCCGGACCGGCCCCGGCCGCAGAGGTCAGGAACTGGAAGGCCAGGTCTCCTCCTCCTGGGCGAAGTGCAGCCGGGTGATCGCGTCCAGGCCGTACAGGCAGGCGCGGAGATCGTCGACCTGGGCGGTCGTCATCCCCGTCCCGGAGTCGGCCAGTTCGACGTGTGCGCCGAGACGTCGGACGAGGCGTCCGATTTCGGTGCGGGCACAGCTCGACGCGATGACGAGCGCGGAATCGGGGAAGGTACGGGTCAGTTCGGCATACAGTTCCCGTTCCTCGGCGCGCTCGTGGGGCAGCAGGCGTTCGGTGAGCATCTGGTGGAGCTCTCTCAGTTCCCGCAGGTGCTGCTCACCGGGTTCGGCCGGGATCCGGTCGGCCGTGTCCCGGAGGGCGTCCAGCAGCGCGTTGAGCTTCTCGTGTTCCGCGGTGGATCGGCGGATGAGTGCCTCTGCCGACGGGGAGAGCGGGGAGCGCTCCGCCCTGCCGGGGCGCAGGGACCGCAGGGCGTTGAGGATGACGGCGACGTCGATCCCCTCCTGGAGCAGGGCGCCGGCTGCGGGCGCGAGCAGGCCCGCGGCGGCCACGGCCATGGCGGCGAGGGACATGCCCATGCCGCCCAGCGCGCTCTGCACCGCGATGCGGCGTGCGCGTACGGCGATGGTGACGGCGTCGGCGAGACGGTCCACCCGGTCCGTGGTCAGCACGATGTCGGCCGCCTCGGAGGAAGCGGTGGAGCCGCGGGCGCCCATGGCCACGCCGACATCGGCGGCGGCGAGCGCCGGTGCGTCGTTCACCCCGTCGCCCACCATGACGGTGAGGGCATGTGCGCGTTCGGCCCGCACCGCGGCGATCTTCCCCTCGGGCGTGAGTTCCGCGTGCACGGCGTCGAGGCCGAGGACGGCCGCGGCCTCCCGGGCGGGTTCGGGACGGTCGCCGGTGAGCAGCACGAGCCGTTGGACACCCGCACCCCGCAGGCGGCGCAGCGTTCGGGCCGCGTCCCGGCGCAGCGGATCGCGGAGGCCGACAGCGCCCGCGGGACGGCCGTCGACGGTGAGCCAGACGAGGGCCGAGCCGTCCAGGAGGGCCCGGTTCTCGGCAGCCCGGACCCACTCGGGGCGTTCGGCGTCGGCGGCGAGGCGGCCGACCGCCATGCGCCGCCCCTCGACAATGCCGGTCGCTCCCCTGCCGGGCTCCTCCGCGACGTCCGCGGGCGGGCTGAGCCTGATGCCTCGTTCGCGGGCTGCGTCGACGACGGCGTGTGCGAGGACGTGCGGGGAGTACTGGTCGAGGGACGCGGCCAGCCGCAGCACGTCCTCCGGCGACCGGGCGGGCGCGGCGATCACATCGACGACCTGCGGGTGGCCGCCGGTGAGGGTGCCGGTCTTGTCGAGCAGTACCGTCCGGGCCCTGCCGAGGACTTCCAGGACACCACCACCGCGGATGACCACGCCTGAGCGGGAGGCGCGGGAGAGTCCCGAGACGACGGCGACCGGCGCCGCCAGGAGCAGCGGACAGGGCGTGGCGACCACCAGGACCGCGACGGCCCGTACGGTCGACCCGCTGACGAGCCAGGCCAGCCCCGCGACGGCGAGCGTCAGGGGCAGGAACCACGCGGCGTAGCGATCGGCCAGCCGGACGACGGGCGCTGACTCCGCCTCGGCCTCGCGGGCCAGCCGGACGATCCCGGCATAGGTGCTGGCCTCGGCGGTGGCGGCGGCCCGCAGGTCGAAGGCGTGGCCGGCGTTGACGACACCGCTGCGCAGCGGGCGGCCGGCGGCCCGTTCCACTGCCATCGGCTCCCCGGTGAGCACGGACTCGTCCACAATCGCGGTCGCGCCGAGTACCCGGCCGTCCACGGGGACCACTTCGCCGGGGCCGACCACCAGCACGTCGCCGACGGCGATCTCGTCGAGCGGCACCTTGGTCACGTCGTCGCCGGTGCGGCGCCTGGCGGAGCGGGGCGCGTGCTCCAGGAGCGACCGCAGATCGTGGGAGGCCCGTCGCTGGGCTCCGGCCTCCAGGGTCCGGCCGCCGGAGAGCATCAGCGCGATCAGCGCTCCGGCCAGGTACTCCCGCACCGCCAGGGTGCCGACAAGGGCCAGAACGGCGATCAGGTCCACGCCGGCGTGCCCGCGTCGCAGCGCGCCCAGCACCCAGGCCAGCGCGGGTGGGATGGCGGCGAGGGTGCCCAGGGCCCAGCACAGGTCAGCGGCAGCGGGCGCGTCCGTGAGCCAGGCGGCGCCCCCGGCGGTCAGGGCGGCAGCGGTGACGGTCAGGAGCGCCTGCTCGAGCCGCGGCTGCGGGATTCCGGCGGCCGCGCGGCGGACGGCCTCGGTGGGGATGGGGCGAAGACGGTGATGCATGACCTTCCCCGCTGCGACACCAGGTGGGCGGATCGGCACCCTGCATGCTGCCCTGATCGGTACCACGCGTTCCGCGGAAGGTGCCCGGTGCCGGGCGGAGTCCGCACGGTGGCGGGCCGGCTCGAGCCGAACGGAGCAGTGCGACCCGTCGGCGCGTCCGGTGAGCCGGGCCCCGTGCACTTCGGCGTGCAGGGGCCCGGTGCTTCATCCGGGACCGGGGCGGCTGCCGGCTGCCGTTTCGGCGGCCGGGGCGTCCCGCAGGCCGAGCCGCAGGTGCTCGACGTGGAAGAGGGCCTGCTCCAGGAGTTCGGCGACATGGTTGTCGTACAGCGAGTAGACGATGGAGCGGCCGTGCCGTTCGCCGGTGACGAGTCCCAGGTTGCGCAGCAGGCGCAGTTGGTGGGAGCAGGCCGAGGCTTCCATGCCCACGACTTCCGCGAGTTCGCCGACCGGGCAGGGGCCCTCCTGGAGGCGGGCCAGGATGTACAGGCGGGACGGGGTGGCCAGGGCCTGGAGGGCGGCGGCGACCTCGGTGGCCCCGGCCGCGTCCAGGCGCTCACGCGGGGTGTCGCTGTTCCTGCCGTCGCTTCCGTGGCCCATGCGGTCATCCTACTCATGACACTTGAAGACCTGTTCAGTTGTTCCGGTATGGTGGGCGCGCTCTCCACTCCCTGTGTGCGAAGGGGCGTTCCGCCATGTCCTCAGTCCTGCACCAGCGTCCTTCGCCGACGCTCGCCCCGGGGGCGCGATCCGCTCCTCCCCCGCGCCGCACGCGTCTGCTGGCGCTGCCGGAGGCCCGGTGGGCGGCCGCGGCGCTCGCGCTGTTCCTGCTCGCGCTGCCGCTGTATCTGCAGGGTGCTCCGGCCTGGCTCTGGGGAGCGCTGTTCGCCGCCGCCTACGCCGCCGGCGGATGGGAGCCCGGCTGGGAGGGCCTGAAGGCGCTGCGGGACCGGACGCTCGACGTGGACCTGCTCATGGTGGTCGCCGCGCTCGGCGCCGCGGCGGTGGGCCAGGTGCTCGACGGCGCGCTGCTGATCGTCATCTTCGCCGCGTCCGGCGCCCTGGAGGCCGTCGCGACCGCTCGGACGGCGGACTCCGTACGGGGACTGCTCGATCTGGCACCCGCCACCGCGACCAGGATCCTGCCCGACGGCACGGCGGAGTCCGTGGCCGCCGGACGGCTGGAGATCGGCGACCTCGTCCTGGTCAGGCCGGGGGAGCGGGTCGGCGCCGACGGTCTGGTCGTCGACGGAGCCGGGGAGGTCGACCAGGCCACCATCACGGGAGAGCCGCTGCCGGTGGTCAAGCAGGCCGGTGACGAGGTGTTCGCCGGCACCGTCAACGGCACCGGCGCGCTGCACGTCCGCGTCGGGAGGGACCCGTCCGACGCGGTCGTTGCGCGCATCGTGCGGATGGTCGAGGAGGCCTCGCGGACCAAGGCGCCGACCCAACTGTTCGTCGAGAAGATCGAGCAGCGCTACTCGGTCGGCATGGTGCTGGCCACGCTCGCCGTCTTCACCGTCCCGCTGGCGTTCGGTTCCGCGCTCGAACCCGCTCTCCTGCGGGCGATGACGTTCATGATCGTGGCATCGCCGTGCGCCGTGGTGCTCTCCACCATGCCGCCGCTGCTGTCGGCTCTCGCCAACGCGGGGCGCCACGGGGTGCTCGCGAAGTCGGCCGTCGTCATGGAGCGCCTCGGCGGGATCGACACCGTCGCCCTGGACAAGACCGGCACCCTCACCGAGGGCTCGCCCCACGTCACCGACATCCGGCCCGTGCCCGGCGGCGGGACGGACGAGGAGACCCTGCTGCGGCTGGCGGCGGCGGCCGAGCACCGCAGCGAACACCCGCTGGGCCGCGCCGTCGTGGCCGCGGCCCGGGAACGCGGCCTGGACCTCGCGGAGGCGGCCGGCTTCTCCTCCGTGCCGGGCCGGGGCGTCACCGCCACCGTCGCCGGCCGCACAGTCCGTGTCGGGTCGCCCGCACACCTGTTGCCCCGTCAGGGCGGCGCGGCTGCCGAGGAGATCGTCCGGGAACTGGAGGACGCGGGACGGACCGCGGTCGTGGTCGTGGTGGACGGTAGGAGCGCGGGGGTGCTGGGTGTCGCCGACCGGTTGCGGCCGGACGCCGCCGCCACCGTCGCCGCGCTCGCCCGGCTGACGGGTCGCGCCCCGACGCTGCTGACCGGGGACAACGCGCCCGCCGCCGCGCGCCTGGCGGCCGAGGTCGGCATCACCGACGTGCGCGCCGGTCTGCTGCCCGAAGAGAAGGTCGCAGCGGTGCGGGAGTGGGAGGAGCAGGGCCGGGCCGTCCTCGTCGTCGGTGACGGCGTCAACGACGCCCCCGCTCTGGCCGCGGCCCACACCGGCATCGCCATGGGCCGTGCCGGTTCGGACCTCGCGCTGGAGACCGCCGACGCGGTCGTCGTGCGCGACGAACTCGGCGCCGTCCCCGCCGCGGTCCGTCTCTCCCGCGCGGCTCGCCGGCTGGTGCTGCAGAATCTGTGCATCGCCGGGGTGTTCATCGCCGGGCTGGTCGTCTGGGACCTGGCGGGGACGCTGCCCCTTCCGCTGGGAGTGGCCGGGCACGAGGGCTCGACCGTCCTGGTGGGCCTCAACGGGCTGCGGCTGCTGACGGCCGGCGCCTGGCGCCGCGGCCGCGGCGGGGCGGCCGCCTGAGCGTCCCGCGCGCGCTCCCGTGCGCCTCCGGGGAACCCGGCGGCCTCCCCACGGGCGGACTGATCCTCGCCGTCTCGCTGTGCCCGGGAGCCCGGCAACTGCGCTGTCCCCCTGCCCGTCTCCGCCGTCCGCCGTGGTCGACATCGCAGGTGGCCGCCCGCGCCGGTGAGCATCCGGTCAGCGCACCAGAAGGTCGATCACACCGGTCAGGTCCTCCGCGCCGTCGCCGTCGGCCGGCCGGCGGCACATCAGCGCGAACCAGGGACTGAGCAGTTCCGGGCTGACGCCCCTGTTGTTCGGCGGTGTGCAGGAAGGTCGGCGTACCGGCCACCTGCACGGCGGGGGTGGAGACGACCCCCGTGGTGTAGTCGCCGCTGCGCAGCTGATCGGCGGCCCGGTGGACCGACCGGGGCCATGGCGGTGAGCCAGTCGGCGAGCAGCGGCGCGAGCGACGCGGGGGCGATGTCCTCCTTGCGGGTCAGTGCGAAGGCGCGCGCAGCCCCGGCGAGCATCCCGTACAGGGCGCTGAGCGACGTTGAACCGGCCAGGTGCGCCGGACGGGTACGTCTGCGGTGTCGACACCGCGATGGCAGTGAGCGGCGGCAAGTGGAAGGTGCTGATTCTCCGGGTGCTCCACGAGCACCCCCACCGCCGCTTCGGCGGGCTGCGCCGACTGCTTCCAGGCGGGGTTCCCTCGTCCGCCGGCGCGGGTTCGCCACCGGGAGCCGCCGGGAGCCGCCGGCGGCGTGCCGCCGCGGTCGTGCTGTCCGGGCCCGCGTGCCCCGGGCCCGAGAGGGCCCGTCACTCGGTGTAGTACAGCCCGAGGAACTCCTCCAGTGCCGCGTCGACGCCGGCCCGGTCTCCGGTGGCGAGCAGGTCGAGCAGCAGGCCGCGGACCGTGGCGAGCCCCAGCCGGGCGCGGCTGCGGGCCGTGGCGGCATCCGCCCCGGCCGCTTCCTCCGCTGCCGCGAGCGGCTCCAGCCACTCCGCCACCAGCCCCTCCAGGAACGGGAGGGCCTCCGGCCGGCCCCGCAGGGCGTGCCCGCAGATCTCGAAGAAGAGCCGCTCCTGTCCGGCCAGTGAAGGGTCCGCCAACTGCTGCCAGAGACGCCGGGCGGCGTCGGCGGGCGAAAGGCCGGACTCCAGGCGGAGCCCGGCCAGCAGCTCGCGCTGGCGCCGCTCCGACGCCCGGACGATCTCGACGAGCAACTTCTCCTTGGAGCCGAAGTGGTGGATCAGCATGCGGTGGCTGACGCCGATGGCACCGCCTAGGCGGCGCAGGCTGAGGTCCGCGATGCCATGCGCCGCGACGTGGTCGAGGGCCGCGTCCACCAGCCGGGCGCGCCGGTCGGGGTCCGCTCCGGGTGCCGATGGGCCCTCCCGCCGGGTGCCGTCCGTATTTCCCACCTCAGGAGTGTACCAAGTGGTACATGCACCATGTACCGTTCGGTACATGAAGCCCGTCACCGTGTCGATCGACGTACCGCAGACACCCGAGCAGGTGTACGAGTTCCTCGATGTCATGGCGCACCACGAGCGGTTCACCGACCACTACCTCACCGACTGGCACCTCAGCGGCCCCCGCCGCGGCCCCGGGTCCCGGGCCACCGTGACCGCCGCGCTGGGCGGCACGAAGACCGAGGCCGCCATCGAGGTCGTCGAGGCCGAGGCGCCACGGCACATCGCCGAACACAACGTCAGCGCCGCCGGGCGACGTGTCGCCCGCGGCACCTACACCATCGATCCGCTGCCCGACGGCGGGAGCCGGGTC
Organism: Streptomyces sp. NPDC007025; assembly: GCF_042869455.1. Lineage (NCBI taxonomy): Bacteria > Bacillati > Actinomycetota > Actinomycetes > Kitasatosporales > Streptomycetaceae > Streptomyces > Streptomyces sp. NPDC007025. The sequence goes on along the minus strand of NZ_JBIAFT010000002.1, from coordinate 569,515 downwards.
TCCTTCTCCTACGCCTGGGAGCAGGCCCCGCTCCCCGACCGGCTGCTGGCTCCCCTCGTCCGGGCCACCATGCGGAGCGCGAACCGCACGGCCATGCGGCGCCTGTCCACGGAGCTGGCCCGGCACGCACCGGGCGCCGGAACCTGACGGCGGACCGCTCCACTTCACCACCCCGGGGCCGGCGGGCACGACCGGCGCCGATCGTCGGGCACCTCGCCGCCGGACACGATGCCGCCCGGCTCGACGTCACCGAGCACGGCCGCCACCGGCTCTGCGAGACTGCCGTCATGCCCCCAGCACCGCACCCGGTCGCCGAAACCCTCTCCTACCTCGCCGGCGAGTGGAGCGTGCGCCGCGAGGTGCTCGACCGTTCCAGCGGGCGGCGCGGCCGGTTCGACGGGCGAGCGGAGTTCCGGGCCGGCACGGGTGACGAGTGGCTGCACGTGGAGCAGGGCGTCTTCGAGTGGGACGGGGTCCGGCGCGAAGCAGGCCGGACGCTGCGGCTGCTGCCGGGCGCCGCCGGTACCGCCGAGGTGGCCTTCGCGGACGGCCGGTTCTTCCACGATCTCGATCTGCGCAGCGGGCATTGGACGGCACAGCACCAGTGCGGAGCCGATCTGTACGAGGCCGATTTCACGGTGGTCTCCCCCACCGAGTGGCGGCTGCGGTGGCTCGTCCGCGGCCCGGCCAAGGACCAGCTGCTCGACTCCCGCTACCACCGCACCGCACACGGCTGATGCCAGCGGGGGCGGGGCCCGCCGCCTCGGTTGACGAACACCGCCGACCGGCGCGGCCACGCCGAACGACTCCTGTCCGGTCCGCTGCGCGGTCCCGTGCGCGCGTCTCTTCGAAGACGGTGCCGCGCACAGGGCGAAGGCAGGGGCCGACACGGGCAGCGAGGCACGCGGGTGGTGCACCTCCGTCGCGCCCTGCGGGGACGCACAGGGTGGGCGCAGCGCGTTGGGAAACATCCCCGCCTCCTCCCGACACGTACGGGTGCCCCACGGGAACCGCTCAGGTCCTGGTCGAGATGTCCCTCGAACAGGATTTCTTTGCTGTGCAGGCGGTTTCCGCGGGTGGACATGCCGGTGGCGCCGATGAGCCACTACAGGTAGTTCACGAACCTCACCACGTGAGACAAGACGCGAGAGCGCGCACTCAACCAGGCGGAGCGTGGTGAGTGGCTTCCCATGACGAGGCATAGAAATCGTATGCCTTGTCAAGCCCGCTGATGCGGAATATTCGCTGCGCCAATCCCGAGGCAGATGCAATGCGCAACGACCCCTGATTCTCGCGCACACGCTTCGCGATCGCGACGACCGCGCCCAGCCCCATCGAGTCGAGGAACGTCACGAAGCCGAGATCCAGCACGAAGTTGCGATGCTCCTGTTCAATGAGGCCGAGCAACGCATCCCGCATAACAGGAGCGGTGTGAACGTCGACATCGCCATCGATCTCCACCACAGTCCAACCGTTGACAACCTCGTAGTTCACCATGAGGTCGTTTTTCCGGGTGATATTGGTCCGCATCTCGGCTCCTTCCCGTCTTTTCGGATCACCCAGAGCAGTTGCCAAAAGCAACCTATTTCAACCCCGAAGGTCGCCTGACCCGCCGGACAAGTCAGCCAGTGAACCCTTCCGGGCCTCCTCGGAGAAGCAAGCAAGCACCACTTCCGCCCTATGCACATCCAAACGCCGGCTGTCGTCTCTCACTCCTCATTGTCCAGCATGCGCACCAGATCCACCAGAATCAGTAGGTTTGCTCCGCCCTCGCCGAGGTGACTGAGTCCGGAATGCCGCCACTGATGCAGGTCCCAGCCCGTGCCGCTCTCGCGCAGCCAAGGACGGTGTGTTCGTCCAGCAGCATGCGGATCTGTCCGTACGACAGCCGGGCCGGGCCGGTGTCCTGGCACACGTCGCACGCGCTGACGACCTCGCCGGGGCCCGGCCTGCCGTGGGTGGTGAACACCGGCCCACGCGTACGCCCCTTGAGCAGCCGGGGCAGCAGCCGGGCGGTACCGGCGTCCCCAGCGCACGGGCTCCAGCACAAAAACCGTGCCCTATGTGGTGAGGCGTCGTTCAGATAATAGGGCGTTATCTGCGGGAATACTTCAACCGGGTCCGGTCGCCGAGGTTCCCTCAGCCGTCCACCAGGGCCGACGAAGACATAGGTCCAGTTCTCGTTCCGATGTTCCTCACCCCCCTGCCCCCCGCGGGCCGGTCCCGCCGCACGGCCGGCAGCGGACTCCCGATCCGTCGCGCGGGCCTGTGCTACGCGGACGCCGCCTCGCCCGCATGTGCGCCGAGCTCCGCCACTTCCGGCTCCGAGAGCCGCAGACCGACGGCGCCCAGGTCCTCCTCCCACCACGCGGGATTCGAGGTTCCGGGCAGGGGCACGGTCACCGGTGCGCGCCGCACCAACCAGGCCAGGGCCACCTGGACCGCGGAGGCTCCGTGCCGGGAGGCGGTCCGGCCGAGCGCCGAGTGCGGGGCAGCCCCCAGTTCGTTGGCCGGCGGGAACCAGGGGAGAAAGGCGATGCCGGCGTCCGCGCAGACGTCGAGGACGTCGTCGTGGTCACGCGTGAGGAGGTCGTACCGGTCCTGCACGGAGGCGATGTCGGTGACCAGCCGGGCCCGGTCGAGCTCGGCGACGCCGACGTTGCACAGACCGATGGCGCGGATCTTCCCGGCGGCGCGGAGTTCGACCAGCGCACCGAGTGACTCCTCCAGCGGCACCGAGGGGTCGACCGCGTTGAGCTGATAGAGGTCGATCGTCTCCCGCCCCAGTCTGCGCAGGCTCCCCTCGCACGCCTTCCGCAGGTGCTCGGGGCGCCCGTCGGCGCGCCAGGTGTTGCCACCGAGCGCGATGCGGCCGCCCTTGGTGGAGACCACCACGTCGTCCGGACAGTCGGCGAGCGCCTCGGCGATGAGTGTCTCGCTGATCTCGGGCCCGTAGCAATCGGCGGTGTCGACGAGCTGGACACCGGCCTCGACCGCGCGCCGCACGACCGCTGTTGCGGCGGCCGGATCGGGTGGGGGTCCGAACGTTCCGGGGCCGGTCAGCCAAGCACCGCCGAAGCCGATTCGGCGCACTCTGAGATCGGGCCCGATCTGCATGCTTCCGACAGCTTTCCAGTCCATTCGCAGGGCCTCACTCGTTCCAGGGGCATGCTCCGCGGGCTGCCGCACTGCGCCTCGGCCGGACACGCCCAGCGTGCCGCGCCGCAGCACGCTGGGCGTGTCCGGCGCACCGGGGCGGGCAGGAACTCACCCCCGCGTCCTCGCCTGCGCGGCCGATCCGCGGACCACATCCGCCCGGCGCCGCGCACCCCGGCTGCCGCGACTTCCGTCGCCGGATCTCGTGTGTGCGGCGTGGCCGGAACTGGCGTATGAGTCGGTCACGCCGCACAGAGTGGCCAGGGACGTCTCCACACCGGCGAACTTCCCGGTCACGGCGGTAGACTCGGGCCATGGGCAGGACGGACCGTGCCGGCAGGATGATCGCCGCATCGCGGGCGACCGTCTACGGAGCGCTCCTCGACCGGGAGGCTCTGGAGACGTGGCTTCCCCCCCCCGGCGGCATGCGCGGACGGATCGAGCGGTGGGACCCTCGGCCCGGCGGCGGATTCCGGATGACGCTCACCTACCTGGACCCGGCTGCCGGCCGGGGCAAGACGTCGGCCACGGAGGATGTCGTCGACATCGGGTTCGCCGAGCTGGTGCCGCCGGTGCGCGTGGTGCAGCAGGCGGTCTTCGAGGCCGACGATCCGTCGTACGCGGGGACGATGACCATGACCTGGCAGCTGGCCGCCGCCGGTGCGGACCGCACGGAGGTCACCGTCACGGCGACCGGCGTACCGCCGGGTATCGACCCCGCGGCCCACGAGACCGGACTCGCCTCCTCGCTGGCCAATCTGGCCTCGTACGTGGAAGACGCCGGGCGGCACGGCTGACGAGAGCCGCGGCCTACTGCTCGTGTGCTCTGGTCTGCAGACGCCAGGTGCTGCCCGCGCACGGCAGCGGCGGGAAGGTGTGTCCCGCCACGTCGGTGCTCCAATGGTGCCCCTGACCGCAGTCGCACGCGTAGATCCCGCTCACCGGGACCTGCTGGCCGGGCTTGAAGCGCTCGTCCTCGTCCATACGCCGGATACTGCGTCCCGGCGGCGCGGGAGCGCATCCCACCTCGCCGGTCCGCCGCCGCTCTCCCCCGTTCGCCGCGCCCGGCGGGAGCCGGTAGCGGGACATCGGTGATCATGATGCATGGGCTCCGTTCCGCTGGGAAACCGGAGCGCTCGACAGCAGACGACGAGCGAGCAGAGGAGTCCCCAGATGCGTGACGACGAGTTCCTGGCCCAGGTGCGGGACCGCGGCGGCTACGCGGACCAGAACGAGGCCCGGGAGGCCACGGAGGCCGTACTGACCGTGCTGGCCCAGCGGATCGGGGCCGACGAGGCCCAGGACCTGGCCGACCAGCTGCCCGCCCCCCTGGACCTTCCCCTCCGCGGTAGCGGCGCCGACGCGGACACGAGCGGGGAGGTGTTCGGCCTCGACGAGTTCCACCGGCGCGTCGCGGACCGGTCCCGGTCGCAGCCGGAGACGGCGAAGCAGCACGCCGCGGCCGTTCTCTCCACCCTGCCGCAGGCAGTGTCCGCCGGTCAGATCCGGCACGTCCGCACGCAGTTGCCCGACGAGTTCGGACCGCTCTTCGACCACCAGGCGTGACGGCTTCCGGCCGGCGCACCGGTCCGGGGCGTGTCGCTGCGGGCGCCCCGGGCGGTCACCGTCCCGGGTCCTTCTGCGCCGGACCGGACGGGACATATGTCACTGCTGTTCCAGCACGGTGGCCACTGTCGCCGGTTCGGTGCGCACGGCACGCTTGACTCATGAACACGCACACGCTCGCCCTGTACGGCTGCGCGGCCGCCGTGGTCGTACCCGGGACGCGCTTGATCACGGCCCGGCCGGAGGGCCGGCAGGCCGGTCCCGGCCGACTGCTCGCGGACCTGTGGCGACGGCCGGTGCCCCGGGCCGCCGCCGTGCTGACGGGCGTGATGGTGGCGATGGCCGTGGTGCAGAGCGTCGCCCCGGGTGTCATACCGCACCTGGAGCGCGCTCCTCACGGGCCGTGGTGGCGGGCGGCGACCGCGCTGCTGGTGCAGACATCGGGTTGGCCGCAACTGACCCTCAACCTGGCAGCGCTCGCCGTCGTCGCACCGGCGGCCGAGCGCAGCCTGGGAACCGTGCGGACGCTGGTGGTCTTCCTGCTGTCCGGCATCGCGGCCCATGTGGTGAGCATGGCGGGCTGGAGCGTGCACGGCGGGGGTGACTCGGTGGGCATCTGCGGCCTGGTCGGCGCGCTCGCGGCGGCCTACACGCTCGACGGCCGGCAACGGCCGCTGCGGTATCTGTCGGTGCTCGTGCCGACTGCCGGTGCGGTGCTGTGCCTGCTGGAGAACAACCACGGCATCGGCGTGCTGACCGGCGTGCTGTTGGGGGCCGTGGCCGCACGCGGAGGCAGAGACGACGGCAGAGCAGACGACGGCAAAGACAGCAGCAGGGATGGCAGCGGGCCGGCCGCGGTGGTGGGTTCGTGACGCCCATACCGCCGTGATCCGGGCGGCTGCCGCGCGCTCGCCTGCCGGACGCCGGCCTCCCGCCGACGGCAGCCGACGCAGTCACCGGCTCCGGGCCCGCCCGTCGCGAAGGTACGGCGCCTGCCCGAACCGGCGGGGGCACGGGGGCCGTTCGGGCCGGGCTGCGCGGCACCGGATCCCCGCGAGTGCGAATGCCGGTCCGGCCCGGCCCACGCCTCAGCCGTCGGCCGCCGGTGGGGCAACCGCGACCACTCTCCCGGTGGGCGCGGCCTCCGGCCTGCGCCGGAACACCTCCGCCACCGCGGTGTTCACCACGACGACGACCGCCATGGCCACCGCCGCGACCGGATGCCCCACTCCGTACAGGGCGGCTGCTCCGCCCCCGAGCACCAGCGCTTTCACCGCGAGCACGGCGGGCAGCCGCGGACGCAGTCGTGCCCTCGGCGCGGCGAACAAGGCCCACAGCACAACCGCCATCAGGGGTGCGCCGATCCCCAGCAGGACTCGAAGGACCGCCGGGCCGCCGACGGTGAAACCCCACCAGCTCAGGCACGCCAGGGCGGCGAGTTCGAGGAGGAACGCCAGGACTTCGTTGGCGGTGTACCAGCCCCGCCCGTCGAGCACGCCTCCGGACCCAGGAGGTGTCGGGGAGTCGGACGGTCCCGGCATGAAATCCTCCCGGTGGGGGCCGGACTCCCGGCGCACGGAGACGTGGTGTGCGACCCGCGGAGGCACCGGTGTGCCGGACGACAGCTGTGCCGGATGTCCGCGCGAATCGGGGTCAGCGTACTGCACGGGGCCTGCCCGGGGTCTCTCCCGGTACGGCCGCATCACCGGAAGCCCACGCCGCGCGGAGCGGCCGCTATCCGCATCGTCCGGCAGCTCGGTCCGGCGGAGCCGGGCACGCGCTGTGAGCGTGGTGCACACCATGACGACCGCGAGCACGAGTTGGGAGACGAGATAGCGAACGGGTTCTCCCGTGAGCACACCGCCGATGCCCAGCACGATTCCGACGACTGCCAGCACGGGGCAGGCCCGGACGAGGAACTTGTCGAGGGAACGGAGCCACGGGCGGCTCTCCAGAGACGTCACTGATCTGTTCCGCATGGGCTGCCGAATACCCATGCGACCGTTCTCAACACCCGCCCTCACACACATGGATACGGCACCGCCTCTCCGAGCTGTGACCGGGCCGGGAGGCGACCGCCACGGCACCGTCGGCAGGGAGGGACGGACACGGCGGCGGCGCGGGCGTCGCCCGCGTGCGGCGCGCGGGATCTGCACGGCCCTCGCTTCCCCGTGCTAGGAAGAGCACATGCCCGCACACGAGCGATACGACGCCGTCATCGTCGGCGGCGGCCACAACGGTCTGGTCGCCGCCGCCTATCTGGCCCGGGCGGGCCGCAGCGTGCTGGTGCTGGAGCGGCTGGGCAGCACCGGCGGGGCCGCCGTCTCCTCGCGCCCTTTCGCCGGGTTGGAAGCCCGCCTGTCCCGCTACTCGTACCTGGTGAGCCTGCTCCCGCGGAAGATCGTACGGGACCTGGGGCTGGAGCTGACGCTCCGGAAACGGCCGGTCTCCTCGTACACCCCGGTCCGGCGGGACGGCCGCGCCACGGGTCTGCTCGTGGACGACCGCGCCGACGCGACGCGGCAGTCGTTCGAGCAGCTCACCGGAGGCACGGCCGAGTACCGCGCGTGGGAGGACTTCTACGGCATGACCCGGCGCGTCGCCGAGCGCGTCTTCCCCACCCTGACCGAGCCGCTGCCCGCCCGGGAGGAGCTGCGCCGCCGGGTGGACGACGACACCGCCTGGCGCATGCTGTTCGAGGAGCCGCTCGGCGCCGCCGTCGAGGCGTACTTCCACGACGACCTGGTGCGCGGCGTCGTCCTCACGGACGCGCTCATCGGCACCTTCGCGGAATCCCACGACCCGTCCCTGAAGCAGAACCGGTGCTTCCTCTACCACGTGATCGGCAACGGCACCGGCGACTGGGACGTCCCCGTCGGCGGCATGGGGCAGCTCACGGACGCGCTGGCCGCGGCGGCGCGGTCGGCGGGCGCGGAGCTCGCCACCGGCCACCAGGTGACCGGCATCGAGACCGACGGCGACCGGCAGGCCGAGGTCGCCTACCGGACAGCCGAGGGTTACGGCACCGTCGCAGCCGGTCACGTGCTGGTGGGCGCCTCGCCCCACGAGCTGGCCGCGCTGCTGGGCGAGGAACCGCCCGCTGCCGCCGAGGGCGCCCAACTCAAGGTCAACATGCTGCTGAAGCGGCTCCCGCAGCTCCGCGATCCCGCCGTCGATCCGCGGCAGGCTTTCGCCGGGACGTTCCACATCGCCGAGGGCTACGAGCAGTTGGCCACCGCGTACACCGAAGCCGCCGCAGGCCGGCTGCCCTCGGCTCCGCCGTCCGAGATCTACTGCCACTCCCTCACGGATCCCACCATCCTGGGACCGGAGCTGGCCGAACGGGGCTACCACACCCTCACTCTCTTCGGACTGCACACCCCGGCCCGCCTCTTCGCCGCCGAGAACGACGCGGTACGCGAGAGGCTGCTGGCCTCGACCCTGGCCCAGCTCGACAGCCATCTTGCCGAACCCCTCGCCGGCTGCCTGGCCGAGGACGCCGAGGGCCGGCCCTGCATCGAGGCGAAGACGCCGCTCGACCTGGAACGCGATCTGCGGCTCCCCGGCGGCAACATCTTCCACCGCGACCTCGCCTTCCCGCACGCGCAGGAGAGCACCGGCCGCTGGGGAGTGGAGACCGGGCACGCCAATGTCCTGCTCTGCGGTGCGGGGGCCGTGCGCGGCGGCGGTGTCAGCGGCATCCCGGGCCACAACGCCGCCATGGCCCTACTGGGGCACTGACAGGGCGGTTGCCCCCGCGGCACTCCGCGCGGTCCGGGCGTCACTCCCGGGCGCTGGACCGGCGGCGCGCCACCGCGCCCTGAAGGGCGCGGAGCTGCTCCCGGTTCGCCGTCACTGGCCCACCCTGCCGTCGACGCGCTCGCGCAGGAGGTCGGCGTGTCCGCAGTGCCGCGCGTACTCCTCGATCCGGTGCACGAGCAGCTCCCGGATCGCGATGCCGTCCTCGCCCACCCGCTCGCCCAGGTCCGGGTAGCCGGCCAGGGCCGCGTCCGTCTCGGCCTGCTCACGCTCCAGATCGCGGTACGCGGCGTCGACGACGGCCTGCTCGGGCACGGCGCCTTCGAAGTCGGCGTCCCGTTCGCCGTACAGCTTCGGCAGCGAGTCGCCGCGGCCGAGCCAGTTGCGCCAGTCGCGCTCGACCTCGGCAAGGTGCCGCACCAAGCCGAGGAGGGACATCGTGGACGGCGACACCGACCGGTGGGCCAGCTGTTCCGCGTCCAGTCCCCCGCACTTCAGCAGCAGGGTCGTGCGGTAGTTCGTCAGGCAGTCCTGCAGCGAACCGAGTTCCCCGTCCGGAGCCGGTCCGTCGTTGCGGGGGTCGTCCTCGGGGTCGGCCCACATGTCCGGGTAGAGGGTCGCCTTGGTCCAGCGTGTGCTTCGGTCACTCATGCGTGGCATGTTCGTGCGTGCCGACCGAACCCGCCACCGGGTTTCCGCCGCGGGAGGACGCCGGACGGCAGCGGCTCCCCGGCGTCCTCCTCCCCGGCGGCAGCGCCCCGTCCGCAGGTCCGGTCGGACGGGCCGCCACGCCCGCCGCCTCCACGGGGCGGGACGCGGCCGGCGTTGCCGCGGTGCTCGTGCGCCCGCGCAGGAGACGCCTGGAGCGCTCGCGGGCTCGGGTCAGTAGGCGATGCGGTCGGCCTTGCCGACCCAGGCGTCGAACGGCTGGGTGCGATGGGGCAGATCGAGGTGCTCGACGGCCATCGGCCACGACTCCTGCGGCCGCTTCTCGAACAGGTCGTAGAACTTGCGGTCGTCGAAGCCCGCCACGGCGGCGTCGTGACGGTCGGCGGAGAAGATGAGCCGGTCGACGCGCGCCCACAGCGCGGAGGACAGGCACATCGGGCAGGGCTCGCAGGAGGTGACCAGGGTGCAGCCGTCCAGGCTGAAGGTGTCGAGTTCCTTGCAGGCGGCGCGGATGGCGCTGACTTCCGCGTGCGCGGTGGGGTCGAGGCTGGAGGTGACCTGGTTGTTGCCGAGGGCGACGATGTCGCCGTCCTTGGCTATCAGGGCACCGAAGGGGCCGCCGCCGTTGTGGACGCTGGTGGTGGCGAGCTGTACGGCCCGCTCCATCCAGGCGCGCTCGAGCTCACGGTTGCCGGTCTCTGCGATGCGGGTGGTCATGGGTGTTCCTTCGGGTGTGGGTGGGCGGGTGGAGGCGCCCCGGGTTGGGGTCGGCGGACGCCGGGCAGGGCGGCGGCCCCGGGCTGTGCGGAGTCGGGGCCGTGGGGGTGCCGGCGGGGGCCGGGCCGGATTCAGGACGACGTGCGGACGGCGGGAATTCCGCTCTGCCGCGTCGGACTCGAAACCGTGCAGGATCCATGTACCGGCACTTTTCCCGCGCACAAACTTTTCTCGCTTTCGAACGCCGGGGAAAACGGAGACGAGAATTGGACAATTGCGAACGGATCAGTGGCGTCGGCCTGCTTTCCGCGCGCGCCACCCTCGGGCCGTATCAGCCGGTCCTCTTCCCCGGAAAGGCGCAAGGCAGCGGGGTCACGGTGGTGACCGAAAGCAATACCCATGCCGGAGAGGCACGCTGGATTCTGCACGCCATACAACAAGTCCCTCGCTCCGTCGCGTCTGCTGCAAGAATTAGACAGCCCGCCGGTCAAGATCGGCCAGGGAGCGAAGGACCAAACAATGGGCGGAGTCGGCCTGGCGATTCGTAGGGTCCTACAAGTGCGGTCGCACCTCGTGACCCCCTGGTCGCTCCGGCAGCAGGCTGCTGGAGCCGGTCCGCAGCAGCGCCGTCGCGCACGGCCGGGACGGGCCTCCACGGGCGTGCTGGGGGTGCCGCCGTGCGGCCCCATGCCCTGGCGGTTCGTACGAGCACGCGCAGCGGGCCGGGGCCGCGGCGAGGGCCCTGCCGGTCGGGGTGGGGAGTCAGCTCTCCCGGGTCTCGAAGGCGCGCAGCACATCGGCCGCGACGCTCACGGCGATGGTCGCGGGAGTCTTGCCGGTGAGGTCGGACAGCCCGATCGGGGTCTTGATCCGGTCGATGGCCGCGTCGTCGTGACCGCCCTCGGTGGCCAGCCGCTTGCGGAACCGTGTCCACTTGGCGGCCGACCCGATCAGCCCGATGGGGCCCAGGTGGCTCGTGCGCAGCGCCGCGTCGCACAGCGCGGCGTCCTCGGCGTGGTCATGGGTCATGATCAGCACGTGGGTGCCGTGCGGCAACTCCGCCAGCACCTCCTCGGGCAGCAGTGGTGTGTGGTGCACCTGCACCTGCGCCACTGCGTCGGACAGGACGTCCAGCCGCTCCTCGGCGAGGATCTCGGCGCGGCTGTCGACCAGATGCAGGTCCAGGTCCTGACGCGCCAGGATGCGGGCCAGTTCCAGCCCGACGTGCCCGACGCCGAAGATCGCCACCGCCCGCACCACCGGGAGCGGTTCCAGCAGCACCGAGACCGTGCCGCCGCAGCACTGCACGCCGTGCTCGTTGGTCACCTTGTCGTTCAGCGCGAAATCCATCAGCTCCGGCTCCGGCTCGGACACGGCGAGCAGCTCCCGGGCCCGGTCGATCGCGACGGCTTCCACGTTGCCGCCACCGATCGATCCCCAGGTCCCGCTCCGCCCCACGACGAGTTTGGCGCCGGCGTCGCGCGGCGCGTGGCCGCGCGCGGCCGCGACGGTCACCAGCACACCGGGCTCCCGGCGTGCTCGCAACCGCGCGACCGCGGCGATCCACGTCATATCAGGCACCGCTCAATGCTTCCGCGCCGGTGCGCGCCGGTTCCGCGGCAGCTGCGGGCAGCTCGCCGTGCCGGGAGGCGGCGCCCCCGCGGGCTTCCTGGATCGCCCAGTAGACCGCCTCCGGCGTCGCGGGCGAGGCCAGCCCGACGCTGACCCCACTGGGCCCGAACGCGGCGGCGGCCTGCCGCAGGGCTTCCCGCACCGAGAACGCCAGCATCAGCGGAGGCTCTCCCACCGCCTTGGACCCGTAGACGGCGCCCTCCTCGGTGGCGTTCTCCAGCAGCCTGACGTTGAACTCCTCGGGCATCTCCGAGAAGCTCGGCAGCTTGTAGGTGCTCGCGGCCTGGGTCAGCAGCCGGCCGCGGTTCGGCCCGTCGCTCACGTCCCAGCGCAGGTCCTCCAGGGTCAGCCAGCCCGCGCCCTGCACGAACCCGCCCTCGACCTGGCCGATGTCGATCAGCGGCGAGAGGCTGTCGCCGACATCGTGCACGATGTCCACCCGCCGCACACGGTAGGCGCCGGTGAAGCCGTCGACCTCCACCTCGGTGGCGGCCGCCCCGATGGCGAAGTACTTGAACGGCGAGCCGCGGAACGACTTCGCGTCCCAGTGCAGCCCCTCGGTCCGGTAGAAGCCGGAGGCCGACAGCTGGACCCGCTGGAAGTAGGCGGTGCGCACCAGGTCGTCCCAGGCCAGCTCCGCGTCGCTGCCCAGGGCGCGCGCGACGCCCTCGACGATGCGCACGTCCGAGGCGTTGGCGCCGAGCTGGGAGGCGGCCACCTGCAGCAGCCGCTCGCGGAGCTGCTCGCAGGCGTTCTTGACCGCGCCGCCGTTCAGGTCGGCGCCGGAACTCGCCGCGGTGGCCGAGGTGTTGGGCACCTTGTCGGTGCGCGTGGGAGCCAGCCGCACCTTGTGCAGCGGGATACCCAGCGTGGTCGCGGCCACCTGCAGCATCTTGGTGTGCAGGCCCTGGCCCATCTCGGTGCCGCCGTGGTTGATCAGGACCGAGCCGTCCTTGTAGACCAGCACGAGTGCGCCGCCCTGGTTGAAGGCGGTGAGGTTGAACGAGATGCCGAATTTCACGCCGGTGACCGCGAGGGCCCGCTTGGTGTGCGGATGCGCCGCGTTGAAGGCCGCGATCTCGCGCCTGCGGTCGGCGATGCCGGCGTCGTCCTGCACCTGCCGCCAGACGGTGGAGATCCGTTCGGGCTGGGTGACCGGCTGCCCGTACGGCGTCGTCTGGCCCTGGCCCGGCTGGTAGAAGTTGCGCTCCCGCAGCTCCATGGGGTCCAGGCCGAGCAGCGGCGCGCACCGGCCGAGGATGTCCTCCATCACCAGCATGCCCTGCGGTCCGCCGAAGCCGCGGAAGGCGGTGTTGGAGACCGTGTGGGTCCTGGCGATGCGGCCGGCGACCCGCGCGTTGGGGATCCAGCAGGTGTTGTCGATGTGGCACAGCGCCCGGGCCAGCACCGGCTCCGACAGGTCCAGGCTCCAGCCGCCGTCCGCGGTCAGTGTGGCGTCCAGGGCCTGGATGCGGCCGTCCGCGTCGAAGCCGATCTTCCAGCGGGCGTGGAAGCCGTGCCGCTTGCCGGACATGGTCAGGTCCTGGGTCCGGTTGAAGCGGAACCTCACCGGCCGGCCGGTCAGCTTGGCGCCGAGGGCGGCGACGGCCGCGAATCCGTGCGGCTGCATCTCCTTGCCGCCGAAGCCGCCGCCCATCCGCAGGCACTGCACCGTCACCTCGTGGCTGGACACGCCCAGCACGTGCGCGACGATCTCCTGGGTCTCCGAGGGGTGCTGGGTGCTGCTCTGGACGAACACCTGCCCGTTCTCGTCGATCTGCGCCAGTGCGGCGTGCGTCTCCAGGTAGAAGTGCTCCTGGCCGGCGAACTGGAACTCGCCGCTGAAGACGTGCGCGGAGTCGGCGAAGCCCGCCTCGATGTCGCCCTGCACCATCACGGGCCGGGCACCGTGGTAGCTGCCGGCCGCGATCGCGTCCTGCAGCGTGATCAGGGAGGGCTGTTCGTCGAGTTCGACCTCCACCGCCGCCGCGCCGAGCCGCGCCGCCTCCAGAGTCTCGCCCAGCACCCAGGCGACGGCGTGGCCGTGGAACATGACCTCGTCGGGGAAGAGCGGCTCGTCGTGCTTCATCCCGGCGTCGTTGACGCCGGGCACATCGGCGCCGGTCAGCACCCGGACCACACCGGGCACCTCGAGCGCGGGAGCGGTGCGCAGCGCGGTCACCCGGCCGTGGGCCTTCATGACCTGGACCGGATAGGCGTGCAGGACGTCCTTGGTGCGGTGCACCAGGTCGTCGGTGTAGAGCGCGGCGCCGGTGACGTGCAGGCCGGCGGCCTCGTGCGGCATGGGGACGCCGACGACGGGGTTCTCGGGGCGCTGGGACAGCTGGCTCATGACGGCACCGCCTCGGTGGTTTGCGCGTACAGCTTCAGCAGGCTCTGACCGAGCATCGCCGAGCGGTAGTCGGCGCTGGCCCGGTGGTCGTTCATCGGAGTGCCCTGGGCCCGCAGGATCTCGGCCGCGGCCTCGACGGTCCCGGCCGTCCACGGCTCGCCCTCCAGGGCCGCTTCGACGGCGAGGGCGCGGACCGGGGTGGCGGCCACACCGCCCAGGCCGATGCGCGCCTTGCGCACGACTCCGTCCTCGATGTCGAGCGCGAAGGCGACCGCCACGCTGGAGATGTCGTCGAACCGCCGCTTGGCGATCTTGTGGAAGCCCACGAGCGGCGAGAGCGGGAGCGGGAGGCGCACGGCGCGGATCAGTTCGCCGGGACGGCGCACGCTCTGCCGGTAGCCGGTGAAGTAGTCCGCCAGCGGCACTTCGCGCTCGCCGTCGGCGTCCGCGAGCACCAGCGACGCCTCCAGCGCGAGCAGTACGGGCGGGCTGTCGCCGATGGGCGAACCGGTGCCCAGGTTGCCGCCGAGTGTGGCGCCGTTGCGGATGAGCCGGGAGGCGAACTGCGGGAAGAGTTCCGCCAGCAGCGGCACCGCGCCGTCCAGACGGCGTTCGATCTCGGTGAGCGTCAGGGCCGCCCCGATCTCGACGGCGTCGGACCCGACGTGCAGCTCGCGCAGTTCCGGAAGCCGGTCGACGGCGACGACGCAGTCGGCGCGGCGGGAGCGGATGTTGACCTCGACCCCCCAGTCGGTGGAGCCGGCGACCACCACCGCGTCGGGCCGCTCGCGCAGCAGCCGCAGGGTTTCGGCCAGGGTGCTCTTGCGCAGCAGCACCGCGTCGCCCTGGGCGTACTCGGTGGCGACGGGCGCGGGCGCCGGCTGCTCGCGCCGCTGCGCCAGCGGGTCCTCGTCGGCGGGCGTGCCGACGGCGAACGCGGCATCGCGGATCGGACGGTATCCGGTGCAGCGGCACAGGTTGCCGCTCAGCGCGTGCAGATCGAAACCGTTCGGACCGTGCTCGGCGTCGGCCGCGCCGTGCCCGGCGTCGCCGCTCTCGGCCGGTTCGGCGTGCGCGCAGCGGTCCGGCCGGTAGTACTCGGCGGCCATGCTGCAGACGAATCCCGGTGTGCAGTAGCCGCATTGGGAGCCGCCGCGGACCGCCATCTCCTCCTGCACCGGGTGCAGGGCGGGCGGTGTGCCGTGCGCACCGGCGGTGGCGAGGCCTTCCGAGGTGACGATCTCCTGGCCGTCGAGCGAGGCCGCCGGGACCAGGCAGGCGTTGACCGCCACCCAGTCGGTGGGCTTGTCCACCCCGGCCCGGGCCACCAGGACCGAGCAGGCGCCGCATTCGCCCTCGGCACAGCCCTCCTTGGTGCCGGTGAGGCCGCGCTCGCGGAGGAAGTCCAGCACCGTGGCGTGGGGCGGTGCCGGTGCGAGGGGGGTTTCTTTCCCGTTGACCGTGATCCGTGCCGCTACCATGACGTGCCTCCGTTCCGGGCCGGGGCAGGTCGGTTCATCTTGTTCGCCAATTTCAGGCAGCTTTCTGTGTTTCGGATACGCAGCAAAAGAGGAGCGAGCGCATGACGGCACGCGTCGGCGGCGCGCCGGAGAATGGTGGAGAAAGATGCGGGACCGTGCCACGGAGGGCACGTAGGAGCGGCTTTTGTCAGCAGCCGTGCGCGACCCGACCCGGCACCCAGACGGTGCGGCGGGCGAGGCGGCTCAGATCGGAGTAGATACGCATACTCGGGCCGCCTCCTTTCGGTGTCATGAATCCACTTCGAGCGTAAATTAGTGGCTGCGCCCACCCGGGTCAAGAGGTGGCGGCCCGCCACCGTCCTCCGGGGCCCGCACCGCGGTCACTCTCGGCCGCCCCGACGCGACGTGCGGCCGGAGCTGTGACAGGGCACGCTACGCAGGTGCCCACACTGCCCGATCAGTTCGACCCCGACCGCTTCGCCGGACACATGATCGTCTGCGGCGACGACGCACTGGCGCATCGTCTGGCGACCGAACTCCGCGACGTCTACCGAGCCCGCGTCACACTCGTCCTCCCCGGCGGCGCGCCTGCCGGGCCTCCGCGCCTGTCCGCCCCCCGCCAGGGCCGGGCCGCCGCGCTGCTGGGACGGGTCTCGGCGGCCGTCACCGGCGGGCCGCCCGCACCGGGGGCGGATCCGCACCGGCTGGAGGCCGACGCGCTCACCGAAGAGGTACTGGAGTCGGCGGGTGTGGCCGGGGCCGCCGCGCTGGCCCTCGTCCACGACGACGACGAGACGAACATCCACGCCGCCCTGGCGGCCCGCAGGCTCAATCCGGGGCTGCGGCTGGTGATCCGGCTCTACAACCGCAGGCTCGGCCAGCACCTGGAGCAGCTCCTCGACCAGGCCGCCCTGGTGGCCCTGCCGGACCTGGACCCCGCCACCGCCGACGCGTCCACCACCGTGCTCTCCGACGCCGACACCGCCGCCCCGGCGCTGGCGGCCACGGCGATCGCGGGCACCAGCAAGATCGTCCATGCCGACGGGCTGCTGCTGCGGGCGGCGGAGCGCACCCCGTCCGGCCGCGGGGCCGCCGGCCCGGGTCTGTGCACGCTCGCTCTGCTCTCGGCGACCGTCAACGACCCGGGAGGCGAGGAGGGTTCGGACAGCAGCGGGACGGCCGGTCCCCGGCTGCTTCCCGAGCCGCAGGCGGTCTCGGCCGCCCCCGGTCGCGGCACGATCGTCCTCGAAGCGGTGGCCCGGAACCGGCCAACACCGCCGTCCGGACGCCCGGCCGGCCGGGGCCGGCCGCTCTCGGAGTTCTTCTCCCGCAGGCTGCGCTGGTCCGTCGCCGTCACCGGGCTGACCGTGTGCGCCCTCGCTCTCGTCTCCTGGCTGATCACCGGCGGCCATCTGCTCCACGCCGCCTACGTCACGCTGCTGGACCTGTTCGCCATCAACGACCCCGCGCTCGGCGAGAGCGCGGGGCGGCAGGTGCTGCAGCTGTTGACCGGGCTGGTGGGTCTCGCGCTGCTGCCGCTCCTGGTGGCGGGCGCGCTGGAGGCGCTGGGGGCGTTCCGCAGTGCCTCCGCCCTGCGCCGCCCGCCGCGCGGACTCTCCGGTCATGTCGTGCTGCTCGGGCTCGGCAAGGTCGGTACCCGGGTGCTGGCCCAGTTGCGCGACCTCGACATCCCCGTCGTCTGCGTGGAGGAGAGCCTGGAGGCGCGCGGAGTGGCCCTGGCCCGGCGCCTGCGGGTACCGACCGTGATCGGCGACGTCACCCAGGAGGGCGTCCTGGAGGCCGCCAAGACCCATCGGGCCCACTCGCTGCTCGCTCTGACCAGCTCCGACACCACCAACCTGGAGGCCGCCCTGTACGCCCGAACGGTCAAGGCGGATCTGCGGGTGGCGCTGCGGCTGTACGACGACGATTTCGCGGCCGCCGTGTTCCGGACCCTGCGTGCCACCCACCCGCACGCGCTGACCCGCAGCCGCAGCGTCTCGCACCTGGCCGCGCCTGCTTTCGCGGGTGCGATGATGGGCCGTCAGATTCTCGGTGCGATACCGGTGGAGCGCAGGGTGCTGGTCTTCGCGGCGCTGACGGTCGCCGGCCATCCGCAGCTGGAGGGCCGTACCGTCGAAGCGGCCTTCCGGCCCGGCGCCTGGCGGGTCCTCGCCCTGGACACCACGGAACCGGCCGAGCGGCGCCCCGATCTCGGCGTCCCGCGCCCGGCCGACGGGGAGCAGCGCCCGACCGGCCTGGTCTGGGACCTCCGGCCGGACTACGTCCTGCGCCCCGAGGACCGGGTCGTGGTGGCGGCGACCCGGCAGGGCCTGGCGGAGCTCCAGCCGCAGCCGCCGACCGCCGCGCCCTGAACGGCCGCGCCGTCCGGAACCGGGTGACCGGTGCGGGCCGCGTACCGGTCCGGTGGCGAGGCTGGCAGGATACGGGCCGGATCCGAACGGAAGGCACCGGTAATGGCGATCATCCATCACACCACGCTGAGCCCGACCAAGCTGGAGCTGCTCACCCGGTGGCTCCCGTCCCGGCCGTGGTTCCGCGCGGGTGGCGCCGCGGGTGGGGAGCAGCCCGCTCTCGTCAAGGCCGGAGGATTCCGGCTGGAGGACCCCTCCGGCGAGGTGGGCATCGAGTTCCTGGCGGTCACGGACAGCGCCGGGGGCGAACCGGTGACCTATCAGACGCCGATGACCTACCGGGCTGCGCCGCTCGCCGGTGCGGAGGACGCACTCATCGGCACGCTGGAGCACGGCGTGCTGGGCAAGCGCTGGGTCTACGACGCCACCTGTGATCCGGTGGCGGTGGCGCAGCTGTACGCGCTGCTCACCGGGCGGGCCGAGGCCCAGGCGCAGAGCGAGAGCGACACCCCGGACCGCACCGTCGGGGTGCGTGCGGCCACCGGCGTGCCCCTCGAGGACGCCGGTACGGGTGCGGTGATCCACGGGACGCGCTCCACCGACGTCGATCTCGTCCTCCCCGTCGGGGGGCTGCTGTGGCTCCGGTTCCTGCGCGTACCGACAGCCCACGACGTGCCGGAGACGACCGAATCCGCTGCTCACGTCACCGTCGGGTGGACGGCTTCCGACGGCCGGCCGCGGCACGGGCTGTGGTGCGCGTTGATGGACTCCCGCGAGTGATCCTTCCCGGCGACCGGCCCGCGGGCTCGCCGCCGACGAGGCGAGACCGTCACTCCGTGTGCACTGTGCGGCACTGCGACGTGACACCGGCCGATGCGGCGGCCGTGAAGATTCTCTCTCCTGGCGCCCGGACCCGCCCCGGACCGCCGCACTCCCCGTAGCCTCTTCGGTCGGGCGGGGATGCGGGGTCGTCTCCCCGCATCCCTCCGGTGACAGTCCGTGCGCGGACATCGCACGACAGCACCTCAGCCGCTGAGGCAGCGCGCGGAAGCCCGTCCCGGCCCGGAGCCCCCGCACCCCGGACAGCGAGCCGTCGGCACGGACACACGTCCGGCGCTCCGGCCGAGGGGCCGGCCCCGTCCCACCGAGCACGCCAGGTCCCGACCCGGACCACGCACCGAAACGGGAAGAACGGCATGAGGAAGAGCGGAATATCGACTGCGCTGCGTCCTGCACGCCCGGCCCCGGCCTCCGGTGGCGCCGCGGGAGGCCGTAGGCGGCGCGCCGCCTACGGGCCGGGCCGCACCGGCGAGCGGCGCCGAGCGGGTCGTGCCCTCGGCCTGACGGCGGCTGTCCTGCTCTGCGGAACGGCCGCCGGAGCGCCTGCCGCGGCGGACAGCACGGGAGCATCCGTCGCAGCCGACGGCGCCGCGAAGACCACGGCCCGCGCGCGGGTGGGCAACTCCCACATGGTGTGCAGATCGCACGACGGTGCTCTGGCGCACAAGCTCTCCCGGGCAGTCGCCGCAGCTCTGCGCCCGCACCACAGCACGACGGCGGTCGCGCTGTACGACCGCTCGTCCGGCACCTCGTGCGCGTTCCGCGCGAGCACCGGGTACGACTCGGCGAGCGTCGTGAAGGCCACCTTGCTCGGTGCGCTGCTGCGGCATGCCGAGGAAGACCACCGCGGGCTCACACCGAAAGAGAAGAAGCGCGCCACTGCCATGATCACCACCTCGGACAACGACGCCACGAGCGCGCTGTGGAACCAGGTCGGGCGCGCCGGAGTACAGCACTTCCTGGACCTGGCCGGTATGCGGGACACCGAGCCGGGCCCCCGGGGCAGCTGGGGACTCACCCAGGTCACGGCCCGGGATGAGGTGAAGCTGCTCGAGTTGCTCACCTCGGGCAACCGGGTGCTGGGCGCCGGATCCCGTGCGTACGCGCTCGGCCTGATGGGCGAGGTCGTTCCCAGCCAGCGCTGGGGTACCCCCGCCGGTGCGCCGGAGGACGCCACGGTGCAGGTGAAGAACGGGTGGCTGCCGCGTGCCACCCATGGTTGGCGCATCAACAGTGTCGGCGCCTTCACCGACGGCGGCCACGACTACGGAATCGCCGTGCTGTCCCAGGACAACAGGACGATGGCCGATGGTGTCGACACCGTCGAGGCCGCGTCCCGCGCGATCCACCGGCAGCTGGCCCGCTGAGATCCCCCCGCCGCAGGCCCGGCAGTCGAGCCCACCGGTGGATGTTCCGCATCTGTTCGCTGGGGGATCCCCTCACGACGGCCTCCGAGGAGCTCCGCGGTCATCAATCTCGTACCGAGGGACTGAACGCCTGTACAAGAGTCCCGATGACCGTCAGCACTGCACCCCCGTGGCGGGCAGGACTGGGGCATCCCAGGGGCTGGCCACGGGCCGGCAGCCGCCCGAGGTGCGCCCAGCCCGGACGCCCCGGTCTCCCGGAGACCGGGGCGTCCGGGACTTCCGGCGGGTGCGTGTCCGTGCCCGACGGCGGAGGACTCGCTCATGACCGCGCCGGGCGGTGGTCCGCGGTGCGCCTACTCCGTGCGCAAGGCGGCAGCCGTCCGCATCCGGGCCGCCCACCGGGCCGGCAACAGCGCCCCGAGGACAGCGATGACCAGCCCGCCCAGGCACAAGAGCACCAACTCCGGCGCCTGATACACGGCGAGCACCGTATCCGGCAGGCGCAGTCCCGCGCTGTCACCCATCGCGGGCAGCACCCAGCCGTGCAGGGCCACCCCCAGGGGCACCCCGAGGGCGCCGCCGGCCAGGCCGGTCACGACGACCGAGGTGAGGACCATGCTGGTGGTCTGGCGCGGAGTCATGCCGAGCGCCTTGTGGATGCCCAGCTCGCGGACCCGCTCACGGATGTCGAGGAGCACACCGCTCAGTACACCGAGCGCGGCGACCGCAAGGAGCATCAGGGTCAGCAGCGCGGACAGGGAGTTGAGGGTGACGACCATCTCGCTTCCGCCCTCGGAGCCGCCCACGTCAGCGGTCAGACCCAGCGGGCGCAGTTCCTTGTTCAGGGCGTCCGTGTAACTGCTCGCGTCCGTACCGGACGTGACCGCGATGTGGTGGGCCGTGGGCGCGAGGCCCGGTTCGGCGGACTTGAGCGTCGCCGCGTCCGTGAGCACCTGCATGCCGTCGTGGCGAGGGTCGAGGATCTCGCCCACGATGCGCACCGTGACGGGCGCCCGGCGGCCGTCGAGGGTGACGACGTCGCCCACCTGCCGCCCGGTCGCGGTGAGGAATCCGGTCGGTACGACGGCCTCCCCGGGCTTGTGGAACCAGCGTCCGCCGACCATCGCGTACCCGGCCCACGAGGCATCGCCGGTGAACGCGGTGACACGGGTCGAGCCGGACACACCGGCCACTGTCGCCGAGGTGGTGGCCGTGCCGAAGTATGCCCGGGTGCCGGGCTGTTCCCCGATCACCTTGCTCGGATCGGCCTGCCGCGTCTTCTTGCCCGGGAACGGGGGGTGGAGGACGCCGATGGTGACATCCGCGGCGTCGTGGTCCCGGGCCGCCATCACCTCTCCGAGAGAGGAGCCCAGGCCCACCGTGAAGGTGACGGCGATGGCGCCGAACACGATCGCCGTGCCCATGGCCAGAGTGCGGGCGGGCCGGGCGAAGGGCCGCGTCAGGCCGAGCGCGACCGGACGGGGCACGGGCAGCCGTGCCGCCAGGCGTGCCGCCCGCCGGCCGCGGCCTGCTTGCCGGCCGCGGCCCGTGGCGAGCGCGTCGACGGTACGCAGTCGGCCCGCCCGCCAGGCGCCGGCGCACGCGGTCGCGGTCACGAGACCGAGCACCCCGGCGATCACGGCCGCGTCCACCCACGGCTCCACCCCCAACCCGCTGGTGCCGTAGACGTCTTCGGCGTCGGACGGGATCGGGACGGCGAGCAGGTGACCCGTCACCACGCCGAGCGCCGTGCCCATGAGCGTCGGCAGCAGGGCCTGGCCCAGGTAGGCGCGTACGACCTGGGCGGGAGTGAAGCCGATCGCCTTGAGGATGCCGATCCGGTGGATGCCGGAGCCGACCGTGGTAGCGACCACATTGCCCACGATGAGCACCGACATGACCAGACCGAGCACCCCGAACGCCACCAGGAAGGGGACATAGAGCGCCGTGTCCCGTTCGGCGTGCTTCTTCACGGTGAGCCACGACTGGGACCCGGCGACCGCCTTCGCGGGAAGCTGTGCGGTCACCGCCTTGCGGCCGGCCGCGACCTGGCCGGCGGTGTCCGCCGCGGCGAAGCGGTACAGCATCTGGCGGCCGTTCGCCTGCCCGGGCGGGGTGAGGGCGGTGAGCTGCGCCGGGGTGACCCAGGCTTCGGCGGTGCCGGTCGCGGAGCGGGCCGTGCCGACCACCTCGAGGGCCGGACTGCCCGGCAGATCGGGGAAGGTGACCTGCCGGCCGACGACCGAGGAGTTCCAGCCGCCGGCCGGCAGCACGATCTCGCCCCGGCCGGTGACCCATCGGCCCGCGGTCAGGGCGAGGCGGTCGACGGTTCCGCCCGGCTCGGCTCGTCCGACCACGCTCATCGGCACCTCGGGGAAGCCGTCGGAGAAGCGCGGGGTGAGCGTAGCCGTACGGAAGGGACCCGCCGCGGCACTCACCCCGGCGGCGTCGCCGGTGGCCCGCAGTTCGGCGTCGCCGGTGCCCGGCGCGTACTGCACGGACAGGTGCGCACCGTCCTGCCGCGCGAAGGCAGCGTCGAACGGCCCGCTGGAGGCAGCAAGCAGCGATCCGGCGAGCACGGAAGAGGCCACGGCCAGCAGCGCGGCGAGCGCGATCACCAAAGTCTGCACGCGTCGCCGCCCGACCCCGGAGCGGACGACACGACTCAGGGCGCCCGCGTGTCCACGCAGCGGCCCTCGGCGTCCGGCGCTCAACGGACCGCCTCCGCACAGGAGTCGGCAGCGATCCTGCCGTCGGCGAGGTGGATCGTACGGGTCGTGCACGCCTGGGCCAGGGCCACATCGTGGGTGACCAGGACAACGGTCTGGCCGTCGGCGTGCAGAGCGCGCAGCAGGTCGCTGACGTCCTCGCCGGATGCCGAGTCCAGGGCCCCGGTCGGCTCGTCGGCCAGCAGCAGCGGCGGCCGGTTCATCAACGCCCGTGCCACCGCGACGCGTTGCTGCTCACCACCCGAGAGCCGGCCGGGATGGGCGCGGGCATGCCGGTCGATGCCCAGGCTCTCCAGGAGCTCCGCCGCCCGCCGGTACGCCGAGCCGCGCGCCATACCGGCAAGTTGGGCGGGCAGCACCACATTGTCGGTGACGGTCAGATCGTCGAGCAGATGGAAGAACTGGAACACCATGCCGATCTTGGCCCGCCGGAAGCGGGCCGCCGCCGCTTCACCGAGCCCGTCGACCCGCACGCCGTCCACAGTGACCGTCCCCGCGTCCGGCCGGTCCAGGCCCGCGATCAGATTGAGCAGTGTGGACTTGCCGCTGCCCGACGGCCCGAGAATCGCGACGGCCTCACCGGCCTGCACGGTCAAGGAGGTGTCCTGCAGGGCGGGCAGTCCCTCGGAAGCTGCGTCGTAGCGGCGGCTCACGTCGCGCAGTTGGACCACTGGCGTGGTGGGCATGGGGTTCTCCTCGAGTCCGGATGTTCCGCCCGGCTGGGCCCGACCGACGCTAGGAGCGGGGAGAGCCACGCCGCGTCGGCAGCCGGACCCATGTCGGCGGAACGCGAGGACGACATCCCGGCATGGGTCCTCCTTGAGGAGTAGTCGTGCGGCGTACGCGAGTGATCTGCGGGAACGATGCCAGGCGCAGGGCTGCTCGGCGAGAATGGCCCGATGAACACAGCGCCCGTGGCAGCCAGGCTGAGCGACGGCATCGCCCTGCTACGGCGACCGACAGGTCCGCCGCACTGCCCTGCCCGGCGCAACCTGGTCTTCGACGTGCTGCTCGCCCTGGCCATCGGCGGCGTCGTACTCCACTGGGCCGTGCACAACGGCGCGGAACAGCTGCGCAACTCGCCCGACGGCATCGCCACACTCGTGCTCGGCTCGGAGATCGGCATCGAGATCACCGTGGTGGCGCTGACAGTTCTCGCCTGGGCGCCCTTGGTCCTCCGCCGCCGATACCCCCTGGCAGTGCTGTGGATCGTGACGGCCGCGGCCGTGCTGACGCCGGCCGGCGCACAGCGGACCACCTTCTACGCGATCGTCATCGCCGCCTACACGGCCGCCGTCTACAGCCCCTACCGGGCCGCCGCACTGCTCAGCCTGCCGGTGACCGTGTGCACCATCGGCACGGACGAGCACACCCGCATCATGGGCGCGATGACCTCGCCGCCCATCGTCCCCACCCAGTACGTCCCGCTGCTCATCCTCATCCCGCTGATCTTCGCGGCGAACGGCATGCGCACCTGGAAGCTGCGTACCGCAGCGAGCCAGGACCGGGTGTCGGCCCTGGAACGCGAACGTGCCGAGGAGCTGCGCCGCGCCACCGAGCAGGAGCGAGCCCGCATCGCGCGCGAGTTGCACGACGTCGTCACGCACAACGTGAGCATGATGACCATCCAGGCGGGCGCCGCCCGCAAGGTCATGGACCTCGCTCCCCACGAGGCCCGCGAGGCCCTCCTCGCCGTCGAGGCGGCCGGCCGCTCGGCGCTGACCGAACTGCGCCACACCATGGGCCTGCTCTCCATGAACGACCCACCGGATCCCGACCAGCCGACCGCCCCCGACCTCACCCCACAGCCAGGTCTCGACCAGCTGGATTCCCTCGTCGACCGCATGCGCCACACCGGAGTGCCCGTCACCCTCACCATGTCCGGCACCCCACGCGACGTCCCCTCGGGCATCGGACTGACCGCCTATCGCGTCGTCCAGGAAGCCCTGACCAACACCGTCAAGCACGCCCATGGAGCGCAGGCGAAGGTGAACGTCGACTACGCCGACGACCACCTGAAGGTCGAGATCGCCGATACCGGCGGCGCCCCCTCGCCCACTGCGGCCACCGGCAACGGCCGCGGCCTGCTCGGCCTGCGCGAGCGCCTGTCCGTCTACGACGGCGCCCTGCACACCGGGCGCCGCCTGACCGGCGGCTACCGCGTCAGGGCCCACATCCCCCTGCCTCCTGTGGAGACCGTGTGAATGCGCCTCTGCGTGTGGTGGTCGCCGACGACCAGGCGCTCGTACGCACCGGCTTCCGGTTGATCCTCATGGCCGACGGCATCGAGGTGGTCGCCGAGGCCGCAGACGGCGAGGAAGCGGTCGAGGCCGTGGCCCGCACCCGGCCCGACGTCGTCCTGATGGACATCCGCATGCCCGAGCTGGACGGCCTGGAGGCCACCCGCCACATCCTCACCGGCGCCCCCGACGAGCCCCGCGTGATCATGCTGACCACCTTCGACCTCGACGATCTGGTCTACGCCGCGCTCGCCGCCGGAGCCAGCGGCTTCCTGCTCAAGGACGTCACCCCTGAGCACCTGGTCGCCGCCGTCCGCTTGGTCCGCACCGGCGACGCCCTGCTCGCACCGGCCATCACCCGCCGCCTCGTCGAGCGCTACGCGCGCCCCGCCGCCGCGCCCGCCCCCGACAGCCCCCCGCACCGCGACCTGGAAGCGCTCACCCCACGCGAACTGGAAGTCCTGCGCCTGCTGGCCCAGGGCCTGAACAACGCCGAACTCGCCGAGCGTCTCTTCCTGTCCGAGACGACCGTGAAGACCCATGTCGGCCGCATCCTGGCCAAGCTCCGACTCCGTGACCGCGTCCAGGCCGTGGTCACGGCCTACGAAACCGGACTGGTCAGCCCCAAGGCAGCCGGGTAGGCGCGCCTTGCCGGGGATCCGGCCTGCCCCGATGCGGGGCAGGCCGACCTTCTCCAGCACCGTCTCGAACTGCGGCGGGTCGCCACGCTGCCCCGCCGGCACCACGATCGACACGGACTTGTGGCCCTGTCCTCGTCCGCGATTCCCGGACCAGCCGACGCTGGGACACCCGGCGGGCCGGCCGGCCGGAGCAGACCACAGGCGGTCAGAGGGAGTCGCCGAGGGTGTCAGCGAGGCGCTGCCGTACCGCGCGCGAGGCCGGGAGCAGGGAGACGGCGACCGCGCCCGTCACCACTGCCGCCACCAGGAGGAGCAGTACCGCGGGCGGAGGGTACTGGGCGATCCCGGCGCCGATGCCGCTGGAGCGGCCCTGCAGGTCGATCAGCCATCCCGACACGAGGACGCCCGCCGCCGTGCCGACCAGGGCCGCGGCCAGGGCGGTGAAGCTGGTCCCGGCCACGATCACCGCGATGATCTGCCGTGGCGTCAGCCCGACGGCCCGGAGGGCGAGCAGGTCCCGGCGCCGGTCGCGTACTCCCGCGGCGATCGTCGTCGACAGTTCGGCCAGGCCGATCAGTGCCAGCACGGTCACCAGTCCGCCCAGCACTCCGTGCACGGGCAGCAGTTCGTGCACCGGGTTGGGGATCTCCCGTACGTCCACCCGGCCCTCGGCCGCCGAGGAGAGTCCGGCGGCGACGGCGGCGGGGTCGGCGTCCTGGTCCAGGACGAGGTGGTAGAAGCCGGGGTGCGGAGCGGCACCGCCCGCGCGCAGGGTGTCGAGGGTGGTCGAGATGACCCGGCCGTCCTCCTCCGGTTCGATGCTGCGCCCGACGAGGTGCAGCACCTGCGGACGGCCGCCGACCGTCACCCGCACCCAGTCGCCGACCCGCACGTCCAGCAGGTCGAGCAGGCCCTGTCCGGCGACCGCCTCGTGGGACCGGTGCGGGGCACGCCCGTCGGCGATGGTGAGCGGGTAGGGGTCCCGGTCCATGCCGAGGCCCCGTAGCGTGATCGTGCTGGTCTGGCCGGGCACCAGCGCCTTGGCCTCGGCCCCCGGGTAGGCCGCGGTCACCTCAGGCCGCTCGGCGACCATCCGCGCCGCGGCGTCGTCGTCGAGGTTGTCGCCGCGCACGGTGAGCGCGGCGGGGATGCCCACTTTCTCCGGGTGGTGCTCCAACCGGTCCAGGGTGGTCCAGGCGCCCAGCACGATGGTGATCAGCAGCAGAGGGACGGCCAGCCGCGCGACCGCGGCGCAGGATCGCGCGCGGGAGTGGAAGGCGCCCCGCCAGCCGAGGACGAGCGCGGGTGGCAGCCGCAGGCCGAGGGCGCGCCGTACGGTGCCGGGCATCCGGCGGACGGCGGGGGTGGCGGGCCGGGCGACCGGTACCGGCGGGACCCGGCCGACGCGCCAGGCGGCGAGTGCGGTCGTACCGGTGATCAGGAGCAGCGCGCCGAGCGGGATCGCCAGCGGCACCCAGGCGTGTGCGGGGAGCGCCTGCCACAGCCGCATGGCTTCGCCGAGCCGTCCGGGCATCCGCGGCCCGAGGACTTCGGTGAGCAGGGCGCCGCAGGCCACACCGAGCAGACCGAGCGCTGCGTGTTCGAGGAAGAAGGTGCGGATGAGCTGGCCGGGGGTGAAGCCGATGGCCTTGAGGATCGCGATGTCCCGCAGGTGGCCCCGGATGCTGGTGCTGATGGCTCCGGCGACGGCGAGCGAGGCCGCGAGCAGCGCGCTGAGGCCGAAGAGCCCGAGGAGCAGCCCCAGGAGCCGGCCGCCTCCCTCGGCTTCCTCCCGCGCCTGCTGCCAGGTGGAGACGGTGACGATCCGGTCGTCGCCGAGTTGGGTGACCGCGCGCTGGACGACGAAGTCGGTGTCCTCCGGGTCGTCGAGCCGCAGCCCGATGGTCTGCCCGAGCTGGTCGTCCTCGTGCTCGATGTGCGGCAGGGTGTTCGGCAGCACCCAGCCGATGCCGGGGGCGCGGCCCGGGCTGTACCGCTCCTCGGCGGATTCCGCGACGCCGGTGACGCGCAGGGCGTGCGCGGTGCCGCGGGAGTCGTGAACGCGCAGCACGTCACCGGGTTCGGCCCACAGGGCGCGGGCCAGCGAGCTCTCCAGCACGATGCCCTCGGCCGGGTGCGCGGGGGCGCGCTCGGCGGGAGCCGCGCGTATCGCGTCCGTGCTGCGGCGCGCCGCCTGCGGGGGCCGGGCCCCGGCATCCGGTGCGGCGGTACCGGTCGGGGTCCGCCGGCCGGTACCGGCCGCGTCGTCCTCCTGGAGCCAGCGGCCCTCGGTGATCAGCGGGCGGGCCACTTTCGGCGGTTCGGGGCCTGCGCCGCGGAGCTGGATCCTCGCCCTGGTGCCGCCGAGCTCCGCGGTGGCGGACGCGGTGCGGAACGCGCGGGAGGCGGACTCCACGCCTTCGAGTCCGGCCAGTGCGCCCGCGTCGGCCTCGGTCGTGGTCTGGATCCAGATGTGCGCGCCGTTGGACTCGGTGAACACCCGCTGCCAGGGGCTGGCCCCGTAGGCGAGGAACGCGCCCGACAGCAGCAGGGACATGGTGACCCCGGCGGTGGCGAGGAGAAGGAACAGCGCCTCGCCGCGGCGCGCCCGCAGATCGGCGCGCACCCAGCGCGCCATGGCCCGCACCGGGTCAGCCCTTCAGCTCGAGCGTGCCGGACACGCCACCCGCGGGCCGGCCGGCCGAGGATCCGCCGCCCAGTGCCGCATCGTCGACGATCCGGCCGTCGAAGAGGCTGATCGCCCGGTCCGCTGCGCTGGCCACGCGCGCGTCGTGGGTGACCAGGACGATGGTCTGGCCGCGCTGGTGGTAGCGGGACAGCAGCCGCAGCACCTCCCGGGTGCCTTTGCTGTCCAGGCTGCCGGCGGGTTCGTCGGCCAGCAGCAGGCTGGAGCGGTTGACCAGCGCGCGGGCGAGTGCGACGCGCTGCTGCTCCCCGCCGGAGAGTTCGCCGGGGGTGCTGTTCTCCCTGCCTTCCAGGCCGAGGTCGTCGAGCAGTTCGGCGCGCTTGGCGCGGGCCTGGCGCGGGGTGCTCCCGGCGAGCAGCGCGGGCAGTTCGACGTTGTCGGCCACGGTCAGGTGGGAGATGAGGTTGAAGAACTGGAAGACGATGCCGATGCGGCGCCTGCGCAGCACGGCCCAGCGGGCCTCGCTGTAGGTGTCGACCCGCTCGCCCTCCAGCCAGATGCGTCCGCGGTCGGGCTTGTGCAGTCCGCCCAGCAGGTGGAGCAGGGTGGACTTGCCCGCTCCGGACGGGCCGGTGATCGCGACGAACTCGCCGCGTTCGATCCGCAGGTCCACGCCCCGTACGGCTTTGACGGGGGCGCCGGCCTCGGTTCGGTGCATCTTGACCAGGTCCTCGGCCAGCACGACCGGGGTGGCGGCCTGGGCCGGTATGCCTTCGCCGTCGGCGTCCCGCGCCCCCCGAACCTCGCGGCTCATTCCTGCTCCTCCAGCTGTTCCAGCTCCTCCTGGCAGCGCTCGAGCCAGTCGAGATCCGCCTGAAGGTGCAGCATCGCCCCTTCGATGAGCAGCTGTGCGACCCGGTTGTCCCGGTCCTCGGCCGCGGCGAGTCTGGAGAGATCACGCATCGCGTTGAGGTAGTGGCGGCGCTGCTTGTTGATGAGGGTGACCTGGTCGGCCATCCCCGTGCCGGGGGCGGCGGCGAGCTTCATGAAGAACTCGTCCCGTACCCGGGGTTCCTCGGTCGGCTCGTCGAGCCACGCGGCCACCGCTTCCCGTCCCGCGTCCGTGAGCTGGTAGGTGCGCTTGTTCGGCCGGCTCGACTGTGCGATGTCCTCGCCTTCGATGAGTCCGGCCTTCTCAAGTCTGCCGAGGGTGACGTAGACCTGCCCGATGTTGGGCTGAGGGTACGCGGCGCCCAGGAGCTTCTCAAGAGCCTGCTTGAGTTCGTATCCGTGGGCCGGGCCCCTGGCGAGCAGCGCCAGCAGGGTCAGACGCACGCTCGCCCTCCTCCGTGGTCGCCGTTACCTTCGCGTCAGCCGTCCGCTCCCTGGTTGTGAGCCGGATCGCCCCCGTATCCGTCCGCGACGTCTAGTATCGCGCATGCCTAACAGGTATACAGGGGCGGACGCCGACGAGGGCAGGTCGGCGCCGGTGCGCCAGGGAGGAACCTATGCGGTGGAGGCGAGCCGCGGGTAGGGGGCTCCTGGCCGCGGTGCTGGTCCTGGCCGGGTACACGGGCGCGGGTGGCCGGGCCGGTGATCCTGCGGTCGGCGCCTCCGGGGCGGGTTCCGCGGCGGGCCGCGGGCCGCTGACGCTGGTGACGGGCGGGGATCTGACCGGCTATCTGCGCGGCGTCCTGGACGACTGGAACCGCGGGCATCCGGCCGAGAAGGTCACGCTGGTCGAGCTGCCGGAGGGCGCGGACGAGGTCCGCGCGCAGATGGCGACGAGCCTGCGCTCGGGCAGCGACCGGTACGACGTGCTCAACATCGATGTCGCCTGGACTTCCGAGTTCGCCGCCGCGGGCTGGATCGCCCCGCTCGACTCCGGCCGCTTCCCGCTCGATCGGTTCCTGCCGCCCGTGGTGGACACCGCCACCTTCGGCGGGCGGCTGCACGCGCTGCCGTATGTGACCAACGCGGGCCTGCTCTACTACCGCAAGGACATCCTGGAACGGGAGGGCGAGGCGCCGCCGCGCACCTGGGCGGAGCTGGAGCGGCTCGCGAAGACGGTCGCGCCGAAGTACGGACTGGACGGCTACGCGGGGCAGTTCCTGCCCTACGAGGGGCTCACGGTCAACGCGGTCGAGGCCGTGCGGTCGGCAGGCGGCTCCTTCCTCGCCGACGAGGGGGAGCGGGTCACGGTGGACTCCCCCGCCGCCCGGGTCGGTATCGGCTTCCTGGCCCGGGGCGTGCGGGAGGGGTGGATCCCGAAGGAGGCGCTCGCCTACAAGGAGGAGGAGTCCCGCCGCGCCTTCCAGGAGGGGAAGCTGCTCTTCCTGCGCAACTGGCCGTATGTGCACAAGACGGCCGGCGCCGCCGACTCGAAGGTCGCGGGGAAGTTCGGGGTGGTGCCGCTGCCCGGGCCCGACGGGCCGGCGGCCGGGGTGCTGGGCGGCTCCAACCTCGCCGTCAACGCGCACTCCCGGCACAAGGCGTCGGCCGCAGCGCTGTTGAGCTATCTGACCAGTGAAAAAGTCCAGCGGCGGGTGCTGACCGAGGGCGCGCTGCCGCCGGTGTGGGCCGACCTCTACACCGATCCGGCGCTGGTGCGCCGGTATCCGTATCTGCCCACGCTCCGCAAGAGCGTGCTCGCGGCCCAGCCGCGGCCCAAGAGCCCTCGGTACGAGCAGGTGAATCTGGCGGTGCAGGCCGTCGTGCACGACGCGATGGCGCAGCGGGTGACGCCGAAGCAGGCGGTGGCCCGGCTGGAGCGGGAGCTCGAGGCGATCGTCCGCCGCGGCTGAACATCCGCACCGCAGTTCCCTCTCTCCTCTCCCGGCTACTTACGCGTTCAGTAGCACCAGACCCAGGAATCGTTGGGCATACCTGGGCAATACCCGCATGTTACCGCGGAGTTTCACGTCAACTCATTGACACCTGTTCGACATGGCTACATAACATGCATGCATAACGTGCGATCAACGAGAACAGGCGCCACGCATGCACATAGCCACGGCCACCACATCCCAGCGCTGGTGGCGCGACGCGGTGATCTACCAGGTCTACGTCCGCAGCTTCCTCGACAGCACCGGGGACGGCGTCGGAGACCTGGCCGGGGTCCGGGCCGGACTCCCGTACCTCAAGAAGCTGGGCGTGGACGGAGTCTGGCTCAGCCCGTTCTATCCCTCGCCGCACCACGACCACGGCTACGACGTCGCCGACTACCGCGACGTGGACCCGCTCTTCGGCGACCTGCGGGAGTTCGACCTCCTGGTGGCGGACGCCCACCGGCTCGGCGTGCGCATCGTGCTCGACATCGTCCCCAACCACTGCTCCAGCCGGCATCCCTGGTTCCGCGCCGCGCTCGCGGACCGCCCCGGCGGGCTGGACCGCGCCCGCTTCCACTTCGCCGACGGGCGCGGACCGGACGGCGCGCTGCCGCCCAACAACTGGCGCGCCATGTTCGGTGGCCCCGCCTGGTCCCGGGTGACCGAACCGGACGGCCGCCCCGGCCAGTGGTATCTGCACCTGTTCACCCCCGACCAGCCCGACCTCAACTGGCGCGATCCGCGGGTGGGCAGCGAATTCACCGACGTACTGCGCTTCTGGCTGGACCGCGGCGTCGACGGCTTCCGCATCGACGTCGCCGCGGGTCTGTACAAACACCCAGCACTCCCCGACTCCCCCGACCCCGAGGCGGACGAGCGCGCCCGCGACTCGGTCAACCCCCTGGCCTGGAACCAGCCCGAGGTGCACCAGGTGTGGCGCGACTGGCGGGCGGTGTGCGACGAGTACGCCGCGCGGGACGGGGCCGACCGGCTGCTGGTCGGCGAGGTGTCGGTGCCGACCGCCCGCGAGCACGCCGAGTACGTCCGCGCGGACGAACTGCACCAGGCGTTCTTCTTCGACCTGCTCAGCGCCGAATGGGACGTGGACGCCTTCCGGAAGGCCATCTCCGAGGCGCTCACCGACATCGCCGGCACCGGCACCACCGTCACCTGGGTGCTCAACAACCACGACCAGGTCAGGACGGTCACCCGGTACGCCGGGGAGAGCACCACCGTCGGTCCCGCCCGCGCCCGGGCCGCCGCGCTGCTGATGCTGGCGCTGCCCGGCGCCGCCTACATCTACCAGGGCGAGGAACTGGGCCTGCCCGAGGTGGTCGACCTGCCCGACGAGGTGCTCACCGACCCCATCTACCTCAGGACCGGCAGCCGCCGGCACATCCGGGACGGCTGCCGGGTGCCGCTGCCGTGGTCCGGACACGCCTCGCCGTTCGGCTTCACCACCACCGACAGCACCGCGCGGCCGTGGCTGCCGCAGCCCGAATGGTTCGCCGAGCACGCCACCGAACGGGCGCTCGCCGACACCCGCTCCTTCTGGCACCTCTACCGCGACGGGCTGCAGCTGCGCCGCGGTCTGCCGCAGCTCGGCGAGGGAAGCCTGCGCTGGCTGGAGACCGAACCCCAGGTCCTGGCCTTCGTCCGCGGCGACGGCCTGGTCTGCGCGGTCAACTTCGGCCTCGACCCGGTACCGGCGCCCGTCACCGGAACTCCGCTGCTCGCCAGCGGGGACTGCCCACCGGGAATCCTTCCCGGCTCCACCACCGCCTGGTGGATCAGCGATCTGCCCGACCACTCCGCACACTCCCCGAAGGGAAACACACCATGAGCAGCACCCGCACCAGACGACGGACAGCGACGGCCACCGCCGCGGCGCTCGGCCTCGCCCTCACCGCGACCGCCTGCGGCGGCAGCGACAGCAGCTCCGGCTCGGGCTCCCAGGAGCTGAAGGGCCAGACGGTCACGGTCGCCGGGGTGTGGACCGGCACCGAGCAGAAGAACTTCAAGAAGGTGCTGGACGCCTTCTCCGAGAAGACCGGCGCCACCACCAAGTTCATCTCCACCGGCGACAACGTCTCCACCGTGGTCGGCAGCAAGATCGAGGGCGGGAACGCACCCGACGTGGTGATGGTGCCGCAGCCCGGCGTGCTCAAGCAGTTCGCCGGCAAGGGCTGGCTCCAGCCGCTGTCCGCCAAGGTCCGGGACACGGCCGAGAGCAACTTCGCACCGGTGTGGCAGGACTACGGCACCATCGGCGACAAGTACTACGGCCTCTACTTCAAGGCTTCCAACAAGTCGACGGTCTGGTACAGCCCCGACGCCCTCTCGCAGGCCGGCGTCCAGCCACCGAAGAGCTGGGACGCGATGCTCAAGGCCGGGCGGACGGTCTCCGACTCCGGGCTGCCCGCCTTCTCCGTCGCCGGAGAGGACGGCTGGACCCTCACCGACTGGTTCGAGAACATCTACCTCTCCCAGGCGGGACCCGAGAACTACGACAAGCTCGCGGCGCACAAGATCTCCTGGACCGACCCGAGCGTGGTCAAGGCCCTGACCACCCTCTCCGAGCTGTTCAAGGACAAGAAGCTGGTCGCCGGCGGCGGCAAGGGCGCGCTGCGCACCACCTTCCCCGAGTCCGTCGAGCAGGTCTTCGGCGACGACCCCAAGGCCGGGATGGTCTACGAGGGCGACTTCGTGGGCGCCACCATCTCCGGGGACCTGAAGAAGAAGGTCGGCGAGGACGCGAAGTTCTTCCCCTTCCCCGCGGTCGCGGACGGGAAGCCGCCGGTGGTCGGCGGCGGTGACGCGGCCACGGTCCTCAAGTCCGGCAAGCACCGCAAGGCCGGGATGAAGCTCGTCGAGTTCCTCGCGACGCCCGAGGCCGCCGAGATCTGGGCCGGGGCCGGAGGCTTCCTCTCCCCCAACAAGAGCGTGAAGCCGGAGGCGTACCAGGACGACGTCACCCGCAAGACCGCCGACTCGCTGATCAAGGCCGGGAACGCAGTCCGCTTCGACATGTCGGACCAGGCACCGGCCGCCTTCGGCGGCACCGCCGGCACCGGCGAGTGGAAGCTGCTGCAGGACTTCCTGCGCGACCCGTCCGACCCCAAGGGCACGGCCCGCAAGCTCGAGGCCGCCGCGGCCAAGGCGTACAAGGACTGAGGCCCGGATGCCAGCCACTCCTGTGCAGGCCCCCGACCGCCCGGCACCGCTGCCGGGCGGGCCGGGGCCGGCCGCCGGCGAACCGAAGGACAGCCCGCGCCGCCGGGCCGCGCACCGCCGGCGCCTGATCGCCCTGCTCTTCCTGCTCCCCGCGCTGCTGCTGCTCGGGGCCCTGGTCGCGTACCCGATCCTCTTCACCGCCGGGCGCAGCCTCTTCGACGCCTCGGGCACACGCTTCGTCGGCGTGGAGAACTACACGGAGATGTTCCGTGACCCGGCCACGCTCAAGGCGATACGCAACACCACCATCTGGGTCGTCATCGCGCCGCTGGTGCTGACCGGGCTCGGCCTGATCCTCGCCGTGCTGACGGAGAAGATCCGCTGGGCCACCGCGTTCAAGCTGGTGCTGTTCATGCCGATGGCGATCTCCTTCCTCGCCGCGGGCATCATCTTCCGCGTCGTCTACGAGCAGGACCCCGACCGGGGTGTGCTGAACGCGGTCGCCGTCGGTGTGCACGACGCCTTCGACGAGAGCGCCGGCTATCCGAACGCGCGCCCCAAGGACGCCACCGCGCTGGCCAAGGACAAGGGCGGTGCGTACACGACGAAGGACAAGGCGTCGCCGGGCAACACGGTCAACCTCGGCCTGGTCGGCGTCCCGCCCAAGGACCTGCCCGAGGACGCCGAGCCCGCGCGCGCCGCGTCGAAGGCCACCGCCGGCGGTGACGAGCTGCGCGGCGTGGTCTGGGTGGACTTCACCCTCGGCGGCGGTGGCAGGCCGGGACAGGT
This sequence comes from Streptomyces sp. NPDC007025, assembly GCF_042869455.1. Taxonomy (NCBI): domain Bacteria; kingdom Bacillati; phylum Actinomycetota; class Actinomycetes; order Kitasatosporales; family Streptomycetaceae; genus Streptomyces; species Streptomyces sp. NPDC007025. The sequence goes on along the minus strand of NZ_JBIAFT010000002.1, from coordinate 534,552 downwards.
GGACCCGAAGGAGAAGGGCCTGCCGCAACTGGCGCTGGAGGCGGTCGACGCGTACGGGAAGGTCGTGGCCGAGACGACCACCGCGGCCGACGGTTCCTACCGCTTCCAGGGCCTCTCGGGCGGCGACTACGCCGTCCGGCTGCCCGCGAAGAACTTCGCCGAGCCCTACGGGGGCGTGGAGTGGCTCGGTCCCACTCTCATCACCCCGGCGATCATCGGCGCCTACCTGTGGATCTGGACGGGCTTCGCGCTGGTGCTGATCGGGGCGGGGCTCTCCGCCATGCCGCGGGATGTGATCGAGGCCGCCAAGATCGACGGCGCGAACGAGTGGCAGATCTTCCGCAGGATCACCGTGCCGCTGCTGGCCCCCGTGCTCGGGGTGGTCTTCGTGACCCAGGTGATCAATGTGATGAAGGTCTTCGACCTCGTCTACATCATCGCCCCCGGTCCGGTGCAGCAGGACGCCAACGTCCTGGCGCTGCAGATGTGGCTGGTCTCCTTCGGCGGCGGCAACAACCAGGGCCTGGGAAGTGCGCTCGGCGTCCTGCTGCTGCTTCTGGTGGTACCCGCCATGATCCTCAACATTCGACGCTTCCGCAGGAGCAACTCATGACCGCCCTCCCCACCTCGGCTCCCACCAGGCCCGGGCGAGCGCGGCCGGTGACCTGGCTGCTGCGGCAACTGAGCCGCGGCCTGGTGCAGTTCCTCCTCGTGGTCGTCGGACTGCTGTGGCTCACCCCGGCCTTCGGGCTCTTCATCGGCTCACTGCGACCGGACGAGGACAATGCGGCCAGCGGCTGGTGGAACGCTCTCACCGACCCCGGCAGCCTGTCCTTCGATGGCTACAGTGCGCTGCTGGAGAACTCGGGCATCGTCGACTCCTTCTGGAACACCGTCATGATCTCGGTGCCCGCCACGGTCACCGTCGTGGTGGTGGCGGCGCTGGCCGGATACGCCTTCGCCTGGCTGGACTTCCCCGGCCGGGACGCGATCTTCCTGGTCGTGGTGGGCATGCTCGTGGTGCCCGTCCAGGTCGGCCTGCTGCCGGTGGCCAAGATGTTCGGCGCGGTGGGGCTCTTCGGCACGATCCCGGGCGTGGTCCTCTTCCACGTCGCCTACGGGCTGCCGTTCGCCGTCTTCCTGCTGCGGAACTACTTCGCGGAGATCCCGCGCGAGATGCTGGAGGCCGCCCGGATGGACGGCGGCAGCGAGTGGCGGATCTTCGTCCGGCTGGTGCTTCCGCTGGGCCGTCCGGCGATCGCGTCCCTGGCGATCTTCCAGTTCCTGTGGGTGTGGAACGACATGCTGGTGTCGCTGATCTTCGCCGACAGCCAGTCGCAGCCGCTGACGGTGGCCCTGCAGTCGGAGATGCGGCAGTTCGGCAGCAACATCGGCGTGCTGGCGCCCGGCGCCTTCCTGTCCCTCGTGGTGCCGGTGGCGGTCTTCTTCGCCTTCCAGCGGCACTTCGTCCAGGGGGTCATGGCCGGCTCGGTGAAGTGACCCGCAGATGAGCTGAGCTGGACCGCGTCGGCCGACCGACCGGTTGCCGCCCTCTCGCAGCCCGGCCAGTGCCCGCCACTGGTCGGGCCGGACGTCTTCGCGGAGCCGCGGAGCGCCCCGCATGCCGCACGCAGGGCCCGGAACTATTCGGTTGCCCGTGCGCTGTCCGCTCGGATAGGAAGCTCGTGTGCTGAGAGGGCGAACGATCGGGCTCAGGGCCCGGCACGAGGAAGACATCCCGGTCCTGCGGACCGAGCTCTACGACGACGTGGTCAACGCAGCACGGGCGGAGGGCGAGCCCTGGCGGCCGCTCACACCCGGCACCAAGGACCCGCGGCTCGTGGTGGACGACACCGCGCAGGGGTGGGTCCAGTTCTCCGTGGTCGAGCTGGAGGGCGGCACCCTCATCGGCACCGCGACGCTGTGGGGCATCGACAGCCACCACCGGTCCGCGCACATCGGCCTGGGGCTGCTGCCGTCCGCGCGCGGCAAGGGCTACGGCACCGACGTGGTCGCGGCGCTGTGCCACTACGGCTTCGTCGTGCGCAGCCTGCGGCGACTGCAGGTCGAGACGCTGCCGGACAACACCGCGATGCTGCGCTCCGCGGAGCGCAACGGCTTCGTGCGCGAGGGCGTGCTGCGCTCGTCGGCCTGGGTGCTGGGCGAGTTCCTGGACGAGGTGGTGCTCGGGCTCCTCGTCGAGGACTGGAAAGCGGAACCGGAGAGCCGGTAGGGGCAACCGGATCCCTGCCGGCTGGTCGGCACGGCAGCAGGATCAGCTCTGCCCTCCGGCGGCCCGGGTCAGCCCGGGCCGCCGGAGCCCCGGCCGGTCCGTCAACGGCCCTGGAGCGCCTTGACGTTGTCGCCGAAGGTCCAGTTCTTCGAGCCGTCCCAGTTCAGTGACCAGGTCATCAGGCCTTTGAGCCGGCCGTCGTAGTGATGCCACGCCTGGGCGACCTGGGAGGGCGCCAGGTGGCCGCCGCCCGCGCCGGGCTGCGCGGGCAGACCGGGGACCTGCTTGTCGTAGGGCACGCGGATCGTGGTGCCCTGGATCACCAGGCCTCTGTCGAGGCAGTCGGTCTGCGCCGTGAAGCCCTGGACGGTGCCCGCGGAGTAGGAGTCGCCGCTGCAGCCGTACATGCTGCCGTTGTAGTACTGCATGTTCAGCCACCACAGCCGGCCGTTGTCGGCGTACTTCTTGACGATCGGGAGGTATGCGCCCCAGATCGAGCCGTACACGACGCTGCCGCCGGTGACATACGCCGTCTCGGGCGCCATCGTCAGGCCGAACTGCGGCGGCATCCGGTCCAGGACGCCGTCGATGATGTGGACGAGGTTGGCCTGCGAGGTCGAGAGCCGGCTGATGTCGCCGCTGCCGGTGAGGCCGGTTTCGATGTCGATGTCGATGCCGTCGAAGTTGTACTCCTTCAGGATCGGCACGATGGTCTCCACGAACCGGTCGGCGACGGCGCGCGAGCTGAGGTCGATGCCCGCCGTGGCACCGCCGATGGACATCAGCAGCGTCTGGCCCTGCTCCTTGGCCCGGCACATCTCGGCCGGGCTGGCGACCTTGACGGTGGAGTCCATGCCGTCCTCCCACAGCACGGTGCCGTCCGAACGGATGACGGGGAAGGCCGCGTTGAGGACGTTGTAGCCGTGGGAGCGGATCCGGGAGTCGGTGACGGGAGTCCAGCCGAAGGGCGGATGGACGCCGTTGGCGGCGCCGTCCCAGTTCTCCCAGTAGCCCTGGAGGACCTTTCCGGACGGCTTGCCCTGCACCGGGCAGGTCTCGGCGGCCCGGCCGTCCGGTGCCGCGGGGTGCGGGCGTTCGGCCGCGTGCGGGGCCGCGGCGGTGAGGAGCTGGACGACACAGGCGACCACCACGCCGATACCGAGCAGGTACCGGGGGCGTCGTCTGCGCGCGGGCGCTGGGTGCATGGCGTGTTCCCTCCGCCTGGTGTGGGGTTCCCCAAAGAGTTCTGCGGTCCAGACCATTCGTCAATAGGTCTGGACCATAATGCGCTGAGTGCGCAGCGATTTCCCCTCCCGCCGGAGAACCGTTCGCCGCTCACCCGCATCGAACACACCAGGCGCTGACCCGGCCCTCGGGCAGCGGATGCGGACAGAGCAGGCGAACTGGCGGTGGACGTGCGGAACGGGACGGCGGACGACGGGCGAACGGCGAGCCGTGGCCAGGGGCGAGGAGACGGCGCGGGACACGCGCCGCGACGCGGCGTGCCGCGGACGGCGTGCGCCGTCCTGTACGGCGACGGACGCCGACTGTTCGGCCTGGCGGCACGGGCGGCCGGACTGGCAGCGCTGGGCGGCCTGCTGGTCACGGCCCTCGGCTTCCTGGTCGCCTGGCCCGCGTTCATCGAGATGCGCCGGGGAGCGATCACGGCCCGCCGCATGGAGGACTCCTACGCTCCGTCCGGACTCCTGGTCCAGGACCTGTGGCTGATCACTCTGGCCGGACTGCCGTTCCTGGTGCTGCTGCTGCATCTGGGCTGCGCGGCCGTGCAGACCGCCGCCTCTCGGGCGGTGGCCGACCGGGAGGACGGCGACCACCCGGAAGGCCTCCGCGGACGCGCCGGCTCCCCCGCCACGGACGTCTCCGCGCACCCGGCCGGAGGGCGGGAGCGCGGACGGTTCGGCGCGGTGCTGGGGGCGTATCTGCTGCGCGCAGGGGGCGTGTGGGCACCGCTGGTGACCGGAATCCTGGTGTCCGAGTACTTCACCACCACCCTGTTCAGGGAGTACACGGCGCTCGTCCCCAAGTGGGAATACCCCACCCGGTTCGCGCTGCTGCATGACGGCGCACCCCTGCTGGGCCTGGCGATCACGCTGGTACTCCGGCTCGGCTGGGCCCTGGCTCCGGCGGCCGCGGCGGCGGAGCAGCTGGGCCCGCTGGGCTCGCTGCGCCGGTCCTGGTCGCTGGTGTGGGGCGGGGCCACCGCCTGGCTGCGCACCCTGGCCGCCGCGCTGCCGCTGGGCGCGCTCACCGTCGGCGCGTACCTCATGCTGCACGCCGCCGCCCGGCCGCTGCGCCCGGGGGCTTCGGCACTCTTCCTGGCGTGGGGCACGGACAACACCTACACCGCCTACTGCGTCGGGATCCTCGCCCCGATCGCCGCCGCGCTGCTGCTGACCGGGGTGCTGACCCTGCCGCCGGCCCATGTCGTCCTGGCCGTGCTCCGCCACCGGCTCGCCCGGGCGCGGGAGCGGCGGGCGACGGGCACCGCGGCCAGCGCCCCGGGCCGGGGGTGAGACCGGGACCGGGCCCTGTCCGCTCGGGGCCCGCCGGGGGCCGCGCGCCGCCGCCCGGCCCCCGCTGCGGATGCGGAATGCACCACTGGATGGTTGTCTGAGGCTTATGTCCGATGCTCGGGTGCACACCAACGGAGACCAGGCACCCGACCCGGTGGACCCGCACCGGTGGTGGGCCCTGATCGTCATCGGGATCGCCCAGCTGATGGTCGTGCTGGACGCGACGATCGTGAACGTGGCACTGCCCTCCGCGCAGCGCGAGCTGCACATGTCGGACAACAACCGCCAGTGGGTCATCACGGCCTACACGCTCGCCTTCGGCGGGCTGCTCCTGCTCGGCGGGCGGGTGGCCGACCTCGTGGGCCGCAAGCGCACCTTCGTCATCGGGCTGATCGGTTTCGCCGTCGCATCCGGACTCGGCGGCGCCGCGGGCAGCTCCGGAATGCTCTTCGGCGCCCGCGCGCTGCAGGGCGTCTTCGCAGCCCTGCTGGCCCCCTCCGCGCTCTCCCTGCTGTCGACGACGTTCACCGACCCCAGGGAGAGGAGCAGGGCGTTCGGTGTGTACGGCGCCATCGCCGGCGCCGGGGCCGCCATCGGGCTGCTGATGGGCGGAGTCCTCACCGAGTATCTGGACTGGCGCTGGTGCCTGTACGTCAACATCCTGTTCGCCGGGGCCGCGGTGCTGGGCGCACTGACGCTGCTGCACGACCGTCCTGGGCACGCGGAGGCACGGCTCGACCTTCCCGGAGCGGTGCTGGGCTGCGGGGGCCTGCTCGCGCTCGTCTACGGAGTCAGCGAGGCCGAACCCCGCGGCTGGGGCAGCGCGATGGTGCTGGGGCTGCTGTGCGGCAGCGGGCTGCTGCTGGCCGCCTTCGTGCTGTGGCAGGCCCGGGCGCGCACTCCGCTGCTGCCGCTGCACATCGTCAAGGACCGCAACCGTGCGGGCAGCTTCCTCACCATGGGCATGGCCACCCTGGGGATGTTCGGGGTCTTCCTGTTCCTGACCTACTACATGCAGGGCATCCTCGGCTACTCGCCGCTGCGCACCGGACTGGCCTATCTGCCGATCAGCGGCGCGATCATCCTCGGCTCCACCCAGATCTCGGCCCGGCTGCTGCCGCTGGTCCCGCCGCGGCTGCTGATGGCGCCGGGCATGCTGCTGGCGGCGGCGGGCATGGCCGTGCTGACCCAACTGGACACCGACTCCTCCTACGTCAGCCATCTGCTCCCCGCCGAACTGCTCCTGGGGCTGGGGCTGGGCTGCACGTTCATGCCGGTCATCTCCACGGCTACGCAGGGCGTGGCCGCGCGCGACTCGGGGGTCACCTCGGCCACCGTGAACACCGCGCAGCAGGTGGGCGGGTCCATCGGCACCGCGCTGCTCAACACCGTGGCGACCAGCGTCACCAACCACTACGTCCGCGACCATCTGCACGATCCGCGCATGCGCCGGACGGTGGTCCGGGAGGGCGTGGTGCACGGTTTCACCACCGCGACCTGGGTGGCGGTGGGCGTGATGCTGCTCGGCGCGGTGCTCGCCGCGGTACTCGTGAACATGCGGCCCATCCGGTCCGAGCCCGCCGCGCCGGCAGCGCCCGGCCCGGCCGCGGAGGGCTGAGCCCTCACCCGGCCGGGCCGGGGCCCCGCGCACTCGGCGGCGGACGGCGGACCGGTGGGAACCCCCGGGGTCGAACGGCGCGGCCCGGCGTGCCGGTTCAGTCGCCGCGCCGGGCCGCCCAGACGGTGCGTACGGTACGGACGGCGAGGTCGTGGCGGCGCGTGATGCTGTGCGGGCCACCGGTGTCCAGCAGCCGGTCGAGTGCGGCGAGGTCCTCCGCGGGGAGCGCGTCGGCGAGACTGCCGCGCATGCGTCGCAGGCTGCTCAGCGCATAGGCGGCAACGGCCTCGTCGCGGGAGCCCGCGATGTTCACCTCGAGGGTGCGCTGCCCGTCGAGCGCGAATCCGGCGGCGGTCAGCTTCGGCCCCCAGTCGGCGCCGCGGTGGGGCATGTGCGCGGCGTGGTGCCGGTCGTTCGCCGCATGGCAGCGCTCTTCCAGACCGGGCCGGTCCTCGGGCGCGTCGGGCGGCAGAAAACGGGGGAAGCCCGCCAGCTCGACCACGGCGAACAGCCCGCCGGGCGGCAGCACGTCGTGGATCCGGCGCAGTGCGTGATCGGGGTGGGCCATGTGGTGCATCGAGGCGGAGGCCCACACCAGGTCCGGGGTGCCCAGACCGGGCCAGTCGGCGTCGTCCAGGTCGGCGCGCACCGGGTGCACGCGCTCCGCCACGCCCTGGGCACACGCCTTCTCCCGGAGGCGTCGCAGGTGCTCGGTCGAGGAGTCGACGGCCGTGACGTGGGCGTCGGGGTAGCGGTCGAGGAGGGCGAAGGTGCCGGCTCCCGTGCCGCAGCCGAGGTCCGCGATCCGGCGCGGGGGCGCTTCGAGGGGCAGCCACGCGGTGATGGTCGCGAGGTGTTCGGCGAGGACCTTAGCGTCCAGGTCGAGGAGCTCGGCCTGATCGTGGTCCTGGGGCTGGTGGGCGTCGGAGGCGTCCCGACGGGGCGCGGACGCGTAGGTGTGCGGCATACCGCCACGCTAGGACGGCCATGCGAGTACGGCACGATTCCTTTCGGGATACGCAAGCCGAGGGCACCGTGGACTGCCGAAAGCGCAAGGCCGCCGGGACACGCAAGGCCGGCCCTGCGGGGCGCCGGCCCCGGCGGGCGCTATGCGTCGCGCTCGCCGCGGTCCCGCTGGTGGCCCCGGCGGGCGTCGCGGTCGAAGATTCCGAGGATCTCGCAGGGGCCGCCGTCGGCTCCGATGGCGTGCGGCAGCATCGTGGGGAACTCCGCGGCCTGGTTGGTCTCGACCCGCAGGCGGCGGTGTCCCAGCAGCAGGACCGCGGTGCCGGAGAGGACGACCAGCCATTCACGGCCGGGGTGCGCGCGCATCCGTGCGGGATTGTCGGGGGGCGGGTCGGTCATGCGCTGGCGCACAACGGTCACGCCCGGGTCGCTCTTGAGCGGCCACTGCAGCATCCCGTGCGCGCTGTCGACGACCGGACTGGTGACGACGTCGTCGGAGGCGGTCTCCACCAGCTGGTCCAAGGTGGTGTCCAGGGCGCGGGCGAGGGTGACGAGGGTGTCCAGCGCCAGCCGTCGACGGCCGTTCTCGATGCGGCTGAGCGTGGACTGGCTCAGCCGGGCGCGGGTGGCCAGTTCTTCCAGGGACCAGCCCTGCGCCACCCGCATCGCCCTGATCCGTTTGCGTACCAGGCTGTCCAGCTCGCCATCTGTTTGCGTCATGGGCAATATCCTATGCCGAGAGTGCAAAGTCTGGTTAGCGTCGTGCACAGCGGGCCCGGAGCGGCCGGGCCCCGTACCTGGAGGAGGGCACGCACCATGCCTGGAACGACTGCCGGGACCGGCCCGCTCTCGGGGGAGACCGTCGACACAGTGGTGATCGGCGGCGGCGCCGCGGGACTGAACGGCGCCCTGATGCTCGCCCGCTCCCGCCGCTCGGTCGTCGTGGTGGACAGCGGCACACCCCGCAACACGCCGGCCGAGGGTGTGCACGGTCTGCTGGGCCTGGACGGCGTGCCGCCCGCCGAGCTCTACGGGCGGGGCCGGGAGGAGGTGCGGCGCTACGGCGGCGTGCTCATGCCCGGCGAGGTGTCCCGCGCCGAACCGGCCGACCCGTCCGCCGCGGGCGACCCGCGCTTCACCGCCACCCTGGCCGACGGCCGCACGCTGACGGCACGCCGGCTGCTGGTGGCCACCGGGCTGCGGGACGTACTGCCCGACATCCCCGGGCTCGCGGAGCACTGGGGGCGGAGCGTGGTGCAGTGCCCGTACTGTCACGGCTGGGAGGCGCGGGACGAGCCGGTCGGCGTCCTCGCCACCGGCCCGGCCTCCCGCCACCACGCGCTGCTCTTCCGGCAGCTGACCGAGGATCTGGTCTACTTCACCCGTGGCGCCGGGCTGGACGCGGACAGCCGCGCACGGTTCGACGCCCGCGGCATCCGGGTCGTCGGCACCCCGGTCGAGCAGGTCGTGCAGGACGGCGACGGCGGCATCGCCGGGGTGCGGCTGGCGGACGGCCAGGTGGTGGCCCGCCGGGTGCTCGCGGTCGCGACTTCGATGCGCGCCCGCACCGAGGGCCTGACCGGTCTGGGTCTGCCGATGGAGGACCTGCCCGAGGGTATGGGCCGCCGGTTCACCGCGGACGCGGCCGGGGCCACCACAGTGCCCGGAGTGTGGGTGGCGGGCAATGCCGCCGATCCGACCGCCCAGGTGGGTGCCTCCGCCGCAGCGGGCGCGCTGGCAGGCGCCCGGATCAATGCCGATCTGGCGGCCGCCGACACGGACGCCGCCCTCGCCGCTGCCGGAGCCGGCACCGCCGCGGCCTGACGACGACCGCGCACGCGGGCAGGCCGCCTCGCACCCGGCGGCCGGACACGCAGCCACTCCCCGGCGGGCCGGTGGGCATACCGCGTCGGCCGAACCGTCGTACTACAGCGGGAGGATGAAGCCGCACGGCCGCTCGGGCGCACTACCGCGTGCGGACGAGGCGGACACCGAACCGCGGCGGAATGCCCGGACCGGGGCGGCACCGGCATGCTCGACGCACACCCGGCAGAAAGCCAGGATCACCAGAGGTGACCGCGTCAGGAGGAAATATGTCCAAGGTCGGAGTGTTGGCGGCGGCACTGGCGGCAGCGGCCGTCCTCACCACCGGTTGCGGCGGCAGCGCCGTCGCCGCCGGGCAGGATGCGGCGTCCGCCCGCAGCAGTACGTGCGCGACCGTGTGGACCAGCAACGGCAAGGGTTCGATCCGCGTGTGCTGGTCCTGGTACCGCAGTTCCGGTGGCGGCTCGTACTACGGCAGCTACTGGGGCACCTTCTACGACCACGCCAAGGACGGGAAGTGGGTGATCCTCCAGGCGAAGTGGGCGGGCAGGGGATGGAAGCCCGTCCAGACCGCCGCCAACAAGGGTACCTTCTCCGCCGACTACCGGGGACTGAAGGGACTCACCTTCCGGGCCTGTCTGACGGGCGGCCACTGCGGCAGCCCCGCGGTGTGACCCGGCACCGGAGCGGACCGCACGGGGTGGTGCGGCCCGGCGGCCGCACCACCCCGGCGCGCTCACCAGCCCCCGTCGTCGAACTGGTCCAGCAGCGTGTCGGCCGGCAGCTGCTCGGCGAGGCGCGCGGAGCCGCCGCCGCGCAACTGCTGCTCGGTCCAGATGACCTTGCCGCCGGGGATGTAGCGGGTGCCCCAGCGCTGGGCGAACTGGGCCACGAGGAAGAGACCGCGGCCGCCCTCGTCGGTGGTCGAGGCGCGGCGCAGGTGCGGGGAGGTTCCGCTGCCGTCGGAGACCTCGCAGATGAGGCTGTCCTCGTCGTGCAGGAGGCGGACCTGGATCGGCTCCTTCCCGTACCGGATGGCGTTGGTGATCAGTTCGCTGAGGATCAGCTCGGTCGTGTGCCCGATCTCCTCCAGGCCCCACTCCCGCAGCCGCGCCGCGCACTCGGCGCGGACCGGGGCCACGGCCGCCGGGTCGGGGTCGACCTGCCACTTGGCGACCTGGTCCGGGGCGAGCCTGCGGATGCGGGCCACCAGCAGGGCGACGTCGTCGCAGGGGTGGGCCGGCATGACGGAACCGGCGACCGCGCGGGCCGTCTCGTCCGGGCCCGCGCCCGCGGTCTCCTCCAGCACGGAGCGGAGGATCTCCAGACCGGTGTCGATGTCCCGGTCCCGGCTCTCGACCAGGCCGTCGGTGTACAGGACGAGCTGGGCGCCCTCGGGCAGGTGCAGCTCCGTGGTCTCGAAGGGGTGGCCGCCCAGACCGAGCGGCGGGGAGGCGGGAACGTCCGCATAACTGACCGTGCCGTCCGGATACACCACCGCGGGGCAGTGGTGTCCGGCACGGGCGAGGGTGCAGGAGCCCGTCACCGGGTCGTACACCGCGTACAGGCAGGTCGCTCCGGCCACACCCTCGTACTGCCGCCCGCTCGGGTCGGCGTCGCTCTCCTCGTCGTCGATGCGGGCCACCAGCTCGTCCAGGTGGGCGAGCAGTTCGTCGGGGGGCAGGTCGAGGGTGGAGAAGTTGTGCACGGCGGTGCGCAGCCGCCCCATCGTCGCGGCCGCGTGCAGTCCGTGCCCCACCACGTCGCCGACGACCAGCGCGACGCGGGTGCCGGAGAGCGGGATGACGTCGAACCAGTCGCCGCCCACGCCCGCCTCCGCGGGCACGTAGCGCCAGGCCGCCTCCAGGGCCGCCTGCTTGGGCAGCCCGCGCGGCAGCAGGCTGCGCTGCAGGGTCACGGCCATGGCGTGCTCGCGGGTGTAGCGGCGCGCGTTGTCGATGGCCACGGCGGCCCGGGTCGCCAACTCCTCGGAGAAGGAGACGTCGTCCTCGTCGAAGGCCGGTGAGTCGCCGCTGCGCCAGAAGTGCGCGATGCCCAGAATCACTCCCCTGGCCCGCAGCGGGACGGTGATCAGCGAGTGCACGCCGAACTCCAGCGTCCGCCGCGCGCGCTCCGGATCGTGCCGCAGCCACTCCTCCGCATGGTGCAGATCCGCCTCCAGCACCGCCCGCTCCGCGTCGAGCGCGCGGGCCTGCGGAGAACCGGGCCGGAAGACGATGGCCTCCCCGACCTCGTAGAGCGGGAGTCCCTCGGGCCGTTCGCCGACCGCCACCCGGCGCACCCGGCGCTGAGCCTGCGGCGCCGGTTCCTGGCCGCGCACCACCTCGTCCAGCAGGTCGACGGCCGCCAGGTCGGCGAACCCGGGCACCGCCACCTGGGCCAGCTCCCGCGCCGTGCGGGCCACATCCAGCGTGGTGCCGATCCGCACCCCCGACTCGTACAGCAGCTTCAGCCTCTCCCGCGCCACCTGGGCACGGCCCGACACGGCCGACAGCTCCGTGGTGTCACGCAGTGTCACCACGGAGCCGAGCGCTCCCCCGTGCCGGGAGGTGGGACGTATGTTGACCGCCAGCAGCCGGTCCCCGGACAGCAGCACCTCGTCGGTGACCGGCTCGCCCGACACCAGCAGCCGTGCGATGCCCTCGGCCAGGTCCAGTTCGCCCACATGCCGCCGCTCGGTGCCGGGGGGCAGGTCCAGCAGCCGGCGGGCCTCGTCGTTGGCCAGCACGAGGCGCCCGTCGGCGTCGAGGATGAGCACGCCCTCCCGCACCGCGTGCAGCACGGCGTCGTGGTGCTCGTACATCCGCGTCATCTCCGCGGGCCCGAGGCCGTGCGTCTGGCGCAGCAGCCTCCTGGAGACCAGGGCCGTCCCGCCGATGACGGCCACCAGGGCGACGCCGCCCGCGCCGAGGATGATCGGCAGCTGCTGGTCGGTCATGCCCGCGACGTTGCGTACCGCCAGCCCCGCCGACGACAGGCCGACGATGGTGCCGTCGGAGTCCCGGACGGGCACGACGGCTTGCACGACGTTGGTGTCCCCGCCGGTGCGCGGGCCGGTGACCCGCTCCACCGTGGTGCGGCCGCGGAGCGAGGGCTCGATCGTGCCGACGAACTTCTTCCCGATCAGCGACGGATTGGGCTGGGTGTAGCGGATCCCCTTCCGGCTCATGAGCACGATGAAGTCGACACCGGCGTCCTTGCGGGCGGCCTCGGTGCGCGGCTGGAGCTCCCTGGCCGGATGCGGGCCCCGCATCGCCTCCGCCACCCCCGGGGCGTGCGCGAACGCCTGGGCCACCGCGACCGACTTCTCGCGGGCCCGGCTCGTGGCGTCCCGCTGCGCCTGCACGACCTGGGCCGCCACCGCCGCGGCGACCAGCAGCAGGACCAGGACGACCTGCAGCACGAACACCTGACCGGCCGCGCTGCGCAGGCGGAGCAGCGAACGGCCCTTGTCCGCGGAGCGGGTGGCGGGCCGCGCCGGCCGGTTCCCGGGGCGGCGGAGAGGCAGTTTCATGACTCATTCCTAACACCGCGCCCCGTCCACCAGTGCCCCTGTGTCCCACTGGCCGCGTCCGCAATGCGCCGCAGGCGCCTTCCGCGGTGGCCGGACCGCGTGCCGCACGCCTCTTGCCGGGGCTCGGCCGCTCCCCCATGATCGGCGCCATGGCAGTCACGGGGGCAGGCGGCGCGGCGGCTTCGCCCCTGCCGCGCCGGGTGCGCGTCGGGTACGGCCTGGGGTCGCTGTGCACGGGCACCTTCGCCACCGTGCCGGGGCTGATCCTGCTGTACTACCTCACCAATGTGCTCGCCGTCCCGGCCGCCGTGGCGGGTGCCGCGGTCTTCCTGCCCAAGGCATGGGACATCCTGGTCAATCCGGTCGTGGGCGCCGCCTCGGACCGCAGCACGCTGCGCGGCGGACCACGCCGTCCCTTCCTGCTCATCGGCGCCTGCACGCTGCCGCCGGCCTTCGCGCTGCTCTTCGCCGCGCCGCCGCTGCGCGGAGCGGCGGCCGCAGGATACGTGGCGCTGCTGTTCCTGCTGGCAGCCACCGCCTACGCGGTCTTCCAGGTGCCGTATGTGACGATGCCGGCCGAGATGACCGAGGACCCGGCCGAACGGGGGCGGGTGCTGGGCTGGCGGGTGGGCTTCCTCGGCGCGGCGATCCTGGTGTCCGGGGCGCTGGCTCCGGCGCTGGCGCACCGCGGCGGAGGCGGCCCGGGCAGCTACCGGACGATGGGCGTGGCAGTGGCGGCGCTGCTGGCGCTCGGTATGTTCGGCGCCTGGTTCTGCACCGCGCGGGCTCCGGCGGTGGCCCGCAGCCGGGCCGAGCCCTCGCTGCGGGCCCAGTTGGCCGCGGCGCGCTCGCACCGGCCCTTCGGCTTCCTGGCGGGGATGTGGACGCTGCAGGCGCTGGCCGTCGGGGTGATGCTCGCCGGGGTCCAGTACTTCGCCACCTACACGATCGGCTCGGCCGCCGCGGTCACCTCGCTGTTCGGCTGCCTGATCGGTCCGCTGGTCCTGGCGATGCCGCTGTGGAACCGGCTTGCTGACCGGTGTGGGGTACAGCGGGCGCAGTGGTGCGCCTCGTTGCTCTTCCTCACCGGGGCGCTGCTGCTGGGCCTCACCCCGCTGGCCGGTACGGCGTTCGGCCACGGGGCCGCGGCGGTGGTCGGCATCGCCTACGCGGGTCTGCAACTGCTGCCGCTGACGATGCTCGCTCAGACGCTCGCCGCTGACGCCGTGCGCACCGGCAGACGACGGGCCGCGACCTTCACCGGGCTCTGGACGGCGGCCGAGACCCTGGCGTTCGCCCTGGGCGCGGGGGTGTTCGCGCTGCTGCTGGCGGTCACCGGCTTCCGCTCCTCGGACGCCGACCGGTTCGTCGCCCAGCCCACCGCCGCGCTGACGGCCATCACGCTGGGCATGAGTGTGCTGCCCGCCGTGTGCGCCGCGGCGAGTCTGCCGCTGCTGCACCACTACCGGGGGGACGAGGCGGCGGCGCGGCTGCCGTCCCCCGCGGCGCCCGTACCCACCGCATCCGCATCCGCGCAGAAGGAGCCCGGCCGTGCCGACTGACCCCACCCGCCTGCCGTCCGACGGCCGGTCCGCGCAGCAGGTACTCGCCGAGCTGCGGACACTGCGCGAGGCGGACGCACCCACCCGGGGCGGACGCACCTTCGCCTACGTCTACGACGCGGGGCGCGCCGAGGTGGACGGACTCGCGGCTGCCGCCTACACGGAGTTCGCGACCGTCAACGGCCTCGACCCGACCGTCTTCCCCAGCGTGGCGCGGCTGGAGAACGACGTGGTCCGCGCCGCCGCAGCCCTGCTGGGCGCACCGGGCACCCAGGGGACGTTCACCAGCGGCGGCACCGAGAGCATCCTGCTCGCCGTGAAGGCGGCCCGGGACCACGCCCGTGCGGCGCGCGGGATCACCGCGCCGCAACTGGTCCTGCCCGCCACGGCGCACGCCGCGTTCCACAAGGCCGCGCACTATCTGGGGCTGGAGGCGGTCACGGTTCCGGTCGACCCGGCCACCTTCCGCGCGGACGCCGCCGCGATGTCCGCCGCGCTCACCGACCGCACGGCGCTCGTGGTGGCCTCCGCCCCGTCGTACGCGCACGGGGTACTGGATCCGGTGGCCGGGATCGCCGCGTCGGCCGCCGCGCGGGGCGTGCTGTGCCATGTCGACGCCTGTCTCGGCGGGTGGCTGCTGCCCTGGCTGCGCGGCACCGGGCACCAGGTACCCGCTTTCGACCTCACGGTTCCCGGCGTCACCTCGCTCTCCGTCGACCTGCACAAGTACGCGTACACCGACAAGGGGGCCTCCGTCGTCCTCTACGCCGATGCGGAGCTGCGCCGCCACCAGTACTTCGCGCACGCGGCGTGGCCGGGCTACCCGGTGGTGAACCCGACCGCGCAGGGCACGAAGTCCGCCGGTCTGCTGGCCCAGGCGTGGGCGGTGCTCCAGCACGTGGGCGAGACGGGGTACACCGCGCTGGCGGCCCGGGTCGCGGACGCCTCGGAGCGGCTGCTGGCGGGGCTGCGCGGGATCGACGGGGTGCGGGTGCTGGGCGAACCGGTCGCGGGGGTGGTGGCGTTCACCGTGCTCGGCGGGGCGAGCGGCGCCGAGCCGGATCCGGGCCTCGTGCTGCATGCCGCCGACGAGATGCGCGCTGCCGGCTGGTACCTGCAACCGCAGCTCTCCTACGCGGGCATGCCGCCCAACCTGCACCTCACCCTGACCCCGGCGACCGTGGACCGGGTGGAGGGCCTGCTCGGGGATCTCGCCGCCGCGCTCCGCACGGCCCGCCGGCTGCCGCGCGCCGCGGTCGACCCGGGGCTCGCCGAGCTCGCCGCCGGGCTGGATCCGGACCTGCTCGGGCCGCAGGAGGTCGAGGCCGTGCTCGCCCATGCCGGACTGGACGGCGAGGGTGGGCTTCCGGCCCGGACCGCACCTGTCCTGATGCTCCTGGACGCGCTGCCCGGGCCGCTCAAGGAAAGGCTGCTGAAGGAGTTCCTGGGCACCGTCTTCAGGGTGTGAGGGCCGGCTCCCCGCTGCGGGGCCCGGCGGTGCTCCCCCGCGGCCCGGCGCCGGTGCTCGGCACGTCAGGCGCCGACCACGTGCCAGTGCTCGGTGAGCCGGCCGTCCGCGACCCGGTAGGTGTCGGCGAACGGCACCGGGCGCTCGCCGCCTTCGAGCGTGGACCGTACGGCGACGTAGCCACCCGCCGCGATCGCCTGGTGCGGGTGGAAGGCCGCGGCGGGCCGGGCGTTCCACAGCGCGGTCAGCTTCGCGGCGACTCCCGTCCTGCCGGGGTCGCCTTCGGAGTCGTGGTCGACGAAGTCCGGTGCCAGGAAGCGCCGGACGGCGGAGATGTCGCGGTCGCCCGAGAGCACGGTCGAGAAGAAGTCGAGGACCAGTTCGGCATCGCGCCGCGCGCTCTCGGTGTCAGCAATGATCACGTCACAAAAGTAGCAGTGGGTGAGCTGTCGGACAGGACCGCGGCGGCCGCGCCTCGACAGCCACCGGGCGGCGGAGCCCTCGGCGGGCCGGAAGCTCTGCGGCGGCGTCGGCTCCTCCCCGGCACCGCCCGTCGGCGTCGGGAGTCCCCGTCGGCGCGTCGGGCACGGCCCGTACCGTCAGCGGTGGGGTACGGGAGGAGCGCCATCTCGCTGGGCGTTCTTGACAGCACGCGCCACCTGCCGCTGCTGCTGGGCGGTGAGGCGGGTGACGCGGCGGGAGCGGGTCTCGCCGCGGTCGGAGAGGAACGTGCGCAGCAGGTCGGTGTCCTTGTGGTCGACGCGGGTGATGCCCGCAGTGTCCAGCGGGTTCGGTCGGGGGCACGGGCCTTGCGGGCGCCGGGGCGCTGAGCCATGGGGAGTCCTTCGCTTGCGGGGCGGGGGGCGCTTGGGTACGTCAGGGAACGGGGTCGAGGAGGGCGTCGAAGGCGGGTGGCAGGTGCTTCCACGCCTCGCGCCCCGCGGCGAACTCCGCGTCCGTCAGCAGGCAGGACTCCAGGACCTCGGCCAGCCCGTCCCGGTCCAGGCCGGGAGCGGTGAAGACAAGGTGCTGGCAGCGGTCGCCGTGTTCGGGGTGCCAGTCCAGCGCAGCGGCGGCGCGGTGTACCGGGGGCACCATCTCCCAGGCGGCGTCGGGGAGGGCGGCCAGCCAGGGGCCGACCTCCTCGACGCACAGCGCCCCGCCCGCCGCGTCCCAGGAGAGGAGGGTGTCGGGCCGGTCGGCGAGCCAGAAACGGCCGCGGCTGCGCGCGGCGGCGCAGGTGAGTTCCTCCAGCGCCTGGTAGAGCCGTTCGGGGTGGAAGGGGCGGTCCCGGTGCCATACGCAGGTGGCGACGCCCGCCTCGTCGGCTGCCTGGGGCAGCAGCGCGCACGCGGGGTGCTGCGCGGCCGCGGCGGCCTCGGCGTCGAAGCCCGCCAGGGCTGCCGCCACCAGTTCGCCCGAGGCGGCGTCCACCTGGCGTGCCGTGGGATGCAGTTGGGCCAGCAGCGCCCGGTCCTCCTCGTCGGCGGGCCACTCCTCGTCCTCCACGAGTGCCAGCACGGCGGCGTATTCGAGCTGCCTGGCCCAGGTGTCGGCGACGGTGCGCCGGTCGGACGGTGCCGCGGCGAGACCGGCCTCGGCGAGATCGTCGCCGTTGGCGAGGAAGGGCAGCACGAGGGCCGGGTCGATCGCCGTGATGACGCCGGTGAGTTCCAGCACGCCGTGGCTGTGCGCGGCGACGACCTCGGCCATGGCCCTGGGCTCCACCGAGTCCCACAGTTCGACGACGGCGCAGCGGGTGGTGCCGTCGCCGGCCAGCCGGGTCAGCTCCGGGATCAGGTCCTCGCGGAGTGCGCAGCACGCACAGTTGTTCACCAGCGGCGCCTCGGAGGCGCTGCGCAGGCCGTCGCGGTCGCGGACCGTCCGCAGCACCGTGCCCTGTGGCCCGGCGGCGAGATCGTGGTGCAGGGAGACGCTGCCGGGCATCGAGGCGAGCAGCCGTCGGACGACCTCGGTGCGCGCTTCGGCGTGCAGTCCGCCGACCAGTACGACGGGGAGGGTGCGGTCGGCGGCCATCAGCGGGCTCCCCGGCGGCCGTGGCGGCGTTCGAACCGCTCGACCCGTCCGGCGGTGTCCAGGACGCGTGCGGCCCCGGTGTGGAAGGGGTGGCTCGCGGAGGAGATCTCGACGTCGACGACGGGATAGGTGTTGCCGTCCTCCCATGCGACGGTCGCGTCGCCGGTCATGGTGGAGCGGGTGAGGAAGGCGAAGCCGGTGTCGCGGAAGACGACAGGCCGGTAGGCGGGGTGGATTCCGGGCTGCACAGCGGTGTCCTTCTGCTGGGGTCGGTGCCAGGTGTGCGGGAGGGGGTCAGCGATCAGCGGGCTTCGCGGAAGTCGACGTGCCGGCGGGCGACGGGGTCGTACTTGCGCAGCGTCAGCCGGTCGGGAGTGGTCCGGCGGTTCTTGCGGGTCACGTAGGTGTAGCCGGTTCCGGCGGTGGAGGTGAGCTTGATGATCGGGCGGAGTTCGTCGCGTGCCATGAGACCAGTATATGGAAATGGTTACCATTACCAAGTCTGCTCCACCGAGAGAAAGGTCTCCCATGTCCGCCCACTGCCAGTTGACCGGCGCACAGCCGGTGTTCGGCAAGTCCGTCTCCCACTCCCATCGGCGCACCAACCGGCGCTTCGACCCCAACATCCAGCGCAAGCGCTACTGGCTCGCCGATGAGAACCGTCACGTGCGCCTCACCCTGAGCGCGAAAGGGATCCGGACGGTCGACGTCATCGGCGTCGAGGCCGCCGTCGCGCGGATCCGCGCACGAGGAGGAAAAGTCTGATGGCCAAGCAGAGCAAGATCGCCAAGAACGAGAAGCGCAAGGCGGTCGTGGCGCGGTACGCACGGCGCCGGGCCGAGCTGAAGGAGATCCTCCGCCACCCGGGCTCCACACCCGCCGAACGCGGGGCCGCGCTCCGGGAACTGCGGCGGCAGCCGCGGGACGCCAGTGCGACGCGGGTACGCAACCGGGACGGCGTCGACGGCCGTCCCCGCGGCCACCTGCGGGCCTTCGGTCTCTCCCGTGTCCGTATGCGCGCGATGGCGCACGCGGGTGAACTCCCCGGAGTGACCAAGTCCTCCTGGTGACCTCCTTCTGAGGGGCGCGCCACCGCGCCTCCCCGCACCCGGGGGGCGCCCCTCACCCCGCGCAGCGGCAACGGGGCAGAACCGCGCGGCCCCGCACGGGGCCGCGCGGGGCCGGTGCCCGGCGGCGCCCGACGGGACACGCCGCCGGCCCGCGGCGTGCGCGGGCCGGGCGCCGGGTCAGCGGGCGAACTTCGCCACGGCGGCCGGGGTGACCGGCGTGAAGAAGTTGACGAGGTTGCCGTCGGGGTCGCGGAAGAGCAGCGCCCGATTACCCCAGGGCATGGTGGTGGGCCCGGCGACGAACTCCTCCACCAGGCCGCTCAGGTTGCCGTGCACCCGGTCCACGTCCTCGACGAGGAACTCGATGATCACGCTGTGGTTCGCCGCGGGACGCGCGGAGTCCGGTGCGAACATCGGGACGGTGCGGGTACCGCCGATCGCGAGGGTGGCCCTGGGGGTGACGAGTTCGGCGAACTCCTCGGTCGCCCAGGCCGCCGACACCCCGGTGGCCCTCTCGTAGAAGGCGACGAGGCGCGCGACGTCGCCGGTGATGATGCGGATCGAAACGAAGTCCACGGTGTTCTCCCAAGTCGGTGAAGTGCCGGTGAAGCGGCTGCGCTGCGCACGCTAGGACAGATAGCGGACGGAATCGGTCCGGTATGCGCGCTAGGCTGCCGCCATGTCTCGACCCACCGGGCGCGTGCTGACCCTGCTGGAACTTCTGCAGTCGGGCGGCATCCGGCCGGTGGCCGAACTCGCCGACCGGCTCGGCGTCGACGGCCGGACCGTGCGGCGGTACGTGGGCCAGCTGATCGACCTGGACGTACCCGTGGAGACGGTGCGGGGCCGCTACGGCGGATACCGGCTCGCCCCGGGGCACCGGTTGCCTCCGCTGATGCTCAGCGACGACGAGGCCCTCGCCGTGCTGCTCGGCCTGGTCGCCGGGCGCCGGGCGGGGCTGACGACGGCGGCGGGCACGGCCGGCGAGACCGCGGCGGCCAAGGTGCGCAGGGTGCTGCCCAGGCATGTGGCCCGCAGACTCGACACGGTCCTGGAGTCCCTCGCCTTCACCTCCGCACCCGGCGAGTTCACCACCCCGGACGCCGAGGTCCTGCTGACCGTGGCCGACGCGGTACGCCACCGCCGGCCGCTCTCGATCGGATACCGCGACCGCCACGGCCGGCACAGCGAACGCACCCTGCACGCCTACGGCATCGTCGCCCACGCGGGCCGGTGGTACGTCTCGGGCAGGGATCCCGGGGCCGAGCAGGACCGGACCCTCCGCCTCGACCGCATCGAGGGCGCCCGGCCCCTGCCCGGCACCTTCGGGATCCCGGCCGGGACCGACCCGGCGCAGCGCGTACTGGACGGTTTCGCGACGGCCGAGTACCGGTACGAGGTGGTCCTGCGGATCCACGGGACCGTGGAGCAGATCCGCGCCGGTCTGCCCGCCTCGGTCGCGCGCCTGACGGAGCCCGCGGAGGGCACGGACGCTCCGGCCGAGCGGTGGCTTCGGGCCGAGCTGCGGGTGGCGGAGCTCGGCTGGTTGCCGCCCGTCCTCGCCTCGCTGGACCGGCCGTTCGTCATCGAGCGCCCCGCGGAGCTGCGTGACCTCGTCACAGCGCTCGCCGACCGCCTCTCGTCCTGCGCGCGGAACACCTGACCCCCGGGCCGCCCGGCCGCGACCGGCCGGTGCCCCGGCCCCGCGAGGGGAACGCGGTGGACGGTGGCCGTGCCGCCCGCGAACGCTTCCCCCGGGAACGGAGAACGTACTGCCGGGAGCAGCGAGTTGCGCGGTCCGACACCGGATCCCCGCCGCAACGGACCGCCGCATGCGCCCCGTTGTGAACTTTTCCCCGGCCTCCGGCATCGAACTCGTACGGCACGGGGCGGTCCGGGCAGTGACTCCCCCGCATCCGGCATGGACACACGATGGGATGATCAGGGCGTGGCGGCGATGAGCGAACGAGAGCAGCATGCGGTGCGGGCGGCCCGGAGGGCCGCGGGGGGCAGGTCCGGAAGGTCGCGCGGCACGGGGGGCGCGCGGCTCGCGGCCGGGCTCGCGGTGGGACTCACGGCGGCCCTGCTGAGCGGATGCGGCGAACAGGCGGCTGACGCACCCGAGAAGGTGGCCGGCGAAGCGGCCCCCGTGCCCGGCGACTCGTCCGAGGACAGCTCGCGGAAGGAGAGCGGCACCTCCCCCTCGCCCTCGTCCCGCACCCGGGACGGTGGCAGCGAGAACTCCGGCAAGGAGACGTCCGGTTCCTCGGGGAAGAGCGAGGGGGCGGGCTCCTCCGGAGGGCAGGGCGGTCCCGATGGCGGGACGCCCGAGATCGGCCCCTGCAAGACCTCCGGACTCGACTTCAGCACCTCGCCCGGCATGGCCCGGGGCAGCTTCCTGGTGAACCTCAAGAACACCACCGCCACGGCGTGCACGATGCACGGATACCCCGGGGTCGACCTGCAGAGCGAAGCGGGCACCATGAACGCCGCCCGGAACGGCGTCGCCGCCCCGACGGTCCGCGTCAGCCCCGGTGAGTCGACCCGGTTCACCCTGCACTACCCGCCCAACGACACCGGCGGCAGCGGCGTGGACGTCACCGGCCTCGTGGTCACTCCGCCGAACGAGACCAGCTCGCAGACCCTGCCGATCAGTTTCAACCTGCCGGTCTCCGAAACCACCGAGTCCGGGGTCACGGTCGGCCCCGTCGGCGCCGGCAAGTGACGGCACCGGGCGGCGTGACCGGGCCGGGGACGGCTCAGACGACCAGGACCCGGCGCCCGCGGGTATGGCCCGCCTGGCTGTCGATGTGCGCGGCCGCGGCCTCGGCGAGCGGGTAGGACTTCTCGACCGGGATGTGGAGCTTTCCCTGCGCGATGAGGCGGCCGGCCTCGGCCAGCGCCGCCGGGACGCTCCCGGCCGTCCCGGAGAACCGGACACCGAACTCCGGTGCGGCGAGGTCGGCGATGGAGACGACCTTCCGCGCGTCCCCGGTCAGCTCGACGAGTTCGGCCAGGACGCCCGCACCGGCGAGATCGAGCGCCGCGTCGACGCGGCCGAGTCGCCGGACCCGCTCTGTCCAGCCCGCGCCGTAGGTGGTGGCGGTGGCGCCCAGGCCGCGCAGATAGTCCTGGTTCGCCGCCCCGGCCGTGCCGATCACCGCGATGCCGCGGTCGCGGGCGATCTGCAGCACGGCCGAGCCGACTCCCCCGGACGCGCCGCTGACCAGCAGGATCTGGCCGGGCCGCACCCCGACTTCGCGGATGATGCGCAGCGCGGTCTCCACGACGGAGGGGTATCCGGCCGCCTCCTCGAAGGTCAGACGCTCGGGTATCGGGGCCCAGGCCGAGAGCACGGCGAACTCGGCGTAGGTGTCGGCCCCCTCGCCGAACACCGGGTCCCCGGCCTCGACGCCTTCGACGCCCTCGCCGACCTCGTCCACCACTCCGGCGGCGTCCAGCCCGACTCCGGCGGGCAGTTCGATCGGATGGGCCTGCAGGATCTGCCCCTCCCGGATCCTCCAGTCGACGGGGTTCACACCGGCAGCGCGGACGGCGACCCGCACTTGGCCGGGACCCGCGTGGGGCTCGTCGGCGTCCACGAGACGCAGCACTTCCGGACCGCCGAACTCGGCGAAGCTCACTTTTCTCATGAGGCAGACCGTAGCACTAACGGTTAGTTTTCCGAAACGGTTAGGGTTTCACATCTGGTAGCTTCAGCGCATGACCACGCCGCCCGGACGCCGCGAACGCAAGAAGGCGGCGACCCGTCAGAAGATCGCGGACACCGCCCTCCGGCTGTTCCTGGAGCGCGGATACGACGCGGTGGGCATCCGCGAGGTCGCCGCCGAGGCCGACGTGGCCGTCACCACGCTCTTCTCCCACTTCGCCTCGAAAGAGGCGCTGGTGTTCGAGCAGGACGCCGACTTCGAGCAGCGCCTCGTCCGGGCGGTCACCGACCGGACACCCGAGGAGCCCCTCGTCTCCGCCCTGCGCCGGGAGATCCACGCCCTGGTGCGGCACTGCACAGCCGACAGCGCCTCTCCGGTCTGGCACATGATCGACTCCTCGCCCGCGCTGCGTGCGTACGAGGAGTCGATGAGGCTGCGCCACGCGGAATCGCTGGCGGCGGCCATGGCAGCGGACCCCGGCCTGGCCCGGACCAGCACCGCCTGCCGGACGCTCGCCAGGTTCACGGTCGACGCCTACTCACTGGCCCGCGAGTCGGCCGATCCGCAGGCGGCGGTGGACGAGGTCTTCCGCATGATCGAGGCGGCCTGGGCGGTCACCTGACCTCCCGCGCCCGCCGTCCACCGGTGCGGCAGCTCAGCCGCGGTAGACCTCGAGCGCGGTCCGGACGAAGGAGCGGATCAGCGGATTCCGGTCGCCCTGCTTCCACGCCACCACCACACGGCTCGGCGGCAGGTCGGTCAGCGGCACCCCGGTCAGCCCCTCCGGAGGCCGGTGTTCCAAGAGCGTCATGCCCACCGTGCCGTTCCACAGGACGGCCTGCCGGCACTCCTGGACGGTGCGCACCACCGGCCCCTCACGGCGCTCGCCTCCGCTCCAGTACGCCTGCCAGCGGGAGTCGGTGCCTGCCGGAAGAGGAACCAGCGGCGGTCCGCGACCTCGGACGACCGCAACCGCCCCCGGCGGGCCAGCGGGTCGTCGCTGCGCAGCAGCGCTCCCACCGGGTCGGCACGCAACTCGCGCACGGCCAGGCCGGTCTCGTCGAACGGGGCGCGGGTGAGGGCCAGATCGACCAGGCCCCGGTGCAGCCCGCAGGTGGGATCGCTCAGGTCCGTCTCGCGGAGCCTGACCTCCAGCTGCGGATGGCGCCGGCGGCAGGTGGCGGCCAGCCGCCGTACAGCGGGGTCGGCGCTGTCCCCGAGGAGTCCGACGGTGAGGACGGCGGCACCGGACGCCGCGGCCACCCGGGCGCGGGCCCGGTCGGCCCGGGCGAGCAGCCTCCGGGCGTCGTCGAGCAGCACCTCTCCCGCCGGGGCGAGGGAGGCACCCGAGGACGACCGGTGGAGGAGCACAGCGCCGAGCTCGGTCTCCAACTGCTTGATCGCCCGGCTCAGCGGCGGCTGGCTCATGTGCAGCCGGGCGGCCGCCCGGCCGAAGTGGAGTTCCTCGGCGACCGCCACGACGTAGCGCAGCGTGCGTAGCTCCATGCTGCGACGATACTCCCGCGGTATCGCGGGTGCGGAAGAGGTCTTGGACGCAGGCGGCGCCCCGCCCGTGGAATCGGGGCATGGCTGACGAACCGAAGAACAGCGCCCCGGCAGCCGACCCCGCGGTATCGGTGGTCGGTCCGGACGAAGGCGAGACGATCGCGCTGGGCACCACCCGCATGCGCATACTCGAGGACGGCAGCACCACCGGGCACCGGCTGGGGATCGCCGAGTCCGTCCTCGCTCCCCGCACCGCCGGCCCGCCGCAGCACCGCCACGCGGAGCACGACGAGGGCTTCTACGTCGTCTCCGGCACCGTGCGGTTCACGGTCGGAGAACAGGAGCACGACGCGCCGGCGGGAACACTGGTGATGGTCCCGCCGGGAGCCCCGCACACCTTCGCCAACATCTCCGACCGGCCGGCCGTGCTGCTCAGCGCCTTCACCCCCGACCTCTATGTGCAGTACTTCCGGGACCTCCGGGACCTGGGCTCCGAGGACGCGGCGTCACCCGGGGCACACATCCGGACGATGAGCCGGTACGCCACAGAACCGGCCACCGACTTCGCCCCCGGCGCCGGCGGCCCGAAGTCCATGCATCCGTTTGCTCGGTGACGGTATGTCAATTTTCATCAACCGTCCTGGAGCGGAACTGTGAACGTCGCATACTGGCTCGTCGCCGGTCCACTCGCCCTCTTCTCCTTCTACGGGGGCGGAGCGAAAGCGGTCCGGAGCCGCGCACGGCTCCGGCCGATGATGGCCTGGGTGGACAGTGTGCCGATGACGGCCGTCCGGGGGATCGGGCTGCTCGAAGTGCTCGGTGCGCTCGGGCTGGTGCTGCCGCCCGCGACCGGCATCGCACCCTGGCCGGCCCCGGCCGCTGCCCTCGGATTCACGGCCCTTCAGATCGGTGCGATCGGTGTCCATCTGCGGCTCGGGGACCGCAGGATCGCGCTCAGCCTCACGCTCCTGTGCGCCGCTGCCACCACCGCCTGGCTGGGGACTGCATGGCTGTGAGCACCGCTCCGCGGACCGTCAGCGCGCCAGCAGCTCCCGGATCGCCTCCGCGATCTCCTCGGGAGCTTCCTCCGCCATGAAGTGCCCCGCGCCGGTGAGACGGTGGTCGAGGTCGGGCGCCCACGCATGCCACACCTGTGCGGCGTCGTAGCCGAGCCGCGCTCCCCAGTCCTGCTGGACGACGGTGACGGGCATCGCGAGCTGGGAACCGGCGTCCAGGTCCGCCTGGTCGTGGTCGACGTCGACACCGGCGGACGCCCGGTAGTCGGCCACGATCGAGGGCACCGCAGCGGCACTCGCCCGCAGGTACGCGCTCCGCACCGGATCCGGGATCGCCGCCCGGTCCCCCGCCCAGGCATCGAGGAAGGACCCGAAGAACGCGTCGGCGCTGTTGGCGATCATCGTCTCGGGCAGTCCCGGCGGCTGGGCCATCAGGAAGAGGTGGTAGCCGACCGCGGCCGAGACTCCCTGCAACACATTCCACATGTCCAGCGTGGGCACCACGTCGAGGATGCCGAGGTGCGTGACGGTCTCGGGGTGGTCCAGCCCGGCCCGGAAGGCGACGAGCGCGCCGCGGTCGTGACCGACGAGCGCGAACCGGTCATGCCCCAGCGCCGCCGCGGCGGCGACGATGTCGGCGGCCATGGTGCGCTTGGCGTACACGTCCGCATCCGCGGCCGCCGGCTTGTCGCTGGCGCCGTAGCCGCGCAGGTCGGGGCAGATCACCGTGTGCTCGGCGGCCAGCAGCGGCGCGACGTGCCGCCACATCAGGTGGGTCTGCGGGAAGCCGTGCAGCAGCACCACGGGGGTACCGCTCCCGCCGGTGGCGACGGAGAGGTCCACGCCCTCCGCACCGGGCACGCGGAGGTGGTCGAAGCCGGGCAGGGCAGGCAGAGCGGAAGCCATAGGGGTCCTTTCCCCAGGTCGGGTGACTGACCGGACCACGGTGCACCAGCCCGATGAGCAGCCGATCAGTACAGCGCAGCGGAGCGGAGCCGGCGGGCGCAGGATGGGGGCATGCGGATCGATGTCCTGGGCCCGGTACGGGCGCTGCGCGGCGACGGCACCCCGATCGCGCTGGGCGGACCCCGGCACCGGGAGGTGCTCGCCCGGCTCGTCGCCGCCGAGGGGCGGATGGTGGCCACCGACACCCTGGTGGCGGACCTGTGGCCCGAGCCCCCGGCCCGCGGCCCGGGCGCGCTGCGCACCTTCGTCGCCGCCCTGCGCCGCGCCGTCGAACCCGACCGGCCACCGCGCACCCCGCCGCGGATCCTGGTCACGGAGGGCCCCGGCTACGCCCTGCGGCTGCCGCGCGAGGCCGTGGACGTGCACCGGTTCCAGGACGTCCTGGACCGCGCTCGCCGCTCGCCCGGCGAGGTAGCCGCCCTCGGCGAGGTCCTCTCCTCCTGGCGCGGACCGGCCTACGCCGACCTGCCCGACGCCGCCTGGGCGCAGCGGGAGCGCGCCCGGCTGGAGGAGTTGCGGCTGCAGGGGATCGAGCTCCGGGCCGGCCTCCTCCTCGACGCGGGCGCCAGCGGCGGACTCGTCGCCGAACTCGGCGCACACACCGACGAGCACCCCTGGCGCGAGGCGGCCTGGGCGCTGCTGGCTCGCGCCCTGCACCGGGACGGACGCCAGGCCGACGCACTGGCCACGCTCCGCCGCGCCCGCACGATGCTCGTCGAACAGCTGGGGCTCGACCCCGGAACCGAACTGCGGCGGCTGGAGGCGGAGATCCTCGACCAGTCCGCGTCCCTGGAGCCGGCCCTCGACCTCCGCTCCGGGGCCGCTGCCCGGCTCGGCCCCCGTACCACCGTGGAACTGGCCCGCACCCTGGCCCTGGCGGGCAGCGACGCGCTCGTCCTCTCGCGGCGCGACCGGCTCGCCGCCGCCCGGGCCGCCGAGCGCACGGGGAACGCGGAACTGACCGCCCGGGTCGTCGGCGCCTACGACGTGCCCTCGATCTGGAGCCGTGCCGACGATCCCGAGCAGTGCCGCGCCGTCGTGGCACTCGCCGAGCGCACGCTACGGGCCCTGGGGCCCGGGGGTCCTCCCGCGCTGCGGGCGCGGCTGCTGGCCACCGTCGCCGTCGAGAGCCGCAGCGGCGACCTGCGCGGGGCCGCCCTGCGGGCCGGGTACGAGGCCGCGCACCGGGCCGAGGCGCTCGCGCGCGGCCTGGGCGATCCCGCGCTGCTGGCCTTCGCGCTCAACGGCGTCTTCCTGCACTCCTTCGGTCGCCCGGGGCTCGCGGCGCGCCGGGACGCCATCGGCGCCGAACTCGTCGCGCTGGCCACCCGGCACGAGCTGCCGACCTTCGCCATCCTGGGCTGGCTCATCCGTCTGCAGTCCGCCTCGGCCGTCGGTGACCTGAAGGGCGCCGCCGGGCACGCGGCCGCCGCCGAAGAGGTCGCCGCCGTCCACGAGGCCCCGCTCGTCCCGGTCCTCACCGCCTGGTTCCGGGCCCGGGCCGCCGCAGCGCGGAGCACCGGACCCGACGGGCCGTCCGCGGCGGCCGCCGCGGGCGCCTACCGCGCCGCCGACGGCGCCCTGCGCACGGCCGGGATGCCGGGGCTGCACCGCGGCCTGCTGCCGCTCGCGCTGCTCGGTCTGCGTCTGCTGCACGGCCGCCCGGCCCCTGCCGACCCGCAGCTGGACTGGGGCCCGTACCTGTCCTGGGCGGCGCCGCTCGTACTCCTCGCCCGGGACCGTCCGGCGGAGGCCCGAGCAGCCCTCGCCACCGTTCCGGAGCCGCCGCACGACCACCTCCAGGAAGCGCTCTGGTGCCTGACCGCCCACGCCGCCGCCCGCCTGGAGGAGCCCGGCGCCGCCGCGCGGGCCGCAGCGGCGCTGCGCGGCGCCCGCACCGAACAGGCGGGCGCCGCCAGCGGCATGCTCACCCTCGGCCCGGTCGAGCGCTACCTCGCGGAGGCCGAAGCGTGCGCGGGCCGTGCCGGGGGATGACCGGACCGGCCTCCGGAACGCGGCCCGGATCAGTTGCCCGCGCCGAGGCCGGGCATGAGCGCGGACGGGTACCGGTCTCCCCGGGCCGCACCCGGCGGCACGGCGCGCTCGACGGCGGCGAGGTCTTCCGGCGTCAGGGTCAGCTCCGTCGCGGGGAGTGCCTCGGCGAGCCGCTCGCGGGTGCGGGCGCCGGCCAGGGGCACGATGTCGTCGCCCTGGGCGGCCACCCAGGCGATGGCCAGCTGCGCGACGCTGCATCCCTTGGCCTCCGCGACCCGGCGCAGCGCCTCCACCAGGGTGAGGTTGTGTTCCACGTTGCCTTCGGAGAACCGGGGGCTGAAGCCGCGCATGTCGCCGGGGCCGGCGGTGCGGCCGGGGGACCAGTGTCCGGAGATGAGCCCGCGGCCGAGGACACCGTAGGCGGTCAGGCCGACGCCGAGTTCGCGCAGGGTGGGCAGGATGTCCGCCTCCACCGCGCGGGAGATCAGCGAGTACTCGATCTGCAGGTCGGCGATCGGATGCACGGCCTGAGCGCGGCGGACCGTCGCCGCGTCGACCTCCGAGAGGCCGATGTGCCGTACGTGCCCGGCCTCGACCATCTCCTTGATCGCGCCCACTGTCTCCTCGATCGGTACGGAGGAGTCCAGTCTTGCCGGACGGTAGATGTCGATGTGGTCGGTGCCCAGCCGCGTCAGCGAGTAGGCGAGGAAGTTCTTCACCGCCTCCGGCCGGGCGTCGCATCCGCCGAAGCCCGCATCGGGCCCGCGCAGCATGCCGAATTTGACGCTCAGTGCGTAGGTGTCCCGGTTCCGGCCGCGCAGCGCCTCCGCGAGCAGCAGTTCGTTGTGCCCCATGGCGTAGAAGTCGCCGGTGTCGATCAGTGTGACGCCTGCGTCCAGTGCGGCGTGCACGGTGGCGATGCTCTCAGCCCTGTCGGCCGCACCGTAGGCGCCCGACATGCCCATGGCACCCAGGCCCAGCGTGGAGACGGTCGGGCCGGTGCTGCCCAGGGATCGTGCCTGCATCGAGCTTCCCCTTCGACGAGTTCGTGGTGTCCGTCGTGTTCGTCGTCGTTCGGCTTCCCACTGTGCTCCGGCAGCGCGGCCCGCGGGAGCGGAGCGTGCATCCTGGGAGCGGCGCTCCCTGGATCGGCGCATCCACGGGGACGACCATGGAGCCATGCAACGCGAACAGCTCGCCGCCTTCCTGCGCCACCGCCGCGAGGCGACCGACCCGGCCGAGGCCGGCATCACCGCCGGGCCCCGGCGCCGCACCGCCGGTCTGCGTCGGGAAGAGGTGGCCGGACTCGCCGGGATGTCGGTGGACTACGTGGTCCGCCTCGAGCAGGGACGCAGCAGCCGGCCCTCGGCCGGGCTGCTGGAGGCGCTGGCCCGGGCGCTGCGCCTGTCCGACGACGAGCGCGAACACCTCTTCCATCTGGCGGGACACCAGCCCGCGCCCGGCGACGGGGCGGCCAGGCAGGCCCGGGCCGGCCTGGTGCGGATGCTCGGCCTGCTCGGCGGCACCCCGGCGCTGGTGCTGTCCGATCTGGGCGAGGTCCTCGCCCAGAACCGGCCAGCCGTCCTGTTGACGGGCGATCACACCCGCCGCTCCGGCGACACCCGCTACCTCGTGTACCGCTGGTTCACCGATCCCGCCGTGCGTGCCGTCCATCCGCCCGAGGAACACGAACACCATTCCCGTCAGCTCGTGGCGGACCTGCGCGCGTCCGTCGGCCGCCGGTCCGGGGACCCCGCGGTCACCGGCCTCGTCGACCGGCTGCGCGACGCGAGCGACCACTTCCGGCGGCTGTGGGCGGAGCACGAGGTGGCCGTCCGGCGCGCCGACCGCAAGACCCTGCTCCATCCGCGCGTGGGCCGGCTGCTGATGGACTGCGAGACCCTGGTCACCCCTGACCGGCTGCAGCAATTGCTGGTGCTCACCCCGGCGGACGCGGAGACCCGCGAGCGGATGGAGCTGCTGTCGGTGCTCGGCACGGAGACGTTCCCCGTCCGGGCCGAGGGCTCCTCGCTCCGGTGAGCCGCACGCCGGCGCACCGGGCGGACACCCGGGTGCCTCAACACCTGTGACTCAGCGGGGTTTTGTACCCAGGCGCCGACGCGGGCGGGAGGTCCGGGCGGGGGTCGACACCGAGGGGAAAGCGCTCCAGGATGGACCGGCGGCGTGATCACGGGGGAGGACCGATGAGTGACGCGGACAGCGGTGCGGTGGCGGTCGTCGGCATGGCGGGGCGCTTCCCGAAGGCGCCGGACACGGAGGCGTTCTGGGAGCTGCTGATCGGCGGCGGAGACGCGGTGGGGCCGGTGCCGCCCGAACGCTGGGATCCGGCAGAGGTGTTCGACGCGACCCGGGAGATCCAGCGGGTCGGCGCGTTCCTGGAGGACATCGACACGTTCGACCCGGCCTTCTTCACGATCTCACCGCGCGAGGCCGAAGTGCTCGACCCGCAGCAGCGGTTGATGCTGGAGACGACCTGGCGGGCCCTGGAGGACGCCGGTGCACCCGCGGCCGGGCTGCGCGGCTCGCGCACCGGAGTCTACGTCGGCGGGCTCTGGCACGACTACGAACTGCTGCGCAAGGATCGGGGCGCCGCGGTGACCCAGCACAGCATCGTCGGGAACTCGCTGGACATCGTCTCCTCCCGGGTCTCCTACCACCTCGGGCTGACCGGGCCCAGCCTGACGGTCATGAGCAGCTGCTCCTCCTCGCTGGTCGCCGTGCACCAGGCCTGCCAGGCACTGCGCTCCGGCGAGATCGAGGGAGCCCTGGTCGGCGGCTCCAACCTGATGCTCACGCCCGAGGTGACGGTCGGCCTCACCCACTTCGGAGGCCTGTCCCCCACCGGCCGCTGCCACGCCTTCGGCGCCGCCGCGGACGGGTTCGTCCGCGGCGAGGGCGTCGCCGTCGTCTACCTCAAGCGACTGGCGGACGCCCTCCGCGCGGGCGACCGGATCCGCGCGGTGGTGGCGGCCAGCGCGGTCAACAACGACGGCGGCGGCGAGAGCCTGGTCACTCCGCATCCGGCCGCGCAGCGCGACCTGCTGCGCGGCGTCTACGCCTCCGGCCGCATCCCGCTGGACCGGCTCGCCTACGTCGAGGCGCACGGCACCGGCACCGCACGCGGGGACGCGGCCGAGGCGCAGGCGCTCGGCGAGGTGCTGGGAGCGGCCCGGCCCGGCCGTGCGCTGCACATCGGCTCGGTGAAGACCAACATCGGCCATCTGGAGCCGGCCGCCGGACTCGCCGGACTCGTCAAGGCCGTCCTGGCGCTGGAGCACGGCACCGTCCCGCCGAGCCTGCACGCGCAGGTGCCCAATCCGGCCATCGACTTCCCCGGGCTGAACCTCGCCGTCGCCCGGGATCCGCTGCCGCTGGAGCCCGGCAGCTTCCTCGGCGTCAACTCCTTCGGCTGGGGCGGCACCAACGCCCACGCCGTCGTCACCACGCCGCAGGCCGCGACCGCGCGGCCGCCCGCCCGGGCCGCGAAACCGGCTCCCGCCCGGACGCCGGAGCAGGACCGGACGCCGGAGCAGGACGCGCCAGCCGTGCCGGAGGAGCCGGGGGCGGCGGCGCGGCAGGAGGCCGGTGAGCCATTCCTGCTGCCGGTCAGCGGGCACACCCCGCGGGCGCTGGAGGAACGGACCCGCGGCATCCGGGAGCGGCTGGCCGCGGGTACGTCCGCACCGGAGCTGGCGCGGGCCATGGCCTGGCACCGGGACCACTTCGCGGAGCGGTGCGCTCTGCTGGGCCCGGGCCTGGCGGAGGTCGCGCGGGGCCGCGCCGGGCGACGGGGCAAGGTCGCCTTCGTCTTCCCCGGCCAGGGCGCCCAGTGGGCGGGCATGGGCGCGGGCCTCTACGGGCGCGACGCCGCGTTCACCCGGGCCATGGACCGCTGTGCACGGGCGCTGGCACCGCACGCGCCGCGCGATGTACGCGAGATGGTCACGGGCGGCCCGGCGCCGCGGGACGTGGCCGAGGTGCAGCCCGCGCTGTGGGCGATGTCGGTGTCGCTGGCCGCGGCGTGGCGGGCGGCCGGGGTGGAGCCGGACGTCGTCGTCGGGCACAGCCAGGGCGAGATCGCCGCCGCCACGGTCGCCGGGGTGCTCACCCCGGAAGACGGGGCACTGGTGGTCTGCCGCCGCAGCGACCTGCTGCGCGAGATCGCCGGCGGCGGGCGGATGCTGGCCGTGGACCTGGCTCCGGACGCGGCCCGGCAGGCCGTCGCGGGCTTCGAGGGACTGGTAGAACCGGCGGTGTACAACGGGCCGCGCTCCTGCGTGCTGTCCGGCGACACCGACTCGGTCCTGCTGCTGCGGGAGATCCTGGAGGCCGACGGGGTGTTCTGCCGGCTGGTCGACGTCGACTACGGCTCGCACAGCCCGCAGGTCGATCCCCTCGTGCCGCGGATCCGCGAGGCGCTCGCAGCCGTCGCGCCGGGCCCCGCGGACATGCCGCTGCTCTCCACGGTCGGCCTCACCTGGCTGGACGGGCCGGAGGCAGATGCCCACTACTGGGCCGAAAACCTGCGCCGCCCGGTGCGGTTCGCCGAGGCGGTGGACACCCTGATCGACGAGGACGTCACCCATCTGGTGGAGGTCAGCCCGCATCCCGGGCTCGGTGCGGCACTGCGCCAGCTCGTGGAGGAGCGGCCGGAGCCACCGGTGGTGCTGGGCACATTGCGCCGCGACGAGGGCGAACACGCCGACCTGATGCGGGCGTTCGCGGAGGCCTACGTCTCGGGGCTGCCCGCGCTCGGTCCGCGCCCGGCGCGGCGCCCGGACGCCGTTCCGCCGCCCTACCCCTTCCAGCGGGAGCGCTACTGGGTCGCGCCGGGGCGGCACAGCGGAGTCCGCAGCGGGCGGCTGGCCCTGGCTGAGGTGCCCTCGACCGCGGGCGGCGTCGGGGAGAGCGCCGTCGAACTGGACACGGGCACCCACCCGTGGCTGGCCGACCACCGGGTGCACGGCACGGTGCTGTTCCCGGCAGGCGGCTTCCTGGCGCTGCTCCACCAGGCGCTGCACGGCGAAGCCCACGAGTCCGGAGCCGCCGGGCACGGGACGCCCGTGCTGCGGGACGTGCAGCTGACCGCCGCGCTGGCGTTGGGCGAGGAACCGGTCCGCACCGCCCTCACCTGGCGCCCCGGCCCCGGGGACTCGGGCGTGCTGGAGGTGCGGTCCCGGGAGACGGCCGCGACCGGGCCCGCACCCGGCGCGGACGCGGAGGCGGATGCCGGGTGGACGCGGCACTGCCGTGCGACAGCCGCCCGCGACAGCGCCCCGCCGGCCGGCGGGTTCCCCGAACACCTGCTGGTTGCCGCGCCGCTGGACGCGGACGGCTTCTACCGGGACTGCGCGGCGAAGGGCCTCGGCTACGGCCCCGCCTTCCGGCCGGTCACCGGCGGCCACGTCGCCGAAGCCGCGTCGGGGCCCGGACGGGAGGCGCTGGTCCGGCTCGAGCTGCCGCCCGGCAGCCGCTCGGGGGCGCTGTCGGGGACACCGCACCCGGTGCTGTGGGACGGCATGCTGCAGGCCGCGCTGGTCGTGTGCGACGGCCCGGTCCTGCCGCGCCGGGTCCGGCGGGCGGCGGTCGCGGTGACGGACGCCGACGCCCTGTGGGTGCACGCCCGGCCGGGCGCGAACGGCGAGGTCGACCTGGCGCTCTTCGACACCGGGCAGCGCCCGCTGGGACGGCTGGAGGGAGTGCTGCTGGCTGCGCTTCCCGGCGGCGCCGACGACGCGGCGGAGACCGGGCGGCTCACCTACCGGATGCGCTTCATGCCCCGGGAGCGGCCCGCCGCCCCGGCTGCGGGGCCGGACGGCCCGCCCGGGGGCGGCGGGCTGCCGGGCAGGGTGGTGGTCCGCGGGCGGCCCGGAGTGCTGCCGGACGCGGCCGGGGAGGATCTGGCCGGGGCGGACACCGTGGTGTTCGTCGCGCCGCAGGAGGGCCGTGACGGGCTGCTGGAGCTGGCGGAGCTGGTCAGCCGCTGCGCGGACGAGAACCCGTCCGCGCGGCTGGCGGTGGTGGTCCGCCGGGGCGACCCGGACGCCGGGCTGTACCCGGGGTTCGTGGCGGTCGTGCAGGCGGAGTACCCCCAGTTCGGGACGCGGCTGATCGAGACCGACACGTTCGGCGCCGATCTGGTGGCGGAGCTCGCCGCCGCGGAGGACCGGGTCGTGCTGTCGGGCGGCGAGCGGCTGGTCGGCGAGCGGGTGAGCGGCGGTTCGCCCGCCGCCGGCCCGCCGTGGCGGACGGGGCCGGGCACCCAGCCGTTCCGGCTGGGCACTCCGCGGCCCGGCGACCTGTCGGCGCTGTGCGCCCGTCCGCTGGAGCGGCCCCGGCCGGGTCCCGGACAGGTCGAGGTGGCGGTCGAGGCCGCGTCGCTGAACTTCATCGACGTGATGAAGGCGATGGGCGTCTACCCGGACGACTCCCCCGACCGGGAACTGCTCGGCCTGGACTGCGCGGGCACGGTGACCGCGGTCGGTCCGGGGGCCGGCACC
This sequence comes from Streptomyces sp. NPDC007025, assembly GCF_042869455.1. Taxonomy (NCBI): domain Bacteria; kingdom Bacillati; phylum Actinomycetota; class Actinomycetes; order Kitasatosporales; family Streptomycetaceae; genus Streptomyces; species Streptomyces sp. NPDC007025. The sequence continues at coordinate 500,030 of NZ_JBIAFT010000002.1, read as the reverse complement.
GTGGCGGTCGGTGACCGGGTGGCGGCCTGCGGCTTCGGCGTCCTCGCCTCGCACGCGCTGGTCGAGGCCCGGCACACCGCCCGCATCCCGCGGGAGCTGACCGCGGCGCAGGCGGCGGCGCTGCCGATGGTGCTGGTCACCGCCTGGTACGCGCTGATGGAGGTGGCCCGGCTGGAGCCGGGCGAGACCGTGCTCGTCCACTCGGCCACCGGCGGGCTCGGGCTCGCCGCGCTGCACGTGGCCCGGCTCGCGGGTGCCGAGGTGATCGCCACGGCCGGTACCGAGGAGAAGCGGGAGCAGCTGCGCGCCCGGGGTGTCGAGCACGTCTTCGACTCCCGCACCCTGGAGTGGGCCGAGGGGGTGCGGACCGCGACCCGGGGGCGCGGCGTCGACGTGGTGCTCAACTCCCTGCCCGGGGCCGCGATTCCGCTCGGTCTGGAGGCGCTGGCCGAGGACGGGCGGTTCGTGGAGGCCGGAAAGCGCGACATCCATCGGGACACGTCCGTCGAGCTGGGCGCCTTCCGCAAGGCGGTGTCCTTCACCGCCGTGGACATCGCCGGGCTGCTCCGCCGCCGCCCCGAACGCTTCGCCGCGCTCCTGGCAACCGTGTGGGCACGGGTGACGGGCGGGGAACTGCGGCCGCTGCCGGTGCGCGAGTGGCCCCTCACGGAGGCGCAGGAGGCCTTCCGCACGTTCTCCCGCGGGCAGCACACCGGCAAGCTCGTGCTCACCGAGCCGACCGGAGACGGCACGGTCCCCGTCGCCCCGCAGCCGCTGCCCGAGGGGCGGTTCCGGGCCTCGGGCAGCTATCTGATCACGGGCGGGCTCGGGGCGCTCGGCATGTCGCTCGCCGAGTACCTGGCCGCCTCCGGAGCCGGTGCCCTGGCCCTGGTCGGGCGCTCGGCGCCCGGGGACCCGGCGCGGGTCGAGGCGCTGCGCGAGCGCGGTGTCCGGGTGGGGGTGTGGTCGGCGGACGTGGCGGACGAGGCGCGGATGCGCACGGTGCTGGCGGAGATCCGCGCACAACTGCCACCGCTGTGCGGGGTCTTCCATGCCGCGGGAGTGCTGGCGGACGCGACCGTGGGGACCCTGGACGGCGCGCTTCTGACGCGGGTGCTGCGCCCCAAGGCCGACGGGGCACGCGTCCTGCACGAGCTGACCGCGGGGGACGCGCTGGACCTGTTCGTCCTGTTCTCCTCCGCCGCCGCGTTCGTGGGCACGGCCGGGCAGGCGGCCTACGCGGCGGCGAACAGCGCGCTGGACGCGTTGGCGGCGGAGCGGCGGGCGGCGGGGCTGCCGGCGCTGAGCGTGCAGTGGGGGCCGGTCTCCGGAGCCGGTATGGCCACCGGCACCGGGCGCGGGGACCGGCTCGCCGCGCGCGGGCTGGGCAGTGTTCCGGCCGAGGTGTGCTGGCGGGCGCTGCGCCGGTATCTGGAGTCGGACGAGGCGCAGGTGGCCTGCCTCGACCTCGATCCGCGGCAGTGGCTGGAGTCCTACCCGGCGGCGGCCGCGCTGGCGAGCTGGCAGCCGCTCACCGGGACCGGCAGGACGGTCACGCCGACAGAGCTGCGGAGCATCCCGGCGGCGCGGCGGCGCGAGGTGGTGGAGGCGGAGGTGCGCCGTACGGCGGCGGCGGTGCTGCGCCTGGCGCCGGAGAAGCTGCCGCACGATGTGCCGCTGCGCGCGCTCGGGCTGGACTCGCTGATGTCGCTGGAGCTGCGCAACAGACTCGAGGCGTTCCTGGGTGTGCGGCTGAGTCCGACACTGCTGTGGAAGTACGGCACCCTGGCCCGGCTCGCCCCGGCCCTGGCCGCGCTGGTGGAGGCCGGACCGGAACCGGGAGGGGAAGCGGAGGCGGAGCCGGAGCCCCGCCCCTCGGCTGCCCCGGCTCCGCACGAGGCGGGGGCCCATGGGTGACCGTCCGGCCCTCGGGCCCGCGGAGATCCGGGAACTGATCGCCGAATATCTGCCCGACCCGCCGGGCGTCGATCTCCTCGACGTCGGACCCGGCGGGCTGGTGTTCGCCGCGGACCCGGCGGGGCTCACGGTGCGGCCCGGCGGCACCGTCTCCGGGCCCGCCCTGTTCGCGTTCGCGGACGTGGCAGGCTATCTGGCGGTCAACGCCTATCTGGGCAGGACGCCGTCGGCGATGCTCACCTCCAGCAGCATCAGCTTCCTGGAAGCAGCCGCGCCGGAGCGGCTGCACGCGCGCGTCGTGCCCGAGCGGATCGGCCGGCGTACGGCGGTCGTCTCGGCCCGGGTCGAGAGCCTGGACGGGTGTCCCGTCGCCCTGGCCACGCTGCACTTCTCGTTTCCGGGGAGGAGGAGCCGGCCCGGCGCGGGCGCGCGCTGAGGGCGGGAGCGGACGCCCGTGCGGCGGCGCACCGGACGGCGGTGCGTGCGCGTTCAGCGGCTGGAGTAGGTCGTCCGCTCCCACGGGTAGCCCGGCAGCGCTGTCATGCTCGCGCGGGCCGGACGTTCCTGGGCGGTGCCGTCCGCGCTGCCGGGCGGGGGGTGCTCGGCGGTCTCCAGCATCCGCACCCGCGGGTGGTCCCGGCCCGCCGCGAGGGCGCGCAGCGCGTCCGCGGCCTCCTCGGAGCCCGCCGCGGTGATCCAGGCGGCCCGCCGCAGGCGGGTGCGCCCGTGAAGCGCGGTCGCGGCGAAGGCGGCGTACCCGTCCCCGGCGGACGCGGCGTCCCCGGGCTCGGCCAGCCTTCGCGCGTACCGGCCCGCCAGGGTGCGCAGGGCGGTTTCGGTGTGCGCGGACACCGGGAATCCGGCGGCCGGTGCGGGAGCCGGTGCGGGCTCGGCGGTGGGGCGGGAGAGGACGACGTGCGCGTTGGTGCCGCTCATCCCGAAGGAGCTGACGGCCGCGCACCGGCCCGCCGACGGCTCCCAGGGCCGGGTCTCGGCCGGTACCGTCAGGCCGCTGCCGTCCAGGCGGATCCGGGGGTTGAGCGTCTCGAAGTGGGCCTGCCGCGGGATCTGCCGCCGCTCCAGACAGAGCAGCGCCTTGATCAGGCCGAGGACTCCGGCGGCCGCCTCGGCATGGCCGAGGTTCGCCTTGACCGATCCGACATGCCAGGTGCGCCCCGGCGAGTCCAGGGCGGCCCGGGCGGCCTCGATCTCGATCGGGTCGCCCAGCGGGGTGCCGGTGCCGTGCGCCTCCAGGTAGCCGATGTCGGCGCCGGTGAGGCCGGCCGCGGTGAGGACGCCCTCGATCAGGGTCTGCTGGGCCAATAGGTCCGGTGCGGTGAACCCGGAGGAGCGGCCGTCCTGGTTGACCCCGCTGCCCTCGATCACCCCGAGGATCCGGTCGCCGTCGCGCTCGGCGTCGGCCAGCCGCTTGAGCACCACGGCCCCGGCGCCCTCGCCCCGGACGAACCCGTTGGCGCGTGCGTCGAAGGGGCGGCACCGGCCGTCGGGCGAGAGCGCCTCGGTGCGCTGGATTTCCGCCGTCGACCGGGGCGCGAGCACCAGGTTGACGCCGCCGGCCACGGCCACGTCGCAGTCTCCGGCGGCCAGCGCCCGGCAGGCCGTGTGCACCGCCACCAGCGACGACGAGCACGCGGTGTCCAGCGCCAGGGCGGGGCCCCGGAGGCCGAGCGTGTAGGCCAGCCGGCCGGCGGCGAAGCAGTGGCCGTTGCCGATCAGCCAGGAGGCATTGGGTTCGCCCTCGTCCCACAGCCGGTGGTCCTGACCGGTGATGCCGACGTAGACCCCGGTGCGCTCGGCGACGTCCTCCGGGGGCAGGGCGGCGTCCTCGAACGCCTCCCACACCACTTCCAGCAGCAGCCGGTGCTGCGGGTCGAGGCTGCGCGCCTCCCGCGGCGAGATGCCGAAGAACCGGGCGTCGAAGCCGAGGACGTCGGGCAGATAACCGCCGCGGGTCAGCAGCCCTTCCCAGCCGCCGGGGAAGGCGCGGCGGCGCTGCTCGGGCAGCTCGCCCACCAGGTCCTGCCCCGCCGACAGTGCCTGCCAGTAGGCGTCGCGGCCGGCGATGCCGCCGGGGGCGCGCAGACCGGTGCCGACGACGGCCGTCCGCTGCGCTCCCCGCAGTGCGGCCAGCTCGCCGCGCAGGGCGCGGATCGTCTCCATGGCGCGGCGCAGCGGCCCGGCGGGCGCCTCCGCCGCCGCGCCGGGCGGGTGAGCGTCCGACTGCTGGGAAGTTGACATCGGCCGCGACGCTAGCAGGTGGCGGCGGCGATTCCAGCCCCGCACCGGTCGATCGAACTGAGCGTCTACAGCGCCCAGTTGAACCAAGGCATCCATATCCCGGTCCTGGATGTCAAGGCTGTTCCTGGCAGTGCGCGTTGTGGCACTGTGTGCTTGAGGGACAACGGGGGGTCGGTTCGGGCCGTGCGCCGCGTCGTGCGGCTGTCGCGATCGTGCTGCTTCCCGCACGCCGGACGAGGCAGAGCTGAGAGGTCGCTTATGACGATCGCGGTCCTGGACGACGAGGAAGTCGTGGTGCGCACCCCGGACGAGTTCCACCGGATGCCCCGCGACTACCAGAAGATGCTGATCAGTCAGGTCACCATCAACACCGAGGGCGAACTCTCGGGTGGCGATGACTATGTACAGATGTTCCTGCCGCTGGCGCCGGACGCCGAGGAGCGCCAGGTGTGCGCGGAGCGGGCCGCTGAGGAATACGACCACTACAAGATCGGCAAGCGGGTGCTGGCCGATCTGGGCATCGACACCACCTACATGGAGACCCAGGCGGTCTCCGAGCGGATGCTGTTCGCGGACGAGCGGATGCACTCCTGCACCACGTGGGCCGAGCGGGGGGTGTACTCCTACATCGGCGAGGAGACCGCGATGGTGATGCTGCGCGAGTTCGCGGAGAGCAGCTACAAGCCGTGGGCGGAGGCCGTCCGCACGATCATCCTGGACGAGAAGATCCATATCGCGCACGGCGCGCGGGTCTGCCGCAACCTCGCCGCCACCGAGGAGGGCCGCGCCGAACTGCAGGCCGCGCTGGAGCGGCTGTGGCCGATGTTCGTGGGCATCTTCGGCAGTGCGAACACCAAACGCTCGAAGCTGGCGGTGCGCTACGGGCTGCGCAGGACGACCAACGGCGAGGCGATCGAGCTGTGGCGGCAGAAGGTCGGTCCGCGCGTCGCCAACCTGGGCCTGCGTGTGCCGGAATGAGCCGGGAGGCAGCCATGACCACAGCAGTACACATCACCCCCCGCCCGCCCTCCCGCGCGGAGGCCAAGGCACGGCTGCGGGGGTATCTGGCCGACCGCCCGGATCTCGCGGCCCGGCTGAAGGACGTGCGCAGGATGGGCACCCGGGTACGCGGGTGCGAGGTGCATCTGACGACCGCCTGCAACATCCGCTGCAAGGGCTGCTGGTACTTCGAGGGCGGCTTCGACACGGCGGTCCGGGAGACCTCCGACCCGGGCCTGATCCGGGCTTTCGCGGAGAAGCTCGCCGCGGACGGGGTCACCCAGGCGACACTCATCGGCGGCGAGCCGACCCTGGTGCTGGACCGGGTGCGTCCCTTCGTCGAGCAGCTGCCGTATCTGACGATCTCCACCAACGGGCTGCGTCCGCTGCCGATGGACGGATTCGAGAACGTGGCCGTCGGCATCAGCCTGTTCGGCGGCGGGCCGCTGGACGACGAACTGCGCGCTCACCGGCCCAACGGCTCCTCGTTCAACGGCCTGTTCGAGAAGGCACTGGGCCACTACCGGGACGACCCCAGGGTCACGTTCGTCTTCGCCCTCTCGGAGGCGGGGCTGCCGTACATCGAGCCGACGGTGCGGGCGATCCGGGACAACGGCAACCAGGTGACGTTCAACTTCTACAGCGAGCACGGCTCGGACAGTCCGCTGCGGATCGAGAACGAGCAGCACACGCTCGCCGAAGCACTGCGGGTCGCGGAGGCGTATCCGGAGGCCGTGGTCGCGCACCCGTACTTCATCGAGACGCTGATCAGCGGACGCACCCACTGGGGAGGCCGGTTCGGCTACGACGTGTGCCCCAGCATCAGCGTCGACCTGCCGGAGCACGAGCAGCGCGTGGCCAACGGCAATCCGGTGCTGGACGGTTTCGCCGTGTACGGCGCCGACTACGAGACCCTGCAGTTCTGCTGCACCTCGGGTGACTGCGACGGCTGCCGCGACAGCCAGGCCGTCTACAGCTGGCTGATGGTGAGCTTCCACTGGTTCCTCGACAGCGTGCAGCGGCTGGAGACCTGGCTGGACCTCGCCGAGAGCTACTGGCGCCAGTGGTACTGGGCGCAGTCGCAGGCCCCGGCCTTCGCCCGCTGAAGCCCGCGCCGGTCCGCGGCACCGGCCTCTCCGCCCCTCCTGCCTTTCTCCCGTCACAGCACCGCACCACACCAAGGAGCAGCCATGTCCCAACCCGTCACCGTCGAGGCCGTACGGGACCTGATCCGCACGGAGCTGGTCGACTCCGGAGTCGAGGAGGAGACCCTCACGCCCGACGCCAAGTTCGACGACCTCGACATCGACTCGCTCGACGCAGCGGAGCTGATGTCGACCCTCAAGCGGGAGTACGGCGTCACCATCCCGCGGCCCGAACTGGCGGAGGTCACCGTGGACCAGCTCGCCCGGCGGGTCGTGGAAGCGGCCGCACGTTGACGGTCGCGGTCGCCGTCACCGGCGTCGGCGCGGTCACCCCGCTCGGCGTCGGTGCCGCCCGGCTCGTCTCGCGGCTGGTCGCGGGCGGAACCGGGATCGACGGCGGTGCGGCGCGGTGCACGGATTTCGACGCCCGCGACCATCTGACGGCACGCGACCGCAAGCGGAACGCCCGGTTCGCGCAGTTTGCGCTCGTCGCCGCCGACGAGGCGGTGCGGCAGGCGGGCTGGGGCGGCGGACTCCCCTACCCGGCCGAAGACGTCCGCTGCGTGATCGGCAGCGGGCTCGGCGGTGGCCCCGAGGTCCTGGCGGCGCGGACGGCGAGCCCGCTGGCGGTGCCGCTGATGATGCCCAACAGCGCCGCGGCGAGCCTCAGCCGCCGCTACGGCATCCGCGGCGAGTCCTCAGCTCCCTCGGGAGCCTGTGCCGCCGGGGCCCAGGCCATCGGTCTCGCCGCCGGGGCAATCCGCCGGGGCGAGGCCCGGGCGGTGCTCGCCGGCGGCGCCGAGGCCGCCTGCGTGCCGCTGGTGCGGGAATCCTTCGCACAGGCGGGCGCCCTCTCCCCCACCGGGCGCTGCGCCCCGTTCAGTGCGGACCGGGACGGCTTCGTGATGGGCGAGGGCGCCGGAGTCCTCGTCCTGGAGGACGCGGCCGGGGCCCGTGCCCGGGGAGCCCGTGTCCTGGGTCATGTCCGGGGCTACGGTGGCAGTTCCGACGCACACCACGTCACCGCACCGCCGCCGGACGGCGCACCGGCCGCGCACGCCGTCTCGCTGGCGCTGGCCGACGCCGGCGCCGCCCCCGAGGACCTGTGCTACCTCAACGCGCACGGCACCGGCACCCCGCTGAACGACGCGTCCGAGATCCGCTCGCTGAAGCTGGCCCTGGGCGCGGCCCTGCCGTCGGTTCCGCTCTCCTCCACCAAGGCCGCGACCGGCCACCTCTTCGGTGCGGGCGGCGCGGTGGAGGCCATCGTCACGCTGGCCGCACTGCGTGACCGGCTCGCCCCGCCGACCCTCGGCCTGGCCGCACCCGACCCGGATCTGGGGCGGCTGTCGCACATCCCGGCAGCCCGCGCGCTCAGCGCCGGGCCGCGCGGCCGGCTGGGGCTGTCGAACTCGCTGGGCTTCGGCGGCCACAACAGTGTGCTGGTCCTGGAGGCGCCGTGAGCACGTACGACCTCATCGGCCGAAGGTATCTGGTGACCGGGGTGACCAACCAGGAGTCCATCGCCTGGCATGTGGCGTCCGCACTGCAACGCGCCGGCGCCGAGGTGGTGCTCAGCTCCTTCGGTCGCACGGCGCGGATCGCTCGCAAGGCCGCGGCCCGGCTGCCCCGCGAGCCGGACGTGCTGGAACTGGACGTCACCGACGAGGGGGACTTCGCCCGCCTCCACGAGGAACTCCAGGCGCGTTGGGGCGCCCTGGACGGGGTGCTGCACAGCGTGGCGTACGCGCCCGCCGACGCGGTGAGCGGCGCCTTCCTGGAGACCCCGGCGGCCGGCGCGCTGCGGGGCTTCCAGGTCTCGGCCTACTCCCTGCAGCGCCTGGCGGCCGCTCTCGCCCCGCTGCTGACCGCCTCGGAGCACGGGGGCAGCGTCGTCGGGGTGACCGTGGACAGCTCCCGGGCCCTGCCCGGCTACGACTGGATGGGTGTCTTCAAGTCGACACTGGAGGCGGTCGCCCGCTATCTGGCCGTGCATCTGGGTCCGCGCGGGGTGCGGGTCAACCTCGTCGCCTCGGGCCCCCTGGAGACCCTCTCCGCACAGGGCATCGGCTCGTTCGAGGCACTCGCCGCGCACTACGAGCGCTGGGCACCGCTGGGCTGGGACCGCACCGATCCGGGGCAGGTCGTGGGCGCGGTGCTCTTCCTGCTCTCCGACCTCGCCGCACACACCACCGGCCAGATCCTGCACGCCGACGGCGGGCTGCACGCCGTCGCGGGCGGAATCGGCGAACCCCCTCGGTGACGTACCGCTTAACGGTCATTAACATCGACCGGGTGACGTCGGTGCGCGGCGTCGGCAGACACGAACATCGGCGGCGGTGCCCGTACCGCGACAGCCGCATCGGCGTAAGGAGTTGGCCGTGGCCTCTGACTTCCCCCTCACCAGGACGACGAGTCCCGTTTCCCCGGCGGAGCGGCAGGAGATCCTCGCGGCGCCGGGCTTCGGCCGGTTCTTCACCGACCACATGGCCACGGCCACCTGGTCGGCCGGGCGCGGCTGGCACGGCCACCGGGTCGGCCCGCTGGAGCCGTTCTCGCTGCACCCCAGCGCCGCCGTGCTGCACTACGCGCAGGAGATCTTCGAGGGACTCAAGGCCTACCGGCACGCGGACGGCAGCGTGTGGCTCTTCCGCCCCGAGGCCAACGCCCGGCGCTTCGCCCGCTCCGCGCGGCGGATGGCCCTGCCGGAGCTGCCCGAGGTGGACTTCCTCGCCGGGGTGGAGGAGCTGATCCGGGCCGACGAGCCCTGGGTGCCGACGCCGAGCAACGAGGAGAGCCTCTACCTGCGGCCGTTCATGTTCGCCTCCGAGGCGTTCCTGGGGGTGCGGCCCGCCAAGGAGATCGTCTTCTCGGTGATCGCGAGTCCGGCGGGCTCGTACTTCGAAGGCGGCCTCTCCGGGGTGACCCTGTGGGTCAGCGGCACGTACACCCGGGCGGGCAAGGGCGGTACCGGCACCGCCAAGTGCGGCGGCAACTACGCGGGCGGCCTGGCCGCACAGTTGGAGGCCGAGGAGCACGGCTGCGACCAGGTGCTGTATCTGGACAGCGCGGGCGAGGGGTATCTGGAGGAGTCGGGCACGATGAACCTGTGCCTGGTCACCGCGGACGGCAAGCTGATCACCCCGGCGCTGGGCACCATCCTGGAGGGCGTCACGCGGGACACCATCCTCGCCCTGGCCGCCGAGTCCGGACTGACCTGCGAGGAGCGCCAGATCACGCTGGAGGAGCTGCGGTCCGGAGCCGCCGACGGCACCGTCACGGAGGTGTTCGCGGCGGGGACGGCGGCGGTGGTCACCCCGATCGTGGGCTTCAAGGGCGACGGCTATGCCTTCGCCATCGGCGACGGTGAGCCGGGCAAGCAGACGGCGGCCCTGCGCGCGCGGGTGCTGGACATCCAGTACGGCCGCGCCGAGGACACCCACGGCTGGCTGCGCCGGGTGCTCTGAGCCCGGGTCCGGGGCGGCGGGGGGGGGGGGGGGGGGGCGCCCCCCCCCCCCCCCGCCCCCGTCCTGCCCAGGAGACGCATGCGCCTCCTGGCTTCACGCCGCGGTGGAGTGCCGCTGCACGTGGACGGCACGGCTGAGGCGGCGGCCCACCAGGACGTATCCGAGCAGCGCGCCGGTCGCGTTGAGGAGCACGTCGTCCACGTCGAAGGCCCGACCGGTCACCCACACCCCCTGCACGGTCTCCACCAGCAGCATCACCACGGCGGTGCAGAGGGTCACCTTCAGGAAGCCGCGCAACTGCGGCGCCATGACCGGCAGCAGCACGCCGAAGGGTGCTCCCAGCAGGATGTTTCCGCCCAACTGCTGGACGACTGCGAAGACCTCCGGCTGCTCCAGGTAGTCGCGGATCGAGGCACCGGGCCGCAGGTTGGTGTGTGTCAGGCTCTCCGCCGCCTGCGAGGGTTGCAGCGTCGCGCGGGAGAGCAGCGCGGCGAACAGCACCAGCGCGCCGAAGGCCAGCAGTACGGCCAGCGCCCTGCCGAGAGCACGGAGCATCCCTCCGCGGGGCTTTCCGGACGACACGGAACCCTTGACATGAACGCTCTGAGTCATGCGCCCTCGCTTACCCCGGGCCGCAGCGTGCACGCTCTCAGCGGCCGCGGCGGCAGGCAGCCCGGTTCCCGCCCCCGGCGTCCGGTCCGGCACGACCGGACGTGCCGCACCCGGCCGGACGTCGGCCGGACGTCGGCCGGGAGCGGGAATCGGCGGAGGCCGTGTCCCCGGCAGCCGACCGGAGGCGGCTGCCGGGCCGCCGCACGATGCCGCTCCGTCACTCCAGCCAGGCGCCGTCGCGCAGCAGCTCACGGCCGCGCAGTTCGTTCGCCTCGCGCCACGCCTGCACCCGGCTGGGGGTGATGCGGAACCAGCGGTAGCAGGCGGCCGCGGCGCGCGGGTCGAATCCGGTGCGGGCCGCGAACCGCTCGGCCCGCTCCCGCGGCAGGGCGTCGAGCTCCAGCACTTCCACCGCCCCCTCGATCATGGTCACATCACGGGTGGGGCCCAGACCGAGCCGCGCGGTCCGGGTGGCGGCCAGATTCCGCCCGGTCGGGCTGCCGGCCGGAGTCGACACCAACAGGGCCTCGCCGTCCCAGTCGAAGGACAGCGGTACCAGATACGGGGTGCCGTCCGGCGAGGCGCTGGCGACCCAGACGTCGACATCGCCGCCCAGCCGGTGCTCGGTGTCCCGCCGGCGCCGGGCGCGGGTGCGGGGCGCGGCGCTCATCGGTCCTGCAGCAGGCCGAGAAGGTTGCCGTCCGGGTCGACGAGAGTGGCCACCAGGCGGCCGCCGCCCACGTCGTGCACAGGCTCCTTCACCACGGCGCCCGCCGAGGTCGCCTCGGCGAGCCCGGCCTCGATGTCGGTCACGTGCCAGTAGGCCAGCGGAGCGGTCAGGCCCTGCGGGCCCCCGTGCGGGACCAGGCCGATGTGCTGGCCCCCGGCCTCGTAACCGACGTAGTAGGGGCTGTCCTGCTGTGGCGGGACACCGAGCAGGGCGGTGTACACGGCCTGGGCCGCCGCCAGGTCGGACACGGGGTGCAGCACGGTCTTGATGCCGAGGGTGGCAGAGCCGCTCATGATCGCTCCTGTGGTCGCGGGTGGATCGCTCCGGTGGCCCCGGGCCGATCGCCGTGTCGGCAGCCTCTCCCGGAGGTGGCCGCGGCCACCTCCGTGCCGGCCACGGAAGCCGCCACGGATAATGAGTCGGTGTCCACTCCAGTGATCTCGGCCCGCGAGGCCGAAGTACTCGGTCTGCTCGGGGAACACCTGAGCAACGCGGAGATCGCCGCGCGGCTGTTCATCTCGGTGCGCACGGTGGAATCGCACGTCTCGGCGCTGCTGCGGAAGCTGGATGTGCCGGACCGGCGTGCCCTGTCGCGGCGGGCGGCCGAGTCGGCACGTGCCGGGCGGTCCCGTCCGGCACCCGCCCTGCCGACGCCGCTGACCGCGTTCGTCGGCCGCGCGCGAGAGTGCGCGGAGCTGGCCGGCGCTGTCAAGGCGCATCGGCAGGTGACCGCGGTCGGGCCGGGCGGGGTGGGCAAGACCCGGCTGGCGCTGGCGGTCGCCGCGGAGGTCGAAGGCGACTTCGCCGACGGCGTGTGGTTCTGCGACCTGGTACCGGTCACCGACCCGGGCCGGGTGGCCGCGGCGGTCGCCGCGGCCATGGGGGTGGGAGAGCAGCCCGGTTCCGGCATCGACGACACGGTGGCGGCGGCGCTCGCCGACCGGGAGGCGCTACTGGTGCTGGACAACTGCGAGCAGATTCCCGACGGGGTGGCACCGTTCGTGGAGCGGCTGCTGGTGGCCTGCCCGCGGGTGCGGGTGCTCGCGACCAGCCGGGCCCGGCTGATGGTGCCCTTCGAGTGGGTCTTCCCGGTGCCGCCGCTCTCGCGGGTCGGCGGGGGCGACTCGGACGCCGCGGCCCTGTTCGTGGAGCGGGCGGCGGCGGTGGGCCGGGCGTCCGACCCGATGCCCGGCGACCAGGTGGCGGCCCTGTGCGAACGGCTCGACGGGATGGCGCTGGCGATCGAGCTGGCAGCGGCGCGGTGGGCCACGCTGGGGCTGGACGGACTGACGGCCGGCCTCTCCGACCAGTTGCGCATCCTGTCCGGCGGCCCCCGCGCCGATGGCAGGCACCGGTCGGTGCGGGCCGTGCTGGACTGGAGCCACGAACTGCTGGAGCCGCAGGACCGGGCGCTGCTGCGGCGGATCTCGGTGTTCGCCGTGCCGTTCACCGCACGAGCGGCGGCGGAGGTGGCCGGGGTCGCCCCGCTGGATGCTGCCGCGGTCGCCGACGGGCTCGGCAGGCTCGCCGAACAGAGCCTGTTGACCGTGGCGCGGACCGAGACCGGCACCCGGTACCGGGCCCTGGCGACGATCCGCCAGTACGGGGCGGAACGGCTCGCGGACTCCGGTGAGTCGACCGCGGTCCGCTCCCGCCATCTGGACTGGTGCCTGGCCGCGGCGGGCGAACTCGCCGACTCGGCGGACGAGGGCCGCAGCGCCCGGTTCGACGCCCTGGCCGAGGAGTTGCGGACGGCCCTGGCCTGGGCGACGGAGCGGCCGGAGCGGCGCGCGGACGCGCACCGGCTCGCCCTGTACGTGGCCGAGTTGGCCTTTGCCCGCAATCTGCTCGACGAGGCGCAGCAGCGGTTCGAGCAGGCGGCCGGGCTCGCCGGGGACGCTGCCGGGGCCGCGGCGCTGCGGAGCGCGGCCGGGGTGGCCGGCTGCCGCGGAAGCGGTGACGAGATGTTCCGCCTGCACCGGGCAGCGGCGGCGGCCGCCCGCCGGGCCGGGGACGCCGCCGCCGCGGGCCGGGACCTGGCCACCGCGGCCACCGTCGCGTATCGCTTCTCCAGCACGTTCGCCCGGATTCCGGAGGTGAGCGAGGCGCGGGCGCTGCTCGCCGAGGCCCGGGAACTGTGCCCCGAGGGCGACCCGGCGAACGATGCGGCCCTCGCGCTGGCCGAGACGGCGGTGGTCGCCGACGCGTACGGCGCGGTCCAGGGAGACGCGGACAACCTCGTGCAGAAGACGGCCGCATATGCCGAACGGGCGGTCGAGCTGGCCCGGCTGGCGGGTGATCCGGTGGCCGAGTCCGCTGCTCTGGACGGGCTCTCGGGCGCCCGGAGCTGGGCCGGGGACACCTTCGCCACCGCCGCCGCGGTGCGGCGCCGCATCGAGGTGCTGGACCCGCTGCCGCGCACCCCGGCCGCCACGCACGAGTTGGTGGACGCCCTGGCGATGGCCGCGGGTACGGCGCTGGGGGTGGGCGAGCTGCCGGAGGCCCGCCGCCGGGCCGGGCAGCTCGCGGACCAGCCGCTGCTGGCCGAGGTCGGCCACCACGCCACGTCCTGGCTTCTGGTCGCGGACGCGTTCGCGGGCCGCGGCTCCGAAGTGCTCGGCGGCAGCGCCCGGTTCCGCGACGCGTGGGAGCGCAGCGGCCGGCAGCGGTCCTCCTCGCTGGGGCCGGCTGCCGCCTCGGTGGCGATGGTCCACGGACTGCGGGGCGACACGGAGGCCCGGGCGGAGTGGCTCGCCGTCGTCGACGAGGCCGGCACTCCGCAGGAGTACCGGCGCGGCTACGGCGCGGTCTGCGACGCGGTGGTACTGCTCCACCAGGGTGCCGCGGAGGCGGCCTGGGAGCGTGTGGCACCGGAGCCGGACCAGGTGTGGAAGTGGGTCTGCTGGATCTGGCTGCACTGGTACGTGGCGCTCCGGGCCGAGGCCGCGGTGCTGGCCGGACATCCGGAGGCCCGCGGCCGGGTCGAGGCCGCCCGGCGCACCGTCGCCGGCAACCCGGTCGCCTCCGCCCAGGTGGACCGGGCCGAGGCACTGCTGGACGGGGCCCCGGAGCGGCTGCCGGCCATCGCCGCGATGTTCGAGGCGGCGGACTGCCGCTACCAGTCGGCTCGCACACTGCTGCTCGCCGGGGGCGGGCACGCGGCGGCCGGTTCGGCCGCGCTCGCCGCCCTCGGCCTCGCGTCACCCGCGGCCCCCGCGGCCTCCCGATAGCCGCCGGGACACATGCCCGGGAGGGCGGGCGGCGCGGACGCGGCGTCGGCAGAGCCGCCGTTCGTCCGGCCCCCCGGGTCCGGCACAGTGTGCGCCGGGCGGGCCTCTCAGCTCACCGCCCGCTCGACGAGCGCGGCGATCCGTGTCTCCACCTCGGGCGTCACCTCGGTCAGCGCGAAACCCGCCGGCCACATCGGCCCGTCGTCCAGCCGCGCCTGGTCGCTGAACCCGAGAGTGGCGTACCGCGCCTTGAACTTGGCCGCGCTCTGGAAGAAGCAGACGATCTTTCCGTCCAGCGCGTAGGCGGGCATCCCGTACCAGAGCTTCGGTGCGAGGACCGGTGCGGCGGCCGTCACGACCGCGTGGACGCGCTCGGCCATGGCCCGGTCCGAGTCCTGCATCTCGGCGATCTTCGCCAGGACGTCCCGTTCGGCCTCCGCGGCCTTCTCGGCCTGCGAGGTGCGGCGCGCCGCCTTCTTCCGCTCCTGCGCGTGCTCCTTCATCGCGGCCCGCTCCTGTGCCGTGAATCCCTCGTAGGCGCTGCTCTTGGTGCTGGTCATGGCCGGCCGTCCTCGTCGTCGTGGGTCCTGTCGGCCGGTGTCGCTCCGCGGCCGCTCGCTGTGGTCACAGCCTCTCCCCGGCGCCACCCGCACGGCATCCGTGCTCAGCACGGAGAGCGCCACGGACGGGCGTGCGGGGCAGGCCCCCGGCGTCCAGGTCGACGTCTTCCCAGCGGAGCCCGAGCGCCTCCGCATGGCGGAGACCGAGGGCCAGGGCGACGCCGCAGCGCGCGCCGTCACGAGCGTGGCGGTGTCGACGAGGAGGTCTGAACCTCCTGGGCCTGATGCAGGTTCGGGGGACCGCACCAGCTGCGACAGCTGACACACAACTGGCCCGCCAGAACGGAAGGAGGCATGGGGCGGGCCTGTTGTGCCCGAACCGAGGTGGTGCCACGAGCCTCGGTGTTTCGTGACGGTAAGGAGCGGCGCGGCCGGGTCTACTTTTCAGTGCGGCTGGACAGGGCCTTGCTGAGGGCGTCGAGGATCGAGGCCTTCGCGGAGGAATCACGGGGAAGGACGAGGCTGAGCACGGCCGTGATGATGAGGGTGACCCGCACCCCGTCCGCCACGTCGGGCGCCTGCGCCACCGCTGGAATCCAGGGCAGCGCGACGGCGGCGGTGAGGAGGACGACCGGGGGCCACACCGCAGCCGCGGTCCTGCGCAGCCGGGAGAGGGCGGTCACCGGCGGAGCCGCGGCGGTCAGGGTCTCCCAGTCGTCATCGATCAGCGCGAGCACTCCAGCCCAGAGGGACTCGGTGACGATGTCGAAGGAGGCTGGACCGCTGGCCCGGGCTATGGGCGTCCGGTGCTGCCGGATAACGGCGGCCAGCCGCAACGTGTCGGCCCGGGCTGGCCCGCGCCCGTCTGGGAAGGGGCGGGCGGGCAGTGCGGTCTCCGCCTTGCGGGCCGCCTTCTCCAAGGCACGTTCCACCGCCTTTCGTGAGCCTTCCTGGAACCAGGTGCCGCGGTGGGCGTGCGTGACTTCGCAGACGTCGACCAAGCCGAGGAGCAGCCGGTCATAAGGTCGCAGGACGGGGCGGACCACCCACTTGATCAGGGCGAAGCACATCGACATCCAGCCCGAGACGAGCAGGACGATTGCCAGGGTCAAGAGCACGGCCTGAGCGCCCTTGGCGGCCAAGCGCACCAGGGCATCACGGGCGGTGGGCCAATGTCCGCCGTGGACGTCTCCCGAGTAGGCGAAGAAGAAGAGAGAGACGGAGACAAGGCCGAGGCCGAGGGTTTGGAGTAAGGCCATCCGCCCGCCATGCAGGCTCCGCCCGCGGGGCGGCCGTAGGTACATATGCTGGGTCCGCAGCATCATGACGCCCGCCACGACAAGGAAGCCGAAGCCGAGCCACCGGAACGCGGAGTGGGGCCCGGGGGCGTCATGCGTGTTGATGACATGGTTGAGCCACGGGAGCCCAAGGGACACCTTGTCGTGCCCGTGGACCAGCCGGATGATCCAGGGAAACGCGGCGGCGAGGAGGAGCCCTCCCGGGATGGCAAGCGGCCACCACTCTTTTGTGACCTCCTCATGGATGGCTCGGCGGGCAGCGGCCCTGGCCACCGCCCTACCGACGAGTGCGGTCTCCTCCGCGTTCAGTGCAGCGCCGCAGGAGGCTGTTACTCGGTTGCGGTACCGCGCAGCCTCCGCGCGGACAAGGTCGATGGACGACTGACTCACGGCTGCTCCTCCCAGGGCAGATGAAGCAGGAGAACCCCAGCACTATGCCCGCCTGAGCTTGCAGTGACGGACGGTTCGGTACCTCTGACCAGTGGCACACACCATCCGGATGCAGATACCCGGCGCGCCCTCGCCCCGATCACCCCGTACCCCGCACGAGGCCGACGCCATGCACCGCGACAGCGTCGCGACACCAACCTCGTGAAAGCGCGAGACGGGAAGCACTTGAGATCAGCCGGCGAGCACGCAAGGACCAGGCTCAGCGCCGACGCAGCCCGACCGCTGAGCGACGACCCGAATTCGTCCTGCCGTTCCATGGGCTGTCTCTGGTGAAGCCGGCCAACGATGAGGGCTGGTACCTAGGAAGTCTGAACAACGATGGAGGTGTCGGCTGTTGGAGCGTCGACGACAACTTGCACAAGGCGCTTCGTGGTCTGTCGCCCCGTCGGTCTCGCTCCGGGTCGACAAAGCGAGGACCGTCTCAGATTCCGTCTCGTTCAGCCCCGTTCACGGCCGTTGAGGCGAGGCCCGGAGTCGCCACCGTACCGCGGCGAACGGTCGATGGACCCAGGTGAACGCCCCCGGACGACGTTCCCCGCCCCACCACACAGTTACGGGGCGGCACCGACGGCCCCTGGCGACGGAGCCGGGCTCACCCCTCGGCCGGGGTCCGGGGGGCGGCTCGCAGGGCGGCCAGAGCGGCCAGTTCGGCCGGGGTGCGCGGGGCGGACGCGGCGTCCTCCAGCATCTCGTACGCCAGCAGCAGCTGCCGAGCGGCGATGCCCCACGGCAGTCCCAGACCGGCCTCGCGCAGCAGTTCCGGGCGTGCGAGGACGGCGTCCACCGGACCGGAGCGCACTCCGGCCGGGGTGAGCAGCGCGGCGTCGTCGGCCCAGCGCAGCGCGAGATCGACGTCGTGCGTGGCCATCACCACGGTGGTGCCGCCGTCCCGGAGTTCGTCGAGGGTCGTCAGCAGCCGCTCCTGGCCGTCCGGGTCGAGCCCCGCCGTCGGCTCGTCCAGGATCAGCACCCGCGGCCGCATCGCGACCGCGCCCGCGATCGCGGCCCGTTTGCGCTGGCCGTAGGAGAGCAGATGGGTGGGCCGGTCGGCGAGTGCCGCGATGTCCAGCGCGGTGAGCGCCTCCTGGACGCGCTCGTGCACCTGCGCGGCGGGCAGCCCGAGGTTGAGCGGCCCGAAAGAGACGTCCTGGGCGACGGACGCGGCGAACAGCTGGTCGTCCGGGTCCTGGACGACCAGCTGCACGGCCGTGCGGAGCCGGGTGAGGCCCTTGCGGTCGTGCCGGACCGGGTCCCCCGCCACCACCAGTTGCCCGGTCCGAGGCCGCAACCCGCCGCTGAGCAGCCGCATCAGGGTGGTCTTGCCGCTGCCGTTGCGGCCCAGGAGGGCGAGGGCGCGGCCCTCGTGCACCTCGAAGTCGAGGGCTCCGAGCACGACCGGGCCGTCCTCGTACGCGAAGGACACGCCCCGCAGAGCGACCAGGGCCGACTCGTTCATGACAGCGGGCTCTCCAATCCGAGGGTGGCTGCGGTGACGGCGGCGAGCAGCAGCAGACTCGCGGCGGTGAAGCGGGGGGAGACGCGCGCTTCGGGCACCAGGACGCGCAGCGTTCCCTCGTAGCCCCGTCCGGTGAGGCCGGCCTGGAGCCGCGCTGCCCGGTCGAAAGCGCGTACGAAAGCGATCGCGCCGAGCCCGGCCGCAGAGCGCCACTGCGCGGACCGTGTGGTGTGTCCGAGCCGGGCGGCCTGCGCCTCCCGCACGCGGCGCACGGAGTCGAGGAGCAGGAAGCCGGTGCGGTACGTCATCAGCGCGACGTCCACGACGGGCGCGGGCACCCCGGCCCGGACCAGACGCGGCAGCAGGTCGGACATCGGCGTGGTGAAGGCGAACAGGAGCACGCCGAGCGAGGCCGCGGAGGTGCGCAGCAGCAGCCGGCCCGCGCGGGCGGGGCCGCCGTCGGCCAGGGAGACGAACGCGTCCGGGCCGCCGACCTGGAACAGCAGGGTGACCGCTCCGGTCACGCAGAAGCCCAGCGGCACCCGGTAGGCCCGCCAGAGCCTGCGCGCCGGCACCCCCGCCGGGCCCAGCAGCAGGGTGAGCGCCGTCCCGAGCACGAGTGCGGCGCCGGGCCAGGGCGGCAGCGAGATGGCCAGGACGGTCAGCCCCAGCCCGAGCACGGCTTTGTCCACGGGGTGGCGGCGGCGCCAGCGGCTGCTGTGCGCCGCCGCGTCGATGGGCAGCACGCGGGTCAGATCCGCCCGGTGGCGGACTCGTCGGCACCGCTGTCGGTGTGCTCGTCGGCCTGCCGTGCCCGGGCGGCCCGCCGCTCCCCCTGACGGCGGCCCCGGCGCAGTCCGAAGTAGTAGGCCAGGACGCCCGCGCCGAGGGCGGCCTGCAGCGCGAAGAGCGCCGACTCGATCTCGCCGGAGGGTGGTTCGTACAGCGGCGAGAACCACGGCTCGTAGTCCGGCTCCAGCTCGGTGATGGCCGTCTCGGCCTGCGCGTCGGAGCCGGCGAACGGCTCTTCCTTGTCGTCACCGAGCCCCAGGGCCAGCGGCAGGACGGCGAGTGCCGCCACGAGGAGGAGCAGCAGCGCGTTGATCCTGGTGTTGCGCTTCATCGTGCCGCCGCCTCCGTCTCGGTCCGCTTCCGCCCGCCCGACAGGAGCACACCCAGCCGGGTCAGTTCGCCCTTGCTGGACTGCACCAGCAGACGCATGACGAGCACCGTGAGGAGCCCCTCGCTGATCGCGAGCGGGATCTGGGTGACCGCGAAGATGGAGCCGAACTTGCCCAGTGCGCCGAGGAAGCCGCTGCTCGGGTCGGGGAAGGCGAGCGCGAGCTGCACGCTGGTGACGCAGTAGGTGGACAGGTCGGCGACGAACGCGCCCGCGAACACTCCGACCATCAGCGGTGCGCCGAAGCGCCGCAGCAGCCGGTAGGCCCCGTAGCCGGCCCACGGCCCGACGATCGCCATCGAGAAGACGTTGGCGCCGAGCGTGGTCAGCCCGCCGTGCGCGAGCAGCAGCGCCTGGAACAGCAGCACGATGGTGCCCAGCACGGCCATGATCGGCGGCCGGAACAGGATGGCGCCCAGACCGGTACCGGTGGGGTGGGAACAACTGCCGGTGACCGATGGCAGCTTCAGTGCCGACAGGACGAACGTGAAAGCACCCGCGGCTCCCAGCAGCAGCGTGCTCTCGGGATGCTCCCTGACCTCACGGTTCAGGGACCGGGCTCCGTGGACGACGAACGGCGCCGCCGCGACGCCCCAGGCGACCGCGTGCGCCGGAGGCAGAAAACCCTCGGCTATGTGCATGGCTCAGCAGACCCTCTCCAGCACCTCGTGGATGGACGACGTGCCTTGGCCGGTCTCCTGGCTCACGGGTACACCGCCCGCACTCCGCCTTCCCGGGTCCGAGGACCCAGTGGCTGCCCGCAAGGGCCGGAGCCGGCATTCCCGATCACAGTGGCGAGGGCCGCACCGGTATCGCACCGGATTTCCCGTTCACCAAGGCGTGGCGACACTAGTCGCACACACGCCAGGTGACAAGCCGAGGGCAGTGAGTGCGAAAGCTGAGGTCACCTCGGCGTCCCGGGTCGCGCACCCCGAGGGCCGGGCACCGGCGCGGCACGGCACGGGCGTTCACGCGCGTGCCGAGTGTGCGCGCGGCGCCGGCCGCGCACGTGCGCGGCGCACCGGATCGGGGTCAGCGGGCGACAGCGTCCGGGGAGCCGGGAGGCGGGCGATACACGACGGTTCGCCCGGAGAGGTCCGGCTGCGCGACACGTCCCCGCGCGGCACCCGCCGAGCCGGAACCCCCGGTTCAGGCGGCTGACGCCTGGGGGCCATCGGCCCGCCCTCCCGCGGCGCTACCCATGACGCGGCGGGACGTGCTCCCGAAGGACGCCGGGCGAGCCCCACCGCCCGGGAACCGGGATCCCGTGCCGCCGCGAGAAGGCCGGGCCCGCACGGGCCGGGAACGAGCACCGCGCGGCCCGTCCGCCGGGCCGGGCACGAGCCTGCTGAGGAGACACCACTGATGACGACCTCATCCACGGCAAGGGGAAGCGCCGCCTACACCGCAGCCGTCGCCGATACCGCGGCCGAGGTGCGGGCCGCGCAACGGCTCCGCCACCAGGTGTTCGGCGAGGAGATGGGGGCCGCTGCCGGGTCCCGCTCGTCCGGCCTCGACATGGACGCCTTCGACTCCGCTGCGGACCATCTGATCGTCACGGACACCGCCACGGGCGACGTCGTCGGCACCTACCGCCTGCTGCCGCCGGGAAGGGTCCGGCGCTCCTACGCGGACGGCGAGTTCGACCTGGCGGCGCTGGCGGGTATCCGCACCTCGATGATCGAGGCCGGGCGGTCGTGCGTGCATCCGGACCACCGCTCCGGAGCGGTGATCAACCTGATGTGGTCGGCGCTGGCCCGCTACGTGCTGCTGTCGGGGCACCGCTATCTGGCCGGCTGCGCCTCGGTGCCGCTGGCGGACGGCGGGCGGAGCGCGGCGCACACGTGGGCGCTGTGCGCGGCACGCCATGCGCCGCCCTCCGGCATGGAGGTCTTCCCGCACCGACCGTGGCTGCCGTCGGGGCCGGTGCGGACGGCGGAACCTTCCGGGCCCGGCTCCGCGCTGGTCCCGCCGCTGCTGCGCGGATATCTGCGGCTGGGCGCGTGGGTGTGCGGAGCGCCCGCCCACGACCCGGAGTTCGGCGTCGCGGACTTCTTCGTGGTGCTCGACATGGAGCAGTTGAACGACCGCTACCACCGCTACTTCCTCGGGGAGCCGGGATGAGCTGCTGGACGGTGGCCTCCCCCTGCACCGTGCGGTGCGCGGCGCACCGGGTGCCGCCGGTGGCCGCCGCCGTGCGGGCGAGCCGGTACACGGCCCTGGCCGGGGCGCTGCTCCGGGGACTGGCCAGCGGTCCGCGTCTCGCCCGCGGGGAGGTGCTGCGCACCCGGGCCCGCGGGGTGGTCCGGGCGCTCGGTGCCACGCTGGAGGCCCCGGCGTCCGTCTCCGGACGGCGCCCGGGCGAGACGGGTTCGCTGATCGTCTCCGACCACATCTCCTGGCTGGACGCGCTCGCGCTGCTGGCGGTCGAACCGGCGACCGCGCTCGCCAAACGGGAGGTGGCGCAGTGGCCGTTGTTCGGTCCCCTGGCGGAACGCGCGGGAGTGCAGTTCATCGACCGGGACCGGATCCGCACGCTGCCCGACACGGTGGCGCAGGTGGCGGCCGTGCTGCGCGGGGGCCGTTCGGTCCTGGTCTTTCCACAGGGCACCACGTGGTGCACCGAGTCGGGCAGCGGATTCCGCCGCGCCCTCTTCCAGGCCGCCGTCGACGCCGGAGCGCCGGTGCGGCCGGTGACGGTCAGCTACCGGCAGGGCGGCGAGCCCAGCACGGTGGCGGCCTTCCTCGGCGACGACACGTTCGCCGCCTCGCTGCACCGGGTGATCAGCGCCCGGGACCTGGCCGTACGCGTCACGCCGCATCCCGCGCTGCATCCCGCGCGGGACCGCCGTGCCCTGGCGGCGGCCGCGCACGCGGCGATCCGCGGCACCTGCGCGCCCGCCCATCCGTGAACCGCGCGGCTGCGCGGGACCGGTTCCACTCCGCGCAGCGGCCGTGCGACTTCGCGGGGGGGGCGGGCGCGGTCGGCGGCAGACGGCGCCCGCACGGGGTGACCGGCGCGCTCGGCTCACCCGTCCGCCGGTGCCGCGGGGACGGCCCGCCGCGGGGCGCCCAGGCGGGTGCGGACCGCGGCCGCGGCGCGCTGCGCCGACTCCAGGGCGCCCTGGATCGAACTGGTGGCACGGTGGTCCCCGCACACGAAGACACCGGCGACCTCGACCGGCCGCCGGAAGGGATGCGGAGCGGACATGGAGGGCAGCGCGCGGGGCACCTCGTAGGTGGCCAGCGGCTCCAACTCGCCGAAGCCGGTGCCGTACAGCCGTGCGAGGCGCTCCCGCACGCGGCGTTCCTCGTCCCGGCCGCCCTCGCCGGGCACGACCGTGGTCGCCACGAGTGTCTCGTCCGGCGGCGCGTAGGTCGGGGCGGCCTCGCTGATCGGCACGGTGTTGGTCACCGGGGACGGCTCGGCGTCCACGACGAACGTCGCGTCGGCGTCCAGCAGGCCCCGCACCCGGTGGTAGTAGGTGGTCAGCCCGCGCCACCGCACCGGGGCCAGGTCCGGGAGGAGTGCGTGTGCCGCGTCCGCGTCGGTGGCGAGGACGACGGCGCGCGCGGTGACGGTTCCGTGCTCGGTCACGACCCGGTCGGCGTGTACCTCGCGGACGGGGGTGTGCAGGTGCAGCGCACCGTCGTCGAGCCCGTCGGCGAGCTGCCGGGGCAGTGCCTGCATACCCGCGCGGGGCACGGCGGCCCGGCCCCGTACGAACATGCGCAGCATCAGATCGGTGAAGCGGCTGGAGGTCTCCTG
This sequence comes from Streptomyces sp. NPDC007025, assembly GCF_042869455.1. Classification (NCBI taxonomy): domain Bacteria; kingdom Bacillati; phylum Actinomycetota; class Actinomycetes; order Kitasatosporales; family Streptomycetaceae; genus Streptomyces; species Streptomyces sp. NPDC007025. Next base: position 476,958 of record NZ_JBIAFT010000002.1, on the reverse strand, counting down.
CTCGGGGTCGCAGGTCACGCCCTCGAAGAAGGGGCCCAGCACCCGCTCGCTCACCGCTCCGCCCAGTCCGCGGTGCTGCCAGACCGCGGCCGACGGCAGGTCCGGGCGGCGCAGCAGCACGCGCGCGGGCAGGTAGGCGGCCGCGGCGGCGTGGGCGGCCAGCGCGGCTTTCGCGGAGAGCGGGCCGATCGGCGCACGCAGCAGTCCGGGGACCGCTCTCATCCGCCGGCGCGGATCGCTCAGCCTCGCCCAGCTCCCCCCGGTCCGGATCCGGAGCGCCCTGGGCAGGGCGTGCAGCCGCAGCCGTTCGAGGTCGACAAGGTCGACCTGCCGGGCGAGCTGCGGATACCCGGTGTTGAGCAGCTGGAAGCCCCGGTCCAGCAGGAAGCCGTCCACCGCGTCGGTGCGGATGCGCCCGCCCACTCCGTCGCCCGACTCCAGGACGACGGCCTCCATCCCGCTGTCCCGCAGCCGGCGCGCCGCCGCCAGCCCTGCGAGACCGGCGCCGACCACGACGATGTCGCAGTGCCGGGGCAGTGGTCCGCCGGACTGCTGGCCGGAGCCCGGTCGGCTGCGGGATCGCGTCATCGTGCGGGCTCCTTCGTGCGGCGGCGCGGTGGCCCAGGACCGGTTCCCGCCCGCCGAGCGCCCGAAACCGCCGGGTCTCCCCCGCGGCCCCGGGCCGCACCGGGCCTCGCACCGCCCGGGTCGCGGGACGTCAGGCGGCGCCGCTGCGCAGCTCCGCCAGAGCGTTCGTGGTCAGGGGCCGGTGCGTGCTGTCGGAGTCGATGAGCACGACGGTGCTCGTGGCCGCGCGGGTGAGGGCCGTGGTGAGGCTGCCCTCGCCGAACTGGGTGCCGGCGCCCAGCGGGGAGCGTCCCACGGCGACGGTGGTGGCGCCCGCTTCGGCGGCGTGCCGTGCGAGGGCGCGTCCGGCGGCGGCGCGGTCGCCGACGCTGGTGAGGATCTGGCCGGTGGCGGCGACTCCCCGCGCGGCGAGCCGGTCGAGGTGTGCCGTGACCGCGGCGCGGGCCTGGTCGTGGGTCTCGGTCTCGACGGCCTGCTCCTCGACGACGGCCGTCTGCCGCACATGGACGATCTGCAGCGGACTGCCGGAGTCCCGGGCGAGCCGCGCCGCGGCCTCGACGACGGCCGCGGCCCAGCCGTGCGCCCCGACGGCGACGATGAGCGGGGGTTCGGCGCCCGCGGTCTGCGGGCCGACGGGGGTGAGCGCGGGCTCGACGGACTCGCCCTCGCCGGTGCGCTGTTCGGCCTGCCGGACCAGCCGGTGGCCGCTGGCCAGCACCGGAATGGCGAGCAGGAAGGCGGCAGCACCGACGTAGAAGGGCACACCGAGGTCGGTGGCCTCGGCGATCTTGCCCGCCACGTAGGGGCCAGGCCGCCGCCGATGAAGCGCAGGAACCCGTATGCGGAGGAGGCCACCGACCGCTCGACGGGCGAGACGAGCATCACCGCCTGGGTGGTGAGGGTGTTGTTGATCCCGATGAAGGCGCCGCTGGCGATGACGGCCACCACGACCACGGTGGGGGTCTCGACGCCGGCGGCGATCAGCGCCATCACGATGCCGAGGCCGAGCAGATTGGCGTACAGGACGGGAGCGGTGCCGAACCTGGCCTGCAGCCGGGGCGCCACCAGCACGCTGAAGAGGGCGACCAGCAGTCCCCAGCCGGTGAAGACCAGTCCGAGCTGATGGGCGTTCAGCTCCATCGGGTAGGGCGCGTAGCCGAGCATGGTGAAGAAGCCCCAGTTGTAGAGCAGGGCCATGATGCCCATCGTCAGCAGCCCGCGGTGGCGCAGCGCCTTGAGCGGCGCTGCGGGCGAGGTGGGGTGCCGGGGCCGTGGCGGGTCGGAGACGAACGCCAGGGTCGCGACCAGTGCCACGGCCATGAGCGCGGAGACGCCGAAGAAGGGCCCGCGCCAGCTGATGGCACCCAACTCGCCGCCCAGCAGCGGGCCCACGGCGATGCCGAGGCCGAGCGCCGTCTCGTAGAGGATGATGGCGCCGCCGAACCCGCCGCTGGCCGAGGCGACGATCACCGCGAGGGAGGTGGCGATGAACAGCGCGTTGCCCAGGCCCCAGCCCGCTCGGAAGCCGACGATCCCGTTGATGGAGTCGGTGGCCCCGGCCAGTGCCGAGAAGGTGACGATGACGGCCAGCCCGATCACCAGGGTGCGCTTGGCTCCGACCCGGCTGGAGACCGCGCCGACGACGAGCATGGCCACGGCCGTGACGATGAGGTAGCTGCTGAACAGCAGGGAGACCTGGCTGGGCGAAGCGTTCAGACTCTCGGCCAGGGCGGGCAGGATCGGGTCCACCAGGCCGATCCCCATGAAGGAGATGACACAGGCGAAGGCGACGGCCCAGACGGCTTTCGGCTGCCTGAACGGGCTCGCGGCCGCTCCGGGTTTCACGGGATCGTCGTGCGAGGCACTCATGTCCGTTTCTCTTCCGCGCAGTCGGGGGCAGGGATCGCACAGGGGTCAGGGCCGGCGGGAGTTCGGGGCGGCCCGGGCCGGAGTCGGCCGGGATCGGGACCGGCAGGGGTCAGGACCGCGACCAGTGGTCCTGGATCGCGCGCGCCAGGGCCGGAAGAGCGATGTCCACCGCCTGCTGCTCCGGCTCCGCCAATTCGTCGATCAGCCCGGTCAGGGCGCGGGTGCGCTCGGTCCGCCGCCGGCGGAAGACCTCCAGACCGGTGTCGGTGGCCGCCACCAGGACGCCTCTCCCGTCGCTCCGGTCGGCGGTGCGCCGCACCAGTCCCGCCCGCTCCATGCGGGTGACGAGCTGCGTCATGTTCGGCTGCGAGACGCCCTCGGCCCGGGCCAGTTCGGAGAGGCGCTGCGCACCCTCGCGGCCCAGCCGGCCCAGCGCCGAGGAGGCCGCGGTGCTCAGCCCGCCCGCGGTCGCACTGTGCCGCACGTGGCGCACGATCTGCTCCACGGCGATCATCAGATCCTCCGGAGACACGTTCCGAGCGGCACCGGCACCCATAACCCGCTTATGTATAACCCTATTATGCATTTAGATGCAGACCGAATCAATCCCTCGGCCTGCTGGCACGCTCTCGTCGCCGTCCTCGCGAGGAGCAAGCCCGCCGGCGCGAGCGCGGAGAGCAGCCCGGACAGCACGAACACGGTCCCGCCGAGGGCGGGTGCCACCCCGCGTGGGACGAACCGCCGGAACACTCACGCGGTGGCGAGGCCGGCCCGCCCGGAGAGCACCGGCGACTGCGGCGCCCGCGAGCGCGAGTGCGGTCATCCGGACCAGAGAGGATCAACCGCCCCGACCGCAGGAGGCCGTGGGTCACGCTGGCCAGAAAGACGATCGGCAGGGCATGTAATCCGAGAGCCACCAGGGGACGAGGGAGGAACTGCGCTTGCCTACAGGTGGAAGGGCACGCTGGTGACGACGACGCGGGGCAGATGGCGCAGCGCGCGCCGCAGCCGCGGGGCGGTCCGATGATGCAGGAACTGGTGGCGGCGGTGGCGGGTGACGATCTCGGGGAGCAGCACGGTGAGGGTCAGGTCCGGCCTCGTCCGGTGGAGCGCGGCGATGTAGTGGATGAGCGGGGCGATGACCGCGCGGTAGGGCGAGGGGAGAATGTGCAGTGGCAGGTGGTCGCCCCACAGCTCCCAGTAGGCGCGAAACCGTCGGGTCTCTTCATCGGTGGTGCTGATGTGCAGGGCGAGGGCCGGCTGGCCCAGAGACGCGGCGTAGGCGAGCGTCCGCATGGCTGCAAGGTCCAGCGTGGCGACCGGGATCAGATACAGATGGCGGATCTCCTCCGGGATCTCCTCGCTCTCCTCGGCGACGGCCGCTGCCCGGACCGGGGCCGTCGGCCGGAAAGGCAGCGCGGCAGGAGCGGTCGGCAGGACCGTGGCGTACGGGCGCAGACGCAGCGCGGACCAGGCGAAGGCGTAATGGGCGTGGATGCGGCGGGTGATCACCAGGAGCCCCGTGATGGCCAGGAGCGAGACCCAGGCTCCGGCGGCGAACTTGCCGATGGCCGCGGACAGCAGGACCCAGGCCGGTGAGACTCCCGCCGAGGACGTTGAGCGCCATGCGGCGCCGACGGTGCCGGGCGGCGGACCGACGCCAACGGACGGCCATGCCGACCTGGGAGAGCGTGAAGGAGAGGAAGACTCCGACGGCATACAGCGGGATGAGTGCGGCGGTCTTCCCTCCGAAGACGACCAGCAGCACTGCCGCCGACGCGGACAGCAGCAGGATGCTGTTGGTGTAGGCCAGCCTGTCCCCGAGGCGCAGGAAGATCTTGGGGGCGTAATCGTCACGGGCGAGCAGGGAGAGCACCCGCGGAAAGTCGTTGTAGGCGGTGTTGGCCGCCAGCAGGAGTACTCCCGCGGTTGCCGCCTGCACGAAGACGTACAGGCCACCGGAGCCGAAGTACAGGTGAGCCAGTTGGGACAGGACGGTGGTGTGGGGGCGGGGGACGACTCCGGTGAGATGGATGAGGACGACGATTCCGGTGAACATGACGACCAGCAACACGATCATCGAACTCAGGGTCGTGCGGGCGTTCCGCCAGGAGACGGGACGGAAGACGGGGACGGCGTTGGAGATCGCCTCGATGCCCGTCATCGCGGTGGCTCCGGAGGAGAAAGCCCTGACGATCAGCAGGACACCCACCGAGGAGGCTCCGGCGGCGGCTTGTGTCGGCTGCGCGGCTCCGGCAGGAGCTGAACCGCTCACGGAGGCACCGACGCCGGCCGCGATCAGCACCGCCATCGCAGCGAGGAACGCGTAGGTGGGAGCCGCGAAGAGCGCACCGGCCTGTCGCACTCCGCGCATGTTGCCCGCCAGCAGGACCATGACGACCAGCACGCCCAGGACGGCGCTCCACGGATGCAGCGGGGGCAGCGCGGCTGTGATCGCGGCCACCCCCGAGGCCACCGAGACGGCGACCGTCAGCACGTAGTCCGTCAACAGTCCCGCCGCCGCCACCAGACCGGCGTTCGGCCCCAGGTTGTCGCCGGCGACGATGTAGGAACCGCCTCCGTGTGGATACGCCCGGATGGTCTGCCGGTACGACAGACCCACGACGATCATGAGAACCACGATCACGGAGGCCATGGGAAGCAGATAGCCGCCTCCGGCCGCCCCGGCCAGCACCAGCACGGCCAGGAGTGCTTCGGGTCCGTACGCGACGGAGGAGAGGGCGTCCGCCGCGAGCACCGGCAGCGCGAGCGCCTTGCGCATCCGCTCGGTGACGAACGCCGAACTGCGCAAGGGCGCACCCAGCAGCCACCGCCGCGCCCGCACCCGGACGGCGTCACCTTCCCCGGCCGGACCGCCGCGGGCCGGCAGCGGCGGCATGGACACCACCCGCGCGAAGCGGGACGGCGTCATCTCCCGCCGCGAGGGGAAGGCCGCGAGGTCCGGATCGACCGGCAGCGCGCGCCTCCACACCCGGGGCCCGGCGACCAGGGGCTCCCAGGACCGCCCGATGGCCACCAGAGCCGCCTGCTGCTCGGAGGTGAGTGCGGGCAGGACGGCGCCGGGCCCCGGCGGCCCGGGCCCTTCCTCGCTCGCTTCGGCCACGTGCCCAGGGTCCGGCCGGGGCGGAGCAGGAGCGGTCAGAAACACCGTGTCGTCCGCCATACGAGTCGGACGGCCCGGACTGCCGGATGCACCGGGCCGGAGCCGACACAGGAGAGCACCGACCCGTGCACGATGCTCCGCACCGTGGGCGCCATGTGACCGGCCGCGCCGCCCTGCGCTCCGTTCCTGCCCCACAGCGGCACCTCCGCGACGAAGAGGATCGCCCATGCGCGCCGGGCCCGCTGCTCCGTTCGGCGGCGGACGTGTTCCCCCGAACCGGTGGGTTCGGTCTCTCTCCGTCCGTTCGGATCGCCGCACGAGGCGCCGGCGGACCCAACATGACCCGGCATCAGCAACCATCCGGGCCCCTGGCCCCGCAGAGAGAGAACTCCCCTCATGACGCTTCCCCTGGCCCGCCTCGCGAGAGTGACAGGTACCGCGTTGGCACTCACGACCGCCGTGTCCGTGACCGGAGCACAGGCCACCCTGGCCGACCCCCGGACACCGGCCCTGAGCACCGTGCAGGACACCCGCGCCGCGATGCGGGGCGAAGGGTTCGCCCACGCCTCGTACCTGTTCTACGCCGACCAGGCAGACCGCGAGGGACACCGCCGAGTGGCCGAGCTGTTCCGCGATGCGGCCGAGGTGGAGCTCGATGACCACTTCACCAAGGAGGCCGAGACGATCGCGTACGTGGGAAGCGACGAGGCCAACATCCGGCAGGCCCTCGAAGGCGAGCGCTTCGAGGCCACGTCGATGTATCCCACGTACGCCGAAGAGGCCCGGCAGGACGGGGACGAGGCCGCGGCCGAGCTCTTCACGGAGATCGCGGCGGACGAGGCCGAGCACCGCCGGCTGCTCGCCTCGGCGCTCGAAGCGGTCACCACCGGACGTGGCCGGGTGCCGGCGCCGCCGAAGACGGACCCGGTCGAAGTACCGGCCGGGCTGCCGCAGGTGTCCTCCGCCCGGACCCGGGCCAACCTCGAGGACGCCATGCACGGCGAAGGGCTGGCCAACGCCTCCTACACGCTCTACTCCCGTCACGCACGCGAGACGGGTCAGAAGCAACTGGCCCGCCTCTTCGGCGGATTGGCCGAGGTGGAACTGCACGAGCACTTCGCCGCCGAGGCCCGCCTGGACGGACTGGTCTCCGACACCCCGTCCAACCTGCGCACCTCCATCGCCGGCGAGACCTACGAGGCCGAGGTCATGTACCCCACCTTCGCGCGACGGGCCGACGAAGCGGGTGACGGGCAGTCCGCGGCGCTGTTCAGGGAGATCGCCGGGGACGAGGCCGGCCATGCCGCCGCGTTCCGGCACGCTCTGCACCACCTGGGCTGAACCGCACGCGGGTGCCGGGGCTGTACGGCGGAGCCGCCCGGTGCAGCCCCCGCACCCGCGCGGGCATGCCGCACCGCTGAGGACCGGTCCCGGAGTTCGTCGCCCGACCGGGAACCGGAGGGGCGCGGCCTTCGGTCAAGGGGCGACGGTGGACGCGGTGAGCAGGTAGACGCCGTACCAGCAAGAGAGCGCCGTGGCACCGGCCAGGACCGGTATCAGGACCTGTTTCCGGGTGCCGGAGGCCCAGCGGGCGGCGACGAACAGCAGGGGGAACGCGGGGATGAGGAAGCGGGGCCGGGAGGCGAAGTAGTGGGCGCCGCCGAGTGCGATCACGACCAGCACGCTGGTGTAGACCACCAACGGTACGGGGGGTCGCTCCCGGACCAGGAGGAAGAGCGCCACGGGAGCGGCCAGCACGACCACCGCGGCCAGGTACTGGGGGACCACCCCTGCGCTGGTCACGAGGCGGAGGAGGAAGCCGAGGTTGTAGCGGCCGAAGTCGAACTCGGATCCCCACGCCCGCTGTACGGCGAAGTAGCCCGTCGGTGAGCCGGTGCGTACCGCGACCCAGGTGACGTAGCCGAGCCACCCCAGCGGCGCCAGTGCCAGAGCGGCCCAGGGCCCGGGGTTCCGGCGCCGGGCCGGGTCACGCCATACCGCCAGGACGGCGGCGGTGATGACGGCTGCCGCCGCGGCGAAGCCGTTGGGCCGGGCGAGCCCCGCCAGCAGTGCGAGGGAACCGGCCCACAGCCACCGTCCGGTGAGGACGGCGTAGAGGGCCCAGGCCGACAGGGCGGTCATCAGGGACTCGACGTAGGCCATGGTCTGGATCAGCGCGTTGGGCCACAGACCCCACAGGATGACCAGCCACGTCGCCGTGCGGCGGTCGTGGAGCGTGCTGCCCACGGCATGGATGCCCCAGGCTGCGGCCAGCGCCGAGAACCAGCCGAGGAGGATGCCCGCCCGGGGCACGCTCAGCGGCAGCACGGTGGTCAGTGTCCGCTCCAGACCCGGCAGCAGCGGAAAGTAGGCCAGATCGCTGAACCGGGAGCGGACGACTGTCCCGTAGCCGTGTTCGGCGATCGACGCATACCAGCGTGCGTCCCAGGTGTGACCGAGCAGGGCGACGGGGTCCTTGCCGGTCGTCCAGGCGTAGACCGCCAGCGCGAGGATTCCGGTCAGCCGTACCGCGGCGTAGACACCGAGCGCCGGGACGGCGGCGGAGAGGATGCGGCCGGTCGGTGCCCATCGTCTGGCGGCGCGTCGCAGAACCGCCGTGGAGTCGGTGGCCATGACGCCTCCGTCAGCCGGGGGCGTCCGGAACCGTGCGGAAGGCGGGCGGTAGCCCACCGACCGCCTTCGGGACCTCCTCGGCCGCTTGCAGCACGTCATTGACCGTGTCCAGGCCGCGCCAGTAGCCGCCGAGCCGGTAGCCGAACAGCTTCCCGTCCCGGGCCAGCTGAGGGAAGGTGTGGTCCTCGTGGTCGCCTCTGTCGGGGAGCATTCCGACTGCCTCGGGCCCGAAGACGTACACGCCCGCGTTGATCCAGTACGGCAGTTCGGGCGACTGGACGAATCCCCGGATGCGGTGGCCGTCCTCGTCCAGTTCGGCGACGCCCCACTCCGAGCGATAGGGCGACAGCGCGACGGTGACCGCCGCGCCGCTGCGGTGGTGGAACCGGGACAGCTCCGGCAGCGAGAACACCGTGATCACATCGCCGTTGAGTACGAAGAACGGCGCGTCCGCGGCCGGCAGGTGTCCCGCCGCGAACTTCAGACCACCGCCTCGCCCCAGCGGTTCGCTCTCGACCGCGTACCGGATCTCCATGCCGAAGCGTGAACCGTCCCCGGCGTACCGCCTGATCGCTTCGTGCTTGTAGCCGCCGCTGATCGTCACCCGGGTCACGCCGTGGCGGGCGAGCCAGGCCAGTTGGTAGGCCACGATCGGGACGCCGCCCACCGGGACCATCGCTTTGGGCACATCGTCGGTATAGGGGCGCATCCGCGTCGCCCTGCCGCCCGCCAGAATCAGGGCCTGATCGATCGGGGCTTCGGACATCGGCGTCCTCCGTTCCTGGTGACCCCCCGACAGCACTCGCGCAGCAGCCGGACAGGGCCCGGACGCCGTCGTCGCAGGGGCCCCGGCTTCAGCCGGCGCGGCGAGCCGACGGTTCGGCCGGAAGACCCACGTCCGGTAGGTGAGGAACCGGAAACAGGTCGCAGCCACGATCCCCACGGCTTTGGCCAGATTGCTCTGCAACGGGCTCTCCCAGCCGAGCCGGACCGTAGCGGCGTACAGCGTCCCGTTCTCGATGACGAGCCCGGCCAAACTGAAGAGGACGAACAGGACGAACTCCCGGAGGCGGCGCCGCTTGTCCCGGTCGCGGTAGGTGAAGTACCGGAATCCGAGATAATTGCCGACGATCGCCACGCCCGTCCCCACGAACCCGCACCAGAACACACTCAGCGGGGTGAGGAGACGACTCAGGTCGAAAACCGCGAAATTCACGGCGATCCCGACCCCACCGACGAGCCCGAACTTGAAGGCCTCCGATACCAGGGGACGCCACCGGGGCCCTTCGGCGCCTGCACCCCCCGTACCGGATTCGTGCATGGCTGCTCCACTGATCACGATCGCCCCCCACAGTCTGCGCGAGCGGGGCCGCACCCGCATCTCGGCGCAGCAGCACCGGTGCCCGGGGGCGTCGGCACCGGACCGCGACCCCTCCGGCGGATCAGGTCGCGGCGCCCTCCGCACTCCCCCGCCGCCCGAGAACCCGGTAGGCCAGCAGCTTGACCGGGTCGAGCAGCAGGAACTCCGCGAAGGCCCAACCCCACACCAGCCCCACCGGGCCCCAGCCGACGGGATGCATCAGGAAGCCGGCCAAGGCGATCACCGTGGCGACGATCTGGGTGCCGATCACGGCGGTGAGCAGGATCCATGAGGGTCGGTAGGACCAGAACGGACCGCGCGTGCGGGCGAGGAAGACGGTGAGATGTCCGCTGACCGACAACTTGAGGTAGACCAGGGTGCGCACCTGCGTATCCGGCAGTCCGAGCGGCAGGTGGGTCGCCCAGACCAGCACGAAAGTCGAGGCCAGGCCGAACAGGCCCAGAACGGCCGCAATCGCCATGACCTCGGTCAGGTCCCAGCGTTCCGGCCTCGGGGAGGGCCGTACCCGGTCGTAGGCGATGGACAGCACGGCCGCGTCGTTGAGGATGGCCAGGAGGACCACCTGGACCGGCGTGACCGGGAAGAAGGCGAACGCCACGATCGTGGCGGTGACGAAGAGCACGACACGGAGCGTCTCGGTGATCCGGTAGATCGCATAGTTCTTCATCCGCCGGAAGACCTCTCGGGACCGGTGAACGGCCTCGACGATCGTCGAGAGCCCCGCCGCGAGAAAGACGATGTCGGAGGCCGCCCGTGCCGCGTCGGTGGCGCCGCAGACCGCGATACCGGCGTCCGCGCGGTGCAGGGCCGGAGCGTCGTTCACTCCGTCGCCGGTCATGCCGACGATGTGCCCGTGCTCCTGCAGGGCCTGCACGATGCGGTACTTGTCCTCGGGCACCACCTGCGCGAACCCGTCCGCCCCCTCGACCACGCGGGCGAGTTCCTCGCCCCGGAGCTGTTCGATCCGGCTCGACTCCAGGATTCCGGTGCCCAGGCCCACGCGTGCGCAGACCTCGCGCGCGATCTCCACCCGGTCCCCGGTCACCATCCTGACCTGCACGCCCAGCCGCCCCGCCGCTTCCAGGGTCGTCCGGGAATCCGCACGCGGCGGGTCCTGCAATCCGATCATGCCCGTCACCCGCCACGCGCCGCCGTCCGTACAGGCGACGGCCATCGCGCGGTATCCCCGGCGCGCGAAGCCACGTGCCACCTCCTCCGCACGCCCCGCGAGCGCATCGTCCCCCTGCGCGAGGCCGAGCACGGCCTGCACAGCTCCCTTGGCCACGGCCCTTTCCGGCCCGGGGCCCCGCACCCGCGCGCGGGCGAATTTGCGGGCGGAGTCGAACGGCGTGAAGTCGACGACCTCCCAGTCCGCCGGCCGTTCCGCCCCGCACGCCTGGAGGATCGCCTCGTCGACGGGATCGCCGCCCCCAGGCTCGGCCGTGAGGGCTGCCTGCAGCAGCACCTGTCCCTCCTCGACCCCCTCCGCCAGGACGAAGACTTCGGCCACGGCCAGTTCGTTGCGGGTGATCGTGCCGGTCTTGTCCGCGCACAGCACGTCCACTCCGGCCATTTCCTCCACCGCAGGCAGATGGCTGACCACCGCCTCCCGCTTGGCCAGATACCGGGCTCCGACGGCCATGGTCACCGACAGCACCGCGGGGAGGGCCACCGGAATCGAGGCGATGACCACGACCAGCGCGAACTCCAGCGTGCGGCTCACGCCGGTGCCGCGCAGCAGCGAGAGCAAGATGATCACGACGACCAATCCGAGCGCGAGCAGACTCAGATACTTGCCGATGTCGACGACCGCGCGCTGGAAGTGGCTCACCGGAGCCGCCCGGCCCGCGAGCTGGGCCGTGCGGCCGAACACGGTGTCCGCACCGGTGGCCAGGACCCGCATCGCGGATCCGCCGCGCGACACCGCCGATCCGGAGTACATGCCGTCACCGACGTCCTTGACCGCCGGCAGTGACTCCCCGGTGAGCGCCGACTCGTCCGCCTCGCTGCCGCCCTCGACCACGACCCCGTCCGCGGGCACCACGCCTCCGCGGTCGATCCGTACCAGATCCCCCGGGACCAGCTCGGCGGCCGGAACCGTCGTCTCACTCCCCGTCGCGCCTGACCCGCGCCACCTTCGCCAGCCGCTCGGCGAGGGCGGCGATCGCGTTCTGCGCCTGATGCTCCTCCCAGAACCCGACGACCCCGTTGAGGAGCAGCAGGGCCAGAATGATCGCGAAGTCGACCCAGCGACCTGTCACCGCCGTCAGCACCAGGGCCGCCTCGATCATCCACGGGATCGGTCCCCAGAAATGGGACAGGAACTCCCGGAGGACGCTGCGTTCCTCCTCCTCGACGGCGTTGGGCCCGTAGCACTCCCGCCGGGCGGCCGCCTGCGCGGAACCGAGCCCCTCGTCGGAGCCCTTGCCGGCATCGGCTCGCGCGTCCGCCTCGGTGCGCTGATCGCGGACCGGCTGTCCGCCGACCCGCTGAGACGCCGCAGCACCGACCTCGTCACCGGCGGCAGAACCGGGCATCCGCGTATCCTCCCGTTCCCGCACGTTCGCACTCCGGCGGCGGGCCGGATCACACGGGGCCGAGGGCCCGCCGAGCCGCTGGCCGCTCCGTCGGACGCGTCGCCCATTCCAGACTCGCAAGCGGGGCGGCGGACACCGCAGCGACGCGCCGACGCGTGCGTCCGAACGGCTCCGCGACGCGGTCGCCGGGTGCGCCGCAGCCGGGAGCACGCGCGGCGGACGGCACGGAGACGACGGCGTCTGCGGTCTGGGCGGGCCGCCTCGGGCGACCGGCCGTGCGGAGGAGCGCGGCGAAGCGACCGACGCCTGTGCCGCCTACCCCGCGCGTTCCGTCCCCGGGGCCGCCCCTGACCGGCCCGCCGCCTCGGGGCCCTGCCGGGCCGCCTGCCGGCGGGCGCGGTAGGCGGCGGCCTTGACGCGGTTGCCGCAGGCGTCCATACCGCACCAGGTACGGCGTGCACCGCGGGAGCGGTCGAGGTAGAGGCGGGTGCAGCCCGCGCGGCCGCACTCCTTCAGCGGCACACTGCGGTCGGCCAGCACGGCGACCGCGCTGCGGGCGACCTGGACCAGCGCGGAGCGCAGATCCCCCGACCGGCGCAGACCTCCGTCGCCGAGTTCGACCGCGGGTACCGGCCCGGCGGCGGCGCTGTTGACGACGTCCAGTTCGGCGGGCGCGAAGGGGCGGCCCGCCAGGCGGTCGAGCGCCAGCCGGTGGACCGCCTCCCGCAGCCGCAGCGCGGAGGCGAAGTCCGCGGCGTCGGCGGTCACATGATCGGGCAGCTCCTCGCACTCCCGGACCCACTGCTCAAGAGCGGCAGGGGCGTCCAGCAGGTCCACGGGCTCGTCCCGCCGGTATCCCACGGTGCCCACCAGGTCCAGGGCCGGATTGCCGCTGACGAATGCGAATCTCACATCACCATCTTGACCGGTGACGCGTCACGGCGCAACAATCAGCGGACAGACTCCGTCACCATCTGAACCGGTGACGGAGACGTCCGGTGCGCCGGACCGCCCGCCGCGCACGGCGACCGCATCCACGCGGAGCGTGCGCAGGCACCGGGCGGACCCCAGTCGCACCGGTGTCCGTGACAGAGCCGGGCCCACCGCCGGCCCGACACCAGGAGCAGGAGACCGGATGGCCGAGACACCCGACATCGAGGTCGTCGTATTCGACGTGCTCGGAACGATGGTCGACGAGCCCGGCGGCCTCCGGGCCGCCGTCCGCGAGGCGGTGCCCGACGCCGACGACGTGTCCGCGGACCGACTGCTCGCGGTGTGGCACGAGCACGTCGCGCACGAGCAGGAACGCATCCGGGAGGGGCGACGGGCCTATGCGGGCACCGACGTCATCGACCGCGAGGCGGCGCACCGGGTGGCCGACCGCGCCGGAGTCGCCGATCCGGCGGCCGTCGAGCGGCTGGCCGGCGCGGGGCGGCGGCTGCCCCCATGGGAGGACTCGCAGACCGGGCTCGCCCGCATCGCGCGGCGCTTCCCCGTGCTGGGTCTCTCCAACGCCGGCCGAGCCGTGCTCCCCCGCCTCAACCACTTCGCGGGCCTGCGCTGGCACCAGGCGCTGTCCGCCGAGGACGCCCGCGCCTACAAGCCCGCACCGGAGGTCTACCAGCTCGCGCTCGACGCGGCGGGCTGCCCGGCGGAGCGGGTGCTGATGGTCGCCGCCCACGCCTGGGACCTCCGGGGCGCCCAGGCGGCGGGGATGTGCACCGCCTATGTCCAGCGGCCGGTCGGCGATCCGCCGGCGCCGGGTGACACCTTCGAGCTGCGGACGGACGGTCTGGAGGAGCTGGCGGCCGTGCTCACCCGGGCGTAGTGGCCCTCGCGGCGCAGCCGCCGGGCCGGACGGCCGTCCGTCTCCTCCCAGCGGACGGACGGGCGGCGTCTCCCGCGTACCGCCGACAGCGGCTCCCTCCCCGCGGTCCGGCGCGCCGCCACCGAAGAGAGCTCCGGGCGCGGCGCACCGGGACCGCGACGGGCGGCCGGCCGTCTCATCCGCCGACGATCGCCCGCAGCGTCACGTACAGCAGCGAGGGGCCGAGCAGGCAGCCCACGCCGGTGTAGAAGGTGGCCGTCATGGCGCCGTAGGGCACCAGCCGCTTGTCGGTGGCCGCCAGGCCGCCCGCCACGCCGGAAGTGGTGCCCATCAGGCCGCCGAAGGCCATCGCGGTCTTCGGGTTGTTCAGACCGATCATGGGGGCGATCAGCGGCGTCCCCACCATCACCACGACGGACTTCACCAGTCCGGCCGCCACCGACAGGGCGATGACCTCCGAACTGGCGCCCACCGCCGTGCCGGTCACCGGGCCGACGATGTAGGTGGCCGCACCGGCACCGATGGTCGCCATCGACGCGGCGTCCGTGTAGCCGAAGGCCGCCGCGACGACGGACCCCGCCACGAACGAGACGAGCACTCCCAGCAGGACCGAGAGCGCGCCCGCCGGTCCGGCCCGCTTGATCTGCTGAAGGTCGACGCCGTACGCGGTGGCGACGATGGCGAAGTCCCGCAGCATCGCGCCGCCCATCAGGCTCAGCCCGGAGAACGCGGCGAAGTCGGCCAGCCCGTCCTCGCCGCCGGTCGCCGCACCTCCCCAGTAGGCGAGCACCAGCCCGAGCAGGATGGCGACGGCGGACCCCTGCAGCCGGCCCCGGGTCAGGGCCTTGGAGAGCCAGCCGGAGAGCATCATCAGCCCGCCGATCAGCGCGAAGGCCACCAGGAGACCGTTGTCCTCGAAGACGGAGACGAGCGTGTCCATCTCAGACCTCCTGCTTTTCCTCGGCGGCCTGCGGCGGCAGCGGCTCCGCCGTCCCGCCCATCCGCCCCAGCACCGGTACCAGAGCGCCTCCCGCGACGAGCGCGGCGAGGCCCGCCAGGATGGCCATCGGACCGCCGGTGACCGCCTTGACCACGTTCTGGGTGGCGGCCATGGCGATGACGATCGGTATGTACAGCGCGCTCCAGAAGAGCACTCCCTGCTCACTGGGTTCGGGGAACCAGCCCTTCCTCCGGAGCCAACTGGTGACCAGCACCAGCATGATCATGGCGAACCCGACTCCGCCGACGTTGGCGTCGACACCGACAGCGGCGCCGAGCACCTCACCGACGAGCGTGCCCGCGAGCATGCACAACGCCAGTGCTGCCACTCCATGGATAACCATCGTCTTCTCCGCACTGAGAGACTGTTGAAACCGGAAAATCAAGCGGCCGGGCCGAGCGGCTCATCGGTCCGCTCGGCGGCCCCTGGGGGCGTGGAGCCCGCCGAGGCGGGAGACGCCGCGGGGTGTGGGGACATGGGGGCGTCCGACTCCGGGAGTCAGGCACCCACCCCGGCGAACAGGTCGCCGTAGCGTGCACGCAGTTCGGCCTTCTGCACCTTGCCCATGACATTGCGCGGCAGCGTCTCGACGACGCGAACGGCACGTGGGTGTTTGAACCGGGCCAGATCGCCCGCGACGAAGTCCAGCAGTTCGCCCTCCCGTGGCCGCTGCCCCGGGACCGGGACGACGACGGCGACCACGGTCTCGCCGAAGTCCGGGTGGGGCACCCCGATCACCGCGGACTCCAGCACCTGCGGGTGGGCGTCGAGCAGTTCCTCGACCTCCTTGGGGTAGATGTTGTAACCACCGGAGATCACCAGGTCCTTGCCCCGGCCGACGATGCTCAGATAGCCGTCCTCGTCGAAGCGGCCCAGATCGCCGGTGACGAAGAACCCGTCGGCACGGAACTCCGAGGCGGTCTTCTCGGGCATCCGCCAGTAGCCGGTGAAGACGTTGGGGCCGCGGACCTCGATGCTGCCGACCTCGCCGTGGGGCAGCACCCGGCCGGTTCCTGCGTCCACCACCCGGATCTCGGTGCCCGGGAGCGGCCTGCCGACCGTACCGGGCTTGCGGGGGCCGCCGGTGCAGGGGTTGGTGGCGTTCATACCGGTCTCGGTCATCCCGTAGCGCTCCAGGATGGCGTGGCCGGTACGGGCCTCGAACGCCGCGTGGTCGCTCGCGAGCAGCGGGGCCGAGCCGGAGACGAAGAGCCGCATGGCGGCGCAGGACTCCCGGGTGAGGCGCTCGTTCCTCAGCAGCCGGGTGTAGAAGGTGGGCACACCCATCAGCACCGTGGCCGTCGGCAGCAGGTCGAGGATCTGGTCCGGGTCGAACTTCGGCAGGTAGTACATGGAGGCACCGGAGGTCAGCGCCATGTTCGCCGCGACGAACAGCCCGTGGATGTGGAAGACGGGCAAGGCGTGGATCAGCCGGTCCTCCGCGGTGAAGCGCCAGCTCTCCAGCAGCGCTTCGCAGTTGCTGGTCAGGTTGCCGTGGGTGAGCACCGCGCCCTTGGAGCGGCCGGTCGTACCGGAGGTGTACAGGATCGCCGCCGGGTCGCCGGCGGCGGCCTCGTGGACCGGTACGGCACCGCCGTCCTCCGGAGCGTCGAGGAGGCTGCCGTCGCCGTCGGTGCCCAGCGTCTCGACCACGAGTCCGGTCGCTTCGTGGTGCGCGTGTGCGGCTCGGTGCCGCGGAGCGCACACGAGCACCCGCGGCTCGGCGTCCTGGAGGAAGTAGTCCGTCTCCGCACCGGTGTAGGCGGGGTTGAGCGGCAGGAAGACCCCGCCGATCCGCAGCGTCGCCAGATACAGCGCGACGGCCTCCGGGGACTTCTCCACCTGCATGGCGACCCGGTCGCCCGGGGCGACGCCGTCGGCGACGAGCCGGGCGGCGATCCGGCGCACCGCCGTCGCGGTGTCGCCGTAGGTGAGGACCCGCCCGCCGGGCAGTTCGAAGAGGGCCTTGTCCGGCCGCCGCTCCGCCTGCTCGGCGAAGGCCCGGTGGATGGTCGGGAAGGGTGCCATCCGGAGTGCTCCTTTCTGTTGATGTGCGTGGTCGGCACTGCTGCGCTGGACGGTCCGTCCGGTTGCACCGTGCGCGCCGCCGATACGGGCGTCAGCTCCGGGGGTGCGCTGACCCGCGCTGCGCGGTCCGGCCGTCCGCCGTGCCGGTCCCCGCGGCGGGGGGCCGGTCGTGGTGCGGCAGGGCGGCTCGCAGCGGACCGCCCAGTGCCACCGTGCGGTGGCGGACGAACTCCTCGTGCCGCCGCTCGACGTGCTCCGGCTCGTAGCGGTAGTTGACCATCGCGCCGAAGGACTGCCGCCAGGCCTCCGGTGCCTCGTTCGCCGGCCAGTTGACCTGCCAGGCGGCGGCCCCGTTGCCCAGGTGGAACCGGGCGACCGGGTCGAGCGGACGGCCGTCCTCGTGCCGTTCGACGGCGATGTACCGGGCCAGCACCGGCAGGAGCCGGGAACGCGTCCCTTCGACGTCCGCGGCCGCGGGATCTCCCTGCCGCTCCGCCGACTCCAGTTCCGCGAGCAGCGTCCGCAGTCCGTCCTCCCGCTCGGCCTGCTCGGTGAGCCAGCGCCGGAAGCCGGGGACGGGCGAGAGCGTGGCGAACTGCCGCAGCTGCGGAAGCTGCTCCCCCACGTCTTCGATGACCTGCTTGATGAGGAAGCTGCCGAAGGAGACTCCGGCCAGGCCGTCCAGGGCGTTGTTGATCGAGTAGAGAGCGGCCGTGTCCGCCTGCGCGGGGTCCAGTGCCGGTCCGGGCTCCAGCAGAGGCGCGATGCTGTCCGGCATCCCCCGGACGAGGGCGATCTCCACGAAGATCAGCGGCACGTCCCCGGTGGCGGGGTGGAAGAAGGCGTAGACGCGGCGGTCCTCGGGCTGCAGGCGGCGCCGGAGTTCGGCCCTGCTCGCCATCGGATGCACCTTCTCGCCGCGCAGCAGGTACTGGTGCAGTTCCTCGGGCGCCTCCCAGCCGACCTCCGACATCCGCAGAAAGCCGCGGTTGAACCAGGAGGTGAGCAGGTGGTGGAAGTCGTGGTCGAGGGGCCGCAGCCGCGGGTCGGAGCGCATCAGCCGACGCAGATCCGCACGCATGCCGACCAGGGCGAGGGTGGCGCCGGGCGCGTGGTTCATCCGGCGCAGCAGCAGTTGGCGGGGCGGCTCGACCTCGTCGAAGAGCTGGACCAGTTCCTCCGCGCCCCGGGATCCGCGGCTGCGGGCCGCCTCCCAACTGCGGAAGGCGGTGCGGACCCGGTCGGGCGAGGCGTCGTAGGCGCTGGTGACGCGGGTGAAGAACGCCCGCTTGCCGTGGTCGTCGAGTTCGCCGTAGGCAGCGAGGGCGGCTGCCGCCACCGTGCGCATCGAGGCTTCGCCCGCGTGCCCCATCAGCACCTCGCAGGCCGCCGACAGCCGGTCCAGCGGAGGGTGGCGGTGGCCTCCGGCCGCCCGGGTGGGGTCCGGGCGGCTGCCGGAGTTCCGGTACTGCCCGGTCAGCAGCCTGCCGTCCTGAGGTTCCATTCCCGCCCTCCGCGTCCCGTCGCCCCTGGGTATGCATCATGGGGCGTGATGTATATAACAGCCGCACCGTAAAGCACATGAGTATGGCGCGCTACCCCCTGGGCGCCATGGATGACGGGATAACCTGACCGTTCGGAGGTGCGCATGGCTCGAGTCCCGGAATCCCAGCGCGTACGGGACGCGCTGGAGAACGCCGTCGTCGACGGCCGCTACCGCCCCGGCGAGCGGCTGGACCCCGCGCGGCTGGAGCGGGAGTTCGGCTGCTCCCGCACACCGGTCCGGGAAGCCCTCCAGGCACTGGAGCGGTCCGGACTGGTGCAGATCCGCGCCAAACAGGGCACGTACGTCACCGAGTTGAGCGTCTCCGAACTGGCCGAGCGGTTCGAAGTCATGGCGGAACTCGAGGGGATGGCGGCGCGGCTCTCCGCCCGGCGGATCGAACAGGAGGCGCTGGACGAGTTGGAACGCGCGCTGCGCGAATGCGAGATCCACGCGCTGGCCGGCGACGCCGACCGCTACTACTACGCCAACGCCTGCTTCCACGGCATCGTCTACGACTCCTGCGGCAACGAATATCTGCGCCAGCAGGTACACGCGCTCAAAAGAGTCCTGCAGCCTTACCGGCGGCTGCAGTTGCGGGTGCCCGACCGCATGCGGCGCTCCCTGACCGAGCACAGCCGGATAGCCGAGGCCATCGCAGCCGGCGACGCGGAGACCGCCGAGAACGCCGCGCGGGACCACGTCCTGGTCCAGGTCAAGGAGTTCAGCCAATTGATACGGACCTGGAGGCATCTCAACCGGTCGGCATCCGCAGCCGGTTGAGTCCGCCCCGCGGTGCCCGCCCCTTCGACGCCGCGGGCTCGGTCCGTACGCCGGGCCCGGTCCATGTGCCGCCGTGAGCGAGCGCTGCGCGGGCGGACGACCCGGGTGTCACAGGTCAGCGCCGTGCCGGGTCGGGTTGTTGCGAACGGTCCGAGGGGCGGCCCCGGAAGGCCGCCCCTCGTGGCACACGCAGCACCGCCGTCACTCGGCCCTCCCGCAGCGGGGCCGCACGGTGCGGCGGAAGTCGCCTCAGCGCGCGGAAGACCGCACCGGCCCGGCGGCCCGGCGGAGAAGCTGCCGGACGCCGCTCACTTGTCCACGGCGAAGCGCATCAGGGACTGCTCGTTGCCCTGCTTGACCTTCCCGGTCTCGTTGATCACCTTGAGCTTCCAGCCGGTGCCGACCCGCATCGCCTTGGCCACAGCACAGGCGTTGTCGTCGGTGAGCAGGCTCGGCCAGATGTCGGCGACCTGCTGGGAACTGCCGCCCGTCGCGTCGTACACCTTGAAGCTGATGTTCCGCGCCCGCTGGAACGCGCTGCCCCGCTTGTAGGCGGCCGCGACGAAGACGATCGAGGTGAGGTTGGACGGGATCCGTTCGAACTCGACGGTCACCGTCTCGTCGTCCCCGTCCCCGTGCCCGGTCTGATTGTCGCCCGTGTGCAGCAGCGATCCGTTCCCCAACGGGTCGAGGGAGTCCAGACCTGCTATCCGCACCGGGTCCGGTCCCTGCATGGCGATCGCGATCAGGTCGAGGTCGGTGCCCGCCTTGCGGCGGATCTTGCCCAGTACCCCTCCGCTGCTCCCGGCGGTGGGGTCCCAGGACGCACCGATGGACAGGTGCGTGACGCCGTCCAGGTCGGCCGGCTCGTCTTCCTTCGTCAGCGTGATCATCCGTAAGCCTCCAGTTTGGAACGGTGGAGCCCGGGCGACTGCTCCGGCTCGCTTCTCGGCCGGTGGTCTTGACAACCGGCGTCTACAGCACTGTAGAACTGCCGACCGCGCGCGAAGGTTCCGGCCCCGCGGGAAGACCGACCGGACCGACGAGGCCCGATGCGCCCCCGCAGACCGGCGCGGTGTCAGCCGAGGAGGGCCGCCGTGCGCGACGACGCCTCCGTACCGCAGGGGCAGGGCCGGTACTCCAGCCCCAGTTCGCTGTCCACGGCACGGCTGGAGCGGGTCGCGGCGTCGCTGACCGCCCGCCAGGAGCCGTACTTGGCGTGCAGCTGGTCAGCTGTGGGGCCCAGCGGGTTGCCGTACTTCTCCTGGTTGCGCTCCTCCAGCCGCCTCACCTCCGCCGCCGACATCCCGGCGCGGGTGATCTCCTTGGCCTCGTTGCGCATCCGCACCAGCTCCCGGGCGATCTCCTCCTCCGAGCGGCCCCGGGCGCGCATCGCACACTCCCTGCGATCCATCTCGCCCAGCAGCGCGTGGTAGCGCATCCGGACCTCGCGGGACTCGGCACGCCCCTCCGGAGCCTCGGCCCGGATCATACACACGACCTTCTCCGGGCTGGTGCAGGGGCCCGGGTCGGGCGGCTCCTGGGAGAGCGGAGCCACGACGACGGAGCCGCCGCAGGTGCTCCCGGGACACGCGGCGGCCGGGGCGGCGGCCGCCCCGAGAGCGGCCTGGGCGATGAGGACGAGCGGCAGCGCCCGGCGGGCGAGAGAGCGAAGACGTGAGGACGACATGGCCGCATCCTTGCGCCCGGCGCCCGGACGGGGGCGGATTGGCCCACGCGTTCCCTCGTTCGGGGCGACATCCTCGTCCCCGCAGGTGACGGGGGGGCTGTACACCCGCGCCTCCCGCGCCCCTCGGACGCGGTGGTGCGCCCCGGACGGGAAGCCCCGGGGCGTACACGGGCACGGTGCGGCGCGGTCCCGCCCGTCGTGCTCCCGGAGTGTGCGGTGGGAAGTCGGTAGGAGGCTCTGCCGGATGCGCCGTTGTGCGCCATGCCCGCACGAATCCGCGCGGAAGCTGCACGGAGCGGACCGAACTGGCCGATGATGGTGATCCATTGCTGCCGCAGCTGAGGAGGACACGATGGACGAGGCAGGTCACCAGGTTCCGCAACCGGGTACGAAACCCCATACCGCCCGCCTGTACGACTACTTCCTCGGCGGGAAGACGCACTACGCCGTGGACCGCGAAGCCGCGGTGCCCGCGCTGTCCGCGAATCCGCACGCGATGGTCGCCGCCCGGCAGAACCGGGAGTTCATGCACCGGGCGGCCCGGTTCGTCGCGCAGGACCTCGGCATCCGCCAGTTCCTGGACATCGGAACCGGCATTCCGACCGAGCCCAACCTGCATCAGGTGACCCAGGCGATCAGCCCCGGGGCACGCGTCGTCTACTCGGACAACGATCCGATCGTCCTCGCGCATGCCCGTGCGCTGATGAGCAGCACGCCGGAGGGGAAGACGGACTACATCGAGGCGGACATCCGCGAACCGCAGCGGATCCTGGAACGTGCGCACCGGACTCTGGACTTCGGCGCCCCGATCGCGCTGTCGGTGGTGGCGCTGCTGCACTTCATCCCGGACGAGGACGATCCGTACGGACTCATGCGCCAGCTGCTCGCGCCCCTGGCGCCGGGCAGTGCGCTGGTGCTCTCGCACGCGGCGCTCGACATGGACGACGGCCGGATGGCCGCACTGGCCGAGCACTACCGCAAGGCCGTCACCCCCACCCAGTTCCGGACCCGCGAGGAGACCGCGCTCTTCTTCGACGGCCTGGATCTGCTGGATCCGGGCATCACTCCCACTTGCGAATGGCGGATGGACCTCGACCTGGGACCGATACGCCAGCTCCCCGGCACCATCTCCGCAGCCGAGGCCGGAGTATGGGCAGGAGTGGCCGTGAAACGCTGAGCGCGGACGCGCTCCGTCAGCCCGGCGCGGACGCGCTCCGTCAGACGCCCGGCGCGGACGCGCCGCTCGGCCCCGCCGCCACCGGTCCCGTCCGGACCGGCCCGGCGGAGGACTGCGCGGTCACCTCCGGGAGGGGCGATGCTCCCGCAGCATCCGGCCGGGACCGGGCACCCGTCCCCGGCAGACGAGCAGGGTGAGCCCTCCGGCGACGGCCACTCCCACGAGGTTGACGAGCAGTTGCAGCACCGACCCACCGCAGCGCCGCCAGTCCTCGGTGACGGCGGCGAGGACGGCGAATCCGGCGGCGGGCACGGTGGTGACCGAGATGAACACGCCCACCAGCGCGCCCGGCTTCGCCGAAGTGAGCGCCAGCATCCCGGCGACGCCGGCGAGCAGCGCGACGACGACGGAGTACGGGCCCACCTGGTAGATGAACGACACCTCGTGCAGACCGGTCAGGTCGGCGGGCCCGAACAGCCCCGCGCGCCGGCCCAGCCACGCGAACGCGGCGGTGACCAGCATCGCCAGCGGGAACCCCACCCCGAGCGCGAGCCCGGCCCGGGCCGCCAGGCCGCGCCGCCGCACCGCGAGGGCGACCGCGAGCGCGGCCAGCGGGCCGAAGTCCGGGCTCACCACCATGGCGCCCACGATGGTGATGGCCGAGTCGGTGAGCACCCCGACGGTGGCGAGCAGGCAGGCGATCGTCAGGAAGGCGAGGAAGACCGGGTTGAGCTGGCTCTCCTCGCCCGTGGTGTCGATGAGCTCGTCCCAGATGACGGCCTCGGCCCCCGCTCCGGGGACGGCCTGTTCGGCGGCCTCGGCGGTCTCGGAGACCATCGTGTCGATCTGGTCGAGGGTGATCTCGCCCCGGTGGTGCACGCCGTGCTCGGTCAGCCGGTGCAGCACCCGTTCCACGACCTCGCGGGCGATGGCCGCCTCGATCAGGTCTCCGGTGGGCTGCTTGCCGACGCCTCCGGCAACGGTGAGGTGCGCGACGCCCGGTTCCGCGCCGAGGAGGTCGACCACGGCTTCGCTGTCCTGGGACTCGCACAGCACTCTGATGCGCATCATGTGTTCAGCATCCCGGCGGGGAATCCAGATTCGGCCGACGAGGATCGGGTGAGTCGCCGCGGCGACGGACGCCGCCGGGACCGGTTGTCACCTCATCAGCAGCAGGCCCTCGACGAAGCCGACCACCGCGAGTCCGCAGAACGCCCAGCCCACGACTCTCCGTTTCAGCACGGCGTACCGGTCCTCGTACTCGCGGCGCAGGGAGACGGCGCGCTGCGCGGTCTCCCGCAGGGCAGCGCGGGAGCCGTCAGCGAGGGCATCGGCGACGCGGCGGACCACATCCTCGCGTTCCGCCCCGGTGAGCCAGTCCAGCGGGGCGACGGCGTGTTCGGCGCGCGCCCTGGCGTCGCTCAGCTGCCGCTGCCACAGCAGATGGCCCTCGATCCGCCGGATGCCCTCGCCGACCTCTCCTTCGGGGGATTTCCCGGTTCCCATGGGGTGTCTCAGCTCCCGGCGTCGGGCAGCTGTCCCCGAGCGGGCCGGGCCGGGCCGGAGCCGGTCGCCCGGGGCCGGTCGATGTTCTCGCTGTCGTCGAGTGCCGAGATGCTCGGGTGGTGGAAGTCGAAGGCGGGCGACTCGGACCGGATCTTGGGCAGGGTGACGAAATTGTGCCGGGGCGGAGGGCAGGAGGTGGCCCATTCGAGAGAGCGGCCGAAGCCCCAGGGGTCGTCCTCGTGGACGTGCTCGGCTGTTTTTGCGGTCTTCCACACGTTGTAGAGGAACGGGAGCATCGAGGAGCCCAGCAGGAAGGACCCGATGGTCGAGAATGTGTTCAGCGCGGTGAACCCGTCGGCGGCGAGATAGTCCGCGTAGCGGCGGGGCATGCCCTCGGCACCGATCCAGTGCTGGACCAGGAAGGTGGCGTGGAAGCCCACGAACAGGGTCCAGAAGTGGATCTTTCCGAGGCGTTCGTCGAGCATCCTGCCGGTCCACTTGGGCCACCAGAAGTAGAACCCGGCGAACATCGCGAAGACGACGGTGCCGAAGACGGTGTAGTGGAAGTGGGCCACGACGAAGTACGAGTCGGAGACGTGGAAGTCCATGGGGGGCGAGGCCAGCAGCACGCCGGTCAGGCCGCCGAAGAGGAAGGTCACGAGGAAGCCGACCGACCACAGCATCGGGGTCTCGAAGGAGAGCGAGCCCTTCCACATGGTGCCGATCCAGTTGAAGAACTTCACCCCGGTGGGTACGGCGATCAGGAAGGACATGAAGGAGAAAAACGGCAGAAGCACGCCGCCGGTCACGAACATGTGGTGTGCCCATACCGTCATGGACAACCCGGTGATGGTGATGGTGGCGCCGACGAGTCCGACGTAGCCGAAGACCGGCTTGCGCGCGAACACCGGAAAGATGTCCGAGACGATGCCGAAGAACGGCAGCGCGATGATGTAGACCTCCGGGTGCCCCCAGAACCAGAAGAGGTGCTGCCACAGCAACGCGCCGCCGTTCGCCGCGTCGAAGACGTGTGCGCCGAACTTGCGGTCGGCCTCGAGCGCGAACAGCGCCGCGGTCAGAATCGGGAAGGCCATCAGCACCAGCACGGCGGTCAGCAGCACGTTCCAGGTGAAGATGGGCATCCGGAACATGGTCATCCCGGGAGCGCGCATGCAGATGATGGTGGCGAGGAAGTTGACCGATCCCAGAATGGTGCCGAAGCCCGAGAACGCGAGCCCCATGATCCACATGTCCGCGCCGACAGCCGGTGTGTGCACCCCGTCGGAGAGCGGCGAGTAGGCGGTCCAGCCGAAGTCAGGGGCGCCCTGCGGAGTGAGCAGCGAGCCGAGCACGATGAGCGAGCCGAAGAGGTACACCCAGTAGGAGAAGGCGTTCAGCCGGGGGAAGGCCACGTCCGGCGCCCCGATCTGCAGGGGCATGATCCAGTTCGCGAACCCGGTGAACAGGGGCGTCGCGAAGACGATCAGCATGATCGCGCCGTGCATGGTGAAGGCCTGGTTGTACTGTTCCTGCGAGACGATCTGGAGGCCGGGACGCGCCAGCTCCGCCCGCATGACGAGCGCCATCACACCGGCGATCAGGAAGAAGAGGAACGACGTGCTGAGGTAGAGGCTGCCGATCGTCTTGTGATCGGTTGTCGTCAGCCACCGCACCACGGTATGGCCCGGACGCCGCTGACCGGACGGGCGCGAACCGGACGGCCGCGAAACCAGCGAGGTGGACATGTCTGCTCCTGGCGGGTGAATGCCGATCACTCGTGACTCACTGCATGCGAATGCACACCTTAAGTGACCGCACCGAAGTCTCCGACCCTCTGCTCCGCGTGTCTCGCCGCCCCGCGTGCACACTCCCGCCCGAGCAACGGTTCGGCGCTCCTGACGACTTCCGTCTTCCGCGCGGCTGCCCGCAGCGGCTCCGCCGGCGTCGCGTGTCACCGGCGGGGCGGCCGCCCCTGGAGCCCGGCCTCCCGGCCGTGCAGGACCAGGGCCCGGAGCAGACAGGCCAGCGCGGCGGTCGAGGCGACGGTGCGGGCGGCGTTCCAGGCCACCCAGCGGTCCTCGAAAGCGGCGCGGACCGCCGAGGGGTCGCCCAGGACGGCGGGGTCGCCGGCCGCGGCCAGGTCGTCGTTGAGCGGCACATGGACCCCCAGGGTGATGCCGAAGGCCGCGCCGTAGAAGGCGAGGGCCGCGACCGCCCACGGGAGCACCCGCCGCCCGTCGCGCGGCAGATGCACCAGGACGGCCGCGGCGGTCAGGGCGAGAGCACCGAAGAAGCTGGGGGCGAACCACCGGTTGCGCACCGTGGCGTTGATCCATTGCATCGTGTCGATGAACGTGCGGTCGTCGAGACGCGCCAGCCCGATCATGACGGAGCAGGCGTAGGCGTAGAAGAAGCCCGAGATGAGCCCCATGGCCAGCGCGGCCGACACCAGGGCGCCGCCCCGGGTGCGCCGGACCGCGGCGGCCCTCGGCCCCGCGGAGGACGACGAAGGGGCGCCGGGCGGGAGGGACGGGGACAGTGACTGCGCCATGGGGGCCTCCGGAGCCGAATAGAATCGAACTGAAGCGTTCGCTTAAAACCGTACCCATGCGTTCGGATAATTGGAAGCCGGAGGTACCCATGACCACACCCGCAGCCGGCCGTCCCCGCCGAGGCCGCCCCCGGTCGGGTGAGCAGACGGCGAGGCGCCGGGCCGCTCTGGACGCCGCCCTCGCGGAACTCCTGGAACACGGCGTCACCGGCACCACCATGCAGGCGGTCGCCACACGCGCGGGCTCGTCCAAGGAGAGCCTGTACGCCTGGTTCGGCAACCGCCACGGGCTGCTCGCCGCGCTCATCGAGCGGCAGGCCGAGCAGGTGAACTCAGCCGTCGCCGAAGCTCTCGACCGGCCGGCCGACCCCCGCACCACTCTTGTCGCCATCGCCCGGAACCTGTTGGCACTGCTCGTCGGTGACGTCTCGGTGGCACTGAACCGAGCGGCCATGACCTCGCCCGAGCTGGCCGGACTCGTGCTGCGGCACGGCCGGCACACCACCGGACCGCTGGTCACGACCTTCCTCGGCCGGCTGGCCGAGGAAGGCCACCTGCGCACCGAAGACCCGGAGGAGGCGTTCCAGCTCCTCTACGGCCTGGCGGTGCGCGACCTCCAGATCCGCGTGCTGCTGGGCGAAAGCCCGCCCGGTGAGGACGACATCAGCGGCCAGGCGCGGACGGCCGTCGACCGGTTCCTGGCCCTCACCGGCGGATGACGGGTCCCGCCTGAGGACCGGCGACCGCCGCGCGCCGCAGCGTGCCGCCTTCCGGGCCAGCGGCCCGGGAGGCCGGAAACGCGCGAGCATGTCCGAGAGCTGACGCGCCCTCCGGTCCGGTCGATGGCGGAAAACCGACGCTACATTGGCATGGACCTGTCCATGATCCCTCGCTAATCTGCGCAGCGGCATCTCCCGGGATCGTTCCCAGGCTTTGCTGTTCCACCCCCACGACATGCTGGAACAACGAAAGGCCGACCCATGAGACGCACCAGAACCCCGCGCGCCCTCCTGTCCGCGCTGCTGGCCGGCGGAGCCCTCGTGGCCGCCGGTCTGCTCCCTGCGACGGCGGCGGACGCACAACCGCAGACCGACAAGACCTCCGCGTCGGACGGCGTGCTGAACGCCATGCAGCGGGACTTCGGCCTCAGCGAACAGCAGGCCGAGAAGCGGCTGGCCGCGGAGAAGCAGGCGCGGACCACCGAGAAGCAGGCCCGGCGAGCGGCCGGGGGCGCCTACGCGGGCTCCTGGTTCTCCCCGAAGACCGGAAAACTGACCGTGGCGGTCGCCGACCGCGAGAAGGCCGCGGCCGTGCGGGACACCGGCGCGACCGTGGACCTGGTGGACCGCACCGCGGCCCAGCTCGACGCCGTGAAGAAGCGTATCGACGCCCTCGACGCACCCGGCGGCGTGAGCAGTTGGCGGGTCGACTGGAAGACCAACCGCGTCGTGGTCGAGGTCCTCACCTCCGAGCAGACTGACAACGATGTCAAGAAGTTTCTGGCACGGGCACGCAAAGCGGGACCGGTGACGGTCCGCACGACGGACCACGCTCCGTCGACCCTGTCCGCCGGCACGGTCGGTGGAGACCCCTACTACACCGGCAACGTCCGCTGCTCCATCGGCTTCTCGGTCCAGGGCGGCTTCGTCACGGCAGGCCACTGCGGCGGCGCCGGCCAGGCGGTCAACGGCTGGGACGGCTCCTACATCGGCAACTTCCAGGGCTCCTCGTTCCCCGGCAACGACTACGCCTGGGTCAACGTCGGCAGCGGGTGGTGGACGGAGCCGGTCGTCCTGGGCTGGGGCACGGTCTCGGACCGGCTCGTGCGCGGTTCCGCCGAGGCGCCGGTCGGGGCCTCCATCTGCCGCTCGGGGTCGACCTCGCACTGGCACTGCGGCACCGTGCTCGCCAAGAACGAGACGGTCAACTACAGCCAGGGCGCCGTCCACCAGATGACGAAGACCAGCGTGTGCGCCGAAGGCGGCGACTCGGGCGGCTCCTTCATCAGCGGCGACCAGGCACAGGGCGTCACCTCCGGCGGCTGGGGCGACTGCTCCGGTGGCGGCGAGACCTGGTACCAGCCCATCAACGAGATCCTCGGCCACTACGGTCTGACGCTGCGCACCGCCTGACCTTCCGGCGGCCGGCAGCCCGACGGACGGCGCGCGGGACCGCCACGGCACACCGTGGCGCGGCCTCGCGCGGCGTCCGTCGGACAATCCCGGGAGGGGCACCCACGGGGGGTGCCCCTCCCGTGGGTGCCCCTCCGCTCCCGGCGCCGGAACGCTGCCGGTGCGGGCCTACCGCACCCGGGCGAGCCAAAGGGCCGGGCCGACCGCGCTCGCGCCCGTCGGAGTGGACACACGGGGCCCGGGGAATGCCGGACCGCGGTACCGTCGTTGTCCCTTGCGTGGCTGACTCACCGCACGATCCGGCACTCTCCCCGGCGGCACGGGCCGCGGCACGGGAGCAGCTCTTGGCGGAACGCGCCGGCACCGGGCAGCGGATCGCCGCACTGAGCCGGGAGTTCGAGCAGATCGTCGAGGCGAACGCGCTGGTGGCGGTCGACGACGAGCACGACCCCGAGGGTTCCAGCACGGCATTCGAGCGGGCGCACGTCGCCGCGCTGCTGGCCCGGGCGCGGGAGCACCTGCTGGAGGTGGACCGGGCGCTGGAGCGCCTGGAGCGGGGCGAGTACGGACGCTGCACGGAGTGCGGGGAGCCGATCCCCGAGGAACGCTTGTCGGCGCGTCCCGCGGCGACCACCTGCGTGCGCTGCGCGGCCGCACGACGCACCTGACCCGGCGGCGCGCCGCGGCGATGCCCCGGGTCCCGCCTCTTCTCCGAGCGCCCGAGCCCGGGACATTCCACGGCAGCGCATGGTCACAGGTCGGAAACAGTGTCCGCCCGCACGGAGAACAGAAGAGTTTCAGGGTGCACTTATCTCTATGATCCGATTGGCTGACTCGCAGTCACACATCGAACGATCGCCCGGTTCGACAGGTTTCTCCTGCCGTCCGCGCTCACAGTCACGGGGAAGTACATGCGCTCTGTTCGTGCCATACCCGCCATAGCCGCCCTCGTCGTGGCACTCATCCCGCTGACCGCCTGCGACCCCGCGGCGGACACCTCGGCAGACGGCGGCACACCGTCCTCGGCCAGCCCCGGGGCGGCCACGGAGGACGGAAAGGACAGGAAGGACGGAAAGGGAGACTCCTGCCCCACCCCGGCACCGGGACACAAGGTCATCTGGGTCCACCACGTGGAGGGCGCCATGAACACCGTGGTCGCCAAGGAAGCAAAAGCGGAATGCCGGGCCGGTTCCCAGGAAGGGGCTTCCTACCATCCGGTCGGGAAGTTCGAGAATTTCCGGCCGGCGTCCGGAGACATACCGATCACGGTGATCAGCAAGAAGGAATCCAAGCAGCAGAAACTCACCGCGCGAGACGGCGGTATCGCACACGTCAAAACCTGCGCCGACCCCGACGGCAAGCAATTCGACGGCGGTCAGCGGAAGGCGGACACCAGCGACTGCTGGGGGCTGAATTTCTACGATGCGAAAATCGACTCCGCGGGCCGCATCACCAGTATGACCGAGGTCTACTCTTCGTAACGGGGCGGCGTGGCGGGGCCGCCGCATCACCTCGTCGGCAGCAACCGGGCGGCGGTCGCGGTGATGGTCTCGACGGCCTGGGTGAGAACGGGGATCTCCCGGGCGCCCAGCCGGGTGACCGCCATGATGCGGCGGGCCGGCGCCGGCTCACCGTGCAGCGGGAGGCGCGCGACCAGCGCCTCCTCGCCCAGCTGCGCGAGGCGCGGGACGAGGATGACGCCGAAGCCGTGGGCGACCAGAGCGGTGCCGGTCCCCCACTCGTCGGCATGGTGCGCGATCTGCGGGGTGAATCCGGCACTCATGCAGGAGGCCAGTACCAACTGGTGATAGCTGGTACCGGGGTTGCCGAGGATCCACGGCTCCCCGGCCGCGTCGGCCAGCGTGACCCGTTCCCGCCGGGTCAGCTCGTGCCCCTGAGGGACGATCAGGTCCAGCGGGTCGTCCAGCAGCGGCTGCTGGTCGAACCGCTCGTCCGTCAGCGCCGGGGAGTCCGAGGTGACCACCAGCAGGGCCAGGTCGGCCTCTTCCGACAGCAGCAGGTCGAAGCACCGGGCAGGTTCGGCTTCGATGAACCGCACCGTCAGATGCGGATAGCTGTCGCGCAGCCGCGCGGCCGCGGGCGGCAGCAGACGGCTGGCCGCGGTGGAGAAGCCGCACAGCGTGACCCGGCCCGCGGGCTCGGTGCCGAGGGAGGCCAGTTCGGCACGGGCCAGCTCCCACTGCTCCTGCAGCCGCTCCGCGTGCCGCAGCAGGACGTGGGCCGCGTTGGTGAGCCGGATGCCCCGCCCCTGATGCACCACCAGGTCCGTACCGACCTCGGCTGCGAGTTGCCGCAGTTGGTAGGAGACGGCGGAGGGCGTGTAGTGCAGCGCCTGGGCCGCGGCGGTCACCGTTCCGTGCCCGGCGACCATCTGCAGGATCCGGAGCCGGTGGTCGATCATGCGACCAGTGTGCACGGACCGGTGCCGGGCCGCGTCCGCCATGGGTCCGCGGCTCCGCACAGCCCGCGGCGGCCCCCGCCGCGCGCGGGCGTCACCGCCGGTCCGCACGTGTGCCGGCTTCCGGTGCTGCTCAATGCGCCCCCTCGTTTCCCGGCCCCCTTCCCGCGCGGCCGTCCGTCCAGGGCCGGGTACGAGCCGGCCGTCAGGCGTCGATGACCAGGTTCTCCAACGGCGTCGCACAGCACAGGAGGATCTTGTTCTGCGCGCTGTCCCGCGGCCGGAGGCCGCCTTGGTGCCGCATGGTGACCGATCCTCGGTGAAGGGTCGTCACGCAGGTGCCGCACAGCCCCTCGCCGCACGAAGAGGGAAGGGTGATCCCGGCGCGGGCCGCGGCCTCCAGAACCGGCGTCCCGGCCTCGCACTCGATGGTCGCCCCGCTGCGGGACAGTTCCACGGTGAATCGCGGCGCGGGCCCGGAGTCCTCCGCGGAGCGGACCGGGTCGGAGCCGGACGCGAGGGCCGAGGCGAGCGCAGTCCCGGGCACGGGAGCGGATCCCGACGCGGACCCGGGCACGGGCACGGATCCTGACGCGGTTCCGGGACCGGGTGCGGGGGCCTCGAAGCTCTCCTCGTGGTAGCGGGCCTCCGGGTGGCCCGCCGCGTGGAGCATCCGGCGCACGGCTCGCATGTAGCCGGCCGGTCCGCAGCAGAACACCTCGCGTTCCAGGAGGTCGGGGACGATCTCCTGGAGCATCCCGAGGGAGAGGCGTCCCCGGTGGCCGTGCCACCGCTCGGTCCTCCCGTCGTCCTCGCAGACGTGGGCGACCCGGATGGCGGGCGCGGTGGCCGCCATCAGCGCGAGTTCCTGCCGGAAGGGGATGTCGGCGGGGGTGCGTGCGCTGTGCACGAACGCCACGTCCGCCGGGGAGGCGAGGTCGTACAGGGTCCTGGTCATCGACATCAGCGGCGTCGCTCCGCTGCCCCCGGACAGGAACAGGTAGGCGGGCGCCGGATGCCGGGCCGTGGAGAACCGGCCCATCGGTCCCCTGGCGCGGACGACGGCCCCGGGGGCTAGGACGTCGTGCAGCCAGTTCGACACCCGGCCGCCGGGCACGCGCTTGACGGTGATCGCGGCCAGGTGCGGACGCGAGGGCGGCGAAGAGAGCGTGTAGCAGCGGGAGAACTCCCTGCCGTCGATCTCGAAGGTGAAGGCGAGGTACTGGCCGGGGTCGTGCCGGAGGACTCCGGGGCCGGCCGGTTCGAACGCGAAGGTCTTGGTGTCGTGGTTGACGTCGTGGACCTGTTTGCAGACCAGCACGTGGTCCGCCGGACCGTCCGTCGCGCCGTCCGCCGGGCGGAGGGCCCCCGGCTGCCGCAGCGCTTCCCGGCCGGGGTCGGTGAGCACATCGTTCATCGGTTCAGCTCCTCGCGCAGGCGGGCGATGTACCAACTGCAGAACGCCTCGACCTGGTATTCCGTCGGGGCGTAGGGGCCCGGCCGGTACGCGGGGTCGGAGACCCCGCGCTGGGCCAGCGCGACAAGCCGCGCGTCCTGCTCGTTCGTCGCGCGCCAGACCCGCTGGAGGGTGTCGGGGTCGTAGTCGACACCCTCCTGGGCTTCCGGATGGACCAGCCAGGTGGTGCGCAGCAGCGTCCGGTCCGCGGCGAGCGGCAGCACGCTGAAGGCGATGGCGTGGTCGGCGAGCACGTGGAACCACGAGTTGGGCTGCAGATGCAGGGCCAGATGCCCGAGACGGGCGGTGGGCAGATCGCCCAGGAGCCGTCGGCAGGCGGCCGTGCCGTCGGGGGTGAAGGACTCACCCGCGAGGTCGAGCGCGTCCCGCTGGATGCGGAAGCCGGTGCTGCGGTCGTCCAGTTCCTCGATGAGCGCGTACGGCAGCCCCAGTTGCTCGTAGGTGGCACGCAGTTCCGCGTCGACTCGCAGATACCGTTCGTGCGCCGGGCGCAGCCGCGGGGGGAGGTCCGCCTCGGAGTAGCCGTAGGTGGGGAAGAAGGTGCGCAGCAGTTCGGGGTGCTCGTCGCAGTGGTAGCACTCGCGGTTGTTCTCCATCACGAGCTTCCAGTTGCCCTCCTCGACGAGTTCGCTGCGGGCCGCCACTTTGGCCCGGCGCAGGTCGTGGGGAAGGAGGTAGGGCTCGATGCGCGAGGCGACCTCGTCGAAGTCGGCCGGGGGCTGTTCGGCGAGGCAGACGAAGACGAGCCCCCCGACGCTGCGCAGGTGCACTGGGGCGAGTCCGAAGCAGTCGCGGTCGAAGCCGGCGGGCTGGGAGGGTGCGTGCAGCAGTCTGCCGTCCAGACCGTAGGTCCACTTGTGGTATCCGCAGACCAGGTTCCCGGCCGAGCCGTTTCCTCCCTCCACGATGCGGGCGCCCCGGTGCCGGCACACGTTGTGGAAGGCGCGCAGTTCCTCCCCGTCGTCGCGGACGAGCAGCACCGAGTACGGCCCGATCTCCACCGCGGTGCGGTCACCCGGCTCGGGCAGCTCGGCATCGACGGCCACACAGATCCACTGGCGGGCGAAGACGGCGGCGATGTCGAGGTCGAAGAACTCCCGGTCGGTGTAGAACGGGCCCTCCAGGCTGTGCCCGGGAACCCGTCGTGCCACCGCGTCGTGGATCCGGTCGGTTCGCGTGGCTGAGGTGCTTTCCAGTGAGGTCACGTTTCTCCCTTCGGCGCGAGCCGGGGCGGGCTCCGGCGCACGGTCGGCGGTGCCGCACCGATGGGCCCGACGGCCCGGTGTCGGCGGCGGAAGCAGCGGCGCCGGGTCACATCGGCAGGCAGAGGCGCAGGCCGTCCAGGACCGCGGAGTGGATGTTGCGGCTGGTGACGGCGTCACCGATGCGGAAGAGCTGGTATCGGCCCGCGGGATTGGCGTCGGCCGACTGCGGCTCACCGGCCAGCAGCGCGCGGTGGTCCAGCCGGCCGAGGTTGCGTGAGCCGGGGAGCAGTTCGTGGTGGAGGTCGGCGTTGGGCAGCGTGCCGTGCTCCACCACGACATGCTCGACGGTCCGTTCGGCCTCCGTCGCCGCGTATTCGCTGCGCAGTGCCGCGGCGAGCCGGCCGTCCCCGGTGCGGCGCACGGAGGTGAGCCGGTGGGCCAGCGTGGTGCGTACCTCGTGTTCGGCGAAGACCCGCAAATACGGGGGCGCGTTCATGCTGCCGACGTCGGGAGCGGGCATCCGCTCGGGGGTCACGTACTCGACGGGGACGTCCTGGCGCGCCAGGACTTCCACCGCGTCCAGGGCCGGGTAGGCGCCGTTGTCGTCGTAGACCAGCACCCGCCCGCGGGGGCGCAGGGCGCCGCTGAGCACGTCCCAGGTGTCGGACACCAGGTCGGCGCCGTCGACGAGGAAGGAGGCGTCGGGTGTGCCGCCGGTGGCGATCAGGACGAGATCGGGCTCCTCCGCCAGCACGTCCGCCGCCTCGGCCAGCACGCCGAACCGCAGTTCGACGCCGAGTACACCGCACTCGGCGACGCGCCAGTCCACGATGCCGAGCAGGTCCCGCCTGCGGGGGTTCGCGGCGGCGAGGCGGACCTGGCCCCCGGGCTGGTCCGCCGCCTCGAACAGGACGACCTCGTGGCCGCGTTCGCCCAGCACCCGGGCCGCCTCCAGTCCGGCGGGTCCGCCGCCGACGACCACCGCCTTCCGCCGTGCGGCCGCCGCCGGGACGGTGTGCGGCAGCCGCAGCTCCCGGCCGGTGGCGGGGTTGTGCAGGCACTTGGTGTCCCCGGAGTCGTAGATCGCATCCAGACAGTAGCTCGCCCCCACACACGGCCGGATCCGGTCCTCGCGCCCTTCGGCCACCTTGGCGACCAGGTGGGGGTCGGCTATCTGGGCCCGGGTCATGCCGACCAGGTCCAGTTGGTCCTCCCGCACGGCGTGCCGCGCGGTGGCCACGTCGGCGATCCGTCCGGCGTGCATCACCGGGATCTCCAGGCTGCGCTTGACCTCGGCGGTGAAGTCGAGAAACGGCGCCGAGGGCGTCCCCATCGAGGGGATGACCCGCGAGAGCGAGGCGTCGCTCTCGATCGAGCCCCGGATGGTGCTGACGAAGTCGACACCGTCCACGAGGTAGTCGCGCAGGGCGCTCAGCGCCTCGTCGAAGCCGAGCCCGTCCGGCCGGTCCTCGTCCAGCGACATCCGGATGCCCACGACGAACCCGGGACCGACCGCGGACCGGATCGCGCGGATCACCCGGCGCGGAAAGGCCGTGCGGTTCGCGAGCGTTCCGCCGAACCGATCGTCGCGGTGGTTGGTGGCCGGGGACAGGAAGCTGTCCAGGAGGTGGCCGTAGTGCTGGATCTCTATGCCGTCGAGGCCACCGGCCCGGCAGCGGGCGGCGGCGTCCGCGTAGTCCTGCACGACACGGTCCAGGTCCCATGGCTCGGCCTCCTTGGGGAAGGCGCGGTGGGCGGGTTCCCGTACCGGCGAGGCGGACAGCACGGGCAGCCAGTCACCCGCGTAGTTGCTGGTGCGTCGTCCCAGATGGGTGATCTGGCACATGACCGCGGCCCCCGCTTCGTGCACCTCGTCGGCCAGCCTGCGGAAGCAGGGCACGATCTCGTCGCGGTAGAGCAGCAGGTTGCCGAACGACGGCGGGCTGTCGGGTGACACGACCGCCGAGCCGCCGATCATCGTCAACCCGGCACCGCCCCGGGCCTTTTCCACGTGGTACATCCGGTAGCGGTCCCCGGGCAGGCCGTTCTCGCCGAACGCCGGCTCGTGCGAGGTGCTGACCACTCTGTTGCGCAGCGTGATGTTCTTGAGAGTGAAGGGTTGGAGCAGGGGGTCCGTGACTCGCGTTCGCATGACACTCCTTGTGAACCCGTCGGGCGGCCCGGGGGATGTCGCCAGGATGTCCGCGTGGTCGCGGCGTTCCGTCCCCTCGGCGTGCGGGCGTCCGGGAACGGACGTGCCGGACCGGACGCAGCGTGCCGCAGCCGTGTGCGCCCTGAGCGGTACACCCCCAGCGTGGGGGCGGCGCTCCTGGCGGACAATCAAGCGGAGTCACAGGAAACCGTGCAAAGCGCCTGCATGATCGACAGGTGCGGTGTCCCTTCCCGGGAGGCACCGGACCTGCTAGGGGGCCGCACCGGCCCCTGCCGCCGCGGGGCTGCGCGGTGGCGGCGGAGCCGGGTGCGGGCCCATCGGTCAGGCGCCTGCGCGCCCGGGGGCGACCTTCTCGATCGCGGC
The DNA here is from genome assembly GCF_042869455.1 of Streptomyces sp. NPDC007025. NCBI lineage: Bacteria > Bacillati > Actinomycetota > Actinomycetes > Kitasatosporales > Streptomycetaceae > Streptomyces > Streptomyces sp. NPDC007025. The sequence goes on along the minus strand of NZ_JBIAFT010000002.1, from coordinate 440,950 downwards.
GGCGAGGATGTCGACCCCGGTGTGGAGTTCGTCCTCCGTCACGGTCAGCGGTGGCGCGATACGGAAAATACCGCCCATTCCCGGGAGCTGGACGATGTTGAGGTGCAGTCCGCGGTCGAGGCACTCCTGGGTGACCGCCTGCCCGACCTTGTCGGCGGGTGTCTTGCGCTGCCTGTCGGTGACCAGTTCCAGGCCCTGGAGCAGGCCGCGGCCGCGGACGTCGCCGACGATGTCGTAGCGGTCGCGCAGGTCCTCCAGCCGCGCGGTGAGCTGCCGGCCGAGCGCGGCCGCCCGGTCGACCAGTCCGTCGCGCCGGATCACCGAGAGCACCGTGGCCCCGATGGTCGCCGCGAGCGGGTCGGAGACGTGCGTCGTGAAGAAGAGGAAGCCCCGCTCGTGGCACACCCGCTCGATGTGCTCGCCGGTGAGCACCGCGGCCACCGGCAGGCCGGAGCCCAGCGTCTTGGAGAGGGTCAGCAGGTCCGGGACGACGCCGTCGCGCTCGAAGGCGTACATCGTCCCGGTGCGGCCGAGCCCGGTCTGGGCCTCGTCGAGGATGAGCAGCATCCCGCGCTCCTCGCACAGCTCCTTGAGGCGGGCGAGGTAGCCGGGCGGCAGCTCGATGATGCCGCCCGAGGAGAGCACCGGCTCCACCAGGCACGCGGCGAGGCTCCCGGAGGACTGCTGGTCGATCAGTGCGAAGCCGTACTCCAGTTCCGCCTCCCAGTCGTAGGAACCGTCCGGGGCGCGGAACGGGGACCGGTAGGCGTTCGGCGTCGGCAGGGAGAAGTTGCCGGGGGCCGGGGGCCCGTAGCCACGCCGCCCGGCCGAGTAGGTCGCCGACGCGGCGCCGTGGGACATGCCGTGCCAGGAGCGGTCGAAGGAGACGATCTCGTACCGGCCGGTGTAGAGCTTGGCGAGCTTGATCGCCGCCTCGTTCGACTCGGCGCCGGTGCTCAGCAGCAGCATCTTGCCCAGCTCGGGCGGGAGGGTCTCGGCGAGCGCCGCGGCCAGGTCGAGGACGGGGCGGCTGAGCATGCCGCTGAAGAGGTGGTCCAGCGTCCCGATCGCCGTCGAGACCGCCGAGACGATGTCGGGGTGCGAGTGGCCGAGCACGGAGCTCATCTGGCCGGAGGTGAAGTCCAGTATCGCGTTGCCCTCGTCGTCGTAGACGTACGCTCCGGCGGCGCGTTCGACGACGCGTGGGCTGAAGGGCGCACCGTAGCGGACCAGCAGGCGATCGGCATCTGTCCAGAAGGGGGTGTCCATATGCACTTCCTCACCGACGGGCGCCACGCGGAGGAGGCGCCGGATTCCGACACGCACCACCATCGCCTCCGGACATCGCCCATAACAAGCAAACAAAACCGAGGGACCATTCGGCTCCGGCTTATGATGAGTCCATGCTCAGCGCCCGCCGCCTGGAGATCCTGCACGCCGTGCTCGCTGCCGGGTCGGTCAACGCGGCCGCCCGGAACCTCAACTACTCGCCGGCGACGATCAGCCAGCACCTCACGGCCCTCGCCAGCGAGACCGGGCTGGTGCTGTTCGAGAAGGAGGGCCGGGGGATCGTCCCCACCGACGCCGCGCTCCACCTGGCGGAGCAGGCGCAGAGCGTACTCGCGGACTTCGCCCGGCTGGAGCGCACCGTCGCGGACCTGCGCGCGGGCCAGGGCGAGCACCTGGCGCTGGCCTGCTTCGCCTCGGCGGCGGAGGAGCTGATCCCCGAGGTGGTGCGCGCGGTCCGGGAGCTGCGGCCGAACATCACCACGGAGGTCAGTCTGAACGAGCCCGTCGACGGACGCGGCCGCCGCCGGCCCGACCTCGACATCCGGACGGAACCCGTCGACGGGGCCGAGATCCGGCTGGAAGGGTACCTGCGCCACGAGCTGCTCACCGAGGAGCTGCTCGCGGTCCTTCCGGCCACGCATCCGCTGGCGGGCGCACGCTCCCTCCCGCTCGGCGAGCTGCGCACCGAGCCGTGGATCGACCACGACATCTACGACAGCCCGACCGGGCAGATCATCCTGGGTGCCTGCACCGCGGCCGGGTTCGCACCGCGCTACGTCGCCCGGCTCGACAACCACCACGCCGCGCTCAGCCTGGTGCGGGCCGGCATCGGCATCACCGTCCTGCCCCGGCTGGCGGTGCCCGATCCGCCCGGCACGCTGGTGGCCGTACCACTGACACCGGCGGTCAGAAGGCGCATCGTGCTGCACGCACGGCTGCATCCCCGCCGCGGGGGCCTCGTCGCCGCCGCGGCCGCGCGGCTCCGCTCGGCGGCCGGGCACTGGGCGGCCGGGCACGGCCAAGCGGTGCCCGGCGACGGCGGGGACTGACAGCGCGGCACCCCGACCTCGCCGCGGAGGGGAGCGGAACGGGCCCGGACCGGCGAACCGGCCCGGGCCCTGCTGCCGGGCGCCCGTGTCAGGTGCTGCGGCCTGCCGAACTCAGCGCAGGTCGAACCGGTCCAGGTTCATCACCTTGTCCCAGGCGGCGACGAAGTCGCGCACGAACTTCTCCCCCGCGTCGTCGCTCGCGTAGACCTCGGCGAGCGCGCGCAGCTCCGAGTTGGAGCCGAAGACCAGGTCGGCGCGACTGCCGGTCCACCGGACCCCGCCCGTGGCCGCGTCCCGGCCCTCGAAGGTGCTCTGGTCCTCGGACGTGGCCCGCCACGTCGTGCCGAGGTCGAGCAGGTTGACGAAGAAGTCGTTGGTCAGCTTGCCGGGGGTGTCGGTGAGCACACCGGGCTTCGCCGGTCCGGAGCTCACGCCCAGGGCGCGCAGACCGCCGACGAGGACCGTCATCTCCGGGGCACTGAGGGTGAGCAGGTTGGCCCGGTCCAGCAGCAGGTACTCGGCCGGCAGCCGGTTGCCCTTGCCCTGGAAGTTGCGGAATCCGTCGGCCGTGGGCTCCAGCGCGGCGAAGGACTCCGCGTCGGTGTGCTCCTCGGTCGCGTCGACCCGGCCCGGCGCGAACGGCACCTCGACCGGGTACCCGGCGTCCCGGGCGGCCAGCTCGACCGCCGCGCAGCCGCCGAGGACGATCAGGTCGGCCAGCGAGACCCGCTTGCCGCCGGAGTTGAACTCCCGCTGGACGGACTCCAGGGTGCTCAGCACCGTGGCGAGCTCGTCGGGGTTGTTGACCTCCCAGCCGCGCTGCGGCTCCAGACGGATGCGGGCGCCGTTGGCGCCGCCGCGCTTGTCGCTGCCGCGGAAGGTCGAGGCCGACGCCCAGGCGGTGGTGACCAGTTGCCCGACGGTCAGCCCGGAGTCGAGCAGCCGGGCCTTGAGGGCCGCGATGTCCTCGGCTCCGAGGGCGTCTCCCCCGGCCTCGGGCAGCGGATCCTGCCACAGCAGGGTCTCCTCGGGGACCTCGGGGCCCAGATACAGCGACTTGGGCCCCATGTCGCGGTGGGTGAGCTTGTACCAGGCACGCGCGAAGGCGTCGGCGAACTCCTCGGGGTCGGCGTGGAAGCGGCGGGAGATCTGCTCGTAGACGGGGTCGAAGCGCAGCGCGAGGTCCGTGGTGAGCATCGACGGGGCGATCTTCTTCGACGCGTCGTGGGCGTGCGGGACGGTTCCGTCGCCGGCTCCGTCCTTGGGCCGCCACTGCTGGGCACCGGCCGGGCTCTCGGTCAGCTCCCACTCGTAGCCGAAGAGGTTGTCGAAGAAGGCGTTGCTCCACCGGGTGGGCGTGGCGGTCCAGGTGACCTCCAGGCCGGAGGTGATGGCGTCCGCTCCCTTGCCGGTGCCGTAGGAGTTGCGCCAGCCCAGGCCCTGCTCCGCCAGCGAGGCGGCCTCGGGGTCGGCGCCGACGTGGTCGGCCGGGCCCGCGCCGTGGGTCTTGCCGAAGGTGTGGCCGCCGGCGATCAGGGCGACGGTCTCCTCGTCGTTCATCGCCATCCGGCGGAACGTCTCCCGGATGTCCCGGGCCGCGGCGACCGGGTCCGGATTGCCGTTGGGGCCCTCCGGGTTGACGTAGATGAGGCCCATCTGCACTGCGCCGAGCGGGTTCTCCAGCTCCCGGTCGCCCGTGTAGCGCTCGTCGCCCAGCCAGGTCGTCTCCGGGCCCCAGTACACGTCCTCCTCGGGCTCCCAGACATCCTCGCGGCCGCCGGCGAATCCGAAGGTCCTGGCCCCCATGGACTCCAGCGCGACGTTTCCGGCCAGGATCAGCAGGTCGGCCCAGGAGAGCGCGCTGCCGTACTTCTTCTTCACCGGCCACAGCAGCCGGCGGGCCTTGTCGAGGTTCGCGTTGTCCGGCCAGCTGTTGAGGGGGGCGAACCGCTGCTGGCCCGCCCCGGCGCCGCCGCGCCCGTCGCTGATCCGGTAGGTGCCCGCGCTGTGCCAGGCCATCCTGATGATGAAGGGGCCGTAGTGGCCGAAGTCGGCCGGCCACCAGTCCTGCGAGGTGGTCAGCACCTCGGCGATGTCCTGCTTGACGGCCGGGAGGTCGAGGCCGGCGAAGGCCTCGGCGTAGTCGAACCCGTCGCCCAGCGGGTCGGCCACGGCGGGGTTCTTGGCGAGGATCTTCAGATTCAGCCGGTCGGGCCACCACTGGCGGTTCCCGCCGCCCTGTGTCGGGTGCGGGGCGCGCGCGACCGGGCAGCCCGCGTCCTCCGCCTTCGCGTCCACGACGATCGCCTCATGATTCTCAGACATGGGATCCCTCCGGATTCGGCGGACCACGGCCCAGGAACTGCCCGACGACGACGGTCTTTTCCTGCTGTGTCCTGCCCCTTGGCTGTCGCTGGAGCCGATCCTACGATGGACGAATTCCAAGTCAATACGACAACCACTCCGGGAATTCCCTCCGGCGGCCGGCTGTCGGGTGATGAATGGACTGGTGGCATGAGTGACCTGCTGGAACGGCTTCGCCGACGCGGCTGGCGGATGACCGCCCAGCGCCGGGTTGTCGCCGAGGTACTCGACGGCGAGCACGTCCACCTCACCGCGGACGAGGTACTGGCACGCGCGGCCGCCAGGCTGCCGGAGATATCCCGCGCGACCGTCTACAACGCCCTGGGCGAGCTGGTGCTGCTCGGCGAGGTCCGCGAGGTGGCCACCGACGGCCGCGCCAGGCGCTACGACCCCAACGCGCACCGGTCACACCACCATCTGGTGTGCTCCGACTGCGGCACCATCCGGGACGTCCACCCCGGTGGCGACCCGCTGGCCGACCTGCCGCCCTCCGAGCGGTTCGGCTTCACCGTCTCCGGCGCCGAGTTGACCTACCGGGGCCGGTGCCCCGACTGCGCCGCCCGGGCCTGAACCGGCGCCGCGCCGAGCACGGCCGGCCGGCGCCGCATCAGGCGCGTACAGGGGTGCTCAGGGGCGCCGCCCCGCGTTGAGGGTGTCCACAGCGGCCGCCGCGTCGCCGAGATTGGCGAAGTCGACGGCGACGAAGTTCACCGGGTGGTCGCGCTCGGCCTCGCAGCGCCGGGCCCGGTCGAGGACGAATCCCTTCGCGTTGACCTCCCGTGCGTCGATCCGGCTGCCGCCGCCGCTGGTGATGAAGTGGTTCATCAGGAAGAGCCCCTTGCCCGTCCCGCCCCGGTTGGGCGCGCACGACATCTTCTCCGGAGAGGAGAAGGCGTAGGGGGTCTCCATCCCGTACCGGTAGAAGTTGCGGTACCAGGGCGCGGGCCCGTCCGCGTGCTCGGCGAAGACCACCAGGCGCTTGTCGTCCTCGATCATCTTGCCCAGCGTCGGCCACTCCGCCTTCGGATCGTCGTCGGGGGTGAACAGCAGGTCCTCCAGACCGGCCTTCCGGAACGCCGACTCCGTCTGCTTTCCGGTGATGCCGTCCTGCACGATCAGCGTCACGACCTCCCCCGGATGCTCGTCGAGCCAGGCGCGGATGTCGCGGAGGGTGTCGACGAGCGGGATGGCGCCGCCGCGGCAGACGGCATGGCACAGCCACAGGCCCGGTTCGGTGGGGGTGGCGTCGTCGATCAGTCCGGTGATCTTGTCGCGCATCTCCGGGGCGAACTCGGAGACCTTCAGCCGCTCGGCGATCTGGTCGGGCCGCTCCCAGGTGTGGGTGTCCACCAGCAGCGCGCGCGCACCGCTGTCGAGCTGGGCGGTGATGTCGCCGTCCTGGAGGGGACTGATGAAACGGTCGGCGGTGGTCGACATCGAGTTGTGCGTGGCGACGTAGGCGGCCTGGTCGTAGCGCAGGTCGCAGGCGCGGGCCGAGCCGTTGCACAGGGCCTGCTCGGAGCCGGAGCCGCTCGCGGCGGCCGGGACGAAGGTGACCCCCAGCACCACCGCGGTGGTGGTGACCGCCGACAGACCGGCCAGCATCCCGGTGCGGCCCCTGGTGGACAGCGACTGTGCGGCCCGGGGCCGCCGCCGCACGTAGGAGAGCGCGGCCAGCAGCGCCCCGACCGCGACCGGCGTGAGGGCCGCGGAGGCTCCGGCGGCGGTGAGCGTCTTCAGTGCGGTGCTCTCCAGGTCCTCCACCAGCACGGCCAGCGAGGGCGGCCAGGAGCCCGGCGCCGTCCCCCACAGGCCGTCCGCCTTCCACTGCACCAGCCGGAACAGGCCGGCCGTCAGGAGGCCGCCCGCGACCATGCTCCAGCCGACGACGCGCAGCCTGCGCAGCCGGCGGCGGGGTCCGGTGAGCCACAGGAAGGCGACGGACAGGGCCCCGACGGCGACGGCGAGCGGGTAGACCCGTCCCAGTGCGAGCCGGGTGAAGCCCCGCGCCTCCTCCAGCGGGCCGGTGTACACACCCCCGCTGTCCAGGTCCTTGACGACATCCCACCGGCCGCCCTCGGTGATGCGCAGCAGCTCCTGCTCGCCCTCGTCGGCTCCGGCGCCCGCGCGTCCGCCGATCACATGCGGTCCCACCGCGGCGAGGGCCGTGGCGACGTCCCCCACCCCGAGCGCGCCCTCGATCTGCGGGCGCAGGGACGTGCGCTGCCCCTCGGGCACGGCGGAGAGCAGCAGCTTGCTGAGGTCCCGCACGGCACGGTCGCTCAGGTCGACAGTGGGCAGGTCCGCAGGGCGCCGTCCGGCGGCGACATCGTCCAGCGCCGCGTCGATGCGCTGCACGGCGGCCGGGAAGTCGGCCTTGTCGCGGCCCTGGGCCTGGGAGACCAGACCGCCGAGGTACACCTCGGCGAGCTTGTCCATGTTGGCCAGCACCGGGGAGAGGTCGACCGACACGGAGAGGGTGTCCTTCTCGCCCCGGAGATAGCTGGTGACCTCGGCGATCTGCTCGTCGGTGAGTTCGCGCACGGTCGCGGGGGGCAGGACGGTCTTGAGGTTCGCGGTCACCACGGACTCGGGCACCGGCAGGCGTGCCAGCAGGCTGCGGGTGACCGGCTGGGCCTCGGGGGCGACGAGCACTTCGTCGTAGAGCCGGTCGTAGGCCCGCTCCTCGTCCAGGACGTGCTGGTAGTAGCCGCGGTCCAGGACCGTGTTGCGCAGCGTGCCCACCGTCGCCAGCGCCGCCACGCACAGCGCCGCCAGCACCGCCGCCAGGGGTCGCACGACGCGCACCCAGCGCGCCCGGCGCCATGCGCCGGGCCGCGCGGGGGTGTTGGGCCGACCGGTTGCCGACTCGGGCTTCTCCTGGCCTCGTTCCGTGTCCGGGGCAGTGTCGTGCGTGTTGCGCGGCACCCGTACTCCTGGGGTCGTGTGCTGTTCGTGCGGGCCTGGGCGCGGCCCGGGGGCGGTGCGCCGGTGCGGTGCGGAGCGGCGGCGCGGGGAGCCGCGACCAGGCTATGCGCCACGGACGCGGGTGTGTTCCCCGGCCCGTGCGGGGACCGACGGGGCGTCGGGGCAGGTGGCTGCGGGAGGGGTGCCGGAGGGCGTCATGGCTGTCGTCTACCCCGCGGACGCCGCGCCATGGCTCCGGACACCCGGACGGTCCGCCGCGCGCCGGACTCCCGTCGCCGGGGCGCCGGGCCGCGGGAGTGGCGGGCCGGCTGCCGCGCTGTCGCCGAGGCCGCCCGCGCCGCTCGGCGCCGAGCCCCCCGGACGGCGGCGGGCAGCCCGGGGTGGCGGCGGTGCGGGGCCGCCCCGCGACCACAGGGCACGGGCCGCAGGTGTGACCCAGAACACGTACGAAACCGTTTCGTTTCGCTATTCCGGATGGCGTACCGTTCTCTGTACGAAACCGTTTCGTTCGGAGCGGGAAGAGAGGGAGGCATGACGGAGAGCACAGCGACGCGCCGCAGCCGGATCACCCCCGAGCGCGAGGCCGAGCTGTACGAGGCCGTGCTCGACCTGCTCCGGGAAGTCGGCTACGACGCCCTCACCATGGACGCCGTGGCGGCCCGCACCCGCTCCAGCAAGGCGACTCTCTACCGGCAGTGGGGCGGCAAGCCGGAGCTCGTGGCGAAGGCGGTCCGGCACAGCAAGCCGGGCCGGACCGGCGACCTCGACACCGGGTCCCTGCGGGGCGACTTCCACGCTCTCGTGGCACGCGAGGACGACTGCGCCATGGAGCAGAACTCCGCCCTGATGCGGGGGCTGTTCATGGCGGTGCACCACAACCCGGACCTGCTGCAGGCGTTCAAGGAACTGCTCATCGAGCCGGAGATGGCGGAGTTCCACGGGGTACTGCGGCGGGCCGTCGACCGGGGCGAGGTCCGGGCGGACAACCCGGCGCTGGAGTACGTGGTGCACATGCTGATCGGCGCCTTCGCCACCCGCGCGCTGATCGACGACCAGCCGCCCACCCAGGCGTTCCTCGCCTCCTACATCGACGCCGTCGTGCTCCCCGCCCTCGGCGTCCCGGCTCGCTGACGAGCCCTGCCCGTCAACCCGCCCGTTCCCTCCACCTGACGTCACCGCTCACGTCGTCGGGCTGATCGATCCTGCCCTCACACCGCACGACAGACCGGGAGTACGCCGTCGTGGCCACGTTTCTCTACAAACTCGGACGCCTCGCCTTCCGGCGACGGCACCTCGTCGCCCTGTTCTGGGTGGCGCTGCTGGCGGTCGCCGGGATCGGCGCGGCCGGTGCGCCCGCCGCGGGCAGCACCTCGTTCTCGATCCCCGGCACCGAGGCCCAGAAGGCTTTCGACCTGCTGGAGCAGCGCTTCCCCGGAAGCAGCGCCGACGGCGCCACCGCGCGCGTCGTCTTCAAGGCCCCCGCGGGCGAGAAGATGACCGACCCCGACAACAAGGCGGCGGTCCAGCAGACGGTCGAAGAGCTCTCCGGCGGTCCGGAGGTCGCCTCCGTCGCCGACCCGTACCAGGCCAAGAGCGTCAGCCGGGACGGCACCACCGCCTACGCGTCGGTGGCGTACGAGTCCTCCGGCATGGAGCTGGCCGACTCCACCCGGGACGACCTGCGGGAGGCCGCTGCGGACGCGCGCCAGACCGGGCTGACGGTCGAGGTCGGCGGGGACGCGCTCACCACGACACCGGAGACGGGGGCGACCGAGATCATCGGCATCGCCGTCGCCGCCGTGGTGCTGATCATCACCTTCGGCTCGCTGCTCGCCGCCGGACTGCCGCTGCTCACCGCGCTGATCGGGGTCGGCACCGGGGTCGCCACGATCACCGCGCTGGCCAGCACGCTGGAGCTGGGGTCCACGACGTCCACGCTGGCGATGATGATCGGACTCGCCGTCGGCATCGACTACGCGCTGTTCATCGTCTCCCGCTACCGCGCCGAACTGGCCGAGGGCCGCGACCGTGAGGAGGCCGTAGGCCGGGCCGTGGGCACCGCCGGCTCGGCGGTGGTCTTCGCGGGGCTGACCGTGGTGATCGCGCTGGTGGGCCTGGCGGTCGTCAACATACCGATGCTGACCAAGATGGGTGTCGCGGCGGCGGGCACGGTCGCCGTCGCGGTCCTGATCGCCCTCACGATGGTCCCGGCCCTGCTCGGCTACGTCGGCCGCCGGGTGAAGCCCGCGGGCGAGAAGAGCCGGCTGCTGGGCGGCGGACGGGCCGCGCGGAAGACGGCCTCGGGCGCGGAGCGGCCGAACGCGGGGACCCGCTGGGCGCGCTTCGTCGTGCGCCGGCCGGTGACAGTCCTGCTGCTCGGGGTGGTCGGCCTCGGGGCCGCGGCGATCCCGACCTCCGCGCTGGAGCTGGGGCTGCCCGACGACGGTTCGCAGCCGACGTCGACGACGCAGCGCCGCGCCTACGACCTGCTGTCGGAGGGCTTCGGCCCGGGCTTCAACGGTCCGCTGACGGTGGTGGTCGACGCCGCGGCCAGTGACGACCCCAAGGGCGCGGTCGCCACCGTGACCGGGGACATCAAGGGCCTGGACGACATCGCGGCGGTCACCCCCGCGAAGTACAACCGGGCGGGCGACACCGCCATCATCACCGTGGTCCCCAGCTCCGAACCGTCGTCCGCGGCGACGGAGAACCTGGTCCACGGGATCCGCGGCACAGGCCCGGACGTGAGGTCCAGCACCGGCGCCGAGGTGCTGGTGACCGGCTCGACCGCGATGAACATCGACGTCAGCCAGAAGCTCGACGACGCGCTGGTCCCGTATCTGACCCTGGTGGTGGGCCTGGCGTTCCTGCTGCTGATCGTGGTCTTCCGCTCGATCCTGGTCCCGTTGAAGGCGGCCCTCGGCTTCCTGCTGAGCGTGCTGGCGGCGCTGGGCGCGGTCGTGGCCGTCTTCCAGTGGGGCTGGCTGTCCGGTCTGATGGGCGTCGAGCAGACCGGCCCGGTCATGTCGATGATGCCGATCTTCATGGTCGGTGTCGTCTTCGGACTGGCGATGGACTACGAGGTGTTCCTCGTGACGCGGATGCGGGAGGCGCATGTCCACGGCGAGGAGCCGAGCCAGGCGGTGGTGACCGGATTCCGGCACGGCGCGCGGGTCGTCACGGCCGCAGCGGTGATCATGATGGCCGTCTTCGCCGGGTTCATCGGCTCCGGCGAGTCGATGGTGAAGATGATCGGTTTCGGCCTGGCCACCGCGGTCTTCTTCGACGCGTTCGTCGTCCGGATGGCGATCGTCCCGGCGGTCCTGGCCCTGCTGGGCAAGCGGGCCTGGTGGCTGCCCGGATGGCTGGACCGGGCGCTGCCCGACGTCGACATCGAGGGCGAGGGACTCCGTGCCGCCGCCGACGGCAGCGGTGAGGGTCCGGACGCCGACGACGACCGGGAGCTGGTCCGCACCTGAGCGGCCGCCGCGGCACCGGCCGGGAGGGGCTCCGCGCAGGCGGGGCCCCTCCCGGCTCTCCGGTGCGGAAGAGCTCCGGGGGACGGGCCGCGCGCCCCGGAAGAATCCGCCCGCAAGCGCGGCGCCTTCACGACTGCGGCACCGCACACGCGCCCCGCTCACGGGTGCGCGACCGCGGTTCGGCGTCCGCCCGGTGCGGCGGACACATGTCGAACAGGTGTCACCTGCGCACCGTGCCGTGCCCGGCTGGTGCGGCACGTGCGGTGCTCGGGCTCCCGGCGCGGAATCCGCAGTTCGCGAGGGGTGCTCGACAGGTCAGCAGGTGCCGCGGGGTTCACCGGGAGGGACTGCCGAGCAGGGCGTCCGCCGGGGCACGGGAAGCGCTCGGCGTCATTCCTTGAACACAACCCGGTCTGGACCAAAGCCTTGACGGGCAGATCCGACGCACTTACAACAAGTCATCAAGAAGGCCCGTGGCCTGCCGCACGCGGACGATTCGCGGACGCGCTCCGCGAGGTTGTTTGTCATGCGCAGGCCCAACGTCCACTTCCCCCCACGAAAGGACGGGCTGACATGAGACTCTCCCGCCGAAGCCGCATCGCCACGTGCGGCGCCTCCCTGCTGTGCTGCCTCACCGCCGCACTGCTGCCCGGCACGGCGTCCGCCGACGCCGTGGACGCCCAGCACCCCTCCGGCGGCACCCGCGCGGTCGCCTTCTCCGACGAGTTCGACGGCCCCGCGGGCGCTCCGGTCGACAGCGGGAAGTGGCAGACCGAGACCGGCGACAACGTCGACAACCACGAGCGGCAGTACTACACGGCGGGCACCGACAACGCCGCGCTCGACGGCAACGGCCATCTGGTCATCACCGCCCGCAAGGAGAACCCCGGCAACTACCAGTGCTGGTACGGCAGGTGCGAGTACACCTCGGCACGGCTGAACACCGCGGGCCGGTTCACCCAGACCCACGGCCACGTCGAAGCCCGCGTCAAGGTGCCGCGCGGCCAGGGCATGTGGCCTGCCTTCTGGATGCTCGGGGACGACATCGGCAGTGTCGGCTGGCCCGCCTGCGGCGAGATCGACGTGATGGAGAACGTGGGCTTCGAGCCGGGCACCGTGCACGGCACCCTGCACGGCCCCGGCTACTCCGGATCGGGCGGCATCGGCGCCGGATACACTCTGCCCGGTGGCGAGGCGTTCGCCGACGGCTTCCACACCTTCGCCATCGACTGGTCACCCGGCTCGGTGAGCTGGTCGGTGGACGGGAACGTCTACCAGACCCGCACGCCCGCCGACGTGGGCGGCAACCCCTGGGTGTTCGACAAGCCGTTCTTCCTGATCCTCAACCTCGCCGTGGGCGGCTACTGGCCGGGCGACCCGGACGGCTCCACGCACTTCCCGCAGCAGATGACCGTCGACTACGTGCGGGTCACCACGGGCGACTAACCCGCACGCCCCCACCCGGTGCCCGCGTCCGCTCACAGGCGCGGGCACTTCGGGCGGGCGGGGCCCGGGAAGGACGGCGGTCGACCGGAGCGGCTGTTCGCGCCGTCGCGGCGTCCGCCGCGGAGCGGGGACCGTCGCGGAGCGGGGACCGTCGCGGTCAGGCGGCCGCGCGGACGATGTCGCCACGGCCCGGGCCGGTGACCTGCGAGCCCGGGCCGCAGCCGCACGCATCCTCCTGCGCGCGCAACCCGGCACCGCACCGCGAAGGCCCCTGGCCCCCTCGGCCACCACGACCGGACAGCGACCCGCCCGGCCGCCGGAGCCGACGCGTCGGCCCCCAGGCGGGATCACTTGCGACACCGGGCACGGCATGCGTCCGGGTCCGCGCCCCGGGCACGCCTGAAGGCGCGGCCGAAAGCGCACGGAGGGCCGTATCCGACCGCGCCGGAGAGCGAAGCGACCCGGCTTCGCCGGTGTCGCGGAGCCGGACGGACGCCGGGGCGATACGCCACCGCGTCACGTAAGCGCCCGGCGTCCGGCCGAGGCCCTGAGCGGAAACACCTGGACCGCGTCGCCCGCCGACGCCGTGCGTGCACCTTCCGCGCGAACAGCACCTGGACGGCGTCGCGTCCACGCCCTGCCAGCCTCCTCGCGGTCTCCGGCCGGCACCGAGAGCCCTCCCGGCGACCGTGAGCTCACGCAGGGCCGTCATCTCCCGCCGGCCGGCGTCATGTCACCGGAGGCGGGACACAGGGCCGCACCGGGGTCCGGGGCAATGTGTTGACGCGCCGTGACGCGCCGCCCATACTGGCGGCCAAATCGATTTGGCCCCTGTGATCCGGCCACCGTCCGGGCCCGGATACGCAGGCGGAACCGAGCGAGCCGAATCCGGAACGGAGCCCAACCGTGTCGCTACGCAACGCTCTTCGCCCTGGCCCGGACCCCGCCGCGGCAGGCGCCGCAGGCCCACCGAAACACCCCGTCGACGACCCCCGCCCGGTGCACCGGATGCTGCTGTTCGGCATCCAGCACGTGCTGGTCATGGCCGCCACGCCCATCTCCAGCGTCTTCCTGGTCAGCTCGACCCTCCACCTGACCCCGGCGCTCACGGCCAACCTGCTGTCCGCAGCCTTCGTGCTCTCCGGACTCGGCTCACTGCTCCAGTCGCTGGGCCCCTGGGGCTTCGGGGCACGGCTGCCGTTCGTGATGCTGCCCGGCGGCGCCCCGCTGATCCTCTTCCTCTCCATCGCCGACCAGCACGGCCTGCGCACGGCCTGCGGCGCGGTCATCATCACCGCCGTCTTCTACTTCGTGGTACTGCCGGTCTTCTCCCGGCTGCTGCGGTTCTTCCCCACGCTGGTCATCGGGACGATGATCGTCATCGTCGGCGTGAATCTGGTGAAGGTCGGCGCGCTGCTGGTCACCGGGCGCCCCGGAAGCAGTGGCTTCGGCGAACCGGGCGCCCTGCTGCTCGGCCTGGCCACGGTCGGCTGCACCGCGGGGGCCTACGGGCTGCTGCGCGGCACGCTGCGTCAGCTCTCCGTGCTGCTCGGGCTGCTGGCCGGTACCGGGCTGGCGGCACTGCTGGGCCGGGTGCATCCGACCGCGGCCGACGGCGGGGCGCTGCTGCACGCACCCGAACTGATGCCGTTCGGCACACCGCAGTTCAACCTGCTCGCCTCCGTGCCGCTGCTGGTCTACAGCCTCGCCTCGATGGCCGAGGCCACCGGCCAGACCGTGATCAACAGCGAGGCCGTGGGCAAGGAACCGGACGCCCGCCGCGACGCGCCGCGCACCATCCGCGGGGACGCCGTCATCTCGCTGGCCGGCGGCTTCTTCGGGCTGCCGCTGATGGTCACCAGCGGAGAGAACATCGGCATCGTGCGGATCACCGGGGTCCGCAGCCGCTTCGTCACCGTCGCCGCGGGCCTCGTCCTGATCACCATCGGCTTCCTCGCACCCGTGGCCTGGATCGTCAACGCCATCCCCGCGCCGGTCGTGGGCGGCACCGCTCTGGTCGTCTTCGGGGTGATCACCGTGCTGGGGGTGCACATGCTCGGCCGCAGCGGCCTGGACGACCACACCAACACGTTCATCGTCGCCGTCGCCCTGGCGCTCGGACTGCTGCCCATCCTGGTGCCCGGTGTGTACGACCACCTGCCCCCGAATCTGCGGATCCTGCTGGAGAGCGGGGTCGCGGTCGGCGCCTTCAGCGCGGCCCTGCTGCACGCGCTCTTCCACCGCGTGCCCTGGCGCACCCGTCCCCGCGCGGAGACGACGGAAGCCCCGGAGACGGCGGACACGGCGGGGACGGACACGGCGGAGGCCGCGAAGCCGGCGGGCACCGGCGCGACCGCCACCGCCGGGGACGGATCCCCCGCCCGTTGACCTCGCGATCCTCTGTGCCCCAGACGTCTCCGGTCCCCGGCGTCTCGAACACCTCGGACACCTCGCACACGGACACCTCTACAGCAAGGACACCATGCACCCCCTGCACCTTCCCGCGCCCGGCTCCCTCGCACGGCGCGACGGCGAGCCCCTGCTGCTGGCCCCCGAAACCGTGCTGCTGCCCGGCGGTCCCGCCGCCGAGCACGCGGTCGTCGTGCACGGCGGCGAGTTCACCGCCGTGGGCCCGGCCGCCCGGCTGACCCGGGAATTCCCGCACCTGACGCCGGTCCGGCTGCCCGGCACCGCCCTGCTGCCCGGCTTCGTCGACGCCCACCACCACCTCACCCAGAGCTTCGGCGCCGCCTTGGCGTTCGGCGAACCCTCGGAGATATTCCGCCGGGTGTGGGTACCGCTGGAGGGCGCACTGGACGAGGAGTCGGCGTACGTGGCCGCGAAACTCGCCGCCCTGGAGGCGCTGCGCGGCGGGTTCACCACCGTCGCCGAAGCCGGGACCCGCGCCCCGGTGGACGTGGACGTCGTGGCGAACGCCGCCCGCGACGCGGGACTGCGCTGTGTGCTCGGGCAGATCTGCAACGACGCCGACCAGAGCGCGGACAGCGGGGGCACCGGCGCGGCCCGGGAGGTGCGGGCGCGGGCGGAGCAGCACCTCGCGCGCTACGCGGGCGACCCGCTGGTGCATCCCTCGCTCGCCGTCTCCATACCGGAAGCGGCGAGCGAGCCGACCCTGCGCGCCATGGCGCACCTGGCCGCCGAAGCCGGCGCGGTCCTGCAAATCCACGTCAACGAGCATCTCGCCGCAGTCGAACGCTCGCTGCTGCGGCACGGTTCGCGGCCGCTGGAGCATCTGCACGAACTGGGCGTGCTCGGCCCCCACCTGCTCGCCGGGCACGCCACCCTGCTCACCCCGCACGAACTCGCCCTCCTGCGCGACACCGGAACCGCCGTCAGCTACAACCCGGTGGCCAGCGCCTGGAAGGGCAACGCCGTGGCACCGGCACTCACCATGGCCGAGGAGGGGATCCGGTTCGGGCTGGGGACCGACGGCACCCGCGGGGACGCCTTCCGGCTGCTCGACGCCGCCGAGACCGCCCAGCGCCTCACCCACGGTCTGGCCGCCGGGGACTCCTCCTGCGGCGGGGGCCGGACCTGGCTCGAGCACGGTACCCGGCTGGGGGCCGACGCCGTCGGGCTGGGCGGCGGGCGGGGGCCGGGGGCCGGGGGCGTGCGGACGGGGCTGGTGGCCGCGGGTGCCGCCGCCGACTTCCTGCTCGTCGACCTCACCGGGCCGGAGATGTGCCCCTCGCACGACCTGCCCTGGGAACTTGTGCGGCGCGGCAACCGCGACCAGATCACCGCGGTCTTCACCGCGGGGCGGCTGCGTCTGTGGTACGGCCGTCCCGTGGACTGGGACGGTCCGGAACTGGTGGCACGGGCCCGGGAGTCGGCCCGCGCGGTGGTGGACCGGGCACCGGTGGTCCGGGTACACCGGCCCTCGACGCAGGCCGCGCGATGACCCCGGGCGCCGCGCTCGGCAACAGCCGACGATACGACAGGCGACGACGCACCGCGGCCGGCGGCAGCGGCCGACGACACACCGGCCTGGACGGCGCGGCCCGCGGCCACCGGCTCGCGGAGGCGGGCCGATGAGCGGCGATCTCCTCGCGCTGCTGGCGGCGACGGTGGCCGCCGCGGCCTTCGTGCAGGGAGCCAGCGGCCTCGGCTTCGCGCTCATCGTGGCCCCGGTGGCCGGTCTGGTGGACCCGGGGCTGCTGCCGGTCTTCCTGCTGGCGTCGATGATCCCGCTCAACCTGTACGTGGCCTGGCGGGAGCGGTCCAGCCTGGATCTGCGCGGGGCCGGCTGGATCACCGGTGCCCGGTTGGCGGCAACCCCGGCGGGGCTGCTGCTGCTCACGGCGATCCCGGAACGCGACCTCGGCCTGTTCGTCGGAGCCGCGACCGTGCTCGCCGCCCTGGTCAGCCTGGCGGCACCGGAGTTCGCTCCCGGCCGCGGCGCCTATCTGGGCGCCGGGCTGGTCACCGGCATCACCGAGACGGCCACGGGAGTGGGCGGCCCGCCGCTCGCGCTGGTGTACCAGCATCGGCCGCCCGCCGAACTGCGCTCCACGGTCGCCGTCTGTTTCCTGGTCGGCGAGATCGCCTCCCTGGCGCTGCTGTTCGCGACCGGGCGCGGCCGGGCCGACCATCTCGGCACCGTGCTCTGGGTGCTGCCCGCGCTGGCGGCCGGCGCCGCCCTGAGCCGGTTCGTGCACCACCGGCTCGACGCGCGCCGGCTGCGGCTGGCCGTGCTGGCCTTCGCGCTGGTGTCCGGGCTGGTGCTGATGCTGGGGATCTGAGCGGGCCCTACTCGCCGGCGGCGCCGGGCCCGCGGCTGGAGGAGGCACGTGCCACCAGCGTCGGGTCCGGCGCCCGGACGGGAGCGTACGGCGCTTCGTCGCGCAGCCGCCGCAGCAGCAGTTCGACCGCTGCCGCAGCGGCCTGTTCGAGGTGGAGGTCGACAGCCGTCAGCGCGGGTGCGCAGGTCCTGGCCCGCAGGCCGTCGTAGCGGGTGACGACCATGACGTCGTCCGGGACGGTGCGCCCGCTCTCCCGCACCGCCCGTACCGCGCCCACCGCGAAGGCGTCGACCAGTACGCACAGCGCGTCGGTACGCGGATGGTCGCGCAGCAGTGCGCCGACCGCCTCGTGGCCCGCCTGTTCACCCCCGGACTCTTCGGCGACGGCCGTCACCGGCCGCCATCCGTACCGCTCGGCGGCCCGCGCGTAGGCCGCCCGCGCGTCCACCGCGGAGGACCGGGCTCCGGCAGCCGTGACCAGGGCCGGGTGCCGGGCTCCTTGCCGGGAGAGGTGATCCAGCAGCAGCGCGGCGACCGCCTCGGCGTTGAGGTCGACGTAGGATTCGCCGTCGGCGCCGGGCGGGCGGCCCAGCGCCACGCACGGCAGTCCGCGCCGGGCCAGCTCCGCGACGACCGGATCCTCCTCCCCGGGTTCCACGACGATCGCACCGTCCACGTCCACCGTCGCCAGCCCGGCACCCGACTCGCCCGGCGGGAGCAGCACCAGCGCGAAGCCGTGCGCGAGTGCGTGCTCGGCGGCGGCGGCCGCCACCTCCATGTAGAACCCGAGCCGGGAGGGCCCCCCGGCCACCGCCAGCGGCATCGAGGACAGCAGCGCGATGGCCTTGGCCTCTCCGCGGCGCAGCCGCTGGGCCCGCAGATTCGGGCGGTAGCCCAGCTCTTCGGCCACGCGTTTGACCCGCTCGCGGGTGCGGGGGTCGACCTTGCCCAGCCCGTTGAGCGCGTGCGAGACCGTGGTGCGGGAGACGGAGGCGGCCCGCGCGACATCGGCGATCGTCGGCTGACGCGGTGCGGAACCCGGGCGGGGGCTGGCCATCGGTGCGAGAACTCCTCACGGTCTGTGCAGGGTCTCAGTCTCCCTGATCGGCTGCCGCGGTGGTACGCCCTCCCCGGCCGGAACCGCACGGTGTGCCGTCGGCGGCGGACGGTGCGCGCCCGGCAGGCGTTGGGGGCGACGGGGCGTCAGGGGCTCCGGGGTGCAGCGTGCAAGGAGGGATGGGCGAGCCACCCTGACAGGGTCTCATTCCAGATGTAACGAAACACACAGGCCGCGACGTCAGTAATCAGACAAGCTGCCTGTTTCTTCCGACGGTCGCGGCCCCGCCCACGGACCCCGTCGGGCAGCGCACCGACACGGTCCGGCCACCTCTCGGCACACGGGCCCTGACCTCCGGCGACGCCGCGCCCCGGGAGCGGGTGGGCCCGGCCGGCCGCCGGATCCCGCGGGTCACTCCCGAGGCGGCGGAGCGCAGGAACCCGGCCAATCCCGCGCACCCGATACCGCCGCCCGCGGCCGCGGCCCGGAGCGCGGCCGTCGCCGCAGCGGGGCAGGAATGGAACCGGACCCTACCCTTACGAGAAGGGAAGAACGGCCCGGACGGCTCAGATCCGACCCGCCCCGCCCGGATGCGGGAGGCGGCTTCCTGATGACCGTGCATGTGACAGCCAAATAGGAAACCCGAATATGGCCGGATTCGCCTCCCGAGTCCTTGACCATGAAATTGTCCCCCGGATACGTTTCCGTCACCTGCATAGAATCCATACGACCCCTGCTGCGGCAACGGCGCCACAGCGGCGGGGAATACCGGTGTCATTCCGCGCGTAGAAAAGCGCCCGGCAGGGCCGCTCACGCGGGGCGAGCGCCCCAGGAATCGCACCCGAAAACGCTTCGGTGCCCACTGTGTCGTTTTTCAAACCGCGAACGGGGTGATGGAACTGTGGACGTTGAAGTTCTCGGGCATGTTGCGCTGAGGACCTGGGGCAGCACCAGGACGCCGAGCGCACCCAAAGCCAGGCAGGTGCTCGCCCTCTTACTGGTCAACGCGAACCGGCTGGTCAGCACCGATGCACTGATCGAGGAGCTGTGGGCCGAGCGGCCTCCCCGGAGCGCACTGAGCGCACTGCAGACGTACATATTTCAACTTCGCCAAATGCTGGGAGACCTCCTCAAGAATGCATCTCCGAAGGATGTACTGGTCACCACGCCAAATGGCTACGAATTTCGTATCGCACCGGAGAAAGTAGACCTCCAGCGCTACGAAAAGCATCGCCTGGCCGGGCAGCACGCGTTTCAGTCGGGCAATCACCCGGCGGCAGTGGAACAGTTCCGCGCGGCGCTGCATATCTTTGCCGCGCCGCCACTGGCGAACGTACGGCGGGGATTGCATCTGGAGGCGGAGATCGTGCGGCTGGAGGAGAGCCGCAGCGGCGTCCAGCAAACCCGGATCGAGGCGGAACTCGAACTCGGCCGGCATCACGAGGTGCTCAGTGAATTGAGCGGTCTCGCATCCCAGTACCCGCAGCACGAGGGATTCCACCGCCAACTGATGCTGGCGCTCTACCGCTGCGGCCGGCGCCCCCAGGCACTCAAGATCTTCAACCAGCTCCGGCAGTCCCTGGTGACCGAACTGGGCCTGGAACCGTCCCGGGAACTGCAGACGCTGCAGCAGGCGATCCTCTCCGCGGACCCGCGGCTGGACAGCGCACGCTCGACTCCGTTCCCGGGACGGACCACCGATCCTCCGCCGCTGCGGCTGAAGTGGCCGGCCGCCAGCCCCTGGAAGGCGTGACCGGCCGCGGCGGCCGGCACTCGCGCTGCCGCCGCCCGCGGGCCGGGCACCTCTCCCGGCTCGCGGACTCCGGCCGGAGGATCAGGTCCGGGGCAGGTCGTCCCGGTAGACCTGCCGGTGCCTGATGAACAGCCGCCCGGACTGCCGCACCAGCTCGTCCTGGCAGGTGCAGACGAACTCCAGCTCCGGGGCGCTACCGACGACGGTCTTGCTGATCAGGGCGTACATCCGGGCGACGAGCACCCCCGAGGAGTCCTCCTCGACCTCCAGCGTGGTGACGCAGTGGCGGCGCAGGACGCCCTTCTCCTCCAGTTGCCGCGCGGCCGCCGCCGCGTTCCGGGCGATCTCCTCCCGGCCGCGCTGCGGTTCGGCCCGCGCGTTGGTGGCGAACAGCGCGTCCGGGGTGAAGTCGCCCGTCCAGTCCGCCACCCGGCCCTCGTCCATGGCGCGCATGTGCCGGCCGTAGAACTGCTGCACCTGGACGAACAGCGCACCGGCCACCGGGCTCTCCTCCACTTCGTGCGGGACCTGGGTCGTCAACGCTTCCTCCTCCGCCTCGGCTCGCACTGCTCCTGCTCGCAGCGACGGTTCCAGGCCGCTCTCCACGCCCGGTAAAGCCCGGGGCTCGCCCCGGGCAACGGCCGAGACCGCGCGGTGACGCCGCGTTGCTCCGCGCACGAGTCGCCGCTGGTGCCCTGTCCCAGGACGAACGGTGGCGCAGGCCACCACCTGACGCGACGGAGGCCCAGCAGCATGGAACCGGCCCCTCAGGCCCAGACCGCACCGATTCCCGCCGCTTGGGGTTCCCGGGCGGGGCCGCGGTGGCAGAACCTCGCCGAACTCGTCCGGGACGCGGCCCGGCTGTACGGGGACAGGGAGTTCCTGCGCTGCGGCGGCGACACGCTCACCTTTCGCGAGGCCGACGAGCGCACCGACCGGTTGGCCGGGGCGCTGCTCGCCCACGGGGTGGTGCCCGGGGACCGGATCGCGCTCCTGATGGAGAACTCCGCCGACTGGCCGCTGTGCTGGCTCGCCGCCGTCAAGGCCGGCGCCGTCACGGTGCCGGTGAACAGCAGCTGCGGCGCGTCCGATCTGGCCCATCTGCTCACCGACTCCGGGGCCGCGCTGCTGCTGTCCTCGGAGGGCTGCGCCGACCTGGCCCGCCGGGTCGGCGGCACCCTCCGGCAGCGCTGCGCGGTCCGTACGGTGCGGGAGCTGGCCGTCGCGGCGGTGGGCGGCCCCGGCGGCCGGGCGCCGGGCGCGGAGCGGTGGCATCCCGACGACACGGTCAACTTCCAGTACACCTCAGGCACCACCGGCTTTCCCAAGGCGTGCGTGCTCAGCCACGACTACTGGCTGCGCACGGCCTGGGGGATCGTCGCCGCGTCCGGCCTCGGCGCGGACGACGTGGTCCTCACCGCGCAGGCGTTCTCCTACGTGGATCCCCAGTGGAAGGCCGTGATGTGCCTGATGCAGGGCATCCCGCTGGTGGTGCTGGAACGGTTCTCCGCGTCGGGCTTCTGGCCGGCGGTCCGGAAACACCGGGCCACCGTCACCTATGTGCTGGGCAGCATGCCGATGCTGCTGCACAAGCAGCCGCCCAGCTCCGGCGACCGGGACCACGCCATGCGCCTGGTGCTGTGCTCCGGCATCCCGCGCGAGCTGCACCGCCCCTTCGAGGAGCGCTGGGGCGCGGCCTGGCGCGAGGTGTACGGGTCCACGGAGAGCGGACTGGACCTGATCGTGCCGCCGCACGACGCGGCCTGTACAGGCACCGGCAGGCTGGGCGGTCCGCCGCCCGGCAAGGAGGTCGTGGTCGCCGACGAGCAGGGCAACCCGGTGCGGCCGGGCCGGGCCGGCGAGATCCTGGTCCGCGGTCGGCCCCTGATGCGCGAGTACTGGAACAGCCCGCAGAGCACCGGGCGCGCGTTCCGCGGCGATTGGTACCGCACCGGAGACCTGGGCTGCATCGGCCCGGACGGGGGCATCCGCCATGCCGGACGGCTGAAGGACGTGATCCGGCGCGGGGGTGAGAACATCGCGGCGGCGGAGGTGGAGAGCGTCCTCGAAGCGCATCCGGCCGTCCTGGGAGCCGCCGTCGTCGGCATCCCCGACGAGCTGTTCGGCGAACTGCCCAAAGCGTTCCTGCTGCTGCGCGACGGCTACCGCCCCACCGGCGCCACGGTCCGCAGCGTCCTGGCGCACACCCGGCGCCAGCTCGCGAAGTTCAAGGTGCCCGCCTATCTGGAGTGCGTCGGGAGCTTCCCGATGACGCCCTCGGCGCGGGTCAGCAAGACCCGGCTGCTGCGCCCCGGCACGGACCAGCGCAGCGGTGCGTTCGACGCGGCGAAGGACTCCTGGGTATGAGCGGCGCGGTGCGGCTGCGCAGCCCGGAGGAGCTGGCGGTCGCCGTCCGGGACGATGTCGCCGTGCTCACCCTGAGCCGTCCGGAGAAGCTCAACGCCCTCTCCCGGGACATGCGCCGCGATCTGGCCGGGCTGCTGCGGCACTACGGCGACGGCCGTCTGGTGCGCGGAGTGGTGGTCACCGGCCGGGGGCGGGCCTTCTCGGCCGGGATGGACCTGCGCGAGGCGACTGCCGGACAGCTCGACCTGCCGGCCGAGATGGATCTGTTCAACGACGTCTCGCGGGCCGCGCTCGGCGCCGAGGTCCCGGTGGTGGCCGCCGTCAACGGTCTGGCCGTGGGCGGCGCGGGCGAGCTGGCGCTCAGCTTCGACGCCCGGATCGCCGCGCCCTCGGCGGGCTTCGCGTGGCCGGAGAACGGCGTCGGACTCACCGTCTCCAACGCCGCCAGCCTCTTCCTGCCTCGGCTCGCGGGCCCCTCCCGCGCTCTGGATCTGCTGCTGAGCGGTGCCCGCGTCGATGCCCGGCAGGGACGCGACCTGGGTCTCTTCGACGATGTCGTGGAGCCGGACGCGCTGGTTTCCGCCGCTGTCGGGCTGATCCACCGGTGGACCTCGCCGGGCTCGTCCACCGCCGCTCATCTGCGGCTGCTGCGGCCCTCTCCGCAGCAGGTGGAGGAGGCGATGGCGCGCGAGAGCGCAGCGGTCCGGCAGGTGCAGGCGAGCGGGATCGCCCGTGCGGGACTGGCCAGGGCGCTGGCGGGCCCCGCGGGATGACCGGCGGCTCGGTCTCCTTCGCCGCCCGGCCCCGGCGCACGGGGAGGTGCGAGGAGGCCGGGCCCCGGGGTGACCCAGCGGCCGCGGCGGAGCCCGGGCACGGCGAGGGGCCGCGGGCGGTGCCCGCGGCCCCTCCGGTGCGCACGGACGCGTCAGTCGGACACTTCGACGACGAGCGCCGCCGCGGTGTCGCCCGCCGCGCAGCCGGTGAACAGCCCCAGGCCGCCTCCGCGCGCCCGCAGGACGTGCGCGAGCTCCGTGATCGTCCGCAGGCCGGTCGGGCCCTGCGGGTGTCCGAAGACGAGGCTGCTGCCGGTCGTGTTCATGGCCTCCGGCGGCATCCCGGTCTCCCGGGCGAAGTAGAGGTCGTTCACCGCGAAGGGGTTGTGCGTGTGGACGGCGTCCATCGACTCGCTCTTCAGCCCGGCGGCGTCCAGCGCCGCGCGGGCGGCCGGTACGAGCGCCTTGGGCATCCGGGCCGGTTCCACCCGGGCGTGGCCGGACGCCACCAGCCGCACGACCGGGCCCCCACCGGCGAGTTCGCGGGCGCCTGGCACCGTGGTCACCAGCGCGCCCGCGGTGCCGTCCGCGGGGTGGGTCTGCGCGGCGGCGGTGTGGATGCCGCCCGTGCGGACGGGCGGCAGTTCGCCGGCGGCCTCGCAGGAGACGGTCCGTATCCCCTCGTCGGCCCACAGCCGTACCGGCCCGTGCTCGGCGTCCTCGGCCTCGACGGCGACCATCCAGGCACGCTGGAAGGCACGGTCGTCGGCGAGCGCGGCGGTGTACTGCTCCGAGCGCAGCACGGCGAGGGCGTCCAGCTCCCCGCGGGTGAAGCCGCATTCGGCCGCGACGGCCTCGGCGGTGGCCAGCATGCTGCGGCCGGTGACCGGATCGCGGGAGAAGCTGTCCCGCACCCAGTTCTCCCGCACCGGGCCGCGCTCGGACCCGGCCGCGGGCCAGGCCAGCTCCGGGCCGTTGCTCGTCCGGTCCGCGGTGACCACCAGTTGCGGACCGGCCCCGGCCGACACCGAGGCGGCGGCCTGGTGCAGTGCCGCGACGGAGGTGGCACACGCCTGGCTGAGCATCGGGCCGAAGACACCCGGCATGTCCAGCCGGGCCGCCAGCGTCGTGGCCCCGTAGAAGATCGCGGGCTGCGGAACCGTCCAGCCGAGCACCAGGCCCTCGACGGCGGCGCGGTCCACACCGCGTTCCGACAGCGCCCGGTCGGTGACGGCCACCGCCGCGTCCAGGCTGGAGATCCGGGACAGCGCGCCGCCCCAGCGGGCGAAGGGAGAGGACCACAGCGCCCGCAGCGGGACGGCCGCATCCCGGTAGACGGCTGCCGAGGTCACGCGTCCGGCCTCTCGCGCGGAAGGTCGCCCGGCGCTTGCGCACCGGTCCGTGCGCTGTCCGCCGCCCGGGCCGCGAACAGCGCCACGCTGCCGCGCACTTCGATCCAGTGGCTGGTGAAGTTCTCCTCCAGCGCCCGGTGCAGCCAGCGCACGCTGTCCTGCTGGTTGTGGAAGGAGCCCTGGCGCTGGTAGAGGAGGTTGAAGCGGCGGGAGAGGGCGGTGTGCTTGACACCCCCGGACAGCACGGTGCTGCCGAACAGCACACCGCCGGGCGCGAGTTCCCGGCTGAGATGCTTGAGGACGAGTTGCTTGCCACCGGGCGGCTGGGGCAGGCAGTGCAGCACGTAGTTGCAGGCGATGGAGGTGAATCCGCCGGCACCGAGTCCGGACAGCGGCTCCAGCAGGTCGGCCTGCACGCACCGCGGGGTGTAGCGGCGCAGGCGGTGGGCGGCGAACCGCAGCGGGTCGGGGTTGAGGTCGAGCAGGGTCAGCTCGGGGTCGCCGCCCGGGGGGAAGCGGCAGTGGTCCAGGTAGTAACCCGAGCCCGGGCCGACCTCCAGGTGGCGGGAGGTGATCCACTCGTTGTAGTGGTCGAGCAGCCGGTCCTTGGGGCAGCGCCAGAGCACCCGGTTCGAGGCGTGCACCACGACGGCGTCGTACAGCCGCAGCCGCCGGTGCTCGTAGTAGGGCTGGCCCTCGAACCCGAACGCGGAGGACTCGGCGGATACATCGATGGTCATACGGGGGTTCCCTCTCCGGACGGCGGATCGAGGCGTCAGTAGCTTCCCAGTCCGCCGCAGACGTTGAGCGCCTGCGCGGTCACCGAGGCGGCGGCCGGACCGGCCAGGTAGCGCACCATGCCGGCCACCTCCTCGGGCGTGCAGTAGCGGCCGATGGGGATCTTGGACTGGAACTCGGTGAGCACCTGCTCCTCGCTGATCTGGTTGAGTTCGGCGTAGCTGGCGCGTACGTCCTGAGCCATCGGCGTCTCCACATAGCCGGGGCACACCGCGTTCACGGTCGGGCCGCCGGCCAGGGCCAGTTCCTTGGCCAGCGCCTTGGTGAAGCCGATGACACCGGCCTTGGCGGCCGAGTACGGGGCTCCGTAGGGCACCCCCTGCTTGCCGCCCGTGGAGGCGATGTTGATGATCCGCCCGGTCGGCTGCTTGATGGCCTCGCTGGCCCGGACGACCTCGCGCGTCACCCAGAACACGCTGTTGAGATTGGTGTCCATGACATCCAGCCACAGCTCGTCGGGAATCGCGGCCGTCGCACCGCCGCCGCTGCGACCGGCGTTGTTGACCAGGATCCGCGGCTCGCCGTGCTCCTTGGCGCACTGCTCCACCATGTCGTGGACCGCGCCGCGGTCCCGCACGTCGCAGGCGTAGCCGGCCACGTCGAACCAGTCGTCCTCCATCTTCAGCGACCTGACGGCCGTGTCCAGCTTGCCGGTGTCGCGGCCGGTGATGACGACCTTGAGCCCGTCCTGCAGCAGAGCCTGCGCGATGGCCAGACCTATGCCGCTGGTGCCCCCCGTGACCAGGGCGACGCTCGGGGACTCGGTGTGTGCGGGCATGGCGAAGCCTTCTCCCTTCGTCGGGGCGGCCGGAGTGTGCCGACCCGACAGCGAGACTCCAGGCACCCGATGCAGCGCCGGTCCAGGCCCGGGCAACAGGGCCACCGGGGTGCGGCAAGGCGCGCTGGAGCGGCGCGGGAGCGGCGGTTGCCCGCCGCTGGAGCGGCGCCCCGCAGGGTCTCGGAGTGTGAGCCGACACATTGTCATTACTGGCCTGAGCGTCCTTGCGCCCGGTTCGACGGACACCGAGGGCTTCTGGAAGATGATCACTGCGGGGCGCAGCGCCATCCGCAGGACCACAGCCTTCGATCCGACCGCGTTCCGCTCGCAGGCGGCGGGAGAGATCGACCTCGACCCCCTGGCATGCGGGTTCGGCCACCGGGAGATCCGGCGGCTGGACCGGGCCGGGCTGCTGGCGGTGACCTGCGCCAGGCGGGCGGCCGCGGAGGCCGGGATCGCCTCGGGGAGCGGCCTGGACCCCACGCGTCTGGGGGTGAGTGTGGGGAACGCGGTGGGATCCGCCACGAGCATCGAGAACGAGTACGTCGTCCTCTCCGACGAGGGACGCGAGTGGCGGGTCGACCAGAGCTACCAGTCCCCGCACCTCTTCGACTACTTCGTGCCGGGCTCCCTCGCCCGCGAGACGGCCTGGGCGGTCGGCGCCGAGGGTCCGGTCTCCGTCGTCTCGGCCGGCTGCACCTCCGGCATCGACGCCCTCGGTCACGCCTGCCAGCTGATCCAGGAAGGCAGGGCGGAGGTGATGGTCGCCGGCGCCACCGACGCGCCCGTCACCCCGATCGCCGTGGCCTGCTTCGACGCGATCAAGGCCACGACCCGCCGCAACGACGACCCCGAACACGCCACCCGGCCCTTCGACCGGACCCGGGACGGATTCGCCATCGCCGAGGGTGCGGCCATGCTGGTCCTGGAGGACAGCGAGCACGCGCGGCGGCGGGGCGCCGAGATCTACGGGACGATCACCGGATACGCCGCGCAGTCCAACGCGTACCACATGACCGGGCTGGCGCGGGACGGCAACGAGATGACGCGCGCCATCGGGCTGGCGCTGGACGAGGCCCG
Organism: Streptomyces sp. NPDC007025; assembly: GCF_042869455.1. Classification (NCBI taxonomy): domain Bacteria; kingdom Bacillati; phylum Actinomycetota; class Actinomycetes; order Kitasatosporales; family Streptomycetaceae; genus Streptomyces; species Streptomyces sp. NPDC007025. Next base: position 413,673 of record NZ_JBIAFT010000002.1, on the reverse strand, counting down.
CGCCGACCCCACGTCCGTGGACTACGTCAACGCGCACGGCTCGGGAACCAAGCAGAACGACCTGCACGAGACCGAGGCGTTCAAGAAGGCGCTGGGCGGCCATGCCTACGACATCCCCGTCAGCTCCATCAAGTCGATGATCGGGCACTCCCTGGGGGCGATCGGCGCGATCGAGGTGGCCACCTGCGCGCTGGCCATCCGCGACAGCGTGGTGCCGCCCACCGCGAATCTGCACGAGCCGGACCCCGAGTGCGATCTGGACTACGTACCGCTGGAGGCGCGCGAGCGCGTTCTCGACACGGTGCTCACGGTCGGCAGCGGCTTCGGCGGGTTCCAGAGCGCCATGGTGCTGGAGAAGTGGCGAGGAGGCCGCGGATGAGCAGGAGTATGAGCACCGACGTGCTGATCACCGGGCTGGGTGTGACCGCTCCCACCGGGCTGGGGCCCAAGGAGTACTGGAACACCACGTTGGCGGGTGGCCAGGGCATCGCGCCGCTGCGGGAGTTCGACCCGGAGCCGTACACCGCGCGGCTGGCCGGGCAGATCACCGGCTTCGACGCCGCTGCGCACCTGCCCGGCCGGCTGCTGCCGCAGACCGACCGGGTCACCCGGCTCGCGCTGGTCGCCGCCGAGCAGGCGCTGGAGGACGCGCAGGCGGACATCGGAGAGCTCGGCACCTACGAGTGCGGCGTGGTCACCTCGAACGCGACCGGGGGCTTCGAGTTCTCGCACCGCGAGATGCGCAAGCTGTGGTCCAAGGGGCCCCAGCACGTCAGCGTCTACCAGTGCTTCGCCTGGTTCTACGCCGTGAACACCGGCCAGATCTCCATCCGGCACAAGATGCGCGGCCCCGGAGGGGTGGTCGTGGCCGAACAGGCGGGCGGACTCGACGCGATCGGGCTGGCCCGCCGCACCATCAACCGCGGCCGCGGGCGGCTCATGCTCACCGGAGGGGTCGAGTCCTCCTTCGACCCCTGGGGATGGGTGTCGCATCTGGCCTCCGGCGCGGTCAGCACGGCCACCGATCCGGCCACCGCCTACCTGCCGTTCGACCGGCGGGCTGGGGGCTATGTACCGGGTGAGGGCGGCGCCGTACTCGTCATGGAGGCGGCCGACTCGGCGCGCGCACGGTCGGGCCGACCCCCGTACGGAAGGATCACCGGCCACGCCTCGACCTTCGACCCGGCCCCCGGGGTGCCGCGGCCACCCGGTCTGCAGCGGGCGATCGAACTCGCGCTCGCCGACGCGGGCCTGCGGCCGGACGCCGTCGACCTGGTCGTCGCCGACGCGGCCGGAGTACCCGAACTCGACGCCCAGGAGGCCGCGGCCCTGCGTGCGGTCTTCGGCCCCTTCGGCGTCCCCGTCTGCGCGCCCAAGACCATGGTGGGCCGCCTGATGGCCGGCGGCGGGCCGCTCGACGTGGTGTGCGCCCTGCTCGCGCTGCGGGACGGCGTCATCCCGCCGGCGGTCAACATCGGCGAACCCGCCGAGGACCACCGGATCGACCTCGTCCGTGACGCACCGCGATTCGGCCCGCTGTCCACCGCGCTCGTCCTCGCGCGCGGTGCGGGCGGCTTCAACTCCGTGGTCGTCGTCGAGCGCCCGCTCTCCTGAGGACCGCCGCGCCTCCCCGGGCCTGCCCCGATGCTCCCCGCAGTCCGCTGAAGTGCCCTCCCCCGTACGCCGATCCGCCGAGAAGGGACCCGTTCACATGCTCAGCCTCGACCAGCTCCTGGAGATCCTCGCCGAGTGCTCCGGCGACCAGCAGGCCGCCGCGCACGGCGCGGAGGTCCTCGACCGCGAGTTCGACATGCTCGGCTACGACTCCCTGGTGCTGCTGGAGACCTCGGCCCAGCTCAAGCACCGCCACGACATCGACATCCCCGAGGACGTCATCCGCGACCTGCGCACGCCGCGCGCCGTCCTGGACTACGCCAACGTGCCCGCCGAACGGGACTGAGGCGCACCCGGTATCCCCTCCGCGCCTCGTCCGCCCACCACCGTGCCGCAGGAGCCAGCAGATGGACGCGCCGACACCGACCACCCAGCGCCCGCGGGTCGTCTTCACCTTCCCCGGCCAGGGCGCCCAGCATCCCCGGATGGCCGCCGGACTCTACGGCGTCTCACCGTCCTTCACCGCCACCATGGACCACGCCTTCGACGCTCTGGGCCCCACCGGGCGGACCCTGCGCGCGGGCTGGCTGGCGGCCGAGGCGCCCGCCGCGTTCGACGACATCTCCTACGCCCAGCCGCTGCTGTACGCGGTCGACTGCGCGCTGGGAACCATGCTCGCGGAGGCGGGTCTGCGCCCGGACGCGGTGCTGGGGCACAGCGTGGGAGAACTGGCGGCCGCCACCCTGGCGGGCGTCTTCAGCTTCGACTGCGGGCTGCACTACCTCTCCGAGTACATCGGGGTCTACCGGCACGCGCCGCCCGGCGGCATGCTGGCGGTGGCCGCCGGTCCCGAGGAGGTCGGGCCCCATCTGGCCCCGGACGTGGTCATAGGAGCCGTCAACGGCCCCCGTCAGGTGCTGCTCTCCGCTCCGGAACCGGCCCTGAGCCAGACGGAGACCGCGCTGCGCCGGGCCGGTGTCACCTGCTCCCGGGCACGCGCCCTGCAGCCGTTCCACCATCCGGTGATGCGCCGGGTCGCCGCCGCGCACGCCGACGCGCTCACCCGCCCGCCGCTGCGCCCGCCGCACACCACCGTGCTGTCGGCCTACACCGGCCACACGCTCGACGAGGCGACCGCCACCGACTGGCGGTTCTGGACCAGCCAGCCGGCCGAGCCCGTGCTCTTCGGCCCCACGCTCCAGCGCCTGCTGAGCAAGGGGCGGCACCTGCTGGTGGAGGCCGGCCCCGGGCAGAGCCTGACCGCCCTGGCGCGGCGCACCCGGGCGGTCGCCGACGGCGGCACGGAAGCACTCGCCCTGCTGCCCGCCCGGGCCGGCGCCCCCGACGACGACGTGAAGGCGGTGCGGGCCGCGCTGGAGCAGCTGGCGGCCGGGCCGGGCGCCCTCTCGGCGCTGTCGCCGGATTTCTGAACTCCCGGCCACGGCCCGGGACCACGCCCCGCAGCGGCAGCGCTGCAGAAAGGGAGACGCATGCACTTCCCAGAGCTCGACCCGTCCGACGTGGCAGCGTTCCGCGCCGCATTCCGCGGTGAGTTGGTGTGGCCCAGAGACGCCGACTACGACGAGGCGCGGCGCATCTGGAACGGCACGATCGACCGCCGCCCCGCGCTGATCGCCCGCTGCTCCGGCACCCAGGACGTGGTGGCGGCGGTCGGGTTCGCCCGCCGCAGCGGACTGGTCGTCGCGGTACGCGGTGGAGGCCACAGCATGGCCGGGCACTCCACGTGCGAGGGCGGGATCGTCATCGACCTCTCGCCGATGAACGGCGTCCGGGTCAGCCGGCGGCGGCAGCGCGCCCGGGCACAGGGCGGCTGCCTGCTGGGCGCGTTCGACACGGCGACCCAGGCGCACATGCTCGCCACACCGGCCGGCGTCGTCTCGCACACCGGCCTGGGCGGACTCGTACTGGGCGGCGGCTTCGGCTGGCTGAGCCGCAAGTACGGGCTCTCGATCGACAATCTGGTCTCCGCGCAGGTCGTCACCGCGGACGGCAGCGTCCTGACGGCGAGCGAGGAGGAGAACCCGGATCTGTTCTGGGCGGTGCGGGGCGGCGGCGGCAACTTCGGGGTGGCCACGGAGTTCGAGTTCGACCTCCACCCGGTGGGCCCTGTCCGGTTCACCAGCACCTACTACTCGCTGGAGGAGGGGCCGCAGGTCATCCGGGCCTGGCGGGACCACATGGCGACGGCACCCGACGAGCTGACCTGGGCCCTGTATCTGCGTCTCGCACCGCCGCTGCCCGAACTGCCGGCCGAGATGCACGGCAAGCCGGTGATCTGCGCGATGAGCTGCTGGATCGGCGATCCGCACGAGGGCGAGCGGCAGCTGGAGGCGATCCTGCCGGTCGGCAAGCCGCACGGGCTGACGAAGGCGACGCTGCCCTACCGGGCCCTGCAGGCGTACTCCTTCCCCGGCGCGGTCGTGCCCGACCGAGTCTACACCAAGAGCGGATACCTGGCCGAGCTGGACGACGAGGCCCTCGACACGGTGCTGGAGCACGCCGCCGGCATCGCTTCCCCGTTCACCCAGCTCGAACTGCTGTACCTGGGAGGAGCCGTGGCCCGCGTCCCCGACGACGCGACCGCCTTCCCCAACCGCCGCACGCCCTTCGTGGTCAATCTCGCCTCCGCATGGCGGGACCCGGCCGAGGACGCCCGCCACACCGCCTGGGCCAGGGACGGCTACCGGAAGCTGGCCGACAAGCTCTCCGGCGGCTACGTCAACTTCCTCAACCCCGGGGAGGCCGACCGCACGCGGGACTCCTACGGCGAGAAGTACCAGCGGCTGCGGACCGTCAAGACCCGCTACGACCCGGCCAATCTCTTCCGGCTCAACCAGAACATCCCCCCGCACGCCCCCTGACCGGCGTGCCGCATGCGCCCTTTCCGCGCTGCCCCTGCCCCTGCCCCGGATCCGGTTCCGCCGGCCCCGGGGCAGGGGCGCACCCAGCCGCGTTCCGCCCGACGCCCCGAACAGGAGCCGCCATGAACGCCGACCACTGGAACCTCTCGGCGCTGGTCGACCGCAACCTGGAAGCCGGCCTCAGCGACAAGGCCGCCCTCCTCGGGCCGCAAGGTGCGGTCAGCTACGCCGAACTGCACCGGAGGATGTGCGCCATGGGGCGCGCCCTGCGCGCGCTCGGAGTGGAGCGCGAGCAGCGGGTGCTGCTCGTACTGGACGACTCACCGGCCTTCTTCACGGCCTTCCTGGGTGCCGCACGGATCGGCGCCGTGCCCGTCCCGGTGCCGCTCACCTCCCGGACCGGCCCCGAGCAGATCCGCTTCTACGCTGGTGACAGTTACGCACGGGCGGCCGTCGTGGAGGCGGAGCGGTACGAGGAACTGGCCCCAGCGCTGCGGGAGACGGGCGTGACCGTGCTCAGCGGCGGACCGTGCGGGGTGACGGACCGGCTCTGCCTGCCGGACCTGGTCGAGGCCCACGAGGGCGCGCTGGATCCGGCGACGACGCACGCCGAGGACCCGGCGCTGTGGCTCTACAGCTCGGGCTCCACGGGCAACCCGAAGGGGGTGGTCCATCTGCAGCGGGACATCGCACCCGTGTGCCGGCAGTACGCGGGCGAGGTCCTCGGCCTGACCAGGGACGATGTGCATCTGTCCAGCACGAAGCTCTTCCACGCCTACGGCCTGGGCAACAGCCTGCTGTTCCCGCTGTGGTCCGGGGCCGGCAGCGTGCTGCTGCCCGGCTTCCCCGCACCGCACCTGGTGCTGGAGTCGATCGAACGGTTCCGCCCCACGGTGCTGTTCTCCGTACCGGCCCTGTACAACGCCATGCCGCGCTCCCCCGGAGCCGGCCGCCGTGATCTGGGCTCCCTGCGGCTGTGCGTCTCGGCGGCCGAGACGCTGCCGGCCCACGTCTGGCAGCGGTGGCGGGACCTGTCCGGGCTGGATGTGCTGGACGGGGTCGGCTCCACCGAGATGCTGCACGTCTACTGCAGCAACTCCCCGCGGGCGCTGCGCCCCGGATCGTCCGGCAAGGCCGTGCCCGGCTACCGGATCCGGCTCGTCAGCCCCGAGGGCGGTGAGATCGCGGGGCCGGGCAGCGGGGAGATGTACGTGCAGGGCGGCAGCATGATGGACCGGTACTGGCACCGGGCCGACCGCACGCGCTCGGTGCTGCACGGCACCTGGTACCGCACCGGTGACCGCTACCGCCGCGACGAGGACGGGTACTACTGGTTCGAGGGCCGCGCCGACGAGATGCTGAAGGTGTCCGGACTGTGGGTCGCGCCCACCGAGATCGAGGCCGTCCTCCAGCAGCATCCCCAGGTCGCCGAGGCGGGCGTGGTCGGTGTCGACACCGACCGGCTGACCCGGATCAAGGCGTTCGTGGTGCTGCACCACGCCGAGCACGGCACCGAGGACCTGGCGCGGCAGCTGCGGCAGTGGTGCGAGCACCGGCTGCCCAGCCACCAGTTCCCGCACCTGGTGGAGTTCGTCGCGGCCCTCCCCCGCACGGCGACCGGCAAGATCCAGCGCTTCGCCCTCCGGACCCGGGAGGACGCCGCGGCGGACGACGCCGCCGGGCACGCGGAAGCCGCCCGCGCCGGATGACAGGCGCGGACGGCCGCCGGGACGGGGGTGCAGGCGACTCAGCCGGAGGCCGCGGCGGCCCGAGGACTCAGGTGCAGGCCCACGAGGCGCAGTCGCCCGGCCCCGCCGGTGACGATGAGCGTGAAGCGGAAGGCTCCGCTGGCGTCGGCGTCCCCGTTGACGCTCTCCTGGGTCTGCGCGGCCACCACCACGGCCGTCCCGCCCAGGATCCGGATGCGCAGGTCGCTCACCTCGAACGAGGAATTGCGCACGGTCTTCGACCGGTAGCGCTCCAGCCACTGCTCGCGGCTGCGGATGAACCCGCGGGGTCCGACACCCACGAAGTCGTCCGCGAGGAGCCCGTCCAGCGCGGTGTGGTCGCCGCGTTCCTCAGCCGTGCTCCAGTCCCTGACGAAGTCCGCGACCGCCTGTTCGGACAGTGTCGTACTCATGGCTCTCCTTCCCGCCCGGGGCTCAGCGCACCGGCGCGGCGTCGGCGGCGAACCCGTCGCCCGTCAGCTCCGCGGCCAGTTGCTCGACGTAGTCGGTCAACGTGACGTCCCGGTCGAGGAACGGCACGATCGCGCGGGTGCGTTCGTAGAGCGGCCGGGTCCAGGACGACAGCTTGTCCGCGCCCCGGATGTCGACCGCCTGGCAGGCGCAGAGCAGTTCGAAGGCCACGACGTAGGCGGTGTTGGCCACCACTTCGCGGGCCCGGCGTGCGGCGACGAACCCGAAGGAGACGATGTCCTGGAAGTCCGCGGTGGTCGTGAGGGACTGCACGGACATCGGCACGGTCAGGGTGCGGGTCTCGGCGGTGATCGAGGCCGTCATGAACTGGCCGCCCATCAGGCCCAGCCGCAGGCCAGGATCCTCCCGGCACAGGAAGGCGGGCAGCCCGTTGCTGTTGCTCTTGTCCAGGAAGCGGTCGACGCGCCGGTTGGCGAGGTTGGTCACGGTGGCCAGCGCCAGCGTCAGGTGGTCCATCGCCATCGCCACGTACTGGCCGTGGAAGTGCCCGTTGTGGAACACCTCCGACTCCTCGGGCAGCACGATCGGGTTGTCGTTGGAGGAGTTCAGCTCGTCCTGCAGGGTCGCACCGATCCGCTCCAGCACGTCCACCACGGGACCGAGGATCTGGGGCGTGCACCGGATGGAGTAGGCGTCCTCGATAGCCAGCGAGCCCGCCTTGGCCTCCGCGCCCATCTCCCCGACCAGGGTCTGCTCGGTCTCCAGTTCGTTGACCGCCAGTCGCGAGTCGGCGAGCCCCTCCCACAGCCGCGCGGCCACCGCGTGCTGGCCCCGGTGCGGCTTGACGCTGTGCACGCGCGGGTCGAAGGGTTTGGTCATCCCCGCCAGGCCCTCCGCGGAGAGCGCCGACACCCGCTGGTAGGTCTCGACCAGCCGGTCGGCGGCCCGCAGCACCATGGTGCCCAGGCCGACCATGCCGGAGGTGCCGTTGATCAGTGCGAGGCCGTCCTTGTAGCCCAGCTCCATGGGCTCCAGACCCGCCTGGTCGAGGGCCTCCTTCCCGGAGAGCGTCCGGCCCCGGTGGCGGGCCTTCCACTGGCCGGCGCAGACCAGGGCGATCGCCGCCAGCGGGCCCAGGTCGCCGCTGGTGCCCAGCGAGCCCTTCTCCGGGACGCACGGCACGATCCCGGCGTTGAAGACGGCGACCAGCTTCTCCAGGTTCGCCGGGGTGATCGCGGAGTTGCCCCGCGCCAGGGAGACGATGCGGGAGAGCATGATGGACCGCACGGCGGTGTCGTCCAGGTAGGCGCCCACGTTGGTGGCCACGGCGTTGAGCAGGTTCTCCTGGAGCTGCCGCGCCCGGGAGACCGGGACCAGATGGTCGACGAAGCCCCCCATGCTGGTGTTGACGCCGTAGATGACGCGCTCGTCCTGGACGAATTTCTCCAGGACTGCCCGCGAGGCACCGACCCGGTCGCGGACGGGCGCGGACAGCCGAACGGGGGTCCGCTGCCGCGCCACGTCCTCGAGCTGGTCGAGCGTGACGTTCGTGTCGAGCTCTATGACGAAGGTCATGAAGTTCCCTTAGCGGCCGGAAGATCAGTGGACCCGGCGCACGAGCCGGCCCGTACGACGGGACATGTGGCGCGCACGCGGGCGGCCTCCTGGACGCGGCCAGGCGGGTCCGCACGCGGTGCGCCGCACCGCCTTCACTCAAGCGCCCCGCGCTCCACGCCGAAGCAAGGCGGTCTTCAGCCCCGTCCAAGGCCGGGGCCCCGGACGCGCGGGCGGGGCGGCGACGGTCGCCGCCCCGCCCGGCCCGGGGACGCCCGGCCCTCCGGCCGGCGGCCGCTACGGGGCGACGGGCGCCCCGGTGTCCGCATCGGTCACCGTGATGGCCTCCACCGGACAGCACTCGGCGGCGTCCCGTACCGCCTCCTCGGCGTCGACGACCTCGGCCACGGGCTCGGCACGGCCGTCGGCCGTCATCCGGAAGCGGGCGCAGGCACCCGCACAGGCGGCCGATCCGATGCACTGCTCCGCGTCGACCGCCAACCGCCAGCGCGGGGCCGCGGGCTCCCCCGTCACCAGCGCACCGGCAGCGTCCTGGGGCCGCGGACCTGCATCCCCGTCTTCCATTCGATCTCCCCCTCCCCGACCGCCGGCCGCAGGCCCGGCAGGCGGTCCAGCAGCGCGCCCAGGGCGACCTGGAGCTCCATCCTGGCCAACTGGGCACCCAGGCAGTGGTGTACGCCGTGTCCGAAGGCGAGGTGCGGGTTGGGGGACCGCTCCCAGTCCAGCGTGCCCGGGTCGCTGAACACCCCGGGGTCCCAGTTGGCCGCCACGGTGGGCGCGAACACCGTCTCGCCGGGCCGCACCCGCCGTCCGCACAGCTCCACCTCCTCGGTGGCCACCCGCGCCCGGAAGCTGCCCGACCCCAGGGGGATGAACCTGAGCAGCTCCTCCACCGCGGCCATCGGCATCCGCCCGTCCGCATCCGGCCGTGCCGCGCCGTCCGGCTGCTGGAGCAGCAAGTAGGTGCAGTTGGCGATCTGGCTCGCGGTGGTCTCGTGACCGGCGATGAGCAGATCGCGGGTGAGGAGGACCAGTTCCTCCTCGTCGAGCCGCCCCTCCTGGCTGTCGCAGATGTCCACCAGCGCGCCCAGCAGGTCGCCGGCCGGCTTCTGCCGCCGCTGCCGTACCAGCGTCGCGAAGTAGTCGGCCAGCGCCTCGGTGGACGCCGCCATCTCGCCGGGAGTGCACGCGGTGGTGGACAGCAGCGCGTCGGACCAGCTCCGCAGTTTCTCGCGGTCCTCCCGGGGCACGCCGAGCAGATCGCAGATCACGGTGACGGACAGCGGCAGAGCGAAGGAGGCGACCAGGTCCGCGGGCGGGCCGGCGGCCTCCATGGCGTCCAGCAGCTCCCGGGCGGTCCGTTCGGTGCCGGGCCGCAGTTCCTCCACCCGGCGTTTGGTGAACACTCCGGCGACGGTCTTGCGCAGCCGGGTGTGGTCCGGTGGGTCCAGCGACATCAGGACGCCCTCGCCGGCCGGGTCGGGCTGGATCCGCGGTGCCTGCTCGTGGAGTGTCCCGGCTCTGCCGAACCGGGGGTCGCCCAGCACCGTCCTGATGTCCTCGTAGCGTGTCACCAGCCAGGCTTCGCCGCCGTACGGGAGGCGCACCCGGCTGAGGGGTTCGGATTCGCGCAGCGCCGCGAAGAGCGGCTCCATGGACAGGCGGGCGGGGGTCTCGAAGGGAAAGTCCCGTGCCTGCCGGCTGTGGGTGGTCACTGACTCCTCCTGTGCGTCGAGGGGGACGTGCTCGCCGTCCATCCGGCCGGTCCGCGGCCGGGGCGAAGCCCGGAGGCCGTGGTCCCGTCCCGGCGCGACGTCGGGACCCGCCGGCGGACGGTGGTCGGCCGCTCAGGGGCGGGCGGGGGCGGCGCGGAACAGTCGGGTCAGGTGGTAGCGCAGCACGTCGCGGGCCTGCTCCGGGGTGCGCTGTCCGACCAGGACGCTGGTCCCGACGCCGTGGCTGAGGCTCAGCAGCCGGGCGGCCTCCGCGTCGGGGTCGAGGTCGCTCGCGATCTCTCCCGCGGACTGCGCCGTGGTGAGGATCCCGGCGAGCTGGCGCTCCAGCCGGTCGGGGCCTGCGACGAAGGGCTGCGCGGCCAACTCGGGGTCGGTCATGGCGAGCACGGCGTAGGACATCCAGACGAGGCGGAAGGTGTGGCGTGCCTCGTCGGCGGGCAGCGCCTCGTCGACGAAGGCCTCCAGACAGGCCCGTGCCGAGTCGGGATCGTCCAGGTCCGCGAGCCGCTCGGCCCACCGCTCGTGGCTCAGCCGCTCCAGCCGCAGCAGCGCGGCGTGCAGCAGCTCGGCCTTGGTGTCGAAGTAGTACTGCACCAGGTTGAGGGACATCCCCGCCTCCGCGGCGACCGCGCGCAGCGTCACCGCGTGCAGCCCGTCGCGCGCGGCCACCCGGACCAGGGCGTCGGCGATGTGCGCCCGGCGCTGGGTGTGGTCGACGCGTTTCGGCACGGTGACCCCTTTCCGATCGGCGCGTTTTCATAGTACCGCTGTACTATAAAGTCCGGGCGACGATGGGGAAAAGACATGGGACAACGCGAAGGCCGGGCCGCCGGCGGCCCGGTGGAGAGCGCGGAGCGGGCCGGGGCCCTGACCAGCCGTCAGACGGCGCTGCTCTGGCTGGCCTGCGCGGCGCAGTTCATGGTGGTTCTGGACGTATCCGTGGTCAACGTCGCACTGCCGTCCATCCGGACCGCTCTCGGCTTCGACGCCGCGGGACTGCAGTGGGTCGTGGGGAGCTACGCGCTGGTCTTCGCCGGCTTCCTGCTCCTGGGCGGCCGCCTGGCCGATCTCTTCGGCCGTCGGCGGGTGTTCCTGTGGGGGCTCGTACTGTTCTCCGCCGCCAGTCTGGTGGGCGGCCTCGCCGCGGCGCCGGGCCTGCTCATCGCGATGCGGGCCGTCCAGGGGCTGGGCGCCGCGGTACTGGCCCCGGCCACGCTGACGGTGCTGACCACCACCTTCGCCGAAGGCGCGCGCCGCACGAAGGCGTTGGCGATCTGGACGGCCGTCAGCTCGGCCGGCGGCGCGGCGGGCAACCTGATCGGCGGCGTGCTGACCGACACGCTGTCCTGGCGCTGGATCCTGCTCATCAACGTGCCCATCGGGGCCGCGGCCGTGCTGGCGGCCGTGCGTCTGCTGCCCGCCGACACCGAACGCAGCGGCTCCGGACGGCTCGACATCCCGGGCGCGGTACTGGCCACCCTGGGGGTCACCGCGCTGGTCTACGGCGTCAACCAGGCGGGGAAACACAGCTGGGGCGACCCGAGCACGCTGGCGGGACTGGGACTGGGTGCCGCGGCACTGACCGCCTTCGTGTACGCGGAGGCCCGGTTCGCGGCGGCGCCGCTGATGCCGCCGCGGCTGGTGCGGCTGCGGCCGATCTGGGCGGGCAACGTCACCATGCTGCTGGCCGGGGCCTGCTTCATCCCCATGTGGTACTTCCTCTCGCTCTACATGCAGGACGTCCTCGGCTACGGAGCGCTCGCCACCGGGATCGGCTTCCTGCCGCACACCCTCGTCGGCATCACGGCAGCGCGGCTGGCTCCCGTCGCCATGCGCCGCACCGGCGCCCGCGCGCTGATCGTGCTCAGCGCCCTGCTCGCCGCGGTCGGCTTCCTGTGGCAGAGCCGCATCGGGGAGCACAGCGGCTACTGGGGCGGCCTGCTGGGACCCGCGATCGTGATGTCCGCCGGGATGGGCCTGCTGATCACCCCGATCACCACCACCGTCACCTCCGGGGTGGACGAGCAGGACGCGGGTGCGGCCTCCGGGCTGATGAACACCACCCGCCAGCTCGGCGGGGTCGTGGGACTCGCCGCCCTCGTCACCCTCGCCACCGCACACGCCGGTGCGGACCTGGCGTACCGGTCGGTGTTCGCGGCGAGCGCGGCGGTGTGCGCGGCCGTGGCGCTGATGGCCTGCGCCCTGCCGGCGGCGCACGGGCCGGAGTCCGCACCGGTCGGGCCGTCGGCCGCACCCGAGGAGCCGGCGGACGAACCGGCCAGGTGAGGCGGGCGGCGGACGTGCTCCGGACCCCGGCCGTTCCCCGCGCACCGCGGGGAACGGCCGGGCAACGGCGTCAGTCGCCGGTGTTGGTCGCCCAGACCGGCCGCCGGGCGCTGTTGTAGACGACGACGTTGCCGTCGTCCTGGATGGCGAGGTAGGCACCCTTGTGCCAGGTGCCGGCCGCCCAGACCGGCTTTCCGGCGCTGTCGTAGACGACGAAGTTGCCGTCCTCCTGGAAGACGGCGCAGTTGCCGCGGCTCCAGGTGTGCGGCGCCTGCCAGACGGCGCGGCCGTCCTTGTAGAGGACGAAGTTGCCGTCCTGCTGCATCCGCAGAACGGCCCGGCCGTTCCCCGAGGTCCAGGCCTGGTTCTTGCAGATGGTCGCCCGCGGCCGGATGATGTGGTCGCTCATGACCCGTCCGACCGCGGCCCGTTCGGCCGCCCGGACCGGCGCGGCCGAGACTCCCGGACTCGACAGGGTGGCCGCGTGCGCGCTCCCCACGCCCACGAAGGCCACCGCCGCCGCCACCGCGCACACCGCTCCGCGCATGTTCATCGCACACTGCTCCTTCACCGAATTGCGCCGGAATGCCGACGCAGGTGCAACTGGTGCGCAAATCATTGCTTTTGCGTGACAGTGGCGTCGAGAGCCTGCCCCCGGGCACCATCCCAATGAGCTACCGCGCCACTCCGAAACCGGAAGCCCCCAGCGCATCGCGGCACGCACCGGCCCGGCACCACTCCCCTTCCGCACCGCCGCGGAGGACGACCCGCCCGCACGCGGCAGGCCGGATCGCGGATGCCGGCTGCACGTCGCGGACCGCGACGCACGGGCGCGCCGGCCGGGGAGGCGCACGCGCCACGCTCCGTGCGGGTCCCGGTGCACAGCGGGGCGAAGGCCGTGAGGTGTGACGCAGGGCGCATGGTGCGGGCCGGCTGTCATGGCATACTCCACCAAAAGTGCTCTTACCGCTCCGGAGCCACCCGTGGCGGAACCGGAATCCGGCACATGGTGGAAGTCCGGTCCGGAGGGCCAGGCGCTCCGGCGCCCGGCCGGGCCGTACCCCAGGCGCCCCGGCGGGACCTCGGTCCGGAAGCCCGACGCCGACACCGACGACGCGGTCGGCCACCACCGCCATCCCCCGCACGTAGCCGCCGGGCACCCGCCCGGTGCGCACCGGTCGAGGTCCCGTCCCCGGGCCCGGGCGGTGCCGGCGCCACCGTCCCGGCGCCGCGTCCCAGACAGGGAGTACCGCCCTCGATGAAGACCCGCCGTATCGTTCTCGTCACCGTCTCCGCGCTCGCTGCCGTCGCCGCCGCGGGCGGGGGTACCAACGCGTTCGTCGAACACGAGGCGCAGCAGCGCGCCACCGAGGCCGTCCGGTCCGAGCTCGGCGACTCCGCCAGCGGCGTGCACGCCGAGCTCACGGACCCACTGGCCGGGTTGAAGACCCTGACCGGCCGGGTGGGGACCGTGCACATCAGCGCGGACGAGGTCCGGCGCGAGGGGACGTCCTTCGCCGTGGACGCGGCCCTGCACGGCGTGTCCACCGACGGCAGCGCGCACTCGGGGTCGGCCACCGTCACAGTGGGTTATGACGAACTGGCCGAGCAGCTGCCCGGGCCGGTGCGGGACATGAAGCCGGGCACGGACGGCAGCCACCTCACGCTCTCGGGCCCCGTGGGCGGTCTCGGGATCCCGGTCACCGTGCTGAACACGGTCTCCGCCTCCCCGGACGGGGGCCTGACCATCACCCCGAAGAGCGTGCGCGTCATGGGTCAGCAGCTGCGGATCGACACCCTGACCTCGCTGCCCGGCATGGACGGGTTCGCCGACCAGCTCGGTCCGCGCACCGTCAGCCTGAAGGACGAGCTGCCCGAGGGCGTCCGGCTCACCGGCGCAGAGGCGGCCGAGAAGGGGCTCGCGCTCAGCTTCGACCTCTCCCCCGGCATGCTGCGGACCTCCGGCGGCGCGAAGGCGTAGCCGAGCGGACACGTGCCCGGGCGACGGAGCGCCGGAGCATGCGAGGCGGCGGCGAGACCGCGGGCCGTCGGCAGCCCGGCCGGGGCGCGGATGTCAGGGGTCGACGAGTTCGACCTCCGCCGACACCGGACAGGAACGCATCGCCTCCCGCACGATGCCGTTCCGTGCGCGCGGATCGACGTGAGGCAGCGCGACCGCGGCGCGGGTGGTGAAGGAGTAGCGCAGCGCGCCCTCGTGGCTGAGGGCCACCTCGGCACGCACCCGGCTGCCGCTCAGGTCGGCGCCCGTCTCGCTGCCGACCACACCCAGTGTCTGATGCAGGCAGGACGCCACCGCGGCGGCGTAGAGCTGCTCCGGGCTCCATTCCGTCCCGTCGTGGGCCGCCTGCGGGCCGGGAGGGGCGGCCACCGGCAGTTCCCTTCCGCCCTCCTCCACGCCCACCCGGTCGCCGTCCGGCGAGGAAGGGTCGCCCTTCACCGAGTAGGCCGCGGTGGTGTGGAGCGTGTGGTGCGACATCGGGATCTCCTTCCGCGGCGGATCGGGCCTCCTCCGCGTCCGGCGGGCCGTTCCGGCCGCGGGCGGACGGCCCGCAGCCGACGGCGGAGAGCGGGGTGCGGTCATCTGCTGCTTCCCGCAGTCCTTCCGTGGCCGCCGGGCGAAAGTCACACGCCCGGTGTCCGGGCCGTGTGTCCGCCGTCTTCCGGAGTCACCAGGACGTGGCGCGCGAAACCTCGGCGTGCCCGGCCCGCTGCCACGCGGCGGTCCGTACCGCCGGGCGGCGCCCCGGAACAGCTGCGGGCGCCGGAGCGCCGTCGGCGGCGGACGGAGGCCGTCCGCCGCCGACGGCCTGGGAGCAGCGTTCGGCTCAGCAGGAGCCGAGGTCCTCCCAGACGCCTCCTCCCCCGCTCGTGCCGGGCTCGTCGCCCTGCGTCCACCACTTGGCCTTCCAGGTATGACCACCGTGCGCCACCACGTCGCCGCCGTGGTAGACGGTGGCGGCCGCCCACGCGTCGCCGGAGCACTCGCCGGGCTCCCCGGGATCGCCCGGGTCGCCGGAGCCGGGTTCCACCACGGTCGTACCGCGCCTCAGGTCCCCGGCGAGCCCGTAGGTCGTGCCGTCGATGGTCACCGTCCAGTTGGACGGGGTCGAGACGGGCAGGTAGTAGACGAAGTCGAGCGAGATCGAGCCGCCGGGCGGCACGGACTGCCAGCCCGGCACCTTCAGTGAGACGCGCTGGAAGTCGCCGTCGAGTCCGCCCTTGTTGGGCCCGCTGTGGCCGCTCTTGATCACCTTCGCGCCGAAGCCGGACTGGTCCTTGGCGTTGTCCGGGGCGGAGGTTCCGTAGTCGAACTGGAACTCGGTACCGCCCGGCAGCGTGGTCCCGGTGTTGTTGGTGATCGTCAGCTTCGGGCTGATGGGGTAGTTGGAGTCGCCCAGCGGGAAATCCCCGAAGGAGACGTCGATGTCGACGGCGTCGGCTGGCAGGTCGGTGCCCGCCCGCCGCGCACCGTACGGGGAGGCGGACTTGAAGGCGTCGTACATGACGGTCGTGAGCGTGTCGCCGCTCTCGTACTGGCCCTTGTCGTCGTTCCAGCCGTAGTCGCCCGCCAGTTCCCAGACCATCGTGCCGCCCAGGCCGCGGTCCACCACGTAGTCGGCCTTCGCCGCGACCGACTGCTCGTCCTCGGTGGAGAGGAAGACCTTCTTCTTCTCGTTCCACAGCCAGGGCGCCACGAGCGTCGAGTCGTAGTGCCGGGTGTAGGTGCCCTCCAGGGAGGTGTCGGCGGGGAAGCCGTAGTCGGTCACATAGTCGCCGACGACGCCCTTCTCCAGATTCTTGGCGTGCCACATCGGGTTCGACCCCGCGGGGGACTCCTCCCCGTTCGCGTCCTTGTCGTGCCACAGGTTGTCGATGCCGACGGCGCCGTCGCCGCACGTGCTGAGCCCGGACCCGGCGGGGCAGTCGGACGAGGGCGCGGTGCCCCAGAGCCCGTCGGTGCCGCCCTGCACGTTCTTGTGCCCGCGGGTGTAGTAGGGCAGTCCGATGTTGATGCGGCCGGCGGGCATCGATCCGCGGAAGTAGTGGTACGCCCAGTCGGTGTTCAGATAGCCGATGCCGCCGTACTGCGAGGTGTTGTAGACCCCGGCGGCGGCGAGTTCGCCGTCCTTCCCGTCGTCGAAGAGCGAGGCGTTCGGACCGACGTACTTGTTCCAGGCGCCGTGCAGGTCGTAGGACATGATGTTGACGTAGTCCAGGTACTTCTGCATCTGGTACGTCTCCATGCCGCGCAGCAGCCATCCGGAGGCCGGTGCGGCGGCCGTGAGCAGGTAGTGCCGCCCGTCCTCGGCCCCGGCCCGGTCGAGCTTCTGGCGCAGCGCCTTCATCAGCGCGTCGTAGCCCTTCACCAGGCCCGCGCGCCGCGGGTTGGCCAGCGACCAGTCCAGCGGGTTGCCCGCGTCCTTCATGCTGGTGGCGTACTCGTAGTCGATGTCGACGCCGTTGAAGCCGTAGGTGCGGACGAAGTCCACCGCGGAGTCGGCGAACGTCTCGATGCCGGTGCGGTTCACCGAGCCGTCGGAGTTCGTGGCCATCGAGTAGAACCCGCCGGAGGCCACCCGCTCCCCGTCGTCGCCGAGGTAGCCGCCGCTCTCCGCCCAACCGCCGACGGAGATCATGGTCTTCACGTCCGGGTGCTGCTTCTTGAACTTGTTGAGCAGATTGAAGTGGCCCTTGTAGGCGTACGCGGGGTCCATTTCCGCGCCCTGGACACCGGGCCAGGTCATCCCGGTGGCCGGGTTGTCCGCGCCGTCGGCGCCGACCGAGATCCGGTTGTCGCCGCCGACGTGTGCGAAGGCGTAGTTGAGGTGGGTGACCTTGTCCCACGGGATGTCGTCGACGAGATACGCCGGGTTGCCGTCCTTGCCCGTGCGCCAGCTGCTGAAATAGCCGATGACGCGGCGCTGATGGTCGCTGCCCATCTTCTCGCGCCCGCTGTCGTCGTAGACGGAGCAGTACGGGACGTCGACGCCCGGCGTGGAGTAGAGGCCGTCGGGACGGCAGGACTCGTCCGCGCCGGCCGGTGCGGACGCGGAGTTCGTACCGGAGGGGGGTGCGGCGTGCGGAGCGGCTGCCGCGGGGGCGGTGAGACCGCCGAGCAGCAGCGCCGCGGTCGCGGCCGCGACCGCGGAGAGCGCGGCTCTCCCGCGTCTGAGCGGGGTTCTCCCGCGTCTGGGGGACACCATCTGTTCCTCCTGGGGGGTCGGTGTCGCACCGGGCGGCGGCCCCGCGACGTGCCGCCTCCGCGAGGCCGCCACAGATGAAGGTGACGCAGACCTTAAATGGACTAGACCAGTAGGTCAATAGGTCTGTACCAAAGAACCGGCCCGTCGAAGCCGCGCCGCCCCCGACTCCGGCGCTACACCGGGAAGGTGACGGGAAGGCGGTCCAGTCGGGTCTCCCAGGTGGAGGCCGTGTCGGTGAGCTCGGCGGGATCGACCGCGGGCCGCAGACCGGGCAGCCGGTGCACCAGTACTTCCACCGCCGTCTCGATGATGGCCTGCCCGATGGCCTGCCCCGGGCACTCGTGCGGGCCGCTGCTGAACGCCAGATGGGCCTGGTTTCCGCGGACGGCCGTGCCGGTGCGCGGCCGGATCTCCGGGTCCAGGTTCCCCGGACCCAGTCCGAGGATCAGCAGATCGCCCGCCTTGACCTGCTGGCCGCCCAGTTCGCAGTCGGCGGTGGCGAACCGGCCCGGCAGCACGGCCAGCGGCGGCGAGTTCCACATCATCTCCTCGACGATCGCCGTGACGGTCAGCTGCCCGCTCACCAGATCGGCGAGATGGGAACTGCTGCTGAGCACCGCCTGGAGCACCCGGGCCAGCAGATTGCTGGTGGTGGTGTGAGCGGCGATGAGGACGAGGCGGAGGTGGTTCTGCACCTCGCCGTCGTCCAGGCAGGCGGGGTGTTCGATCAGTCCGGTGGCGAAATCGGGTCCGGGCTCGGCCCGCTTGTGCGCCGTCAGACCGGCGAGGACCTGCATGATCCGCTCATTGTGTTCGACGGCGCCGTCACCGCCCCGCATCATCCTGGCGCAGGACGCCACCAGCTGCTCCCCGTCCGACTCGGGCAGCCCGAAGAGCCGGGTGAGCACCAGCATCGGCAGGTGTTCGGAGTACTGCGGGACGAGGTCGGCGCGGCCGGTGTGCGCGAAGGCGTCGATCTGCTTGTGCGCGAAGTGCACGACGTGGCGGCGTATCCCGCGGTTCGCGACCGTCGCCATGCTGTCGGTGACCGCGCCGCGCAGCCGCTGGTGGGGCTCCCCGTCCTGGGAGAGGCAGTCGGGCCGCCAGCCCAGCATCGGGATGAGCGGGGACATCTCCTCGATCCGCCCCTCCTGCCAGTCCCGCCACCGTCGCGAGTCCCGGCTGAACTGGCCCGGGTTGTCCAGCGCCCGCCGGTTCTCCCGGTAGCCGAGCACCAGCCAGGCACGCACGTCCCCCTCCAGCAGGACCGGCGCCACCGGCCCGTACTGCTTGCGCAGCCGCGAGTAGGTCGCGTACGGATCGGCCGTGGACTCCGCCGCGTACAGCCGGGTCGCCGCACCGGTGTGCCCCACCGGGCAGCCGGCGGGCGGGAGCGGCGCCTCCAGGCGCGTACCGTCGGAGGGCTGGGCGTTCATCGGGACTCCAATACGGCGGCGGAGCGTTCCTTGACGTGGCGGATGAGCGTGATCAGCACATCGCGACTCGACACCCGGTCGCGTGCGTCGCAGTCGACGATCGGGGTGGCGGGCGTGACGGCCAGGGCCTCCCGCACCTCCTCGGCCGGGTGGCGGCGGGCGTCCGGGAAGACGTTGACGGCGATGACGAACGGGACCTCCAGGCGCTCCATCTCCTCGATGGCACGGAAGCTGGACTGCAGGCGACGGGTGTCCACCAGGACGACCGCGCCGAGCGCGCCCTTGAACAGCCCGTTCCACAGGAACCAGAACCGCTCCTGGCCCGGCGTGCCGAACAGGTACAGCACGAGCTGCTCGTTCAAGCTGATCCGGCCGAAGTCGAGGCTGACCGTGGTGCTCTTCTTGTCCGCCACACCGACCAGGTCGTCGACTCCGGCGCTGGCCTGCGTGAGGGTCTCCTCCGTGGTGAGCGGCACGATGTCGCTCACCGAGCCGACCATGGTCGTCTTCCCCGTGCCGAAGCCGCCCGCGACCATCACCTTGACCGACCGGCTCCCCTGGTTCAGCGCGTCCGCCCGCTGCGGGAACGCCGGCTGGTCAAAGCCGTTGAAGTCCACTGAGTACCTCCTCGAGAAGCGCGAGGTCGGGGCCGGGGTCGCCCGTACCTGCGATCGGATCACGGGCTTCCACCCGGCCTGCGCCCAGCAGATCGGCCACCAGCACCGCGAGGATGTTGAAGGGCAGCCGCAGGTGCGCACCCAGTTCGGCCACCGACAGCGGGTCGCGGCACCAGCGGAGGATGGCGTCGTGCTCGGGCTGGACCCCGGGCTCCGGCGCGGAGCGGGCGACGAGCAGGGTGGCCACGTCGAGGGTCGCCGCTCCCCCGGGGGTACTGCGGCCACCGGTGAGTACGTAGTAGCGCTCCAGCCCGCCCGGGCCCGAGCCCTGCCGCGGCTGGGTCATCCAGGCTGCCCCTGCCGCGGCACGGTCCCGAGGAGGTCCCCCATCCTGCGGGCGCAGTCCCTCATCTGGTGCCCGAGCAGGCCCTGGTCGAGTCCGGACCTGGCGAGCACGCCCAGGTATGTCTCGGTTCCCGCGCGGACGACGAACAGGTGCCCGCCGTCCACCTCGATCCCGGCGAGCCGGAGCTGGCCGTTCTCCTTGGGGAACTGCTCGGCGACCGGCTGGGCCAGCGACTGCAGGCCCGCGACGATGGCGGCGAACCGGTCGGCGTCGTCCGGGTCCGCGCCGTAGGACGTGATGGCCTTCCCGTCGGAGGAGGCCACCAGCGCGAAGCGGATCTCCTGGATGCTCTCCGCCAGTTCGCGGAGCGCCCAGCTCAGGTCGGTCTGGTGCTGCGTCATGTGGCTAGTCACCCTCTTGTCGGTCATCGAGGCGGTCGTGCGGGTCGGGGGCGGAGGAGGGGCCGCTGCCGGAGACGAAGGCGGCCAGTCCGGCGAACGACTCCTCCGGCGGTACGCCCGGGTCCTCGCCGGCCGGGGCGCGCATGCCGTGGCGCACGCCGGGTCCGTCCGCGGACTGCTTGCTCCGCTTGGGCAGACCGCCCGGCGTGGTGCCGCCCGGCAGCAGCTCCTCGTCCGGTACCTCGTCCGCCGGCGGGCTCACCGGGACCGGTGCGGGCCGCCGCCGGGGGATGGCGGCCCGCACCGAGGACGGGTCGGGATAGCGGGGCTGGTCGAGGGGCTTGAAGTACTTGTGCGGCACCACGACGACGACGGCGGTGCCGAGCCACGGCGAGTGGTCGAAGGTGACCGTGATGCCGTACTTGCGCGCGAGGTTGCCCACGACCCGCAGGCCGAGCTGGGCGTCCTCGGCCAGTCCGCCCGGGCCCGAGCCGACGGCCACCCCGTCCAGCAGCCGCAGCGCCTGGCGCCGCTTCTCCTCCTTGAGCCCGGTCCCGGCGTCCTGGATCTCGATGCCCAGCCCGTTGGGGACCTCCCGGCCGGAGACGATCACCGTCTCGGCCGGGGGCGAGTACCGCGTCGCATTGTCCATCAGGTGGGCGAGGATCAGCGTGAGATGGTCGACCAGGCTGCCGTCCACGCCCAGCTCGGGGAGGCTGCGCAGCTGCACCCGCTTGTACTCCTTGATGCGCGCCATGCCGCCCCGGGCCACGCTGATCAGCGGCTGGTGGGTCTGCCACTGCCTGCCCGGCCGGTCCGCTCCTCCCAGCACGACGATGCTGGCGGCCAGGCAGTCGGCCGGGCCGATCTCCTGGTCGAGCTGCATCAGGTCGCGCGCCACGGTCGGCAGGTTGCCGTGCACGCCCTGCATCTCGTGCAGCTGGGCCCGGATCTTGCTGGTGTAGACCTGCATCCGGCTGCCGATGCTGACCACCGACTGGCGGGCCGAGGTGCTGCGGTCGAACTCCTCCTCGATGGCGATCATGGCGGACCTCAGGATCTTCCGGAAGGTGCCGCGGAACTCCTCGGGCACCTCGGGGTCCTCGGCCAGCGGCCGCAGCAGGTCGTCCATCGCCTCGCCCTGGCGCAGCGCGTCGATGGCCGTCGGCAGGAACTCCTCCGGCAGCCGCAACAGTTGCACCCGGTGCCGCTCGGTGACGTCGGTCAGGCGCGCCTGCAGGGCCGACAGCTCGGCGGTGTACTTCTCCTCGACCGAGGCCAGCCACCGCTCCCACTGCTCCTTGTCCCGCATCGCCTGGTCCCGGTGGCTGCCGGCCGCGTGGCGGAACCGGCGTTCGCAGTTCAGCAGGCGCTCGACGCACACGGCCGTGGCCGCGGTGGCCACCGCTCCGGCGATGAGGACCGCCGGCTGTGCCCCGGCCGACCCCGCGACCACCGCGACGGCCGTGGCCACGCATATCGCTACGGGAAGTGCCCACCACGCGTACCAGGCAGCGGGCAGCCGGGCTGCGGGTGGGGTCGTGGCAAGTTCCATCTGGGTCCTCAACCAATTGCTCGGGCGGGGCGGGTCGGAATCGCTCTTCGGACGGCCGGATCCATGACCGGAGACGGCTCTCGCCGAGTGGTCCGCCGACACTTCCACTTCCTTTCGAAAAGTGCTCCAGAAGCGGTGTGACGGCAGGCCACAGCTCCCGGGAGCGCGCCAACCCGCCGGGAGTCGGGGAGTTTAGCCAGGCGCGGGGCTGCCCCGCAGGAGATGCCATGTTCCGCCATACATCCCGGACTTCCGTTCGAACAGCCCTGGGTGAAATCCGGTTCCCTTCGGCCGCGGCGGCCCCGGCCCCCGGACTCCCGCGGCAGCCGACGGGCGATCCGCTCCGACCTGCGGGCGGGGACAGGCGAGGGCGCTTCACCTCGCGCACTGCGGGTGTCATATGCCACCCGCAGTCACCGGCGGAACGGCCGGGATTGTTCGAACAGTTCTCCGCAGTAATTTGTTGATGATTCTTGAACATCTACTCACGTAGGAGTTCTTTTTCTGGTCTACTTTGATCGTCCTGGATCAGTCACATGAGCCAGGCACATACCGCGTACACACCCCGGATGCATCCGACGATTATGGGGAGACTCCTCTGGTACCGGCAGGACGTCCCGCCGGCCTCGCGGCCCACCCCACGAAGCGCGTGACCGGAAGGGCCCTTCTGCCTGCCGACCTGCTTCGGACAGGTCATCGGCGAACGTCCGGATCGGCACCCCACCCGAGGAGTGCGCTGAGCCGCCGCAACCGCGCGCGCTTGTCATGCGCGCAGCACCACCGTGGGCGACCCCACGAGCAGGAGGGACTCACCGATGGAACGAAGCGCGACCAGTGGCGAACTGGCAAACATGATCAAGAATATGATCAGGAGTTCTACAGACGATTTCAAACAACGCGAGAAAGCCGGCATCGCGCGTCGCGACACGGCAGTCCGCCGGGAAGAGCGGCATCGCGCCACATTCGCCGTGGAGGGCGCGCTGCGCCGGACACCCCGGGAATTCACCGCACTCGACGAGCACGGGGCGGAGCGCCTGCGGCGGCTGGAGGCGGGCCTTGCCGTGGTACAGAACGACTTCCCCGGGCTGGAGACCGGCGTCGACCTGTGCCGGCTCTCGTGCACGTTACTGGAGGGCGCCTGGCGCGAGCGCGCCGCAGGCCCGGACGCACCCGCGTACGACGACACGTGCGCCTGTGCCCTCTGCGCCCACTTGCCCGAGCCCCTCCCCCGCGGGCTGGAGGACTACGACTGGCGCAGGAGCGACGGACGCCCGCTGAGGGTCAAGACCTGGCCCGAGCGCAAGGAACTCGACAGCGTGCTGACCGGCGGCTGGGTGTGGACCCGGAAGATGAACGACTCCGAACGGGACCTCGGCCTCCGCTTCCGGCACCAGGACGACATCCTGGTGCTCCACGAGTACAAGCGCGTCGAGGCGGCGATCGAGGTGTCCGAGAGCGCCCGGCGCGTGCGGCGGGGGCTCGCGCGGGACCGCACGAGCAACGGGGCGCGCGCTCTGCTGTGCGGGCTCTACGCCGCCCACAAACGGTCGGTCGACGAGTACTGGCTCGCACAGCATCTGGCGGGCACGGTCACACTCCCCCAGCGCACGCCGCTCGACAAGCCCTCCTACTCGCTGCTTCAGCTCATGGACTGCCTGTTCTGGCACGTCTCGCCGGACGAGGAACTGTGGCAGGAGGAGCACCTGGCGGCGCTGGTCCTGTGCCGCGTGCTCAACGACATGACCGACGTACGCGCCGACGCGGTCACCGGTGAGGCCAGCAACTTCTGGCTGAGCTCCATGTCCACCCACGACAAGGCGCTCTACGGCGCCTGCGTCGTCGCACTCCTCAAGTACGGGTGCCTGCCGGAGTCCCACGACCTGCGCTGGAACTCCTGGCTGATGAACACCACCGTCGTCTGGGAAGGGCTGACAGGCCGGCACGCCCTGTGGTTCGACGGGATCACCGA
This sequence comes from Streptomyces sp. NPDC007025, assembly GCF_042869455.1. Taxonomy (NCBI): domain Bacteria; kingdom Bacillati; phylum Actinomycetota; class Actinomycetes; order Kitasatosporales; family Streptomycetaceae; genus Streptomyces; species Streptomyces sp. NPDC007025. Next base: position 389,872 of record NZ_JBIAFT010000002.1, on the reverse strand, counting down.
CGGCCTCCGCGCACGGGAGGACTGCCTCCTGTGCGGCATCGAGCCGAATGCCTGCACCGGCCTGCTGACCGAGGGGGTGGCGCTGGAGGTCGGCGACATCCCGCTGGTGGAGCACCTCGGTGCCGCGGCGGCCGCGCTCTCGGCTCGCTGCCGCCGGGAGCAGCCCGCGGTCTGGCGGCTCTTCGACCGTGAACTGGCCGCCTTCGAGGCGCTGCACGGCGAGTGGCGCGGCAACGTCGGTTCGGTCTGGGAGATCCTGCGCCGCACCTACGTCGCCGGAGTCCGGGCCTGCCTGACGGGCGGCCGCGGCGCCCGCGCGGTCCAGACGGACTCCGGGGAGGTGGGCGCGGACCTGTTCCACACCCTGCACCGGCCGCCCGCCTGCAAGGAGGACACGGCCCTGCTCTCCTACATGTTCGGCTGCGCCCATCCGCACTTCCTGTGGAATGCCCAGGGCTACGCGCCGTCCGCGGTCGCCGGCGACTGGCTGGACGGCTGAGCAACCGCCTCCGGTCGTCAGGGAACGCGCAGGCAGCGGTGCCGGTGGACGCGGGTGCCGGCGCCGTGAGCGTGGCAGGAGAGTGTCCCGTGGCGAACACACCGAAGGAGTGACCCGACACATGGCGAGCCGCCCGCGGCCCTCCCCCCGCCAAGCACTGCGGCAGGCGGCCGTCCTGCGGGAACGGAACTTCCGCGTCTTCTTCATCGGCTGCACCACCTCGATGCTCGGTACGGCCATGGCGACGGTCGCGCTCGCGTTCGCGGTCCTGGAGGCCACGGGCTCGCTCTCCGACCTCAGCCTCGTGATGGCGGCGCGGATCGTGCCGCTCGTCGCCCTCCTGCTGGGCGGCGGCGTCCTCGGCGACCGGCTGCCCCGGCGGCTGGTCATGCTGTGCTCCGACTGGCTGCGCGCACTGACCCAGGGTGTGCTGGCAGTCCTGCTCCTGACCGGCTCGGTCCGGCTGTGGCAGTTCCTCCTGCTGGCCGCGCTCGGCGGCGTCGGCGAAGCCTTCTTCAAGCCCTCCTTCGACGGGCTGCTGCCGCACGTGGTCTCCGCCGCGCGGCTCCCGGACGCCAACACCATGGTCGGCCTGGGCAACTCGGTGGCGAGCGTGCCGGGTCCCGCGCTCGCGGGGGTGCTGGTGACTCTGACCTCCCCCGCCACAGTGCTGATGGTGGACGCCGGAACCTACGCCGTGTGCGCCCTGTTCCTGATGCTGCTGCGCGTCCCGCCGTCCCGGGCGGCGGTCGCCGGCACCGGTGTGCTGCGCGAGTTGCGGGAGGGCTGGGGGGTGTTCACCGCGCACCGGTGGCTGTGGACGGTGACGCTGCAGTTCACCATGTTCAACTTCGTGGTCTGGGCGCCGTATCTGGTGCTCGGACCGGCCGCCGCGGAGGAGAGCTACTCCGGAGCCGGCTCGTGGGGCGCGGTCATGGCGGTCTACGGCCTCGGCTCCGTCACCGGCGGGCTGCTCCTGCTCGGCCGGCGGCCCTCGCGGCCCCTGCTGGTCACCACCCTGGTCACGGCGCTGTGGGCGGCCCCTTCCGCCGCACTGGCCGCCGGGGCACCACTCGGGGTGGTGTGTGCCGGTGCGCTGTGTGCCGGGGTGGCCAACTCGGTCTTCAACGCCCTGTGGATGACGACCATTCAGCAGTACGTGCCGCGTGCGGCGCTCTCGCGGGTGATGTCCTATGTGTCGTTCGGTGCCTGCTCCATCGGCCCGCTCGGCCTGGCCCTGGCCGGACCACTGGCGGAGCGTACGAGCATCTCGACGGTGCTGGCCGTCGGGGTCTGCTGGCAGGTGGCCGCCAACGCCTGCGTCCTGTGCCTGCCGTCCGTGCGCGGGGTGCGCCTGATCAGCGCGGCGGGCAGCGCGCCGGTCGCGGGGCCCGCCCGGGAGCACACGCCCCAGGGCGGGCCCCCGGCCTGACCGTGCTCTTCCGGGTGACCGGGGGCCGACCGGGAGCGGCGCCGAGGACGGGGCCGAGGTACCGGGAGCTCAGCGGGAGGGGAACGGCGGCGCCCAGGGCTCACCCTCCAGCAGCAGCCCGTTGGCCAGGCAGCTGATGGTCCGGTACCAGCCGATCAGCACGAGGAGCTCCAGCAGTTGCGCGTCCTCGTAGTGGGACCGCAGCGCGGTCCAGGCGGGCTCGGTCAGCCGTGCCGTCTCGTGCAGTTCGTCGACGGCGTCCAACAGCGCCGCCTGCCGGGGTGTGAAGACCGGATCGGCCGCCGCGCCGGGGTCGAGGGTGGCACGCAACTGCTCGGGGCCGAGTCCGGCCTGCCGGGCGAGGGTTGCGGCGTGCACACCCCACTCGTAGGCGCAGTCCGCACGTGCCGTCACCCGCGCGATGACGAGCTCCCGGTCGACGGCGGGCAGCGAGCCGTGGCCGAGCAGACCGGCGCCCAGCGCGAACATCCGGGAGGCGAGCGCGGGGTTGCGGTGCAGCACCCGGAAGAGCGCGAGGGGCTCGTGCGGCACTCCCGGGGGCATCCAGCGATCCAGTGCCCCGGCGATGTCGGCGGGGTACGGAGGAGTGAGCGGTTCGATGCGCGGCACAGTGCCTCCCTGCTTCGATTTTCGAACCACTATGCTGCTTCGACAGCCGAAGCACAAGAGAAGGGAGCCAGGAGTGGACACGGGAGCCGCAACACCCCGGCCCGGTACACCGGTCCGCGGATCCGCGTCGGGCCGCCCGATCATGGCCGCCCTCGATCTGCTCGGACGCCGCTGGACCATGCGCATCGTCTGGGAGCTCAGCCAGGGCCCGGCCGGATTCCGGGAGCTCCAGCGCCGGTGTGAGCGGATGTCCTCCAGCGTGCTGAGCACCCGGCTGGAGGAACTGGCCCAGGCCCGGCTGGTCACCCCGCGGGACGACGGATACCACTTGACGCCGCTCGGCGAGGAACTCGTCGACGCCCTCCGCCCGCTCGGCGACTGGAGCCGCCGGTGGGCGGCGGCAGGCGGCGCCTGAGGCGCGCGCACGGCAGGCGGGCCCCGCACGGCCGGGAGACCACGGTCGGTCACCCCGGCGTTCCCCGGCAGCCGCCACCGCGGGCGGCAGCAGCCCGCGGCGCAGCTCCCGGGGCGGTGACGGGCCGCCAGAAGGCGGGGCGGATCATGCAGTTGGATGGTCAGCAGGACGCCGGACGGTTCTTCCGGCATCCGGAGTTGCGCAGAGGGGCGGCGAAAGCTCATGAGGCTCTGTTTCCTGGTCGAGGAGCGGTACCGGGAGGACGGAATGCCGACGGCGGTCATCCGCCGGCTCAGGGCCTGGGGCCACTGTGTGGACGTGCTGCGGCCGGGCGTCTCGCTGATCCGGGTCTCGGAGGACATCCGGGCCGGCAGCCACGACGCCTGGGTCCTCAAGACCGTGCCGCACGGCCCCGGGCTGACGCTGCTGGAGGCCGCCGCCGCGGTGGGGCTCACCACGGTCAACGACGCGCGTGCGGTCCGCGGTGTCCGGGACAAGGCCCTCGCCGCGGCGGTGGGCCGCAGCCGCGGACTGCCGGTACCGGTCACCTACGCGGTGGCACGGCCGGAATCGCTGGGGGAGATCCCCGCTTCCGATTTCCCCCTGGTGGTCAAACCCGCCGACGGGAGCGCGGGCCGTGCCGTCCGGCTGGTGGCCTCGCCCGATCTGCTGCCGCCGCTGTGCGACGAGCTGGCCGGTGAAGGGCTGCTGATCGCCCAGCCGTACGTGCCCAACTCCGGTACGGACCTGAAGGTGTACTGCGTCGGCGGAGAGATGTTCGCCACCCAGCGCTGTTCACCGCTGCACCCCGAGCTGTCGGTAACCGAGCAGCAGGTGCCGCTGAGCGCGGAGGTGGCCGCTCTCGCCGCCGAGACGGGAAGCGTGTACGGACTCGACCTGTACGGCGTGGACGTGCTGCTCGGCCCCGAGGGCCCGGTCGTCGTCGACGTGAACGACTTCCCGAGTTTCCGGCAGGTGCCCGACGCGACGGCACGGGTGGCGCGGGCGATCCTCGCCCTGGCGCACGAGGGGAGCGCCAGGCCCCCGCAGGCGGTGCTGCCGACGCCGCCCGGGGGGACGTTCGGCCCGGAACCGGCCGCTTCGCAGGTCGCCGCGGTCGGTGACCTGCGGTGAGGGTCGCCCTGATCACCCCGCGGCCCGACCATCCGCTGCTGGCCGCCGCCACGGCCCTGCTGCGTCCCGACCACCAGGTGGAGGTGATCGACCCGACGACCGCGGAGGCCGCTCAGCAGTCCGCCGAACCGGAACGCCCGCTCGCCGACGTCTACCTGCTCAAGGCCCGCACCCCGCGCGCACTCGCCCTGGCTCACGCCCTGGAGCGGCACGGTGCGGTGGTGGTGAACTCCCCCGCGGCGACCGCACGATGCCAGGACCGGACGCGGATGGCCGAGTTCGCCCACCGGGCCGGGCTGCCGTTCGCGCCCAGCCGGACGGTGGGCGCGCTGCGGGAGCTGGCCGCACTGCCACCGAAGTACCCGGTCGTGGTCAAGAGCCGCTACAGCAGGCGCGGGGACCTCGTCGCCCGGGTCGACGATGCCCGGCAGATCCGTGCACTGTGCGGCACATGGGGCTCCGAGCCGGTCGTGGTGCAGCCGTTCGCGGCGAACGACGGCTGGGACCGCAAGCTCTGGGTGATCTCCGGGCGGCTCTTCGCGGGGCTGCGCCGCTCGGAGCTGGCCGAGGACGGCCGCGCGGGAACCGCGGGCCGCGAGCCGGCCGGGCCCCTCGCCCCCGGCGACGTGCCGCGCGCCTGGTACGACCTCGCACTGCGGACGGGCTCGGCCTTCGGCCTGGAGGTGTACGGACTCGACCTCGTCGAAGGCGACGGGGGCCCGCTGATCGTGGACGTCAACGCGTTCCCCGGGATCCGCGGCCAGGCGGAGGCGCCGCGCGCGCTGGCCGATCTCGTCCTGCGCAGGGGTGCCGCCGCCCGGGACACCTCTGCGGCCGGGTGCCGCCCCGGGCGGTGAGCGGCGGCGCCGGGCGCGTACGGCGGTGCCCCCGCGGCCGGAGGCAGGAACACCGGCCGCGCGCTCGGACCAGCGGCGAGCAACCGGGACGCGCCACTTCCGACCGGGCGTCGGCAGCCCCAGGGCGGCTCGCGGGACGGCTCGTCAGCCGGCGGCGCGCGGACCGGACCCCGTGTGCAGACGGTGGTGCAGAGCCCGTACCTCGTCGAGGAGTTCGGGCACCGGTCCTTCCACGACGGCGTCCGGCACCACCCGGGTGACCGGCAGGGCGGCGACCGGCGCGGCGGGGACGCCCCATGCCGCGAGCCAGTCGGCCAGTTGGGCACCGGAGGCCACATAGACGATCCGACCGAGGCCCACCCAACCGTGGGCGGCGGCGCACATGGCGCAGTGCTCGCCCGAGGTGTAGACGGTGGCCGCGGCCCGCTCCTCGGGGGTCAGGTGCTCCGCGGCCCAGCGGGCGAGGGCGAACTCGGGGTGCCGGGTGCGGTCGCCGGAGGCGACCTGGTTGCGGCCCTCTCCCAGCACGATGCCGTCTCCCCCGACCAGTACGGAGCCGAAGGGCTCGTCGCCCGCTTCCAGTGACTCCGCCGCCAGGTCCACGCAGCGCCGCAGGTGCCGAAGGTCGATGTCGTTCGTCACGCGGCCACCTTAGCGATCGTTCCGGCTCGCCGGGCTCGGCAGGAGCATGCCGGGTGCGGTCCGCGCTCGCGGGGCGCGGAGGCTACGGCGTCCCGGTGAGGCGCAGCCGGGTGCGCGGTGGAGCCGAGGAGGGCAGACGGTCGATGATCTCGGCGAGCGAGGTCGTGGCCAGACTGCGCCGCCAGGCCTCGTGGGCTTCGGCCATCTTCTCGGCGAGGATGCAGGGGCTCCGGCACTCCTCGCCGGGCTGCCCGGCGAGCGGCTGTCGGCCCCGTTCGAGCAGGCGGATCCGCAGCGCGGCCACTCCGGAGCAGGGCGCCCGGTGCGAAGCGGTCGGCCACAGGATTCCCGCCGATGTATTGACGTCCATTCACTCTCCCCCCAGCATGAATACACCCATGCAGAACCGGCCGGACGACTGCCGGAAGAGCTGTCCGGACCGGTGGAGGAAAGGTGCGGCCGATGGCGGGAGTGGTGGAGCGGCGTTCGATCGACGTCGTCCCGGACGCGGAGCGACACGGCAGGGCATTCAGCCAGTTCACCCTCTGGCTGGGTGCCAATCTCCAGATCACCGCCGTGGTGACCGGCGCCCTCGCCGTCGTCTTCGGGGCACCGGCCTTCTGGGCGGTGACCGGTCTGCTGCTGGGCAACCTGCTCGGCGGGGCGGTCATGGCGCTGCACTCCGCGCAGGGGCCGCGGCTGGGACTGCCGCAGATGATCTCCAGCCGGGCCCAGTTCGGCGTACGGGGCGCGGTGGTGCCGCTGGCCCTGGTCGTCGTGATGTACATCGGGTTCTTCGCCAGCGGAAGCGTGCTGGCTGGGCAGGCCGTCGGCGAGCTGACACACCTCGGCGAAACCCCGGGCATCGTGCTGTTCGCCACCGTCACCGCCGTGGCCGCAGCCGTCGGATACCGGATCATCCACGCGCTGGGCAGGGTGGCGAGCCTGGTGTGCGCCCTGGCCTTCGTCCTTCTCGGCGCCCGGCTGCTGGAGCGCGCGGACCTGTCCGGACTGCTGGCCGAGCGGGAGTTCTCCCTCCCCCTCTTCCTGCTGGCCGTCTCGCTCTCCGCCTCCTGGCAGCTGGCCTTCGGCCCGTACGTCGCCGACTACTCGCGCTATCTGCCGCGTTCGACCTCGGCACGCGCCACGTTCTGGTGGACGCTGGGCGGTTCGGTGCTCGGCTCCCAGTGGTCCATGACCTTCGGCGCCCTGGCCGCCGCGGCGGCCGGTCCGGCGTTCGTCGGGCACGAGGTGAGCTATCTCGTGGGACTGGGCGGCGCCGGACTCATGGCCTCGCTGCTCTACTTCGTCATCGCGCTGGGAAAGCTGACCATCAACGTCCTCAACACCTACGGCGGATTCATGTCGATGGTGACCGGCGTCAGCGGCTTCCGGGGGCAGCGCGAGCTGGGGCCGCGGGCCCGGGCCGGGTACATCGCCGTCATCATGGCCGCCGGCACCGCGGTGGCGCTGGCCGGGAAGGACAGCTTCCTGACCTCCTTCAAGGACTTCCTGCTCTTCCTGCTCACCGCGTTCACGCCGTGGTCGGCCATCAACCTCGTCGACTACTACCTGATCGCCAGGGAGCGCTACGACCTGCCGGCGCTCAGCGACCCGCAGGGGCGGTACGGCGCGTGGCGCTGGAGGGCCCTCACCGTCTACGGCGTCGGCCTCTGCGTGCAGTTCCCGTTCCTCGCCACGCACTTCTACACCGGACCGCTGGTGGATCCGCTCGGCGGCGCGGACATCTCCTGGCTGGTGGGACTCGCCGCGCCCGCTGCCCTGTACTGGCTGCTGTGCCGCAACGACACGGCCCACATCCCGGAGCGGACCGTCCTGACACCGCCCGGCGACGCCGCCCCCGCGCCGGAGGCCGCACCGGTGGCCGCACAGCCGCCCGGGTGAGGACCGCCGGGCCGGGAAGACGCTCCGGAGGCAGCCGGCCCGGAGCGCGTCCCGGGCTTCCCGGCAGCGCCCCGCACCTCTCCGCGGCCGGCGGACCCGGTGGTCAGCCGGGGGGCGAAGGATTCGGATTGCGGATCTGCCCGCCGGAGCGGAGCATGGGGAGGGGGCGGGCGCCGTCCCGGCCCGCGGGGGGATCCAGCTGCCCGTGAGAGGAACGCGCCATGCCCGTAATCACCACACGCGACGACGTCGAGATCTTCTACAAGGACTGGGGACGGGGACGGCCGGTGGTCTTCATCCACGGCTGGCCGCTGGCCGGGGACGCCTGGCAGGACCAGCTCAAGGCGGTGGCGGACGCGGGCTACCGCGGCATCGCGCACGACCGCCGCGGCCACGGGCACTCCACCCCGGTGTGGGACGGATACGACTTCGACACCTTCGCCGACGACCTCGACGACCTGGTCACCGGCCTGGACCTGCGCGAGGTCACGCTCGTGGCGCACTCGATGGGCGGCGGCGAACTGGCCCGCTACATCGGCCGGCACGGCACCTCCCGGATCCGCTCGGCGGTCCTGCTCTCGGCCGTCCCACCGGTGATGATCAAGTCGGCCGACAACCCGGAGGGAGTGCCCGACGAGGTCTTCCAGCAGATCAAGAACGGAATCCTCACCGAGCGTTCGCAGTTCTGGAAGGACACCTCCGAGCAGTTCTTCTCCGCCGACCGGCCGGGCACCCGAGCCACGCAGGGCAATCGGGACGCCTTCTGGTACATGGCGATGGCGGAGACGGTCGAGGGCGGCGTGCGGTGTGTGGACGCGTTCGCCTACACCGACTTCACCGAGGACCTGAAGCGGTTCGACGTACCGACCCTCGTCGTCCACGGCGACGACGACCAGGTGGTCCCGATCGACGCCACCGGCCGGAAGTCCGCGAAGATCGTGCCGGACGCGGAGCTGAAGGTGTACGAAGGCGGCAGCCACGGCCTGGCCCTGGTACCGGGCCACAAGGAGAGGTTCAACGCGGACCTGCTCGACTTCCTCCAGCGCTGAGCGCGGACCTGCTCGGCTTCCTCCGACGCCGAGCAGCGGGACCCGCCGGACGGGTCCGCAGCGGCCGCCCCGGTTCCGCCGGGGCGGCCGCTGCGTTCCGGCGATCCGCACGCGGCCCGGCCTCGCCTCGCCCTGCACCGCCTCACCGTGCGGCGTCGGGCCCGCCGAATCCGGGGCTGTCGAATCCGGGGGGCGAGAAGCGGGGACCGGCACCCGGGGGACCGGCCCCCTCGGAGCCGGCGGGGGCGTCGGGTGCCGCGGCGTCGAGCAGGCGGTGGTGGAGGTAGGGCAGCACCGCCCGCTCCAGCAGCGCCGCGCGCCAGGCCGCACGTGCCGCTTCCTCGGCGGCGGGCCGACGGGCCGGCCCGGAGCGCCTGCGTGCGGTGACGGCGAGGCGGCCGAGGCCCAGCGAAGCCGTCACCGCCGCGACTCCCGCTCCGGCCCAGCCGGTCACCACCAGCGAGGCACCTGCGGCCTGTTGCACGCCGACGAACATCAGGAGATAGCCGAGGACGAGGAAGATCAGCGCTGCCGCGCCCGCGGTCAGGGGGACGAGAACGGCGAGCGCGGCCACCAGGTCGCCGCCCGGCCCCGCGGCGGCGCGGGGGGCCGCGTCCGACACCGCTTCCGGCGAGTCACCCACCGTCCGGGCCCGGCACCATGCGCGGTACTCGGCCGCCGCATGCGCCCAGAGGTCCTCCACCGCCTCGTGCGCCCAGCCCCGCAGCCGCTCCGCAGCCGCCGGGGGCGCACCCCGCAGCGCCTCGCCGAGCGCCCCGGACCGCAGGGCCTCCTCCACCACCCGCGCGTACTCGGCCCGTTCCTCGGGTCCGATGGGGGAACCCGTCTTTCCCGCGATCGGCGGCGCTCCCATTACTCTTCCTCTCGAAGTACCGACGGTGACCACGAAAATCTACAGACGTGTAGAAGATACTGGGTGAGCGGCACCACGGCCACACCGCTGCCCGGAGAGCGGATCCGTGCGGCAACTCCCCGGCAGGACCCGCGGGGAGCAGCGGAAGGAGCGACACGTTGGTCGGCACAGACGGCATGGACAGCACCGACGGCACGGCGCGGGAGCCGGGGCGCCGGCGCGGGCAGGGCGAACTGGAGGCCGTCGTCCTGGAAGCCCTGCACGGCGCCGGCGAACCGGTCACCGCCGCCTGGGTGCGGGAGCGGCTGGGCGGCGACCTGGCGTACACCACGGTGGTCACCATCCTCACCCGGCTCCTGGCCAAACAGGCGGTCACCCGGCGGAAGTCCGGCCGCTCGTTCCTGTGGTCCCCGGCGGCCGACCCGGCGGGACTGGCGGCCAACCGCATGCGGCAGGTGCTCGACGGGCAGAGCGACCGCGGAACCGTGCTCACCCGCTTCGTCTCCGGGCTGTCCGACGACGACGAGCGGCTGCTGCGCCGCCTGCTGCGCCGCACCACCGGCGACGGGACCCGCACCCGCGGCGCGGAACCCGAGGGCGAGTGACCCGTGGGGTTCTTCGTCCTGCTCCCGCTGGTGCTGCCGGTGACCTCCTGGCCAGCCGCCCGGCTCGCCGAGCGGCATCTGCACCCGCGGGCGGCGACGCGGCTGCTCACCTGGCTCGGCGTGCTGCTGGCGCTGTGCAGCACCGTCTGCCTGGGGCTGCTGGTCGTGGTCGGAACGGCCCAGCTTCCGGGGAACCCGCTGCCCGACGCCTGGTCCGACCCCGAGGTGCGGGCCGCGGTGCCCTACGACGAAGCACTGGGCCAGGTGTCGATCCCCGCGCTCGGGCTGCTGCTCGCGGCCGGCACGGCCATCCTGGTACGGCACGGACGCACCAGGCGGCGCGCGAGGCGGGCACTCCGGGGGCTGCGCCGCTCACCCGTCGCGGTCCTCCCGGACAGCGCCCCCTACGCCTTCGCGCTGCCGGGCGGGCGCGGCAGCCGGGCGCGCATCGTCGTCTCCACCGGGATGCTGGAGGCGCTGGAGCCGGCCGAGCGGCGCGCCCTCTTCGCCCACGAGCGCGCACACCTGACGGCCCGCCATTCCCGCACCCTGCTGCTGGCCGAACTCGCGGGAGCCGCCCACCCCTTCCTCCGCCCGCTGCGCGCCGCCGTCGCCTTCGGCGTGGAGCGCTGGGCGGACGAGGAAGCCGCACAGGAGGTCGGCGACCGGGTGCTGACCGCCCGTGCCGTCGGCAAGGCCGGCCTCCTCGCGCGGCGCAGCCCGGCCCCGACGGTGCCCGCCGCCGCGGGCGGCGGCCCCGTGCCCAGGCGGGTACGGGCGCTGCTGGCCCCCGCGCCGGCCGCCGGACTGCTGCCCCCGCGCGGGACGGCCTCCGGACTCGTCGCCGGGCTGGCCGCCTGGTTCGCCGCCGCCGGAGCCGCCACCTCCGCCCTCTCCTCGGCGAACGCCGCCATCGCGCTGGCCGTCATCCTGCACGCGGCCACTCCGCTGTGAGTGACACCGGCACGCGCCCGTCGTCGGCGGAGCCCGGTGGCGGCCGGGCCCGGCCGCGGGACGGGCTCCGCGGCCGGCCGCCGCCCCGGATCAGCCCGCCACCGCGCTCCCGCCGGCGGCGCGCTCCTCGGCGGCTGCCCTGGGCCGCACCTGGCCGACCACGTGCTCGGCGAGGGTGTCCAGGACGGCGGCGGCCTCCTGTCCACCGCCCAGTACCAGGTAGTTGAGCGTGAGCCCGTCGATCACCGAGGTCAGATAGCGCACCAGGGTCTCGGCCGGGATCAGGAGCACGAGGTCGCGCTCCCTGCACAGATGGTCGATGAGCTGCCGGTTGGCGGCGGCGTACTGCTCGTACTGGCGCTCGGCCAGATACTCGAATCCTGGTCGGCGCAGCGCGTACTGGGTCAACTCGTAGGTGAGCATGTGCTCGGCGGGATGGGCGCGCACATGGTCCCAGTACGTGTGCAGCGCGGCGCCGACGCTCTCGCGCAGGTCGCCGCCCGGCCGGAGGCGCTCGGCGACCGGCGTCACCGAGTGCGCGGTGATGGTGTGCATGACGTCCTCGACCAGCGCCTGCTTGGAGTCGAAGCAGTAGTGGAAGACGCTGAGCGAGACCCCGGCCTCCGCGCAGATGGAACGGGTGGTCGCCTTCGCGACACCGTCCCGGGTCATCACGCGGATCGCCGCCTCCACCAGCTGCCTGCGCCGTTCCGCCGACGGCAACCGTCCCATGGTCCCCTCCTCCTGAGGCCGGGCCCGGACCCGTGGAGAGCCTCTCGTCCGGATCGTTCCGGGCCCGCGTTCCCGGCACGCCCGCGCGCGGGTCCGCGCACCGTACCCCGCTCCCCGGTCCGAGGCGCGCTCGCTGCTCCCGGCGCCGTGCCCGGCCCGGCGACGGGTCCCGGCGGCATCCGCGCCGCGGTGAAGTCTCCGTGGCCCCGGCGCGGAGGACCGGCCATGGGCGGGCGCGGTGGGCGCCGAAGCGGCGCGAACCTGTCGGGTTTGACGTGCTCGCGACGTATTCGCGCGGAGCGGGAGCGGACAGAGCACGACGTGAGGATCCGCCAGACCCCGCTCCAGTTCAAGCGTCCGGGACGATTGACCTGATATTCCGGCGGCTGCATCCTTCCGGTCATGGGACGCGGGCGGCCCGGCCGCGGCCGGCCCCGTCGAGCAGCGATCGCCTGAGGGGGCGTCAGATGCGAAAACGGTGGACCGGTCTGGTCACGGCAGCGTGCCTGGTGGTGACCGCGGCACCCTCGCTCGCGGTCGCCGCTCCGGCTGCCCCGGCGCCGCACGAACGGACCGCCGCGGCGTCCGGGGAGGTGACCGACTACTGCCGGGGGCAGTGCCACGACATCCTGCCGCCGGGCGAGAACGGCTCGGCCACCGCGGCCCAGATCATCCTGAACAAGATCACCGGCGCCAAACCGAAGCACACCGACGACCAGTTGGGCCCGTACGCCGACCTGGTGGACGAGTACGCCGGGCTGACCAACGGCAAGCTCAGCACCTTCTTCAACGACGCCTCCTTCGGCGTCCCCGACGACCAGGTCGAGAGCCGGAAGCGGCCGGGCGGCCGCGACGACGTCACCATCACCCGCGACAAGTCCGGAATCCCGCACATCAAGGGGACGACCAGGTTCGGCACCGAGTACGGCGCCGGATACGCGGCGGGCCAGGACCGGCTGTGGATGATGGATGTCTTCCGGCACATCGGCCGCGGCGAGCTGACCTCCTTCGCCGGCGGCGCCGAGGGCAACCGGCAGCTGGAGCAGCAGTTCTACCTGGGCGGCGCCTACCGGGAGAGCGAACTGGCGGCGCAGGTGGACCGGGTGCGCGCCTCGGGGCCCCGGGGCGAGCAGGCATACAAGGACGTCACCGCCTACCTCAAGGGGCTCAACCGGTACATCAGCGACGCGAAGAAGGGGCTGTACTTCCCCGGCGAGTACGACCTGACCGGCAACGCCGACATCTTCACCGGCGACGGGATCGAACCGTTCGAGGCGACCGACCTGGTCGCCATCGGCACCGTCATCAGCGCGCTGTTCGGCTCGGGGGGCGGCAACCAGGTCGCCGCCGCACTGGTCAAACAGGCGGCCGAGCACAAGTACGGAAAGGAGGAGGGGGAGAAGGTCTACCGGGCCTTCCGCATGCAGAACGACCCCGAGGCCGACCTCACTCTCCACGACGGCCAGCGGTTCGACTACGCGGCCTCCCCGGAGAACCCCCGCGCGGTGGCCATGCCCGACCCGGGTTCGGTGAGCAGGCAGCAGGTGGTCTACGACCCCACCGGCTCGGCCGCCGACGGGCAGGCGACGAAGCGGAAGTCCGGTACAAACGCGGCGGGCACCGGCGCGGCGGCCGAGTCGGCGCGGGAGCGGTCGGCCACCTCCGACGCCAACCTCCGGCACAAGCCGGAACTCGCCCAGGCCGAGGGCGCGATGTCGGACGGCGTGCTGCCGAAGGACCTCTTCGCCCGCAAGCACGGCATGTCGAATGCCCTGGTGGTGTCCGGCAAGCACACCGACACCGGCAACCCGGTGGCCGTGTTCGGGCCGCAGACCGGCTACTTCGCGCCACAGCTGCTGATGCTCCAGGAAATCCAGGGGCCCGGGCTCAGCGCCCGCGGCGCGGCCTTCGCCGGACTCAACCTGTACGTGCAGCTCGGCCGGGGGCAGGACTACGCCTGGAGCGCCACCTCGGCGAACCAGAACATGACCGACACCTACGCCGTGGACCTGTGCAACACCGACGGCAGCCCGGCGACGAAGGAATCCAGCGGGTACCTGTTCCACGGCACCTGCACTCCGATGGAGAAGCTCGTCCGCAAGAACGCCTGGAGCCCGACCGTCGCCGACGGCACCAAGGCCGGCTCCTACAAGCTGGTGGCGCATCGGACGGCGTACGGGGTGGTCCGCTACCGGGCCACGATCGACGGCGACCCCGTCGCGTACACCACGCTGCGCTCCACCTACCGGCACGAGGTGGAGACGCTGATCGGCTTCCAGATGTTCAACGACCCGGAGGCGGTGACCGGCCCCGAGAGTTTCCAGGAGGCCGCGTCCAGGATCGGCTACACGTTCAACTGGTTCTACGCCGACGCCCGGCACACCGCCTACTACAACTCCGGCCTCAACCCGACCCGCAGCCCGGGTGTGGACCCCAACCTGCCCATCAGGGCCGGTGAGGGCACCGAGTGGCGGGACTGGGACCCGGAGACCAACACCGTGCCCAACACGCCGGACGCGGAGCATCCGCAGGACATCGACCAGGATTACTACGAGTCCTGGAACAACAAGATCGCCAAGGGCTACACGGTGGCGGGTTTCGGCGACGGCCCCGTCTACCGCAGCAATCTGCTCGACCGCCGGATCAAGTCCCTGATCGGCGACGGCGGGAAGGTCTCGCGGGCCTCGCTGACCCGCGCCATGGAGGACGCCGCGGTCACCGACCTGCGCGGCGAGGCGGTGCTTCCCGAACTGCTGGAGGTCATCGGGACCGAGAAGGTCACCGACCCGGAACTGAAGGAGGCCGTCGACGGCCTGCGCGGCTGGCTGGAGGACGGGGCGCAGCGCAAGGAGACCGGGCCCGGCACCCGGACCTACGCGCACGCCGACGCGATCCGGACGATGGACGCCTGGTGGCCACTGCTGGTCGAGGGCGAGTTCCGCCCCGGACTGGGTTCTGATCTCTACGGTGCGCTGACGGACGCCCTGCAGATCGACGAGACGCCCTCCACCCCGGGCGACGGGGTGGCGCACAAGGGCTCGTCCTTCCAGCACGGCTGGTGGTCCTACGTGGACAAGGACCTGCGCAAGGTACTCGGCGAGCAGGTGCCGGGGGCCGCACCGAAGACGTTCTGCGGCGCGGGCGACCCGGCGCAGTGCCGGCACGTCCTGCTGAGCACCCTGGAGGAGGCCGCGCGCACCCCGGCGAAGAGCACATATCCGGGGGACGACGTGTGCGAGGCGGGCGACCAGTGGTGCGCCGACTCCATCCAGCAGCGCCCCCTGGGGGGCATCACCGACGACCTGACCAACTGGCAGAACCGCCCGACCTACCAGCAGGTGGTGCAGTTCCCGGCCCACCGGTGAGGTGACCGGGGAGGCGGAAGCGAGGGGGCACCGGCCCGGCCGGTGCCCCCTCGCCGGTGTGCGCGCCCGGCGGCACGGTCACTCGATGACCAGTTCCACCGGGATGTTGCCCCGGGTGGCGTTGGAGTAGGGGCAGACCTGGTGCGCCTGCTCGACCAGCGCGCGGCCCGTCTCGCGGTCGAGGCCGTCGGGAAGCTCGATCCGGAGCGTGACGGCGAGCGCGAAGCCCTCGCCCTGCTTCCCGATGCTGACCTCGCCGGTGACGGCGGCCTCGGAGACATCGGCCTGCGCCTGGCGGCCGACGACGCCCAGGGCGCCGGCGAAGCACGCGGCGTATCCGGCGGCGAAGAGCTGCTCGGGGTTGGTGCCCTGGCCGTCGCCGCCCATCTCCCGCGGCGGGGCGAGCTGGAGGTCCAGCCGGCCGTCCGAGGCGACGGCACGCCCCTCCCGGCCGTGGGTGGCGGTGGCGACTGCGGTGTAGAGCGCGTCCATGGAAAGACCATCCCTCTCGACGGTGTACGGCGGTGCGGCCGCTCCGGCCACCCGCGAGCATAATCGAAGCACACAATTAAATTGTGCACAACTTAAATCCTCGGGCCGGTAAGCTGGGGCCATGAACCAGGTGCCGACACCCCCGGACGCGGTGGAGGAGGACTTCCTCCGGCTGGACCGCCAGCTCTGCTTCTCCCTCAACGCCGCCTCCCGCGCGTTCGGCAGCGTCTACCGGGTCCTGCTCAGGGAGCTCGGCCTCACCTACCCGCAGTACCTGGTGATGCTCGTGCTCTGGGAGCACGACGAGATCTCGGTGCGGGACCTGGGCGCGCGCCTGCGGCTCGACTCCGGCACCCTCTCCCCTCTCCTCAAGCGGTTGGAGGCGGCCGGACTCGTCCGGCGCGAGCGCTCCGCACAGGACGAGCGCTCGGTCCGGGTGCACCTCACCGAGGACGGCGGGCAGCTGCGCGAGCGCGCCCTGCGCGTCCCGCGCCGGATCGCCGCGGCAGCGGGCTTCGACGCGGCGGAGGCAGCCGAGCTGCGCACCCGCCTCGACCGGCTCACCCGGGCCCTGGACGCGGCCGCCGAGGACGAGGCGGCCCTGCTGGAGGACGCGTCCGGCGCCCGCCCGGCCGCGGGCTGAGGCCGCGGCCCGGCTGGCGCGGAGCCGTCCGCACTCGGCATCATGAGTACATGATCTTCATCGCCGTACGCTTCACCGTCCGCCCCGAGTACACCGAGGAGTGGCTCTCGCTGGTGGGCCCCTTCACCGAGGCCACCCGCGCCGAGCCGGGCAACCTCTTCTTCGACTGGTCCCGCGACGTCGAGGAGCCCCGCCGGTTCACGCTGCTGGAAGCCTTCGCCGACGACGCGGCCGCAGCCGCGCACGTCGGGTCCGACCACTTCGCGGCCGGGCTGGAGACGATGTCCGCGGCGATCTCCCGGACACCCGAGATCATCAATGTCACCGTTCCCGACCAGCAGGACTGGGGCGCCATGGCGGAGCTGGCACCCAGGCCGTGACGCGCCGTGTCCCGGCCCCCGCGGGGGCCGGGACCGTGGGCACGAGCCGGTGCGGCGCGCGGACCGCAGACGGCACGGCGGGGCGTGCCGCCCCGCCGGATCAGTGGTGGAAGCCGGTCGCCTTCTGCTCGTCGCGCTCCAAGGGCCCCGGCTGCCGTCGCAGCTCGGGCAGGGCCCCGTCCAGCGAGTCGAGCAGCAGGTCCGCCAGGTCGGCGGTGAAACCGTTGCGGCAGACCACGCGCAGCACCGAGAGGTCCTGCCGGTTCGCCGGGAAGGTGTAGGCGGGCACCAGCCAGCCGTGCTCGCGCAGCCGCCGGGAGACGTCGAAGACGTTGTAGGCGGTGACGCCGGACGCCGTGGTGAAGGCGAACACCGGCAACTGGTCGCCCCACGTGAGCATCCGGAAGTCGCCGAGCGCGGCGATCCGCTCGGCCAGGCTGCGGGCCACGTCCCGGGCGGCCTGCTGCACCGCGCGGAAGCCGGTCCGGCCCAGCCGGAGGAAGGTGTAGTACTGCGCCGCGACCTGCGCGCCGGGCCGCGAGAAGTTCAGCGCGAACGTGGGCATCTCGCCCCCGAGGTAGTTGACCCGGAAGACCAGTTCCTCGGGAAGGCTCTCCGCGTCGCGCCACAGAGCCCAGCCCACCCCGGGGTACACCAGCCCGTACTTGTGCCCCGAGGTGTTGATGGAGGCCACCCGCTCCAGCCGGAAGTCCCACACCAGCCCGGGGTCGAGAAACGGCGCGACCATGGCGCCGGACGCCCCGTCGACGTGCACGGGCACGTCGAGCCCGGTCCGCTCCTGCAGCGCGTCCAGCGCCACGCAGAGATCCTCGACGGGTTCGTAGGAGCCGTCGAAGGTGGAGCCCAGGATGCCCACGACCCCGATGGTGTTCTCGTCGCAGAGTTCAGCGGCGCGCTGCGGGTCGAGGTGGAAGCGCTCCCCCTCCATGGGCACCACGCGCGGCTCCACCTCCCAGAAGTTGCAGAACTTCTCCCAGCACACCTGCACGTTCACGCCCATGACGAGGTTGGGCCGGGCGCCGGTGCGGAACCGGTCGGCGTTGCGCCGGGTCCAGCGGCGCTTGAGGGCCAGCCCGGCCAGCATGCAGGCCTCGCTGGACCCGGTCGTGGAGCAGCCCACCGCACGCTGCGGGTCCGGGGCGTGCCACAGGTCGGCGAGCATCGCCACGCAGCGGCGCTCCAGCTCGGCCGTGCGCGGGTACTCGTCCTTGTCGATCATGTTCTTGGCGCTGCACTCGGCCATCAGCGCCTCGGCCCGCGGCTCCATCCAGGTGGTGACGAAGGTCGCCAGGTTCAGCCGGGCGTTGCCGTCCAGCATCAGCTCGTCGCGCACCAGTTCGTAGGTGGTCTCGGACGGCATCGGCCCGTCGGGCAGCCGGTCCACCGGAGGCACCGTCTCCATCGCCTCGGCGGGGTCGGCCACCGCGTGGAAAGGGTTGACCGACAGCGTCCCGCGCCGCGGGTCGGCACGGCCATCCGCACCATGGTGGACAGCCACAGGACTCCCTTCGCCGGACGCCAGTGGAGGGGAAGACGGACCGGCCGGGTTCGCCTGCCAGTCCGTATTCGAGCGCACGCGGAGGCCCGATTTCCAGCACTCCGGGCGTGTCGGCGCCGGGAAGCTCCGAGTGGTCGAGGAGATGCGACCGGCACGGCCCAGCACGCGCCCCGCGCCGGCCGGGACATGCCGCTCGTCCGGGGCGCGGGTGGCAGCGGTCCTCAGGGAGCCCGGTCCCCTCGCTCCTTCTCCTGCTCCAGCAGCGCGTCCAGATCCCGGAGCCGCTCCAGTCCGCGGACCGGCTGCGCCATCCGCGCGTTGTGCGCGAACGCCTCCCGGTGCCGGTGCAGGAAGAACCAGTACCCGGCGGTGTAGGGGCAGGCGCGGTCGCCCACCCGCACGTCGGGCCGGTAGGCACAGCCCCCGCACAGATCACTCATCCGGTTCAGGTAGGCGCCGCCCGAGGTGTAGGGCTTGGTGGTCATCCGGCCGCCGTCCGCGTACTGCGACATTCCCACGACGTTGGGCAGCATGACCCAGTCGTAGCCGTCGACGAAGCTGCGGTGGAACCAGTCGGTGACCGCGGCCGGGTCCCAGCCGCGCTGGAGCGCGTAGGAGCCCAGCACCATCAGCCGGGGGATGTGGTGGGTCCAGCCGGCGTCGCGGACCTGGGCCAGCACCGTGTGCAGGCAGCGGGCCTCCACGGCGTCCGCGTCCAGTGCCATGAACCACTCGGGCAGCGGGGCCCGGTGCCGCAGCCGGTTGGCCCGCCGGTAGTCCTCGCCGAAGTACCAGTACAGCTGCCAGACGTACTCGCGCCAGCCGCAGATCTGCCGGACGAACCCCTCCACGCTGTTGAGCGGGGCCTCCCCGGCGCGGTGGGCCCGCTCCGCCCGCTCCAGCACCTCCCAGGGGTCCAGCAGCCCGAGGTTGAGCGAGGAGGACAGCAGACTGTGGCTGAGCACCGGATCGGCCGCGAGCATGGCGTCCTCGTACGGCCCGAAGGTGGGCAGCCGGTCCGCGAGGAAGCGGCGCAGCGCGGCGAGCGCCTCGCGGCGGGTGGCGGGGAAGCGGCGCGGACCGTCGCGGCCGACGAACCGTACCTCCCCCGCGCGCTCCCAGGTGTCGAGGTCGTGGCGCACCTCGTCGTCGATCTCGTCCTCGCGGGGCCGGTAGGGCGCCGGCACCGGAAGCGTCGCACGGTCCCCGGGCGGGGGTTCGCGGTTGTCGCTGTCCAGGTTCCAGCGGCCGCCCAGCGGCTGGTCGCCGTCCATCAGCAGGTCATGGTCGCGGCGGACCCACCGGTAGAAGCCCTCCTGGCGCAGCCGGGCACCCGCGTGCCCGTCCGCCCAGGCGCGGAAGGAGCCCTGGTCGACCAGGAAGCCGCGGGCGGGCAGGACGGTGACCTGCGGCAGGCCCTGCACCAGCCCGAGCGCGGCGCGCGAGGTGGGGTGGTGGACCGTGGCGCTCCGGTCGCCCAGCGCGGTCCGCAGCCCCTCGCGGTAGGTCTCGGCGCGCACATAGGTGACCCGGTCGCCGAGTTCGGCGGCGCGGTGGCGCATCGCGGACAGCAGCAGGTGCGCCTTGGCCCGGTGGAAGGGCCGGCGCCGGAACACCGCCCGCGACTCGATCATGACCAGCGGCGCGTTCCCGGCGGGGCCGTCCGGGCCGGGGGTCAGGAAGTGCGGGCCGAGCTGGTCGCCGAAGAGCCAGTGGGCGCGGGGAGAGGTGGTCACGGGGGATCAGCTCCGGTTCACTTGCCGCGCGCTCGCAGGAAGCGGCCGGAAGCCGCGGGGAGGTCGGCGATCCGCTCGGGATAGTCCAGAGCCGCCCGCTGCCGATCGTCCAGTTTCCACGGTTCGTGGATCGTACGGCCGGGGAGCTGCGCCAGTTCCGGTACCCAGCGGCGTACGTAGTCGCCTCGGGGGTCGTACTTCTTCGCCTGGGTGATCGGGTTGAGGACGCGGTTGGGGCGGGTGTCGGTGCCGGTGCCTGCCACCCACTGCCAGTTCATCTGGTTGTTGGCCATGTCCCCGTCCACCAGCAGGTCGAGGAAGTGCCGGGCGCCGACGCGCCAGTCGATGTACAGGGTCTTGGTGAGGAAGCTGCCGACCAGCAGGCGGCCCCGGTTGTGCATCCAGCCCTCGTGGCGGAGTTGGCGCAGGGCGGCGTCGATCACCGGGAACCCGGTGGCGCCCTGCTTCCAGGCGTCGACCTCCTCCGGTGCCTCCTCCGCGGTGCGCCAGCGGTCCTGATGCGAGCGGTACTCGGCGTGCCCGGACCGCGGCCGGGCGCAGAGGACCTGGTGGTGGAAGTCCCGCCAGGCGAGCTGCCGCACGAACGCGTCGGCGCCGGGGCCGCCCCTCTCCCGGGCCCTGGCGACGAGTTCGACGGGTGAGAGGGTGCCGAAGTGCAGGTGCGGGGACAGCCGAGAGGTGGCGTCTGCGGCCAGGTCGTCGTGCTGTTCCTCGTAGGAGTCCATGCCGGAGCGGCGCCAGTCGGTGAACCGCTTGCGGCCCGCGGTCTCGCCGCCCGCCGGGACGCCGGGCGAGACCTCCCGCACCGCTGCCCGGGTGGGGATCTCCTCCCCGCGGACGTCCTCGGTCCCGGGAACGCGCCGGGGCGCGCCCACCACGTCACGCTGGTGGTCCTTCTCCCAGCGCCGGAAGTACGGTGTGAAGACCGCCATGTGGTCCTTCCCGGTGGGTGTGATCTCCCCCGGGGCCACCGCCGTGATCACCCGGTCGTGCACCCGCAGCCGCCGGCCCGCCGGCTCCAGGGCCGCGGCCAGCCGCTCCTCCCGCCGGCCGGCGTAGGCGCTGACGTCGGCGGACATGTGGACCTCGGCGGCACCGGCCTCGTGCGCGACCCGGCACACCTGCTCGACGACGTCCCCGCTGCGCACCACGAGGCGGGAGCCCCGCTCCCGCAACTGCCGGTCGAGGTCGGCCAGGCAGTCCGCGAGGAACGCGCGCCGGTTGGGCACGGCGTACCCGGCGGCGCTGATGGCGTCGTCCCGGACAAAGAGCGGGACCACCGCGTCGCCGGCGGCGAGGGCTTCCCGCAGCGGCGGGTTGTCGCGCAGGCGGAGGTCGCGGGTGAAGAGCACGACGGAGACGGCCATGTACTGCTCCTGTATCGGTGGTGGGGCCGGGTCTCCGCGGGACACGGGCCGGGCGGCGGCCGGCGGCCCGCGGAGACCCGGCGGCCCAGCATCTCGCGCCGCCGGTCGGGCTGTTGACAGGCGGCCCGCGTGTCGGCTCTTTGTCCCCGGGGCCCGGTACCTGATACCCCCCGGCCGCCGGGCGGGGCCGACGGCGCTCGCCGGGTGCCCCGCCCGGCGGGCCGGCTACACGACGGCGCCCGAGTCCTTCCCGGCGCGCCGCCGCTCCGGCACCGCCCGCCGCGGTTCCGGACGCCACCGCTCCAGCACCGCGGCCAGCGGTGCGGCCGTCAGCGCCGTGGACACCATCCCGAGCACCACACCGGCCAGCAGCGCCACCGAGAAGTCGGTCAGCGAGTCACCGCCCAGCAGCGCCAGCGCGACGAGGATGAACAGCGCCCCCATACCGGTGTTCACGGTGCGCGGCAGGGTGCGCAGCACGGCGGCGTCGGCCAGGTCGGGCAGCGGCCGGGAGCGGTCGGCGCGGCGCATGGAGCGGAGCCGGTCGAGGACGACCACGGTGTCGTTGACCGAGTATCCGACGACGGTCAGCAGCGCGGCGAGGAAGACGCTGTCGACCGGTTTGCCGAGCCAGGCGAACAGGCCGACGACCAGCAGCACGTCCTGCACCATCGCGACGACCGCGGCGGTGGCCAGCGTCCAGCGGAACCTGACGCTCAGGTACAGCAGTTGGGCGCCGACAGCGAGGGCCAGCGCCAACAGCGCCTTGTCCCGCAGTTCGGTGCCGAGGCTGGGGCCGACCGTCTCGTCCCGCTCGACCGTGATCCGGCCGCCGGCCTCGCGCAGCTCCTGCTGAATACGTGCGCTCCCGCCCTCGCCGAGCGCTTCGGTGCGCACCGAGACGCCGCCGTCGCCCGCCTCCTGCACCACGGCGCGCGGGAAGCCGGCGTCCGCCACGGCCTGCCGTGCGGTGTCGGCGTCGACGGGCCGTGCGGTGCTGTACTCGATCAGGCGGCCCCCGGTGAACTCCACGCCGAACTCGAGTCCGCGCAGTCCGATCCCGGCGAGGGCTGCCAGGACCAGTCCGCCCATCACGCTCAGCCACAGGCCTGGGCGGCGCGCCAGCCGCGGCCCGCGAGAGGCCAGCCGGCCGCGCAGCCGCGAGCGGCCCGCGAGACCGGTGATCCCGGGGTGCCGCCGCACGCCGCGGCGCCGCACGGCCCACTCGGCGAGCACCCGCGTGACGACCATCGCGGAGACCATCGAGGCCAGCACGCCGAGCGAGAGCGTCACGCCGAAGCCCTTGACCGGCCCGGTCGCGAAGACGAGCAACAGCCCGGCGGCCAGCAGTGTGGTGACGTTGGAGTCGATGACGGCGCTGTACGCCTGCCGGAAGCCGATCCGCAGTGCCCGCGGCAGATCCCGCCCGGGGCGGCCCTTGTCGGGCCGCGGGGCGGGGCGGCCGTAGTCCTCCCGGGCGCGTTCGAAGACCAGGACGTTGGCGTCGACCGCCATGCCGATGGCGAGGACGAATCCGGCCAGTCCCGGCAGCGTCAGCGTGGCTCCGAGAGCGACGAGTGCCGCGTACGAGAGCAGGCCGTACACCACGAGGGCGAGGGTGGCCAGCCCGCCCAGCAGACGGTAGACGACGGTGAGGAACAGCCCCGTGCACACCAGCCCGACGACCGCTGCCTGAGCGCTCGCCCGGATGGCGTCGGCGCCCAGCGTGGGACCCACCGTCCGCTGCTCGACCACCTCGACGGGGACGGGCAGCGCGCCGCCCTTGACGAGTGCCGCCAGGTCCTTGGCCTCCTCGTCGTCGAAGCCGCCGGTGATCTGCGTGGAGCCGCCGGTGATCCCGGTGCGGCAGGGGACGCTGTGCTGGATATGCGGTGCGGAGACCACACGGTCGTCCAGCACGATGGCCACCCGGCGCTGCGGGGCGTCCGGAGCCCGGCAGGCGGCCCGACCGGTCAGCTCCGCCCACCGGTCGGAGGCACCGTCGCGGAAGTCGACGGTCACGTTCCAGCCGCTGCCCTGCACGGTGTCGAACCGCGCCGCGGCATCCCGCACGCCCTCACCGGTCAGCGCCGCCGGCCCCAGGCGGAGGAAGGCGCCCGCGGCGTCCGGGTCGGGCAGGGTCCTGGCGCCGCCGGGTTCCTGTCCGGTGCGTTCCCCGGCGGCCGCGCGTCGGTCGGTGACCTGCTCGACCGGGTGGAAGGTCAGCTGGGCGGTGCGGCCGATCACCTCGGCCGCCTCCCGGGGGTCCTGCACCCCGGGCAGTTCCACGACGATCCGGTTCTCCCCCGCCCGGGACAGCGAGGGCTCGGCGACACCCAGCGCATCGACGCGCTTGCGCAGGACCTCCAGCGCACGGTCGGTGGCGGCCCCGTCGGCGCGCACGCCGGGACCGTCCCGCGTCTGGAGGACGAGATGGGTGCCGCCCTTGAGGTCCAGCCCCAGCCGGGGCGGGGTGCTCAGGGCGAAGAAGAGCGAGACTCCTACGGCGACGCAGGCCAGCAACGCGCGCCACAGCGGCGCGCGGGACCGGCGCTGGGCACCGGCGGCAGAGGTACGGCGAGGCGTACGGGACACGACCACTCCAGGCTGAAGAGGTACCGCGCGCTGCGCGGTAAACGGGGCAGTCGGCCGCCCGCTCGCGCCCCGGAGCCGCCTCGGGGACGACGCCGGTGGAACGCGCCGCGGGGCGCCCGGGGCACGGCATCCGCGCGCGGTCGGGCGTGCGGGGTGCCGGACGGGCAGGCGCGGCGGTAGGGGGCGCGGCATCGGCCCGCCGGGGCAGGAAGCGCGGGGTCCTCACCCGGTGGGGTGGCGCGCGGCCGGGCGCTCCCGTCGCGAGGAGCACCGGCGCCGCGGCCCGGGGCGCGGAGGGGAACCAGCCGACTCGGTCAGACGTCGAGCGGCCCGGCGGGCGGGCCCCGGCTGGTGCGCGGGTGGTACCAGGAGGGCGGCGGCGCGCGCTCCTGTACGGGACGGCCGGCGGGACCGCCGGGCAGTGGGACGGCCGCCGCGGCCGGAACGGCGGTCGGCAGCGCGGGCGGATGGGCCGGGTGCCCGGACAACCGGGCCTCGTGCGGGGCGTCGGCCGTGGCGTCGTGCGCCACCGGCCCGGAACGGGATTCGGGGCGGAAGGCGGGTGTGTGCGCGCCGTGATGCGCTCCCCGGTCCGCTGTCACCACGGCGGCGGCCGGTGCCCCGCCCGGTCCGGGGGCAGCCGTGGCGGTACCCGGCACCAGCAGCAGAGCGCCCCATACCAGGGCGAGGAGGACGGACGCCGTACGACGGGACCGTGCCCGCGCGCTGCGCTGCATCGTCCCTCCCCGTCTACGCCCGGCCGGTCCGGCTCAGTCTACGCGGGCGCATCGCGCCCGGCCGCCCGCACGGAGGCGCCCTGCGGCGCCGGCGCCGCCCTCGGAGGGGAGGCCGCCAGTGGGGCCACCGGCACGCGTGCGGACGGCGGACTCGGCGCGGTGTATGGCGCATCCGGTGGGCCCGGAAGGCTTGAGGCCCGAAGTCGGGTACTGATAGGTATAGAGCAATGATCATGACTTTCGGTGTCCCGGGTACGGCGGATACGGCGTACCGGGCCCGCCGCGCCCCGGGCCGGTCCTGGCGGCGGGTGCGGGCTGCCGCGGGGACGGTGCTGCTGCTCGCCGCGGTCGCCGCGTGCGGCGGCGGGGATGACGCTGACGGCAAGGATCCGGGCCCGGGCGACTCGCCGCCCGCTTCCGCGGCCGACGGCGCCCCCGGCTCCTCCGCCCCGGCCACCGGCGGCGGCCATGAGGCGGCCGGAGGCGGAGCCCGGCGCTGTGCCGCCTCGGACCTGACGATGTCCCTGGATCCGGCGGAGAGCCCGGCCGGCAGCCGGTACTTCGACGTGGCCCTGAAGAACACCACGGACGCCGCCTGCCTCCTCAAGGGCTACCCCCGGGTGTCGCTGACCGGTGAGGACGGCGCCGCGATCGGCAGCCCGGCCGCCCACGCGGGCGGCGCCGGCCGGACGGTGACCGTGCAGCCCTCCACCCGCGCCCACGCGAAGCTGCGCACCAGGAGCGAGGACGCCGCAGACGGCTCCTGCTGGGCGAAGCCGGGGTCCGTCGAGGTGCGTCCGCCCGGCTCCGACCGGGCCCTGACCGCCGAAGTGGACGGACTGCGGGTGTGCGGCGGCCTGTTCACGGTGACCGCCCTGGAGTGGTGAGGCACCCCGGCGGGCCGCTGCCGCGCACGGTCGGCTCCGCCATCCCGCGGCGGGGCCGCGCCGCAGGTCCCGCCGCAGGTCCGGCCGCTCGCGCAGGCTAGAGTCTGCGCCGGACCCGGCGTGCGCACCGGTGCCGCTCCAGGCGGCGCGTGCCCGGCATCGGAGACGGCACACGACGCTCGGGAGAAGCGCGGACGATGGACTACCAGGCGGTGCTCGAGGAGGTCGCGGCCACCGCGGCGCCCCAGGTCGGCCGCGGACAGCCGGCCGGTTACATCCCGGCGCTGGCCGAGGTGGACCTGGGCGGGTTCGGCATGGCGGTCGCCGACGTGGACGGCTCGGTCACCGGGGTCGGCGACTGGCAGGTGCCCTTCTCGATACAGAGCGTCTCCAAGGCGTTCGGCCTGGCGCTGGTTCTGGCCCGGGACGGTGAGAGCCTGTGGAGCCGGGTGGGCCGCGAGCCGTCCGGCACGGCCTTCAACTCCCTGGTGCAGCTGGAGTACGAGAACGGCATCCCGCGCAACCCCTTCATCAACGCGGGCGCGCTGGTGGTCACCGACCGGCTGCAGTCGCTCACCGGCGACGCCAGTACCTCGATGCTGGACTTCCTGTGCACCCAGAGCGGCAATCCGGCCGTCCGCTTCGACCCGCAGGTGGCCTCCTCCGAGTCCGAGCACGGGGACCGCAACGCCGCCCTGGCGTACCTGATGGCCAGCTACGGCAATCTGGACAATCCCGTACCGACGGTGCTGGACCACTACTTCTGGCAGTGCTCGATCAGCATGAGCTGCCGCGACTTGGCGCTGGCCGGCTCCTTCCTGGCCCGGCAGGGGGTGGGGACGGACGGCTCCCGGCTGCTCCCGGCCCGCGATGTGAAGCGGGTCAACGCGGTCATGCTCACCTGCGGGACCTACGACGCGGCGGGCGATTTCGCCTACCGGGTGGGGCTGCCCGGCAAGAGCGGGGTCGGCGGCGGGATCCTGGCGGTGGTGCCCGGCCGGTGCACGCTCTGCGTCTGGAGCCCCGGCCTGGACCTGCGCGGCAACTCGGTGGCCGGCGTCGCGGCGCTGGACGCCTTCACCTCGCTCACCGGCTGGTCGGTGTTCTGATCCGACCCGGCTGGCCGGTGCGGTGAACCGGCGCCGCCCGGGGCGCGGCAGCGGTTCCGGGACGTGTACCGGAGCGGCCCGCCGGGGCCGGGGTCCCGCCGGGCCGGGTGCCGGGGGCGTCACAGCTCCGCGTCGCCCCACTGGTCCAGCAGGCTCTCTCCGGACTCCTCGCCGGTTTCGTCCCCGCCGTCGTGCAGTGGCTGCTCGGTCCAGATGATCTTGCCGCGGCCGGTGTAGCGGGTGCCCCAGCGCCGCGCGAACCGGGCGATGAGGTAGAGCCCGCGGCCCCCTTCGTCCGTGATCGCCGCGCGGCGCAGATGCGGCGACGTGCTGCTCCCGTCGGCGACCTCGCAGATCACGCTGTTGCGGTCCCGCAGCAGCCGGAGGTGGATGGGCGGGATTCCGTAACGGATGGCATTGGTGACCAGTTCGCTGACGATCAACTCGGTGGTGAAGGCCAGGTCCGCCAGGCCCCAGTCGGCCAGGCGCCGGGCGCATGCGGCGCGAACGGGCGCCACGGCGGTCGGGTCGTCGGGCACTTCCCAGGTCGCGACCTGGTCCGGGGCCAGGGTGTGGGTGCGGGCCACCAGCAGCGCGATGTCGTCGCTGGGGTGCTCGGGCAGCAGTGCGCCGATCACGGCCCGGCAGGTCTCCTCGGGAGTCCGGTCCGGCTGGGCGAGGGCGTCGCGCAGGAGCGCGAGACCGGTGTCGGCGTCGCGTTCCCCGTTCTCGACGAGGCCGTCGGTGAACAGCGCCAGCCGGCTGCCGGCGGGCAGGTCCAGTTCCGCGGTCTCGACCGGCATCCCGGCTCCGAGTCCCAGCGGAGGGGCGAGAGGGAGGTCGGGGAAGGTGACGGTGCCGTCCGGGTGCACGAGGGCGGGCCCGGGGTGACCGGCGCGCGCGGCGGTGGTCCGGCCGGAGACCGGGTCGTAGACGGCGTAGAGGCAGCTTGCCCCCGTGAGGGCGGTGCCGTCGCCCTCCACGGCGCGCTCCTGGTCGATGCGGGCGACGAGTTCGTCCAGATGCGAGAGGAGTTCGTCGGGTGCCAGGTCGAGTGCGGAGAAGTTGTGCACCGCGGTGCGCAGCCGGCCCATGGTGGCGGCCGCGTGCAGCCCGTGGCCCACCACGTCCCCCACCACCAGCGCCACCCGGGCACCCGGCAGCGGGATGACGTCGAACCAGTCCCCGCCCACCCCCGCCCGCGCCGGCAGATAGCGGAACGCCACGTCCACGGCGGACAGTTCCGGCAGCTCGCGGGGGAGCAGGCTGCGTTGCAGGGTGACGGTCATGGCATGCTCGCGGGTGTAGCGCCGCGCGTTGTCGATGCTCACGGCCGCGCGGGCGGTCAGCTCCTTGGCGAAGGACAGGTCGCTCTCACCGAACGGCTCGCCCTCGGAGCGCCAGAAGTCGGCCACTCCCAGCACCACGCCACGCGCCTGGAGCGGTACCGAGAGCAGGGAGTGGATGCCGTACGCGAGCACCCGCCGGGCACGCTCGGGATCCTGGGCGCGCCAGCCGCGGGAGGCGGCCAGGTCGGGTTCCAGCACCGGCCGGCCGCTGGTCGCGACGGCGGCGACGGGGTTGGTGGGCGCGAACCGGATCAGCTCGCCCTCCGGATAGAGGGGAGGGTCGTCCCGGATGCCGCGGACGGCGGTGCGGCGCATCTCGGTGCCGGCCTCGCCCGGCTCCTCTCCGCGCAGCACCGGGTCCAGAAGTTCGACGGTGACGAAGTCGGCGAACCGGGGCACGGTGACCTCGGCCAGTTCCTCGGCGGTGCGCGCCACATCCAGGGTGGTCCCGATCCGGACCCCGGCGTCGTAGAGCAGTTGCAGCCGCTCCCTGGCCACCTCGGCGCGGCCCGCCAGCGCCTGCAGCTCCGTGGTGTCGCGCAGCGTGGCCACGCTGTGGGACGCTCCCCCGCTCTGCTCGACGGACCGCACGTTGACGGCCAGCAGCCGGTCCCCGACCAGGTGCACCGCATCGGTGGTCGGTTCGCCGGAGGCCAGCAGTTCCGCCGTGCCGGGAGCCAGGCCGAGGTCGCCGACCGCCCGCCGTTCCGCGTCCTCGGGCAGGTCCAGCAGCCGCCGCGCCTCGTCGTTGGCCAGCAGCAGCCGTCCTCTGTCGTCGACGATGAGCACGCCTTCGCGTACCGCGTGCAGCACCGCGTCGTGGTGCTCGTACATCCGCGTCATCTCGATCGGCCCGAGTCCCCGGGTCTGGCGGCGCAGCCGCCGGCTCACCAGCGCGGAGCCGCCCATCGCCAGCACCAGCACGCCGGCGGCCGTGCCGAAGAGCAGCGGCAGTTGCTGCTGGGCCTCCTGGTTGACGTTGTCGATGGTGATCTCCGGCGCGACCACGCCCGCGACGGTGCCGTCCGCGCGGAAGACGGGCACGGCGGCGTACACCGACAGCCCCAGCGGGTCGGTGACGGTGTGGGTGAGGGACTCGCCTTCGAGCGCCTTCTTGTAGGGCCCGACGAAGCGCTTTCCGATCCGGCCGGGGTCCCGGTGTGTGAGACGGATGCCGTCCGTGGTGGCCACGACGATGTTGTCGACGCCGGTCCGCTTCCGGGCGGCCTCGGCACGCGGCTGGAGAACCGCGGTCGGATCGGGGCTGTCCAGGGCTTCCGCCGTCCCCGGAGCGTTCGCGAACCCTTCTCCGGCGGCGAGTACCTCGTCGCGGGTCCCCTCGATGCTCTGGCGGCGGGACTGCACCACGAGGCCCGCGACCGTCACGGCGACGAGGACGAGCACCAGCACCAGTTGCAGCAGCAAAACCTGGCCCGCGACGGTGTGCACACCCAGCAGGGAGCGCGCCTGCCGCCCCCATGAGAGGGAGCGCTGCCGAGGCGCGGCACCGGGGTGCTCGGGGCGCTCAGGCCCGGTACGCGGCGCGCTGCGGCCCTTCGCACGCCGGAGCCGGTCCCGTTTGGCCATATCGTGAGTATTGTCGTTCGATGGGGGTTGCTCAATCCGCGGCACGGCGGCTCCGCACGGGGACGGAGGAGGCGGCAGCGGGGGGCACGGGCCGGCCACCGGCCGGGAGCGCGGCGGTGAGTACGCGTCAGCCCGGCGGCGCCGAACCTCGTCGATGGCCTGATCGGGTGATGCGGGGCGGACTCCGCCGCTCACCGGACGGCTCCGCCCTCCCGGTCCGGCTCACCACACCGGCCCCGGAGAACCGGACCGTCCGGCATGGAGCGAACAACCGGGCGGACCGCGCCGGCCGGCGCACTGCCACCGAACGGCCCGGAAGCGGCCGGACGGGCCGAAACCGTCACCCGACCGGCCACACCGAATCCCGGGGACGCACTGCCCGCGGGTGTTGGTCGCCCCCGTGGTCACCCTCCGCGCCGAGAGTGGGGGCATGACTTCTCGCCAGGGACGCTCCTCCGGCCCCGAGGGAACGCCGGAACCGGCAGCGGCACGTGCGGCCATGTTCGGGGCACTGCTCACCGCGAGCCACACCTCCACCCTGGAGCACCTGCCGCAGCTCGTGGCGGAACACGCCCGGTGGGTGGGGCTCGGCGAAGTGCTGATCTACCTGGCGGACCTGCAGCAGGAAGTGCTCTCCCCGCTGTCCGGCGGGCCGGCGCCGGCGGGTGCCGGGGAGAGCGAGGAGATCGGCATCGAGGGCACGGTGGCCGGGCGGGCCTTCCAGCACGGGGAGATCCTCCCGGTGACGGTGGCCGATCCCTGCCGGTGGTGGGTACCGCTGGTGGACGGCACGGACCGGCTCGGCGTCCTGCGGATCACCGCCGAGGACGCGGACGCGGCGATGTACCAGGACATGGAGCGGCTGGCCGCACTCGTGGCGCTGCTCGTGGTCTCCAAACGCGGACTGAGCGACTCCTACGCCCGCCTGGTCCGCCGCAGGCGGATGAGCCTGGCGGCGGAGATGGAGTGGCGGATCATGCCGCAGCGCACGTTCGCGACGGACCGGGTGGTGATCAGCGCGGTCATGGAGCCCGCCTACGACGTCAGCGGCGACGTCTACGACTACGCGGTCGACGGCCGCACCGTGCACCTCGCGGTGCTGGACGCGATGGGCCACGACACCGCGGCGGGGCTGACCGCCAGCCTCGCGCTGACCACCATGCGCAACAGCCGCCGGGAAGGCGCCTCCCTGGTGCGTACCGCGGCCGCGGTGGACGAGGCGCTGCTCGGGCAGTTCCGCGGGGACCGGTTCGCCACCGGCATCCTGGCCGCGCTGGACGTGCCCAGCGGCGAGCTGACCTGGCTCAGCCGGGGTCACCATCTGCCGGTCATCGTCCGGGACCGCTCCACCATCGAGCCCGCGCACCCGCCCGGACCGCCGATGGGCACCGGGTTCCGGACGGACACCGAGGTGTGCCACACCCACTTGCAGCCCGGCGACCGGCTCCTGCTCTACACCGACGGCATCACCGAGGCCCGGAACAGCCGGGGCGAGGAGTTCGGCATGGCGCGGTTCACCGATTTCCTCATCCGGCACCAGGCCGACGAACTCCCCGTGCCCGAGACGCTGCGAAGACTGATCCGGCACCACCTCGAGCACCACCAGGGCCGGCTGCGCGACGACGCCACGGTGCTGCTCGTCGAGTGGCCCGGCTCCCCCTACCGGCCGGGCGAGGCCGAGGAACTGTCCGGTGTCCCCGCCGAGCGCTGACCCGCGACCCGGTGTGCGGTCACGGGCGCCGGCGGGTCCGGAGTCCCAAGGCGCGGCGGTACCGGTCCCCGCCTCGCCGGGGCGTCGCGCGGACCCGCGGCATCGCCGGCCTCCGGGAGCGAGCCCGGGTCCCCCGTCCCGCACGGAGGACGGGCACGGCCGGGCGAGCGATGATTTCGCTCCGGCCGGACGGTCCATCCCACCGAAAGCCGCCGCACCCCCTTCGGAGGAACCCATGGACCCCCGCTCGGACGAGACCGCAGCCGCCCGCACCCTGGAGGTGCCCGGCGCGCGGCTGCACTACGAGGTGCGCGGCGACGGCCCGCTCCTCGTCCTGGTCGGCGCCCCGATGGACGCCGCCGCCTTCGCCCCGCTGGCCGGCCAGCTCGCGTCGGACCACACCGTGCTCACCACCGATCCGCGCGGAATCAACCGCAGCGGGCTCGACGACCCGGCCCAGGACTCCACCCCGGAACTGCGCGCCGGCGACCTCGCCCGGCTCGTCGAGGCGCTGGGCCGCGGTCCGGCCGCGGTGCTGGGCTCCAGCGGCGGCGCCGTCAGCGCGCTGGCCCTGGCCCAGCACCATCCCGGAGCCGTGCACACGGTCGTCGCCCACGAGCCCCCGCTGATCGAACTGCTGGAGGACCGCGACGAGCTGCGGAAGGGCACCGAGGAGACCGTCCGCGCCTACCTCGGCGGCGATGTGACCGGTGCTTGGCGGAAGTTCTTCGCCAACGCCGGAATCGCCCTCCCCGACCCGGTGGTCGAGGAGATGTTCGGTGGTGAGCGCGATCCGCAGCAGGTGGCGGACGAACGCCGCTGGTTCGCGCACGAGATGCGGGCCTCCAGCTTCTGGCAGCCCGACCTCGCGGCGCTGCGCTCGGCTGCCACCAGGATCGTGGTGGGGGTCGGGGAGGACTCCGCCGGTCAGCTGTGCGACCGGACCTCGCTGGCGCTCGCCGAGGCGCTGGGCGTGCAGCGGGCCGTCTTCCCGGGCGACCACACCGGGTTCGTCGAGGACCCCGGCGCCTTCGCCGCGCGGCTGCGGTCGGTCCTCTCCGCGCGCTGACCACCCGGAGCGGCCTCGGTGCGCCGGGCAGCCCGACGGCCCGCCCGGCGCATGCCGAGGCGGGTCCGCCGTGGGGCGCGGCTCAGGCGTAGACCTGTTCCACGAACCCCGCGAGCTGCTTGTCGTTCAGGTGGTGCCGGCCCAGATCGGTCTCGCTGATCACTCCGACCACGCGCTTGTTCCCGTCGATGACGGGCAGGCGCCGGATCTGGTGGGTCTCCATCTCGCGCAGGACCTCGCTCAGGTCCGCCTCGGCGCTGATCCAGCGCGGGGTGCCCTCGCACAGCTCTCCCGCCGTCACCCGCGAGGGGTCGCGTCCGGCCGCGATGCAGCGGACGACGATGTCACGGTCGGTGATGATGCCGCACATGCGCTCGTTGGGGTCGTTGGGGTCACTCACGGGCAAGGCACCCACGTCCATCTCGCGCATCAACTGGGCGGCCCGGTCGAGGGTCTCGGTGGCGGGCACCCACCGGACGCCGGGGTGCATGATGTCGGCTGCCGTGGTCATGGCATCCTCCTGTCGCCGCGGTCCAGCATTCTGTTCCGCCCCCCGGTCCATCGTGGTCGCCCTGCCGGGTTTACGCCATTCGGGGCCGCGGCCCTGCGCACATCCCGGCGCGGACGGCCCCGCGGGACTCACCCGCCGGCGGCCGGGCGTCCCGGGGCGCCGGCCCGCAGCCCGTCCATCACCAGATCGAGGAGCCGGTCGGCGCGCGCCTGCCAGTCGTGCTGCGGGTCGATCTGCCACAGGCCCGCGATGGCCAGGAGGAAGTCCTCCGGAGTCATCCCGGGGCGTATCGTTCCGGCGCGTTCGTTGGCCTCCAGCAGGGTGCCCACGGCCTGCGTCAGCGGACCGTGCCCGAGCCCGGCGAGGGTGCCGCAGGCGCTGGTGGCCGCCCGCAGCGCGTCGGCGAGACCCGCCTTGGCCAGCGAGTACCGGGCGAGTCGGTCCATCCATTCGCGCAGCGCCCGGTCCGGCGGCCGGGTGCGCAGCAGTTGCTCGGCGGCCTCGGCCACCTGCTGCACCTCGTACCGGTAGACCTCCAGGACCAGGGCCTCGCGGCTGGGGAAGTTGCGGTAGAGGGTGCCCTGGCCGACCCCCGCCTTCTTGGCGATGGTGCTCAGCGGCGCGTCGGCGGCGCGGGTCAGTTCCGCGAGCGCCACCTCCAGGATGCGTTCGCGGTTGCGCTGCGCGTCCGAGCGCAGCGCGGTGCCGGGCTTGTGGTGCCGCACTCATCCTCCTCTCCGCCCCGGCGCGGAACTGCGGTGCGCAGTGGCGATACGCGGGAACTCTTGCGAACCGGACAACTGTCCGCTACGTTCATGACGCATGGAGTGGACTACTGTCCGCTTTCTCCAACCCACCATAGCGTCGGATCCCCGGGCGGCGGACGCTCCGTCCGCCCCAGCCTCTCCGCCCGCGCGCCGATCCTCCTCGTACCGCACTCGCGAAGGAAGCTGTTCATGGCTCCAGCCACCGCCAGCGCAATCACCTTGAAGATCAACGGAGAGCACCACACCCTGACCGTCGACAACCGCACCACCCTGCTCGACGCGCTGCGCGAGCGCCTCGGCCTGACCGGTTCGAAGAAGGGCTGCGACCAAGGGCAGTGCGGCGCCTGCACCGTCCTGGTCGACAGCCGCCGGACCGTGGCCTGCCTGCAACTGGCCGTCGCTGCCGAGGGGCGCGCCGTCACCACCATCGAAGGCGTCGCGGACGGCGAGCAACTGCACCCGGTGCAGCAGGCGTTCCTCGACCTCGATGGATACCAGTGCGGCTACTGCACCCCGGGGCAGATCTGCTCCGCCCTCGGCGTGCTGGACGAACACGCGGCGGGCTGGCCCAGTGCCGCCACCGGCGACATCCGGCCCGAGGCGGGACCGCCGCCGCTGACCCCCGAGGAGATACGGGAGCGGATGAGCGGCAACCTGTGCCGCTGCGGCGCGTACGTGTCGATCGTCCAGGCCGTCTCGCAGGCCGCCGGCCCGTCCGGCCCCGCCGCGGGCACGGACCCGAAGGAGACGGCCGCATGAGGGAGTTCAGCTACCAGCGCGCCACCGATGTCGAAGGGGCCGTCGCGCTGCTCGACTCCGACCCGGACGCGCGCTACCTGGGCGGCGGCACCAACCTGGTCGACCTGATGAAGACCGGGGTCGAACGGCCCGGGCGGCTCGTCGACATCCGGGAGCTGCCCCTGGACCGCATCGAGCCGACCGCGGAGGGCGGACTGCGGATCGGCGCCACGGTCACCAACAGCGACCTGGCCGCCCACCCCGGGATCCGGAGCCGCTACCCGGCGCTGGCGGAGGCCGTACTGGCCGGGGCCTCGGGACAGCTGCGCAACATGGCCACCGTCGGCGGCAACCTCCTGCAACGCACCCGCTGCGCCTACTTCACCGACACCACACTCCCCTGCAACAAGCGCACCCCGGGCAGCGGATGCTCGGCGGCCACCGGCGAGCACCGCAACCACGCCATCCTCGGCGCCTCGGCGCACTGCGTGGCCGTCCATCCCTCCGACATGGGCGTCGCGCTGGCCGCGTTCGACGCCGTCGTCTCCTTCGAGACCGCCGAGGGAAGCGGCGAGCTGCCGCTGGCCGACTTCTACCTGCCGGTCGGCGACACTCCGCACCGGGAGACCGCACTGCCGCAGGGGGCGCTCATCACGGCCGTCACGCTGCCGCCCGCGCCGGTCGCCGCGCGCTCCCGCTACCGCAAGGTGCGGGAAAGGGCCTCCTACGCCTTCGCCATCGGCTCGGTAGCCGGTGCTCTCGACGTGGCCGACGGCGCGGTGCGCGACGTACGGCTGGCCTTCGGTGCCGTCGCCTCCCACCCGTGGCGGGCCAGGGCCGCCGAGCGGACACTGCTGGGGCAGCCGGCCGAGGAGACGGCGTTCGCGGCGGCGGCCGACGCCGAACTGGCCGCGGCGCAGGCGCTGGAGCAGAACGCCTACAAGCTGCCGCTGCTGCGCAACCTCGTCGTCTCCCTGCTCACCGAACTGGCCGAGGAGGCCGCCCGATGACCACCACGGCGAAACCGCGGACCGTCGGTGCCGCCCGCACCCGCGTCGAGGGGCGGGAGAAGGTGACCGGCACGGCCCGCTACGCGAGCGAGCAGCCCTTCGAGGAGCTGGCGCACGGCTGGCTGGTCCTCTCGACCGTCGCACGCGGCCGCGTCCGGGCGGTCGGCGAGGAGGCCGTGCGGGCCCTGCCCGGTGTGCTGACCGTGCTGCACTCCGGCAACGCGCCGCGGCTGACCACGGACTTCGTCTCCCTGCTCGGCCCGCCCGATCCCATCGTGGCACTCTTCCAGCACGACCGGGTGCCGCACCTGGGATGGCCGGTGGCACTGGTCGTCGCCGAGACGCCGGAGCAGGCGCGGGAGGCCGCCGAGGCGCTGGTCGTCGAGTACGACGAGGAGCCGCACGACGTCGCCTTCCACGCCGGCCGGCCCGGCAGCTACACGCCCGAGGACAGCGGCGCCGTGGCCGCGAAGGGCGACCTGGAAGCCGAACTGGCCGCCTCCGGCGTGCTGGTGGACGCCTCGTACACCACCCCCGAGCAGCACCACAGCGCCATGGAACCGCACGCCGCCACCGCCCGCTGGGACGAGGGACGACTGGAGGTGCTCGACACCAACCAGGGCACCGGGTGGGTGGCGGGCGATCTGGCCCAGCTGTTCTCGCTCGACGCCTCCTCGGTACGGGTGCGCTCGGAGCACATCGGCGGTGCCTTCGGCTCCAAAGGGGTCCGGCCGCACCAGGTGGGCGCGGTGATGGCGGCGACCCTCCTGCACCGGCCGGTCCGCCTGGCACTGACCCGCCGCCAGGTGTTCGCGGTCACCGGCTACCGCAGCCCCACCGCGCAGCGGGTGCGGCTCGGCGCGGACCCGGACGGGCGGCTGCGCGCGTTCGGCCACGAGACGCTCAACCTCACCTCGACACTGCGTCCGTTCGTGGAGACCAGCGCCGCCTTCGGACGGGTCATGTACGACGCCCGGGCGCACCACACCGCGCACCGCCTCGTCGGCCTCGACATGCCGACGCCGACCTGGATGCGGGCGCCCGGCGAGGCACCGGGATCCTTCGCGGTGGAGTCGGCGCTCGACGAGCTGGCCGAGCGGCTGGGCATGGACCCGATCGCGCTGCGGGCCCGCAACGAGCCGGAGACCGGACCGCTCTCCGGTCTCCCCTTCAGCAGCCGCAACCTGCTCGGCTGCTTCGAGGAGGGCGCCCGCCGGTTCGGCTGGAGCGGGCGCGACCCGCGGCCGCGGCTGCGCCGCGAGGGCCGGTGGCTGCTGGGTACCGGAACGGCCGCGGCCAGCTATCCCTCCGGTGCCGCGCCCTCGACCGCCTCCGTGACAGCCGAGCCGGACGGCGGCTTCACCGTGCGGATCTCCGCGGCGGACGTGGGCACCGGCGCCCGTACGGCCCTCACCCTCGTCGCCGCGGAAGCCCTCGACGTGGAGACCGAGCGGGTCACCGTACGGATCGGGGACAGCGACTTCGGCCAGGCATGGGTCGCAGGCGGCTCCATGGGCACCCGTTCGTGGTCTCTGGCCGTCGTCTCGGCAGCCGAGGAGCTGCGCGGCCGGCTGGCGCTGTCCGACGGTGACATCCCGCCGGAGGGCGTCACCGCGCGCACGGACACCGCGGGGCTGCTCGCCGAGCTCGCCAAGAAGGAACGGCACTCCTTCGGGGCGCAGTTCGCCGAGGTGGCCGTCGACGTGACCACCGGAGAGGTCCGTGTGCGGCGCATGCTGGGGGTGTTCGCGGCGGGCCGGATCATCAACCCGCTCACCGCCCGCAGCCAGCTCGTCGGGGGGATGACCTGGGGCCTGTCCATGGCGCTCCACGAGGAGGCCGTGCGGGACGCGGCGTCCGGTGGCCAGGTGGGGGCGGACTTCGCCGGCTACCACATCGCCGCCAACGCGGATGTCCCGGTCATCGAGGCGGACTGGATCGACGACCCCGTCCCCGACGACCCGGTGGGGGTCAAGGGCATCGGCGAGATCGGCATCGTGGGCGCGGCCGCGGCGATCTCCAACGCGGTCTGGCACGCGACCGGGGTCCGCCACCGGGACCTCCCGCTGCGTCCGGACCGCATTCTGCGGGCGGAGGGGGAGGCCGGACCCGGCGCCTGAGCCCGGGCAGGGCGCAACCGGTGCGGGGGCGGACTCGGCCGCCGTCGCTCCCGCACCGGTCCCGCGTCCCCGCGCCCGAGGGGGGACGCAGAGGATCAGCGGGGCCTCCCGCTCCCCTCCCCCGCAGGCCTGCGCCCCGGCCCGTC
Source organism: Streptomyces sp. NPDC007025 (assembly GCF_042869455.1). Taxonomy (NCBI): domain Bacteria; kingdom Bacillati; phylum Actinomycetota; class Actinomycetes; order Kitasatosporales; family Streptomycetaceae; genus Streptomyces; species Streptomyces sp. NPDC007025. The sequence goes on along the minus strand of NZ_JBIAFT010000002.1, from coordinate 352,285 downwards.
CGCCGGGGCGCAGGCCGCCGAGCGCAGCACGCCGAGCAGCGCCGCCACCGTCGGCCGGTGCCGCGCGGCGGTCCGGCACACCGCCACGATCTGCCGCTCCACGGTGTCACTCAGCCCGAGGACGTCGAGGTGCGAAGGGCGCAGCCGCAGCATCAGGTCCGTCACGAGGCTGACCCCCACCCCGGTCTCGACCAGGGCCAGTGTCGCGGCCGTGTCGGTCACCTCGTGCAGCACCCGCGGTTCGAAACCGGCCCGGCGGCAGGCGGTGAGCGCCGCGCGGCCGTAGTAGCTCCCGGCCGGCGGCAGGATCCAGCCCAGCTCCCGCAGTTCGTGGAGCGCGACCGTCTCCCGGCCGGGCAGGTCACCCGCGGGTGCGGCGAGGGAGAACCGTTCGCGGGAGAGCGGGAGCACGCACAGCGACGCGTCGCGCGGCAGCGGTACGTCCGGGTAGTCCAGGCCCAGGGCCAGCTCCACGGAGCCGCCCGCCACCGCGTCGTACACCTCGTCCACGTCCATGTCGCGGCTGCGTACGGTGAGGCCCGGGCAGGTCTCCCGGGCGTTCCGGAGCGCGAGGGGCAGGATCTCGGCGGCGGCGGTGGCGAAGAGGCCGACCCGCAGCGTCCCGGAGACCTCGTGGCGGGTGCGCTCCAGCGCCTCCACGGCTTCGGCCTCGGTGGCCAGGATCCGTTCGGCGTGGGCGGCCAACGTCACCCCCGCGTCGGTCAGTTCGACCCGGCGCCCCACCCGCCGCAGCAGCTCCATGCCGGTGGACCGCTCCAGTGCGGCGATCTGCTGGGAGACCCCGCCGGGGGTGTAGCCGAGGGAGCGCGCGACCGCGGTGACCGTGCCCCGCCTGGTCAGCTCCACCAGCGACCGCAGTTGCGGACTCGTCCAGTCCATACAGGAACGGTAAACGAACCTGAGCAGGAACTGTTCATGGACGTCAACGGTCGTGCTGCGCCACGATGTCGGGACAGCACGCTGATCAGCACCGCCGCACTGACAGCAGCGCCGCGTCCGGGCCCGGGCCGCCCCGCCCGATCCCGCCGTCGGCCCTCGGAAGGGACCGGCCATGCCCTCCTCCGCTTTCCGAACCGTTCCGGACTCCGCCGACGTCGTGATCATCGGCGGCGGGGTACTGGGCGCCAGCGCCGCGTTCCACCTCGCCGAGGCCGGAGTGCGCGACATCGTCCTGCTGGAGCGCGGCGAACTGGGCTGCGGCAGCTCGGGGAAGCCGATCGGCGGCGTACGCGCCCAGTTCTCCGACCCGCTCAACATCGAACTGGGCCGGCGCAGCCTGGACGCGTACCGCGCCTTCGGCGACCGCCCCGGTGCGGACATCCGGTTCGATCCCGTCGGCTACCTGTTCCTGCTCGACAGCACGGAACAGGAGGCGGACTTCGCGGCCGGTGTCGGCGTCCAGAACAGTCTCGGCGTGCCCAGCCGCATGATCGGTCCGGACGAGGCGCGGCGGCTGTGCCCGTGGCTGAGCACCGACGGCCTGGTGGCCGCCGCCTACTGCCCCACGGCGGGCCACGCGCGCCCGGGAGCGGTGGTGCGGGGTTACGCCGACGCCGCGAGTGCCTGCGGCGTGCGGGTCGCCGAGCACACCGAGGTGACCGGCCTCGGGACGGCCGGTGGCCGGGTGACCCACGTGCAGACCAGCCATGGTCCGATCTCCTGCGGCAGCGTCGTCTGCACGGCGGGAGCGTGGTCCGGGCGGATCGGCGACATGGCCGGCGTCAGCCTTCCGGTGCGCCCGGTGCGGCGGCAACTGGCGTTCACCGCGCCGCTGGCCCCGGACGCGCCCCGGATCCCCTTCACCATCGACTTCTCCTCCAGCGCCTACTTCCACAACAGCGACGACGGGCTGCTCTTCGGGCTGGCCGACCCGGACGAGGCCGAGGGCTTCGACACCACCTGGACACCGGGCTGGCTGGAGCGCTTCCGCGCCGTGGCGCGCCGCCGCGCCCCCGGCCTGGCCGGCATGGAGACCGTCGGCGGCTGGGCCGGGCTCTACGAGAACACCCCGGACCACAACGCGCTCATCGGCCGCTCCGGCGAACTGGAGAACTTCCTGTACGCCACGGGGTTCTCCGGGCACGGCTTCCTCCAGGCCCCGGCGGTGGGCGAGATCGTCCGCGACCTGCACCTGGGACGCCGCCCGTTCGCCGACCCCGCGCCGCTCAGTGCCGACCGGTTCCGCGCCGGGTCCGGGATCCGTCCCGAGGCCCATGTCGTGTGAGTGCGCACTCCCGAGGAAGGAAGGGCGAACCGTGAAGAGAGTCGAACAGTGGCGGCTGCGTGCCGCGTTCGCCGCGCGGCTGTCGCGGATGTACGGCCGGGAGGTGCCCGCCTACACGACGCTGGTGGAGGTCTCCCACGAGGTCAACGAGGACGTCCTGCGCACCCGGGGCGGCGCGGCCGAACGGCTGGGCTCCCCCGGCCGGGTGACCGCGGAGCGGCACGGCGCCATCCGCGTCGGCACGCCCGCGGAACTGCGTCAGGTCGCCCGGCTCTTCGCGGCCCTGGGGATGCGCCCGGTCGGCTTCTACGACCTCCGGGAGGCCGCGGCCAGCGCCGTCCCCGTGGTCTCCACCGCCTTCCGGCCCGTCGACGCGGAGGAGTTGGCACGCAACCCCTTCCGCGTCTTCACCTCCCTGCTGACTCCGGCCGACCCCCGCTTCTTCGGCCCCGGGCTGCGCGCACGGCTGGAGACCTTCCTCGCGAGCCGCGAGCTCTTCCCGCCGGAGCTGCTCGCCCTGGCCGACCGGGCCGCCGCCGAGCGGGAACTGCCCCCCGAGGAGGCCGAGCGCTTCCTCCGGCTCGCCGTCGGCGCCTTCGAGCTGTCCTCCGAACCGGTCGACCGGGCCTGGTACCGGACGCTGGAGCGGGTCTCGGCCGTGGCGGCGGACATCGCCGGGGTCCGCAGCACGCACATCAACCACCTCACCCCGCGGGTGCTCGACATCGACGAGCTGTACCGCCGGATGACCGCGCGCGGCATCGAGATGATCGACACCATTCAGGGCCCGCCCGCCTGGCCAGGGCCCGACGTGCTGCTGCGGCAGACGTCCTTCCGGGCGCTGACCGAACCGCGGGCGATGCGCACTCCGGAGGGCGAGGTGGTCGACGGTGCGCTGCGGGTGCGGTTCGGCGAGGTCGAGGCGCGTGGTATCGCCCTCACCCGGGCGGGCCGCGCCCGCTACGACGAGCTGACCGATCTGGTCGACCGGCGCAGCGCGCAGGCGTCCGGGCGGCGGCGCGAGGAGATCGCCCGGGAGGTGTGGGAGCAGCAACTGCCCCGCACCGAGTGGGAACTGGCCGCGCACGGACTGGCGCACTTCACCTACCGCACGGCCGCCGACCCGCCCCGCGACGGCAGTCGGCCCCCGGCGGACATCGGCGCACTGCTGCGGCGCGGGTGGGTCGAGGCCGAGCCCCTCGTCTATGAGGACTTCCTGCCCCGCTCCGCGGCCGGCATCTTCCAGTCCAACCTGACCTCGCAGGGCACCCGCGACAATTCGCGGGAGGCCGCCTCCTACGACGCCGAGTGGCTCTCCGGCGCACTGGAGCGCGAGGTCCTCGACCCCTACGCACTCTACGAGCGGCAGCAGCACCGCTCCCTGTCCCGGGTCGCGCACGAGCTGGGTCTGGAGCGCACCGGCCTCGTCCGCCCCGTCCACCGCGAACACCCCTGAGGATGGCCATGACCAGCACCGCCCTGCCCAGTACGGACGACCTGCGGGCCCGCGCCCGCGCCCGCCTCGACACGATCGGCGTGCGCGTACCGGAAGGCGACGACCTCCCGGCCCGGACCCCGCTCACCGGGGAGCGCCTCCTCGGGCTCCGCGCCGCCACCCCCGCCGGCACCGAGACGGCCGTCGCCGAGGCGGGCGCGGCGTTCCGCACCTGGCGCAGCACGCCCGCGCCGCGCCGCGGGGAACTCGTGCGCAGGCTCGGCGAGCTGCTGCGCGAGCACAAGAGCGACCTCGCCGACCTGGTGACGATCGAGGCGGGCAAGATCAGGTCCGAGTCCCTGGGCGAGGTCCAGGAGATGATCGACATCTGCGACTTCGCCGTCGGCCTGTCCCGGCAGTTGTACGGCCGCACCATCGCCTCCGAGCGCCCCGGGCACCGGCTCGCCGAGACCTGGCACCCGCTCGGGGTGGTCGGTGTCATCTCCGCCTTCAACTTCCCCGCGGCCGTGTGGTCGTGGAACACCGCTGTCGCGCTGGTCTGCGGGGACACGGTCGTCTGGAAGCCCTCGGAGCTGACCCCGCTCACCTCCCTGGCCTGCGACCACCTGCTGGCCCGCGCCGCCGACGAGGTCGGGGCGCCCCGCGCGGTGCACCGCCTGCTGCTCGGCGACCGGTCCGTCGGCCGGCAGCTCGTGGACGACCCGCGGATCGCCCTGCTCAGCGCCACCGGCTCGACCCGCATGGGCCGCGAGGCGGCGCCCCGCGTCGCGGCCCGGCTCGGCCGCAGCCTGCTGGAACTCGGGGGCAACAGCGCCGCGATCGTCGCCCCGTCGGCCGATCCCGACCTCGCCGTGCGGGGCATCGTCTTCGCCGCCGCGGGCACCGCGGGGCAGCGCTGCACGACGCTGCGCCGCCTCCTCGTCCACCGGGACGTCGCCGAGACGCTGACCGCGCGGCTGGTCTCCGCCTACCGCACGCTGCCGGTCGGTGACCCGTTCGACGAGCGCACTCTGGTCGGTCCGCTGATCTCGCTCCCGGCCCTGGAGGAGATGGACGGCGCGCTGGCCCGGGCCCGGACGGCGGGGGGCGAGCTCCTGGCCGGGGGCCACCGCAGGCTTGCTGACGCCGCCCCGGGAGCCGCCTACTGCGAACCGGCCCTGGTCCGCGTCGAGAAGCAGTACGACGTCGTGCGGGAGGAGACCTTCGCACCGATCCTCTACGTCCTCGCCTACGACACCCTCGAGGAAGCGCTGGCTCTGCACAACGACGTCCCGCAGGGCCTCTCCTCCAGCATTTTCACCCGGGACCAGCGGGAGGCCGAGGTCTTCCTCTCCGCCGCGGGTTCCGACTGCGGGATCGCCAACGTCAACATCGGCACCTCGGGGGCGGAGATCGGCGGGGCCTTCGGCGGGGAGAAGGACACCGGCGGCGGGCGCGAGTCGGGCTCCGACGCCTGGAAGTCCTACATGCGCCGGGCGACCAACACCGTCAACTACTCCGAGGAACTCCCGCTGGCCCAGAACGTCAGCTTCCTGTGAGCGGCAGTCGCCCGTGAGCGGCTGCTCCCCGCGCGCGCGGATCGGGACGTCCGCGCGGCCCGTCCCGGGGCGGCTGCCCGCAGGCGGCTCGCTCCTCCGGGGCGGCTGCCCGCGGACGCGGGGGCCCGCATACCCTGACCAAAGCCCACCGCAGGTCCCAGAGCCGCCAGGAGCGTCGATGAGCACCGCCTCCCCCACCACCTCGTCCCGCACCGCTGTCGTCACCGGAGCGAGCAGCGGCATCGGCGCCGCCACCGCACGCCACCTGGCGGCGGCCGGCTACCGGGTCGTGCTGGCCGCGCGCCGCGCCGAGCGCGTCGCAGCGCTCGCCGCCGAGCTGGTGGAGGCGGGACAGCAGGCCGAGGCCCACACCCTGGATGTGACGGACCGTGCGGCGGTCGACGCGTTCGCCGAGCGGTTCGAGACGCTGGAGGTGCTGGTCAACAACGCGGGCGGGGCGCTGGGGGCGGACCCGGTCGCCTCCGGCGACCCCGAGGACTGGCGGCGGATGTACGAGACCAACGTCCTCGGCACCCTGCACATCACGCAGGCGCTGCTGCCGGCGCTGACCGCCGGCGAAGGCACGGTCGTGGTGCTCTCCTCCACCGCCGGCCTCGCGACATACGAGGGCGGAGCCGGGTACGTCGCGGCGAAGCACGCCCAGCACGTGCTCGCCGAGACCCTGCGCCTGGAGATCGTCGGCAGCCCGGTCCGGGTGATCGAGATCGCGCCCGGGATGGTCCGGACAGACGAGTTCGCACTCACCCGCTTCCGCGGGGACGAGGAGAAGGCCGCCCGGGTGTACGAAGGTGTGGCCGAGCCGCTGACCGCGGACGACGTGGCGGAGACCATCGCGTGGTGTGTCTCGCGGCCGAGCCGGGTCAACGTCGACCTGCTGGTGGTCCGCCCGCGGGCGCAGGCGTCCAACACCAAGGTGCACCGCGAACCGTGACCCGGCGCGGGCCTGCCGGCGTGGCCGGGCGGGCCTGCCCGGGTGTCCCGTCGGGCGGAGGTCCGTGTGCGCCGGGCGCGGTGCGACGGGGGCGGTCACGCCATGGGCACTCCCACCGTCACCTCGACCTCGTCCCCCAGGGCGCGGAAGCCCCGCAGCAGCCAGGTCCGCTCCGGCAACCGGGTGCCCGCACGCGTGGTGTGGCCGGAGACGGCGAGGACGGCCTCTCCGTTGGAGGAGACCAGGATCTCGGCGTCGGTGGCGGCTCCGTCGGCGAACCGCAGCACGAGTCCGGTGGCGAGCGGGCTCTCCGCATAGGCCGCGGGCCTGCTCAGCCCCTGGATGCGCACGGACGCGCCGCGGAAGAGATGCGTGTAGGAACAGACAGCGGTGTGCGGGGCGGCGTCAGGGGGCACCGGATCCTCCGGCTCGGTCAGGGCGGGCGGGGCTCGGACGGACGGCTCCGCTCACCACCCTCCCGCACCCGCACCCGGTCCGCACGCACATCCGGTCCGCACGCGTGGCGGCGCCCCGGACCGGCGCGGATTCCGGGGGACGGTGCGGCAGCGGCCGCGAGGCCGCGGAGGTCAGCACCGGACGGCCGTCTCGCAGGAGGCCGCGGGGACACCGCGGGTCTCGATGGTGACGCCCCCCTGTACGCGGCCGCCCGCGATCGCGGCGGCGCCCAGCACGAAGTGCACCCACATGTTGAACTGGATCTCCTTGGCCACCCGCAGCCGGCTGTAGAGCAGGTCGGCCCACCAGTCGCCGGCGCGCGACCACGCCTCGACGTGGAAGCGGAGTCCGTCTCCCGGATCGTCGGCGGTGAACTGAATCTGCCCGGCCTCCAGATGCCCGTGCAGCGTGCCGAGCCGGATCGTGACCGGGTCGCGGTGGAGCACACGCACCGGACCGTCCCAGGGGCCCGGCATCTGCACCCGGTACTCGTCTCCGGGGCGTGCCGGACCGGGTCCGCCGCGCGTCTTGTGGAAGACCGCCACGGTCGAGGGTGCCGGACGGTTGAGGTCGGCGGCGACTGCGCCGATCAGCTCTTCGGGGCTCATCCGGGCGCCCTGGATCCGGACGCCGAAACGGCGGTGGAACATCGGCCCGACGCCGTCGGCGAGCCGTTTGGTGAGCTCGTCGACGCGATCACCGGGCAGCGGGGGCGGCAGGTCGCCGGAGTCCCCCGCCACCTCGCTGCGGTGCAGCGCGGTCACCCGCCACATGTACTCCCAGGACACCAGCAGGACGCCGGCCGGGAAACGCAGCAGGATGCCGATCCGCCGCCGGGCGGACGGTCTGCCCGGCCGCCTGGCCGGCGGCCGGCCGGAGTCGCGCCGGGCCCGCAACCCGATTCCCGACCGCATCCATCCCTGTACTGACATAGCGCCTATGACACCATGAAAGCGACATGAGTGGGCATCAGGGGCACTCATCTCCCCCACCCGGACCCAGGAGGTCGGCGTGCTGTTCGAAAAGCTGGTGCACGGGATCGGACTGCGCAGGACACATCTGCAACTGGCGTCGATGGGCTCCGTCGGACTCTGCATCGTCTTCTGGATGCGGGCGGCGAGCTTCGACCAGGACGAACGGGGCAACGCCGAGCGCCGCGCCCTGTTCGTCGGCCTGTGGGCGCCCACGCTGTGGGGCATCAGCCAGTCGCTGGAGGATGCCCCCGCCGGACGGCCCCGGCCGGACGGCCCGCATGCTGCGTGAGCGGCGCCTCTACCGTGCACCGGCGGTCGCCGCGCTGCACTCCCTGGCGGACCGCACGGTCAACTACGCGCCCCTGACCGGGAGCCGGGTGCCCACCTGGAACGCGCACTGGCACGTCGACTACCTCCGCCAGCCGCTCGCCCGGGAACCGGTGGGCGACCCCGTGCGGGGCGGCGCGTGGGACATCGCCTGCCGCCTGGTGCGCGACTACCAGTTCGCGGAGCCGACGATCCTGCGGGCGCTCTACCGGAGCGACACGCCGCTGCTGGGCCGGGACATGCTGCTGGAGGGCCGGTTCGCCGGACTGCGGTTCGACATGGGGGTCCGGGTGACGTCCGTGACCGACGAGACGCACGGCAGCGGTGCGTCGGAGTCACGCGTGTGGGGCTGGGCCTACCGGACCCTGGAGGGCCATCTGGAGCAGGGCGAACTCGCCTACCAGGTCGTCAAGCGGCTGCGGACCGGTGCCGTGGAGTTCCGGATCACCGGCCACTCGCGGCGGGCACCGCTGCCCAATCCCGTCGTGCGGACGGGTTTCACGGTCTTCGGGCGCTGGACGCAGCACCGCTTCTACCACGCGAGCGCCCGCAGGCTGCGGCGGCTGCTGCGCGCGGAACTCGAGGGCGCGCCCCCGCTGGCGGCAGCGGCCCTGCCGGGGTACGACAACGTCGTGCTCGCGCCGACCCCGCGCCCCTGAACACCGTCGGCGGCCGACGCCGCGGGCCGCCGACGGACAGGGTTCACCTGCGGCTGAGGACTCCCGGCCACCAGGAGAGCGGGCCGATGTCCCGGACCAGCGCCGGCACCAGGAGGGACCGCACCACCAGGGTGTCCAGAAGGACTCCGAAGGCGACGATGAAGGCGATCTGGGCGAGGAAGGCCAGCGGGATGACGGCGAGCGCCGCGAAGGTGGCGGCGAGCACGACACCCGCCGAGGTGATGACGCCGCCGGTGGCCGTCAGGCCGCGCAGCACGCCCTCCCGCACGCCGTGCCGCAGCGACTCCTCGCGGACCCGGGACATCAGGAAGATGTTGTAGTCCACGCCCAGCGCCACCAGGAAGACGAAACCGTACAGCGGCACCGAGGCGTCCGCTCCGCTGAAGCCGAGCAGTTCGCGGAAGACCAGCGCCGAGAAGCCCAGGGTGGCGAAGAAGCTCAGCGCCACGGTCGCCACCAGCAGGAGCGGCATGAGCAGCGAGCGCAGCAGCGCGACCAGGATGATCAGAATGATGACCAGGACCACCGGCACGATCAGCGCGCGGTCGCGTTCGGCCGTCCGCTGGGTGTCGTACTGCCGGGCCGTGTATCCGCCGACCAGCGCGTCGGAGCCCGGGACGGCCCGCACCGCCTCGCGCAGCCGCTCGACCGTGCGCTTGGCGGCATCGCTGTCCGCGGCGTCCTCCAGTGTGACCTGGAGGCGGACCCTGCCGTCCACGACCTGCGGCGCCCCGGCGTCCGGGCGGCCCTTCGCGCCCAGCGACACGGCCGAGGCCACGCCTTCGGTGCCGAGCGCCGCCCGCCGCACCTCCGTGCGGGCCTGCTCGTCGGTGAGCACCGTGGCCGGGTTGCCGGAGCCGCCGGGGAAGTGCTCACCGAGGGTCCGCTGGGCGGCGACGGACGGCGCGTCGTTGATGAAGATCTCGTCCAGCGGCACGCCCCGGGCGTTCAGCAGCGGCACGAAGGCGCTCGCCGCGAGCAGCACCGCGAGCGTGCAGGCCCAGATCCTGCGGGGCGCCCGGTCCACGGCACGCGCCACCCGCGGCCAGACCCCGCCCCGCGCGGACGCCTCCCGCTGCTCCGCCGAGTGCGGCAGCCTGGCCGGCCAGTAGGCGAAGCGGCCGAGAAGGGCCAGTACAGCGGGGAGGAACGTCAGGGCGCTCAGCAGGGCGCAGACGATCCCGATGGAGCCCACCGGCCCCAGGGCGCGGTTGTTGGTCAGGTCGCTGAGCAGGAGGGCCAGCAGACCCGCGACGACGGTGCCGGCGCTGGCCAGCACCGGCCCGACGGACCGCCGCAGGGCGGCCCGGACGGCGGCCTCGCGGCGGTGTCCCGCGCTCAGCTCCTCCCGGAACCGCGCGGTGAGCAGCAGCGCGTAGTCCGTGGCCGCGCCGATCACCAGGATGGACAGGATGCCCTGCACCTGCCCGTCGACGCGGACCATGTCCTCTCGGGCAAGGGCATAGACCGCCGCGCAGGCGAGTCCGAGGGCGAACACCGCACCGAGGATGATCACCAGCGGCAGCAGCACGCTGCGGTAGACCAGGACGAGGATCAGCAGCACGGCGGCGAGGGCCACCCCGAGCAGCAGTCCGTCGATTCCGGCGAACGCGTCGGACAGGTCGGCCTGGGTGGCCGCCGGCCCGGCGAGGCGCACCGTCGTCCCGGACACCTCCTCGGCGGCCGAGCGCAGCTTCTCCAGGGCTCCGGGGAGCTCCTCGCCCAGGTCGGGGCGGAGTTGGACGACGCCCTGCAGTGCCTCGCCGTCCCGGGAGGGAATCGCAGGGGTGGGGGGACCGACCGCGCCGACGCTGTCGGCGGCCCGGTCGAGCGCGCGCGAGGCGGCCCCGCGCTGCGCACGGGTGACGGACTGCCCGTCACCGGACGTCCACACCACGATGGCGGGCAGGGTCTCCTCCTGGTCGAACGCCTTCTGTTCGTCCAGGACCCTGGTGGATTCGGCGCTACGCGGCAGGAAGGCGGCCTCGTCGTTGGTGGCGACCTCGCCGAGCTTCCCCGCGAACGGTCCCAGCGCGCCGCCGACGGCGATCCAGACGACGAGCAGCAGAATCGGGATCGAGAGGCGGGCGAGACGCGGCGCGGACGGCATGCATCCTCCGGGGGCTGCGAGTGGCTGGGGAAACCAGTTCAATGCTTGGCTATCTTAATCATTGAACTAACATGTTCCGCGCCTCGCCGGCCGTCCGGCGGCGCACGCCGCCGCCGCGAAGGCGTCAGCTCCCGCCCTCGCGAAGAGCGGAGAGCTCCTCGTTCAGCAGGACGAGGAAGCGCAGCACCACGTGCTGCTCCTCGTCGTCGAGCTGCGCGCGGGCGCGGTCGGTCGCCTGGGCCAGCGGTCTGAAGTACCCGCGCGCAGCCGCCCGCGCATCACTGGGGTAGTGCAGACGGACCACCCGGCGGTCCGCCGGATCCCGGGAACGCCGCACATGCCCGGCCCGCTCCAGCCGGTCCAGGCAGGCCGTCACCGCACCGGAGGTGAGCCCCAGATGCTCCCGCAGCAGCCCCGGAGTGAGCGGCTCCTCCGCGTCGAGGATCGCGGCGAGCGCGGCGGCGTCGGTGGCGTGCAGCCCCTGCGCGGCGGCGAACCCGTGGACCAGCCGTCCGAATTCCCCGTTCATCCTGCGCAGTGCCACGGCGAACTGCTGGAGGTCCACGGGACCGGTCCCGGCGGTGCCGCCGTCCGGCTGCCGGCCCCCGTCTGCACTGCTCATCCGGCCACCCTATAGAAAGAGCCCGACCACACGGCCGCCCGCGGTCAGGCCCCGGAAACGGACGCCGAGCCGCGAAGCGGGACACCCGCTCCTACAGGAACCGGCGGATGGGGAGCACCGCCGCCTCCTTGAGGCGCTCGGCGCCCGGGCGCCGCCGCCAGCGGCCGGCGGTGATGCGCTCCGCATCGTCCCAGTCCGCGGCGAAGTGGTCGTCGAGCGTCGCCGTGAACCGCTCGTCGATGACGGCCAGCATCACCTCCTCGTCGTGTTCGAGGGAGCGGCGGTTGAGGTTCGTGGAGCCGGTGAGGGCGACGATGCCGTCGACGGTGACGACCTTGGCGTGCATCATCGTGGGCCGGTACTCGGCGATCCGCACACCGGCGCGCAGCAGGTCGTCGTATACATGCCTGCCGCCCAGCCGGGAGACGCGCTTGTCGGTGTGCGGGCCCGGGAGCAGGATCTCGACCCGCACACCGCGCCGCGCCGTCCGGCTCATCAGGTCGACGAAGTAGTCGTCCGGGGTGAAGTACGCGGTGCACAGCCGCACCCGCTCACGTGCCGACTCCAGCACGACGCGCAGCAGCGTCTGCATGTCCTGCCACCCGAAGCTCGCCGAGCCGCGGACGACCTGGACGAGGGCCGTGCCCGGGGTGTCCTGCTCGACGAACCGGTCGGCCTCGTCGAAGAGTTCGTCGTGGCATTCGGCCCAGTTCTGGGCGAAAGCGGCCGAGACGCCGTCGACCGCGGGGCCGCGCACCTCGACATGGGTGTCACGCCACTCCCCCGGGTTCCGCGCGTTTCCGCACCACTCCTGGGCGATGCCGACGCCGCCGGTGAAGGCGGTGCGCTCGTCGACGACGAGGGCCTTGCGGTGGCAGCGATGGTTCTGCTTGAAGGGCGAGACCCACATCGGCTTGCGGAACCACTGCACGGCGACGCCCGCCCGTTCCATGTCCGCCAGCAGGGACTTCTCGATGGGCCTGCTGCCGAAGCCGTCCAGGAGCAGCCGCACCCGCACGCCGTTCCGCGCCCGCTCGCCGAGTGCGCGGGCGAATTCGTGCGCGATCTCGCCCTGCCAGTACACGAACGTCATCATGTCGATGGTGTGCCGGGCTTCCCGGATCGCCCGCAGCATGGCGGGGAAGATCTCGTCACCGTTGCGGAGGACCCGCAGTGCGTTGCCCTCGGTGGCGGCGACGCCGATCAGCCGCTCCAGCCGTCTGCGTATGTAATGCTCGCGCTCGCGCACCGACTCCGCCGGCCGGTCCTCGGCACCGGCGGCGGCCTGCACGCGGGCCGGCCGCTCGGCAGCGGGCGCGGCGGCGGCCTGCGCGGACGGGGCGTCTCCCGGCACTGCCGGGTCCTGCGCCGTCACCGTCTCACCGGTCCGGACAGCGGATGGCCGGGGCGCCGGGCCGCGGAATCCTCCGGGCGCGCGCAGCTCCCCGTTGCGGAGTGCGCCACCGCTTCGGGAGCGATGCGCTCGTGTGCGGCGGGCGGCGCCGGGTGGCCCGGCGCGGTCAGGGCTGTCGTGGGCACGGTGATCCTTTCACTGGGGAGCCGTACGAGCGGGACCGGCTCGCCGGCAAGACGGGTGGGGTGGGAGTGTCAGCCGGTCCGCAGGCGGCGGGCAGCGCTGCCTGCGGGGGCGGCATGCGCTCTCACACCGCGGCGGCGGGCCGGGGCGCCTGCTGCGGCGCCTCCGGCGCCGCGACGACCGTGACCGCGATCTCCGGCGGTGCGGGGTGGTCCGCGGGGGCGTCCTCGGCGGACAGCAGCGAGTCGTCGTCGACGCGGGCGCCGGGCAGCCGGTGCCGGGCGGCGACGAGAGCCGTGTCGATGTCCCGGGTACCGGTCGAGACGCACAGCGTGTAGGCGATGTCGTTCATACGCTGCTGCACCTCGGGGGAACCGTCCTCGGCCCGCAGGACGCTCAGGGCCGCGTACTGCTCGACGAGGTCGCGGAGGACGGCGGGGTGGGCGAGCAGCATGGCAGGGGTCCCTTCAGGAGATGTGGAGGCGGAGCAGCCCGGACGAGCGGGCGCGGGGCGGCACGCGGCGGCGGGTGCGGGCCGGCGGTGCGGGGAGTCCCGTGGCAGCGGCCCGGCGGGGGCTGCTCGTTCGCGCCCCGGCCGCCCCGTATGGCGGGCGCGCCGGACGGGGTCCCGTCCCGGGGAGCGGAGGCGCCCGGGAGGCGCGGCGGCCTTCCGGTGGGCGCGGCGGTGTCGCCGGGCCCGGTACCGATCGGCACCCATGGGCTCTCCTCCCGCTGTCGTCGACGGTGCACAGCGCGGGGAGAGGCGGCTCGGGAGCACACGCGGGCCACGAGGGGCATCTCCTCCGCGTATGTGCCTGTTCTCCCAAGCACGTGATCGCACTTCTCACCGGCTTCGGCGGCGGTAAACCTCACGCCTCGCAGGGCTGCCGAACCGGCGGACAGCGGGCGCCGGCCCGGCAGCCGGGGCAGCGGCCACACCCGGCAGGGCGGGCCGCCCGGCCGGTGCCGCCGCGGTGCCCCACCGGTCAGGCGGTGCCACCGTCCGGCGCGGAGCCCCCCGCCGCGGTGGCGCGCGGCACGGGGGCATGAGGCCGGGATGCCGCCCAGCGCGTCAGCTCGGCGGCGCGGTAGAGGAGTTCGGCGCCCCGCTTGCCCGCGGCCGCCGGGAACCGCTCGTCGTTGGCGCGCGCCCAGCGCAGCGCGGCCAGGGAAATGCCGGGCAGCAGCAGCTCATGGGCCTGCCGCAGTCCCAGCAGCTCCTGGTCCTCCGGGGCCGTGTCCGGCCGGCCGGCTGCACCGGGGGACTGCCCACCGCTGTCCGCGGGGGCCGACGCGGGGTGCGGGACCGGCTGGGAAGGTGAGCTGCGGGCAGCTGCCGTGGCGCCGACTGGAGCGCGGGGCCGGTCGGGCTGCTGCGTCATGGCGGTGCGCAGCCGCGCCAACAGGCGGCTGAGGAGCCGGGAGACGTGCATCTGCGAGACTCCCAGCCGTTCGCCGATCTCGGCCTGGGTGAGTTCGTCCACGAAGCGGTGGTGCAGCAGGATCCGGTCGCGTTCGTCCAGTTCCGCGATCAGCGGGGCCAGCGTCTGGAAGTCCTCCACCAGTTCGAAGGCCGGGTCGGGTCCTCCGATGCAGTCCGCGAGGGCCCGGCCGTCCCCGGTGCCGCCCGCGACTGCGGCGTCCAGCGAGGTGGTGGTGTAGCCGTTCGCGGCCTTGCGCGCCTCGATGACCTCGCTCTCGGGCAGCGACATGAGCGCCGCGAGCTCCGCCACCGTCGGTTCCCGGTCGAGCCGGGAGCGCAGTTCCTCGTCGGCGCGCGCGAGCTGCTCCCTGGCCTCCTGGAGCCGCCGGGGGACGTGCACCGCCCAGGTGGTGTCGCGGAAGAACCGCCGGATCTCCCCCACGATGCACGGGACGGCGAACGTGGTGAAGGCGACCTCCCGCGAGACCTGGAACCGCTCGATGGCCTTGATCAGCCCGATGGTGCCGACCTGGACGACGTCCTCCAGGTCCTCGGGACGGGTGGAGAACCTGGATGCCGCGTAGCGGACCAGGGACAGGTTCATCTCGATGAGGGTGTTGCGGACGTACTGGTACGCGTCCGTGCCCTCCTCCAGTTCGTCCAGCCGGGCGAGGAACTGCTTGGTCAGCGCCCGGGCGTCCCTGGCGGGGATCCGGGAGGGCGACTCGATCACAGGGAGACCGGTACCCCCGCGAGAACCGATGTGCCCGCGTTCCGTCGAATCGGTCACCGTCATGAGCGCCTCATCTCCCTCGGACTGCGCGCCGGCTTCCGTGCGCGGCGGCCGCCTCCCGGCCGCACTCTCCACCTGCCCGCGAAACGCGAGGCCATGGCACCCGAATCGGCGATTCATCTCACTCGTCCGTCCCGGCTCCGGGCCCCGACGGAACCGGAAGTCGCCGCTCCATGCGCGCGGAAGGCACTTCCGGCCACGTCGGGGGCCGCTCAGGCAGCCTGCGCGGGCAGGTCGGGCCAGCGCGCGCTGACCGTCTTGCCGGGGCCGCCGACGGTGACTTCCACCGAAGGGGTGAGCGCGTGCACCAGGTGCATGCCCCACCCGCCGGAACCGTCCAGTGCACCGCTGCGCACGCCGGGCAGTTCCCGGCTCGCGTCCCGCACCTCGGCACTCAGGACCCCGCCGGCCCGGTCGATCACCAGCAGCCAGGAGCCCGATGTGTGGCGCTCGGCGTTGACGACGAGTTCGGTGACCACGGTTCCCACCGTGGCGGCGTCGACGCTCGGGCAGTGTTCCGCCACGTAGGCGGCGGCCAGGGCACGGGCGTCGGCGACGGACGCTTCGCCGGAATGAAGTGACAACACGACGTTCCTCCTCTTCCGTTCGCCTCCCGTATGCCCGACCGCACCGCTCGACACACACCTCGACGAGCCCGCCTGTGAGACCTGAGCGAGACGGAATGGAGCCGGAATGTCACCTTTTCGTACCGTCATACACCGGCAGTTCGCCATCCGGTGCCGACCGGCGCGCCGACGGGGCGCTCAGAGCGGAAAGCGCCCGCGCGCCCTGCGCCCTGCCGAACCGCTCCGCCCGACGGCCTTCTGGCTGCTGCGGAAGGGCTTGCTGAACAACCGGCCCAGTACTCCCGGAGCCTTGCCCGCGGTGCGGGTTCCGGCGCCCAGTGTCCGCTGGGTCCCCCGCTCCGGGCGGCGGGACAGCCGCGGCGCGAGAAACGCCAGGACGAGCAGGACCACGCACACCGCGACGATGCCTACGACGGCCATGATGCAGCACCCTCCCTGAGTTCGGCGGTCGTCGCGCCGGGTGCGCGCCACCGCGTCGGGAGCCGCCGGGTGTCCGCCCTCCCGCGGAGCAAACCGCCGCGCATGCACGGCCGGACGCACCCGGGGTGCCTCACGCTCCCCCTCGCCCGCCGACGCAGGCGGGAGCGGCCGCCCGGGGCCGCTTTCTTACTGGAGGGTAGGCACGATCCACCCCTTGTTATACAGTCCGTCTAACAAGAGAGCCCGGGGTGCCTCGGCTTCCGCTCCGCCGAGCGCACCGGCGGCCCGGCCCGCAGAGCCTGGATCCGGGCACACCCCCACCGGCACACCAGCACCCGTACCGCACCGACGGGGGCCGGGAACGGCCCGCTGTCCGAACCCGAGGAGTCGCAGCATGGCAAGCAGCATCACCCGGCCGGACCTTCCGCAGCTCTCCGAGGAGGACGGCGTCGCCCGGCGGCTGCTGGACTCCTCGGCGAAGCTGTCCTACGACCCGCTCACCGACGTCGACTGGGACACCCCGCTGGACGAGGACTTCCACGGCACGAGCCCGGAGTGGAGCACCCTGTTCGGCACCGCCTACTGGGGCGAGCTGACCGACGCTCAGCGCAAGGAACTCACCCGCCAGGAAGCCGCCTCTGTGGCAGGCACCGGCATCTGGTTCGAGATGATCCTTCAGCAGATGATTCTGCGCGACGTCTACGCCAAGGATCCGTCCCAGGAGACCGTCCAGTGGGCGCTGACCGAGATCGCCGACGAGTGCCGGCACTCGATCATGTTCGCCCGCGGGGCCAAGAAGCTCCGGGCGCCCGCCTACCAGCCCCGGCGCCTGGCCCGCGAACTCGGCCGGGCCTTCAAGACCCTCGCCTTCGGGGAGGCCGCCTACGCGGCGATCCTGGTGGCCGAGGAGGTCCTCGACGTGATGCAGCGGGACTGGATGCGCGACGAGCGGGTCGTGCCCTTCGTCCGCACCATCAACAACATCCACGTCGTCGAGGAGTCGCGGCACATGAAGTTCGCGCGCGACGAGACGCGCAAGCGGCTGGCCAAGGCCGGCTGGCTGCGCCGCCAGCTCAACGCGTTCGTCATCGCCGTCGCCTCCTACGTGATCGTCACCAGCATGGTGAACCGGAAGGTGTACGCCACCGCCGGCCTGGACGAGAGCCGCGCGCTCCGCGAGGCGGCGGCCAACGAGCACCACAAGTCGATGCTGCGGTCGAGCTGCGCGGGACTGATGGAGTTCCTGGCCTCGGCCCGGCTGCTGACCAGGCCGGCGCTGGTCTTCTACAAGCGCGCCCACCTGATCTGACCCCGCCCGCCCGCGCCGCGGCGCTCCCACCGCCGCACGCCGCACACGGAACCGGCCCCATGACCTACGCCATCAGTCAGAACTGCTGCAACGACGCCACGTGCATCTCCGTCTGCCCGGTCAACTGCATCCACCCCACCCCCGGCGAGCGCGACTTCGGCAGTACCGAGATGCTCTACATCGACCCCGCCGCGTGCATCGACTGCGGAGCCTGCGCGGACGCCTGCCCGGTGGACGCGGTCTTCCCGGTGGAGAGCCTCACCGGTCCGCAGCGGGCGTACGCCGAGATCAACGCCGCCTACTACGCCGACGCGCCCGCGCCCCGACCCGCGGCGGACAGCCCCAACTTCCACTCCTGGAGCGAGCCGTCGTTCCCGCGGACCCTGCCCTCCGACTTCACCGCGCCCCGAGTGGCGATCGTCGGCACCGGTCCGGCCGGCATGTACGCCGCGGAGGACCTGCTACTGCACACGGCGGCCGAAGTGACCCTGCTGGACCGGCTCCCGGTGGCCGGCGGACTGCTCCGGTACGGGGTCGCGCCCGACCATCCGGCGACCAAGGGCATCGGTGACTCCTTCGCCCGGTTCCACAGCCACCCGCGGGTGCGGATGCTGCTGGGTGTCGAAGTGGGCCAACAGGTCACGGCGGAGGAGGTGAGCGCCCACCACGACGCCGTCGTCTACGCGGTGGGGGCACCCGGTGACCGGCGGCTGGGGATCCCCGGCGAGGAGACGGCCGGCTCCCTCGCCGCCACCACCTTCGTCGCCTGGTACAACGCCCATCCTGACGTTCCGGCCGACGCGATCGACCTGTCCGCGCCGCGCGTCGTCGTGGTCGGCACCGGCAACGTCGCCCTCGACGTGGCCCGCATCCTGCTGACCGACCCGGAGGAGCTGGCCGGTACGGACATCGCCGACCACGCCCTGGCGGCCCTGCGCGCGAGCGCCGTGCGGGAGGTCGTGCTGCTGGGCCGCCGCGGCCCGCAGGACGCCGCCTGCACCCGGCCCGAACTCCGCGCGCTGACCAGCATGTCCGGGGTGCGGCCGGCCGTGGACGACCACGACCCGCGTACCGGCGCGGCGATCGACGCCGCGGGTCCGCAGGAGAAGGCCGCCCTGCTCCGCGGCATCCCCCGCGAGCGGATGGACTACTCCGCTCCGGCTGCCTCCGGCCCCCGGCGCCTGGTCTTCCGCTTCCACTCGGCGCCCGTCGAGGTACGCGAGGCCGTCGGCGACGGCCGGGCGGCACGCGGCGACCTGGACGTCCGGGTCACCGGGGAGGCGGGCGGTACCGGCATCCGGGCGGGGATGCTGCTGCGGGCCGTCGGCTACCGGGGCGCGCCGGTCCCCGGGCTGCCCTTCGACGAGAAGAGCGGGACCGTCCCGCACGAGAGCGGGCGGGTGACCGGCCTGACCGGCAGCTACGTGGTGGGCTGGATCAAGCGGGGCCCGACCGGGGGCATCGGCGCCAACCGCTCCTGCGCGGCCGGGACCGTCGCGACGCTGCTGGGCGACGCGGCCGACGGCTCCCTTCCGCAGCCCAGCGGCTCCGCGAAGGCGTTCCGACGGCTGGCCAAACGCCGCAGCAGCCATGTGGTCGACGCGCGGGGGCTGGCGGCCATCGACCGCGCCGAGCAGGCGCGCGGCCGCCGCGCCGGCAGGCCCCGCAGCAAGCTGGCCACCGTGCCCGCGCTCGTGGACGCCTCCAAGTCCAGGCTCCCGCTCCCCCGCTGACCGGCGAAGCGGCCGGACCGGTGCGGCACCCGGGGACGGACACATCCGGGAACGCCCTCCCCGGCCGTCCCCGTCCGACCCTCCGGGTTCCCGTGCCGGCTCCGTTGCCCGGACCGCCCCGCCCCGCCCCGGGGACACCGCGCGGGGCGGCCGGCGGCCGCTAGAAGACTGATGAAGATCTTGCTGAGGGGTTGTCCGGCCGGAGGCCGGGCGGCCCCTCAGGTCATCCGGTGGCTATGCCGAGGTGCCAGGTGTGGTTGGTGCGGGTGAGGCCGAGGTTGATCAGGCGGCGGAGGTTGAGGGCGGCTGCCCGGTGGTGGAGCCAGGTGTTGTTGCGGCGGGCATCGGCCATCAGATCGTGGTGGGGCCGGATCGTGACGATGCGGTCGGCCCTGGCCTTGGTGCACCGATTCCGCAGTTCGCAGCCGACGCACTGCTCTGCTGTGAAGACGGCTTTGCGCTGGTGGCGCATGCCGGAAGGCGGCCGTAGTTCAGCGGTTCGTCCCCGCGGGCAGACCACTGTGTTCCCCGTGGTGTCGATGGCGAAGTCGTCCACGGTGAACCCGCCAGGGACGACCGGCCGCAGCGGAGCGGGCTTGAGGAACAGCCGGTGCCCGGCCGCCGTGAGAGCGGCCCGGGCCTCTGTGGTGCAGTAGGCGGTGTCACCCAGGACGTCGAGCGGACCGTCTTCGTCGGCCAGCAGGCCGAGCCCGATGACCGCTTCGTGGTGGGCCGGCCCTGCCCCGGGGGTGAGCTCGACGGCGGTGACCAGCCCGGTCTCCGGCTCCATGGCCAGGTGGGCCTTGAAACCGTCCTGGTAGTGGGAACGGGTCTTGTGGACGTGCCGGCTGTCGGGGTCAACGGTGGAGACCACCCGCTCGGACGCGGTGCCCCGGCTGATCCTCCAGCGGCCGTCCTGCCCGTCCGAGCCGTCCGCGGGCTCGACGTCCTGGCCCGCGACCAGGGCCAGCAGCCCGACCGCGTTCGCCGCCTTCTCCCCGAGATCCTGGTTGGGCAGATGCCCCAGGAGCCGCAGGGCGTCGCCGACGAGAGCGTCGGCCAGGGCGGCTCGGGCCTCCTCGTCGTTCCAGGCGATCCGCGGTTTGCCCGGCGACGAGTAGTCGTGCGCGGTGCACTGCCTGGCCGCGACGTCGGACGCTCCGGGAACTGCGCGGATCACCGCCCGGATCGCGGACACCAGCTGGGTGATGGTGTCCTGGGTGGCCACCGCATCGTCCAGCACGGTGGAATCCAGTGCCCTGCGCTGCTTGCCCTTGAGCACGCCGGTGGCCCGTACGACCTTCCGCACCGCGTCGAAGATCCGGTGCGGACGGGCAGAGCGGGCCAGCCGCCGCCGGAAGTACGACAGCAGCGACGGATCGAACGCCGTGTCATGCAGGCCCAGCCCGCACGCGGCCTTCCAGCGCAGGTCACACCGCAATTCCTGAACGGTCTCGAAGTCCGACAAGCCGTGCAGGGACTGCAGCACCACCGCCGCGGCCAGAACCTGCGGCGGCATACTGGACCGCCCGTCCGCCGACGGATACATGTCCGCGAACATCTCCGCCGGGAACAACACCGCACGATGTTCCGCCAGGAACGCGAAGACACTCCCCGCCGGGATCAACTCCCGACACAACTCCCACACGTCCGGCCCGATCGTCTCCCCGGCCCACTCCCCTTGAACCACCACACAAGTCTGGCCCCACCGCTGACACGGAGGGGCCAGAACCCGAGATCTTCATCAGTCTTCTAGGAGAACAGTGCGGGGTCGCCCGCCCCGGTACGCACGATCTCGACCGTGTCCCCGGAGAAGTCCACCACCGTGGTGGGCTCGGTTCCGCAGTCGCCGGAGTCGACCACGGCGTCCACGACGTGGTCGAGCCGTTCCTTGATCTCCCAGCCCTGGGTCATCGGTTCGTCCTCGTCCGGGAGCAGCAGGGTGCTGGAGAGCAGCGGCTCGCCGAGTTCGGCCAGCAGCGCCTGGGTGACCACGTGGTCGGGGATGCGGACGCCGACGGTCTTCTTCTTCGGATGCAGCAACTTGCGCGGCACCTCCTTGGTCGCCGGGAGGATGAAGGTGTAGCGGCCCGGCGTGGCCGCCTTGACCGCGCGGAACACGTCGTTGTCCACGTGCACGTACTGGCCGAGCTGCGCGAAGTTCTGGCAGACGAGCGTGAAGTGGTGGCGTTCGTCGAGGTCGCGGATGGAGCGGATGCGGGACAGGCCGTCACGGCTGCCCGGCCGGCAGCCCAGCGCGAAGCAGGAGTCCGTCGGATACGCGATGAGCGCGTCCGCACGGATGCTCTCGACCACGGTGTTGATGGTCCGTCGCTGCGGGTTCTCGGGGTGCACGTCGAAGTACTTCGCCATCCACCGAGCCTAAGGCGTCTCCGCCGGGCCGTGACCCGCCGGACGGGGTGCGGCGGCGCCGCCCGGAAGGGCTGGTGCGCCGGCCGGTACGCGCGGCGCGGTCACGGTCCGCCGTCCCCCCTGGGGTGGTCCTCGCGGGGATGGTCCTCCCGGGGGCGGTCGAGCACCAGGTCGGCGGCGTGCGCCCGCACCTCGGCCCGCGTCCTGCCCTGGTAGTCGGCGGCGATGAAGTGCTCGCCGATCGCCACGCAGAAGGCGAGCATGCTGCGCGCCTCGACCTCGTCGGGGTCGGGGCCGGGGTCGGGGCAGAAGGTGCCGATCATCTCGCGCAGCAGCGCCATCCGCCGGTTGTCCACCCTGCGCAGGCGTTCGGCGACCGCGGCGTCCCGGCGTGCCCAGTCGCGGATCGCGAGATCGATGGGGAGGAGCCGGTCGCCGGAAAAGGTCAGCGCCCCGGCCCGCTGGATCTTGGTCTTCGGGTCACCGCCCTCGCGCTCGACGCGGTCGATGACCCCGTCGACGCTCTCCCGCTCCCAGGTGTCGAGCATCGCAGCGCCTCGCGGTCGGCGAAGTAGCCGTAGAAGCCCCCCTTGGTGACGCCGAGGCGCTTGGCCAGCACTTCGACGCGGACCGCGTCCGGGCCGCCGAGGGCCAGCGCCCGCAGCCCCTCCTCGACCCACCGGCTCCGGGGGGTGCGCGCAGCGCCCACGATGCCTTCCACCTCGCCTCTCACCCGCATATCCGGCCTCGCACACGGGCGCGGCAGACGTCGTGTACGCCATCGTATGGCCGAGCCGGATCAGTGGCCGGACGGGAGACGGCGGAGAGCGGCCCCGGGCGGGAGCCCGGCCCGCCGTGCGGGTGGGCGTGTCCGCGGCGGACCTGGGCTCGTTGTCCTGGTGATCCGTTGTGCGGTACCGACAGCCGGGAGGAAACCGGATGCACACGCGAGCGCTGGCGCTGGGAATGCTGACCGCCGGAGCGGCCCTGCTGGGAACGGCCACCGCGGCACAGGCCGCGGTGGCCGACAGCGGGCCGCGGCCGTCGGCCGCCCCGGCCGGTGGCGGTGCGGGCGAGCTCGGGCTCGGCACCCTCATCTCCCAGCCCGAGCAGCAACTGCGCACCCTGGGGGAAGAGGCTCAGCGGTACGGGCAGCGCTGAGCCGGGCGGCGTACGCGCCGCCCGCGGACACCCGGACGTGCCGGAGGTGCCGGAACCGGGCGCCCCGCCCCGGAAGAACGTGCCGGTCCGGCCCCCTGAGGACGGTCAGCTTCCCAGCGGCTTCCGCAGCCCCGGCTGGAGGCGGTCGCCGTGCGCTTCCACCATGGCGTCGCACAGCTCCCAGATCCGCTCCGGCGGCAGCGCCGCGGCCGTGGCCGGGTCGGTCATGGCGGCCTGGCGGACACGGACCGGCGCGTCCTCCAGCGCCGCACGCACCACCAGGTCGGTGGTGCTGAGGTAGGTGCGGTTGAGAGCGGCCAACTGGGCGGGCAGCGGGCCGTTCCGGGTGGGGCTGACACCGGATCCGTCCACCAGGCAGGGCACTTCCACCACGCCCTCGGACGGCAGATTGCCGATCAGCCCGCGGTTGGGGACGTTTCCGTAGACGGTGCGGGGCGTGCCGGTGACGACGCTGTGGATGATCTGCGGCGCGTACTCCATCGTCCCCTCGGCCTGAAGGGCACGCCCGGTGGCCAGCGCGTCCCGCGTGCTCTCGTATTCGGCGACGTTCTCCGCGACGATGTCCAGATAGGCGCCGATCGGCAGCCGCAGGCGGGCGATCTCGCTGTCGTGGTGCAGGTACCAGGGCACGTACTCGGCCGAGTGCTCGCTGGTCTCGGTCGGGTAGTAGCCCAGCCTGCGGTACATGTCGACGCGGGTGCGGCGGCGCAACTGCGGGTCGCGCTCGATCAGCGCGTCGAGCCGGGGGTAGAGATCCGTGCCTCCGTACCGGAACTCCAGCACCCACGCCTGATGGTTGACACCAGCGGCGCGGTAGGTGACGTCCTCGTAGGGCACACCGACGAGTTCGGCGAGTCCGTGCATGGTCCAGTGGACCGAGTGGCACAGTCCCACCACCCGCGTGAGTCCGGTGGCCTGGGCGAGGTACTGCACGTTCATGGCCATCGGGTTGGTGTAGTTCAGCAGCCATGCGTCGGGGCAGACCTCGGCGATGTCCGCGCCCAGCGACCTGAGCAGAGGGAAGGTGCGCAGCCCCCGGAAGATGCCGCCGATGCCGAGCGTGTCGCCGATGGTCTGGCGTACGCCGAACCGGGCGGGCACCTCGAAGTCGGTACGGGTGGCCTCGCCCATGCCCACCTGGACGCTGTTGATGACGAAGTCGGCGCCGGTGAGCGCGGCGCGCCGGTCGGTGTGCGCGGTGATGTGCGGGGTGGCGCCGTGTGCCGCCGCGATCTGCCGGGCGGCGGCCTCGGCCGTCGCCAGCCGTTCGGGGTCGATGTCGTGCAGGGCGATGCGGGCGTGCCGCAGCTCGGGGAAGGCGAACAGGTCGCTGAGCAGCCCTTGGGTGAAGACGACGCTTCCGGCGCCGACGAAGGTGACAGCGGGGGCGGTGCTGGTGGTCATGACGCTCTCTCAGTCGGTCGTGGCGGCGGGAGCGGCCGCACGGGCGGCGGCTTCCTGCCAGGTGGGTTGGGACGAGGTGCCGCCGTGGGCCCGGGTCGACAGGGCGCCGCAGGCGGCGGCCAGCTCCAGCGCGGCGGTGAGCGGCAGTCCGGCGAGGTGGGCGGCGATGAACCCGGCGTCGAAGCTGTCGCCCGCGCCGACGGTGTCGCGCGGGGTGAGGGGAGCGCCGCGGACCTGCACCGGGGTGTGCCCGTCGTGGGCGAGG
Source organism: Streptomyces sp. NPDC007025 (assembly GCF_042869455.1). Classification (NCBI taxonomy): domain Bacteria; kingdom Bacillati; phylum Actinomycetota; class Actinomycetes; order Kitasatosporales; family Streptomycetaceae; genus Streptomyces; species Streptomyces sp. NPDC007025. The sequence continues at coordinate 327,899 of NZ_JBIAFT010000002.1, read as the reverse complement.
GCGCCCTCGGCGCCGTTCTTGACGACGGTCACCGGCCCCCGCGCGGCCAGCAGCGCGGCTGCGGCCGCGGGCGAGCCGCCACTGCCCGGCCCGGCGAGCGCGACGGCCTCGGCCGCGTTGGGCAGCAGGAAGTCCGTGACGGGGAGCAGGGCGGCCAGCCCCTCGGGGTCCCAGCGGCCGGCCGGGTCGTCGTTGGTGTCCAGCGAGGTGGTGGCTCCGTGGCGGCGGGCGGTGCGCAGCAGTGCGGGCAGCGCGGGTGCCAGTTGCGGCAGCAGGAAGTAGGAGGCGGCGTGGACGTGCCGGGCGGCGCTCAGCAGTCCGGACGGAATGTCCCGGCTGCCGGTGGCCGCGAGGACTCCCGGGCTGGTGAGGATGGCCCGGTCGGCACCGGAGTCGCCGCTCCGGGTGACGGCCACGGTCAGCGGGGTGGGGAGTTCCGGGTCGGTGCGGAGCGCCGAGGTGTCGACCCCGCGCTCGGTGAGCGCCTCGCGGACGAACCGGCCTGCCGCGTCGTCGCCGACGCGTCCGGCGAGTGCGACCGACAGTCCCAGCCGGGCCGCGCCGCAGGCCGTGATCGCGGCCGAGCCGCCGAGGGTGAGGGTGCCGGAGCCGACGAGCTGCTCCCGCTGTCCGAAGGCGAGCGGGCCCGCCAGTGGTCCGACGACCACATCGGGGTTGGCGTCGCCGAGCACGACCAGATCGAAGCTGTGGGGCATGGTTCCTTCCAGGAATGCGGGACACGCCGCGCAGGCGGCGGTCACGACGAGCGGCGGGAGCGGTGCCCGGCGTGCGCGGCGTCGGCGGCCGCAGGTCAGGACCGGGGCGCGGGTGCGGGTGCGGTGCTCATCCCTTGAGACCGGTCGAGGTCAGGGAGCGGATGAACGACTTCTGCGCGCCGAGGAAGGCCAGCAGCACCGGCAGCACGGTCAGCACGTTGCCGGCCATGACGGCCGACCACTTGGTGTGGTGCTGGCCCTGGAAGGTGGTGAGGCCCAGTTGCAGCGTGTACTGGGTGTCGTGGTTGATGGCGATCAGCGGCCAGGTCAGGTCGTTCCAGGTGGTCAGGAACGTCAGGACGGCGACGGTGCTCAGCGCGGGCCGGGACAGCGGCAGGACGAGGGTGAAGAGCACCCGCAGCCGCGAGCAGCCGTCGAGCCAGGCGGCCTCCTCCAACTCGCGGGGCAGCGAGAGGAAGAACTGCCGGAGCAGGAACACGGCGAACGGCGTGACCAGCGACGGCACGATCAGCGCACCGAGTGTGTCGATGAGGCCGAGCCGCTTCATCACCAGGAAGGTGGGAATCATGGTGAGCTGGAACGGCACGGCCATCGTGGCCAGCATCAGCACCAGCAGCACCTTGGAGCCGGTGAACCGCATCCGGGCGAAGGCGTAGCCGCCCAGCGACCCGAACAGCAGATTGGCGGCGACGGCCACGGCCGAGACGAGGAGCGAGTTGCCGAACCAGCGCGGGAACAGCGCGTTGCCCAGCACGTAGCGGTATCCGTCCGGGTCGATGCCCGAGGGCAGCAGGGCCGGTGGGAAGCGGTTGATCTCGGCGTCGCTCATCACGGAGCTGAGCAGCAGCCACACCAGTGGCAGTGCGAACAGCAGGGCCAGCGGGGCCAGCAGCAGATGCCAGGCGCTGAAGGGCAGCCGCGGCCGACGTGAACCGGGCGCCGGGCCGGTGACGGAGGCCGTGCTCCGGGGCGGTGTGCCGGCCCGCGGCGCGGTGGTGAGGGTCATCGTGCGGTTCCTTCCGTGCGCAGGCCGGGCGTGTCGGCCGTCGCGGGGCGGGACGCACCGGCCGGGCGGTCCGCGCGGCCGCGGACGATCCGCAGCACGGCACCGGCCAGGGCCAGCGCCACCGCCAGCACATAGGCGGCCGCGGCTCCGTATCCGGCGGTGAAGCTCTTGAACGCCTGCTCCCAGATGAAGTAGACGATCACCGTGGTGGAGCCGAGCGGACCGCCCTTGGTCGTGACGTACACCAGGTCGAACACCTGCAGGGACTGGATGGTCTGCCACAGCACGAGGAAGACGGAGACCGGCGCGAGTGCGGGCAGGGTGACGTGCCGCAGCACGTGCCGGCGTCCGGCACCGTCCAGCCGGGCCGCCTCGATCAGCGACGCGGGGACGTCCTGGAGCGCGGCGAGGTAGACGACCACGCAGAAGCCGGTGCCGCTCCACAACGTGATGGCGACCAGGACGGCGAGCGCCTGTCCGGGGTCGGTGAGGAAGCCCTGCGGCGACAGTCCCAGGCGTGAGAGCACCGAGTTGGCGACCCCGAACTCGGGGTCGAGGATGAAGGAGAAGAGCACGCCCTGCGCGGTCGCGGAGACCACGAACGGCACGAAGATCAGCGTGCGGTAGAGACCGACCAGGCGGATGCGGCGGTTCAGCGCCAGGGCCAGCCCCAGCCCGCCGGCCAGGCTCAGCGGGACGAACAGCACGGTGTACAGCAGGGTATTGCGGACCGCCTGGCTGAAGTGCGGGTCGGCGCTCAGTGCCCGGTAGTTGTCCAGGCCCACCCAGCGGCTGGGCGTGACCAGGTCGTTGGCCTGGAAGGAGAGCAGCAGCGACCAGACCACGGGCAGCACGCTCAGTCCCAGGATGATCAGCACGGCGGGGGCGACGAAGGTCCAGGCGGTGGTGGTCTCCCGGCGGCGCGCGTCCGGGCGGCGGCGCGGTCGCCCTCGGCGCCGGACCCCGGCCGGTCCCGGTCCGGTGGTCCCGGTGCTGCCGGCGGGCGGGTCCCCGACCGTCAGCGGCGGCGGATGATGTGGCATCTGGGCTCCTCAGCGGGGGATCAGCAGAGCGGCGTCGGCTTCGTCGGCGCAGGCGCGCATGGCGGCCGCGGGGCTGCTGCGGCCGAGCAGCACCGAGACGAGGGCCTGTCCCAGCGCCTGGGAGACCTGGGGGTAGACCGGATGCGTGGGCCGGACGCGGGCGCCTTCCAGCGCCTCGGTGAAGGTGGCCAGGCCCTCGGTGCGGCGGGCCTCGCGCTGCCAGCGCGGCAGCGCCCGGGCGTGTCTGCTCAGCGGCAGGCTGCCCGCGTCCGCGCCCCACCGCACGTCCTGCGCGGGCCGCATGAGCCAGTCCACGAAGGTGCGGGCGGCCCGCACCCGCGCGGCACCGTTGTCGAAGACGGTCCAGGTGTCGGGGCCGGAGATGGTGACGGGGCGTCCGGAGAAGCTGGGCAGCGGGACCACTCGGTAGTCGATTCCGGCCTGTCGGATGTCCGGGAGCTGCCAGGGGCCGGTGACCGCCATGGCCATCCGGCCGCCCTGGAAGACCTGGTACATCTGCTCGCCGCCGGGCTTGGGGTCGACGTAGACGCTCCGGTCCCGGACGAGGTCCTCGACGACCTCCAGCGCGCGCACCCCCTGCCGCGCGAAGCCGATGCTGCGCCCGTCGTCCCCGATGACGTCACCGCCCAGATCCCAGATCATGGGCCACAGCCGCCAGACGGTGTCCTCGTCGCCGGCGCCCGGCCAGCCGGTGCCGAACCGGCCGCCTCCGCGGTCGGTGAGCCTGCGTGCCGCGGAGACGAAGTCGCGCCACCGCCAGCCGGCCCGCGGCAGCGGTACACCCGCCTGCGCGAAGAGCTTCTTGTTGCAGACGACGGCGAGCGCGTCCAGCAGCGCGGGGGCGGCGCGGACCCGGCCGTTGAGGGTGACGGCCGTGCGGGCGGGGGCCCAGTAGTTCTTCCACGGGGTGCCTGCGGAGCCGACGGTGCCGCCGAGGTCGACGACCTGGGGGCTGCGGGCGACGTTGGCCAGGTCGGAGCCGAAGACGTAGGCGATGTCGGGATAGGCGCCCGAGGCCAGGGCCGCGGTGATCTTCTGCAGCATCGAGTCGGCGAGCACTCCGCCTCCCATGTCCACCCGGATGTGCGGGTGGCTGCGGTGGAAGTCGGCGACCAGCCGGCGCAACGCGGCCCGCGCGGTGTCGGCCTGGCCATGCCACAGCTCGATGGTGACCCGTCCGTCGGCTCCGGCTCCGTCCCCCCGGCCGGTACCGCAACCGGGGAAGGCGGCCCCGGCCAACGCGGTGAGCGCCAGCGCGCCGCCTCGGCGCAGCACCCTGCGACGCGGGGGCGACGGGGCGTTGACGCTCGGGGGTACGGCCATCGGTGCCTCCGGGAAGGTGCGGGCGGCGGAGCCGCGGTAGGGGGAACGGGATGCTGTGGGATGCGGGGCGCGGAGCCCGCTCCCGGGGTACCGGGAGGTTCCGGGGCGCGGGCGCCCGGGCGGAGGTCCGGCGGCTGTGCCGGGCGGGGGGCGGCGGGCCCCGGCCGGGACGCTGCGCCGCCCCGGTGCTGCTGGTGACCCGTCAGCAGGTCTCCCGGACGTAGCCGTCCTCGGCCGGGGTGCGGACGTCCAGGTCGCGGCGGACGATGCTGAGCCGGTCGCCCCAGCCCGCGCACGCGTCCGCCAGCCCGTCGGCGGTGTACTCGATCACGAACACCCGGTCGCCGAAGGCGTGCAGATAGCTGTCGCACTCGTCCCACTCGCCGCACTCCTCGGCGACGGCGAAGTCCAGGCCGTTCGCCTGGCGGGCTCCGGCCAGCTCGGCGGTGTTCTTCTGGCCGATGGCCAGGCCCCTGACGTGGGCGCGGTCGGAGAGCCTGCGGACGAGGTCCTGCGCCTGGGCCGCCGTCAGCAGGTCCTCGGAGCGCTGGTAGCTGTCGAAGTTGTCCGGCTCGACGGCCTGGAAGCCCTTGGCGGCGCAGGAGTCGATCCAGGCGCCGACCCGCTCGGCGATCCGCTCGCGTTTTCCGGCCGTCCGGAGGTCGAGGAGCGCCTCGCCCTCCCACTCGGCGTCGTACACGACCTCACCGGAGGCGTCGCGCAGCAGCAGGTCGGAGTCCCAGCTGTCCTCGGCGCCGGGCTGCGTCTGGAAGGCGTTGACGTAGCAGATGTTGTAGAGCCCCTCGGCGGGCTGCGCCGAGTGGTCCCGGCTGACCACACCGACGCCTTCGGGCGGCGCGTAGGGGCCGCCGATCTGGTAGTCGAATCCGGCGTGTGCCGGGGGAAGCGTGACGTCCCCGGCCGGGGAGGCGGGTCCGGTACCGGCGGCAGCCGGGGTGCTGTTCGCCTGCGCTGCCGCCAGCAGCAGGGCCGCCGCGGCCGCGGCGGCGGCGAGGGCCCGGTACGGACGTCGACGGTCGTGCTGCATCGTCGAACTCCAGGAGGTGGAGGGCACGTCCCCGCCTCGGACACACCGGGTCCTGGCGACTCAGTCCGGGCTCGCGGCGCACCGCATACCGGCTGGGCGTACCTCTGACGTCGAGTTCTCTCCTCCGACGTGCAACGGAGTAAACCGACCCCTGACACCTGGTGTCAAGAGCTCGAAGTTGCGCGAAACGGCGCCCGTACACGCATGTTCACGCAGTGCGCTGCCGACGGGGCCCGCTCGCCGCGCGGCTGCGGCAGGGTCTCAGCCGTGCCGCAGATGATCCCGCAGCTCGCGGGCGACCTGGGCCATCAGAGCCTCGGCACCGGGCTGGGCCGCCGCGGGTACCCGGGACTCGGTCAGGGCCGCGACGGCGAAGACGTCGCCGTCGTCGTGCTCGACCACCCCCACCTCGTGCCGGAGGTTGAGGAGAGTGCCCGTCTTGGACGCCCAGGTGGCCGCGTCGGAGCTGAAGTCCGGGGCGAGCCGTTGGCGCAGCACGTTGTCGGCCATCAGGGAGCGGATGCGTGCCGCGACGTGCGGGTCGACGGCCGAGGGGGTCCAGAAGGCCGCCAGCAGATCGGCGAAGGCCCGGGCCGTCCCGGAATTGGCGCGGGTCACATCGAGCTGCGGCAGCCGGTGGCCGTGCCCGCCGGTGCCGGCGCCGACGGCGAGGGAGTGGGCCAGGTGCACGTTCCGCGCCGGAAGGTGCTCCACGGGCGTGTCGGTCAGCTCGCCGAGGGCGTGCCGGATCGCGAGGCCCCGCACCCCCAGCGCACGCACCCGGGCGTCCACGTCACCGGGCGGGGTGAGGCCGAACAGTGCGTTGGCCGCGGCGTTGTCGCTCAGGGAGGTGCTGAGGTAGAGGAGGTCGTCGAGGGCGACGCGGGCCGGGTGCCGGAACCGGGTGAGCCCGGTGGGGCCGGGCCGGGTGGCGCGGCCCGGCTGCACGTCGAGCTGCTGGGCGCCGTCGAGTTCGCCGCCCCGGATGCGCTCCAGGGTCGCGAGGGCGAGGGGCAGCTTGACGAGGGAGGCGACGGGCAGCTCGATGTCCGGGTCGATGCCCGCCTCCCGTCCCGTCCGCAGGTCGCGCACGAGGAACGAGCCGGTCAGTCCGCCGTCGCGCAGGGCCTGGCGCAGCTCCCGCAGCAGATGGCCGTCCGTCATGCTCCGCTCTCCTCCCCGTGCTCGTGCTCGTCCTCGTGTTCGTGTTCGTCCGTCCGGGCCTCCGCGCCCAGGCACTGTGCGATCTGCTCGTCCAGGCGGGCGCCGAGCTGTTCGGCGTCGCTCTCCTCGGCGGCGAGGAGGCCGAAGGTCCGCTCCAGCGCGAGTTCGCCGAGGGGCCGCCAGTGCAGTCCGAACTCCCGGGCCTGCAGCGGCGAGCACAGCAGCAGGTCCTGCGAGGCGAAGACCTCGGCCGCCGCCTGGGTGAGCGTGGCGGCCACGGAGAGCTGCGCGGGGCGCAGCCCGACCGCGTCGCGCAGCCGGACCATCGGATCCCGGATGTGCGGTACGTCGTCCTCGGGCTGGAGCCAGACGCGGCGGGGCTGCGCCGAGTCGGTGCGCCGGAGCCGCAGCGTCTCCAGGTAACGGCGCCGGGCGCGCGGCCGGTCGAGGCCGGCGAGCCCGAGCGGCACGCCCCAGCGCGCCTGGTCCGGCGGCACCGCCACGAGCGCGGCACGCACCTGCTGGGAGCGGACGAGGTGCGGACGCGCCTCCGGGTCGGCGGTGCGCAGCTCCAGGGCGATGCGGTGGCCGCGGGCTGCCGCCGCGAGACGGGCGAGGGCGGGTGCCGGGCAGGTGTCGGGGACGGCGAGGCGGACGGGCCGGCGCCGCGCTGCCGCCGCCTCGTGCTGGAGCTCATCGGCCGCGAGCACCAGCCGCCGCGCCGCGGGAAGCAGTTCCCGTCCGAAGGGGGTCAGGCGTGTCCGGCGCGCACCGCGTTCGAACAGCAGCTCGTCGAAGTGCCGCTCCAGCGCGGCGACGCGGCGGCTGGCGACCGACTGCGACATGCGCGCCGCCGCCGCGCCCACCGTAAAACTGCCCCGCTCGCTGACGTGCACGAACGCACGGCAGGCGCCTACAAGATCCACGCATGCCACTCTATGCGGCTGCCGCAGTCATGCGGATCCTGCATCGAACGGCGCGATCCGGTCTTGGACCGCATGACCGGCGGGGCGGCAGGCTGCCTGCCGCGGCGGCGCACGCGTGGCCCGCCGTACCCGGGCCCTCACCGGCCCGGGGAATCAGGTTCCGGACAGTCGGAGGTATCGACCACCCATGCGCACGACCTCAGCCCGGCGCAGGACCCTCAGCGCCCTCGGTCCGCTCGCGCTCGTCCTGCCGCTGCTGGCCTGCGGCACCGACGACCGCGCGGAGTCCTCCGTCGAGCCCTCGGCCTCCCGGTCCGCGCGGCACGAGACCGCCGCGGCGTTCCGGAAGCTGGAGCACACGTACGACGCCCGGCTCGGCGTGCACGCCGTGGACACCGGCACCGGCCGGGAGATCTCCTTCCACGCGGGTGAGCGGTTCGCCTACGCCTCGACGCACAAGGCGTTCACCGCCGCCGCCATCCTGGACAAGCACTCGCTGAGCGGCCTCGACAAGGTGATCACGTACCGGAAGGAGGACCTGCTCCCCCACTCCCCCGTCACCCGCGAGCACGTCGAGGAGGGGATGACGTTGCGTGCGCTGTGCGCGGCGGCCCTGCGGTACAGCGACAACGCCGCGGACAACCTGCTGCTGCGCGAGCTGGGCGGACCCAAGGCGCTGGACGCCTTCCTCGAGAAGCTCGGCGACGACGTGACCGACGTGAACCGCTACGAACCGGAGCTGAACGAGGCCACCCCCGGTGACGACCGGGACACCACCACGCCGCGCGCCTGGACCGCCGACCTGCGCGCCGTCGCACTCGGTGACGGCCTGAGCAAAAAGGAGCGGGCCCAGCTCGACACCTGGATGCGGAACAGCCCCACCGGGAAGACCCTGATCCGGGCCGGGGTCCCCGAGAAGTGGACTGTCTCCGACAAGAGCGGAGGCGGGCGCTATGCCACCCGCTCCGACATCGCCGTCGTCCGCCCGCCCGGCAGGGCGCCACTCGTGGTCACCGTGATGTCCAAGCGCACGGAGCGGGACGCCGAGTACGACGACCGGCTGGTGGCCGACGCGGCCTCGGTCGTCGCCGACAAGCTGACCTGAACTGCTGCGGGGCCCCGCGGCGGGTCGTCCCACCGCGGGGCCCCGGACGGCGCCGGTGCGGCTCAGCGCTCCTCGGCGGAAGCCTTGGCGGTCTCCGCCGCTGCGGCGCGCTCGCCTTCCCAGCACTCGATCTCGCCGGGGAGCTCCGGCAGCCGGTCCCGGACGAACGTCGGGTCCAGGCCCTGGCGGCGCTGGGCGCGGTAGTCGTCCAGCAGCTTCCACGCGATGGCCGACAGCGGCAGGATCGCCACCAGGTTGACCAGCGCCATACTGCCCATGAAGACGTCCGCGAGGTTCCAGACCACGTCGACCGAGCCGAGCGCGCCCGCGAACACGGCGCCCAGCACCAGGACGCGGAAGCCGGGCAGCACCCAGCGGCGGCCCTTGGCGCCCGTCATGAACTGGAGGTTGGACTCGCCGTAGTAGTAGTTGCCGATCAGGGTGGAGAAGGCGAGCAGGAAGACGACCAGCGTCAGCACGTGCCCGGCCCAGCCGCCGAGGGAGTCCTCCAGAGCGGACTGCGTCAGGTCCGCACCGCCGCGCTCGGAGAGCGAGGGGTTGGTGGTGAGGATGACGAAGGCGGTCATCGAGCAGATCAGCAGCGTGTCGAAGAAGACCCCGAGGGTCTGCACCAGCCCCTGCTTGACGGGGTGCGAGACCTCGGCCGTCGCGGCGGCGTTGGGCGCCGAGCCCAGGCCGGCCTCGTTGGAGAACATGCCGCGCCGGATGCCCTGCTGGATCGCCGCACCGATCGCGCCGCCGGCGACCTCGCGGAAGCCGAAGGCACCGCCCACGATGTCCGCGAAGACCCGCGGCACGTCGGAGATGTTGAGGATCACCACCGCGAGCCCCAGCAGCAGGTAGATCACGGCCATCACGGGCACGACGAGCTGGGTGACCGTCGCGATCCGCCGGACGCCGCCGAAGATCACCAGGCCCAGCAGCACCATGACGGCGATGCCGGCGCCGGCCGCGGGGAAGTCGTCGCCGAAGGAGCCCTTGGTGACCGAGGCGATGGTGTTGGACTGCACCGCGTTGAAGACGAAGCTGAAGGTCAGCGTGATGACGACCGCGAAGACCACACCCAGCCAGCGCTTGTTGAGGCCGCGCTGCATGTAGTAGGCGGGACCGCCCCGGTAGGTGCCGGACGCGTTGCCGTCCTTGTCCCGGTTGCGCACCTTGTACAGCTGCGCCAGAGACGCCTCCACGAACGCGGACGAGGCGCCCAGCAGCGCCATCACCCACATCCAGAAGACCGCGCCGGCCCCGCCCGCGGTGATGGCCGCGGCCACACCCGCGACGTTGCCGGTGCCCACCCGGGCCGCGGCGGAGATGGTGAAGGCCCCGAACGACGACACCTGCTTGCGGCCGTCCGGCCCCGGCTGCGCCTTGTCGCCGAGCACCCGCACCATCTCGGGCAGCAGCCGCAGCTGCACCCCGCGGGACCGGAGCGTGAAGTACAGGGCGGCACCTACCACCAGGGGAATGAGGAGATAGGTCCAGAAGACGTCGTTGACGTCGAGGATGAGGGAGTTGAGCGAATCCACGCGGCGTCCTCGGGAAGATCACGGTCGGTGCACGGGGCGCCGACCGGGGGGACAAGTTCCGTAAAAATCTTCCGTAGCGTACTTGTCACTCCGGACAGCCCGCAGCGCTCCACGGTGTGCCCTGCCTCACACCCCGTGCCGGAGGGCTTGCGCACCCTGCGGCACAGCGGTAATCGAGCACCGGCGAGATCCGGGTCACGCGGCGGGTGCACGTCCGGGGTGCACGTCCGAGGCACCCGGCGGGTGTGCGGTGCCGCGCCGCGTGCACGCACCGGCACGGCGAGGGCGTCACTCCACGGGCCCGCCCCCCGCTCCCGGCGCGGCCGGCCCGACGACCGGCGCCCATGCGCGGACGCTCACCACCCGGACTCCCGGTGTGCGGTAGTACGGATCGGCGGACAGGACGGCGTCCAGTTCGCGGCGGGACACATCGAGGATCAGGGCCGCGCCGCTGTCGTCCGTCCAGGGGCCGGCGGCCACGAGCTTGCCCCGTGCGTGCAGGTCGGCGAGCTGCTCCCGGTGCGCCGGACGGGCCGCGAGGCGCTCGGGGTCATCGGTGAAGGCGAGTTCGAGAATCAACATGCCGCGGACGGTACGGTCGCAGGCGTGACCAGGTCTGTATCAACTGCTGCAGCCGAGCAGTGGCGTTCGTTGGCGCATGTGCCCCTGCTGGCCACCCTCCCGGACGATGCCCTGCGGCGGGTGTGGCGCGACTCCCTTCCGCAGGCGGCAGCCGCCGGAACGGCGCTGGGTCGGACCGGCGACCCCGCCGCCCACCTCCTGCTGCTGCTCCGGGGCCGGGTGGCCGCCGCCACGACGACGCGGTCGGGCCGCGTGGTCCGCTTCGGGGAGTGGGCGGCGCCCTGCGCACTGGACAAGGTGGCCGTCATCGACGGAGCGGGGCACACCGCCACCTTCACCGCGCTCGCCCCCTGCGCCCTGCGGCGCCTGCCGCGGGCGCGGTTCCTCGCACTGGTCGACGGCACGGCGCAGGTACGCACCCATGTGCTGCGCGTGCTCGCCGACGACGCCAGGCGGCAGCAACAACGGCTGATCGCGGCGGCCACGCTGCCCGCGGAGGCCCGGGTGGCGGCCTGGCTGCTGGAGCAGGCCGCAGCAGCGCCGGGCACGCGCGTAGCGCTGCCCGGCGGCCAGCAGGCACTGGCCGACCTGCTGGGCGTGACCCGCGTCACCGTGAACCGTGCGCTGGCCCGCCTGAGGCGGGACGGGCTGCTCGAGATCCGGGGCAGCACCCTCGTCCTTCTCGCGCCGGAGCTGCTCGCGCTCCGCGCCCGGGGGTGAGGGGCTCAGCCCCGGCGCGACCCGGGCGCCGGGATCAGGCCGGGCCCGCCGCGTCCTCGCCGTCCAGCACCTCGGCCAGCGGCGCGGGCAGGGGTGCCGCGTGCAGCAGGCCGAGGCTCTGCGTCACCCGGGTCAGCGCGACGTACAGATCGCTGGTGCCGAACTCGCCGGGCTCGACCACCAGCACCCGGTCGAACTCCAGACCCTTGGCCTGCCGGGGGGCGAGCAGCACCAGATGCCGGGTGAGGTCGGGCTCACCGCCCGCGACGACCCCGGGCAGCCGGGCGGCGAGCGCCTCGTGCAGGCGACCGGGGGCGATCACCGCGAGGCGCCCCTCCTCGGGGATCCGCGCTGCCGCCGACTCGGCGACCGCCGCGGGCAGGTCCTCGTCTCGCACCTGCCGGGCCCAGGGACGGGTGCCCGTGGAGCGGACGGAGGAAGGCGGTGCGAATCCGGGGTGCCGGGCGCGTACGACGGCGGCCGCGAGCTCCATGATCTCGGCCGGGGTACGGTAGTTGACTCCGAGTCGGGTGTGCTCCCAGCGGTCCCCGACATAGGGGCGGAGGATCCCGTCCCACGAGCCGACGCCGGCCTCCTCCCCGGTCTGCACCGGGTCGCCGACCAGAGTCATGGAGCGGGTCGGGCAGCGGCGCATCAGCAGCCGCCAGGCCATCGGTGAGAGCTCCTGCGCCTCGTCCACGACGATGTGCCCGAAGGCCCAGGTGCGGTCGGCGGCGGCGCGCTCCGCGGCCGTGCGGTGGTCGGCCTCCTCGTGGCGTTCGGCCATCCGCTCGGCGTCGACGATGTCGTGCGCGCCGAGGATCTCCGACTCGGCGTCCTCGAACTCGTACGACTCCGAACCGCGGGCGACCTCCAGCACTCCCTCCGCGTAGGCGATGCGCTCCTGGCGTTCGGCCTCGGCCGCCGCCCGCTGCGCGCTGTCGTCCACGCCCAGCAGCTCGGCGGCCTCGTCGAGCAGCGGCACATCCGCGGCGGTCCAGTCCGCCGGCTTGGTGACCGGGCGGCGGATCGCCTCCGCGTCGCGCTCGTCCAAGTGCACGGGGTCGGCCAGGTAGTCGGCGACGAACCCCTCGGGGGTCAGCTCGGGCCACAGGTCCGTGATCGCCGCGTGCACGTCCGGGTTGGCGGCGATCGCCTTGCCGAGCTGCGCTACGTCGTCGGCGCCCAGCAGGTTGGGGCCGCCGTAGGGGTCGGTGCCGATCCGTTCGACGAGTTGCGCGGTGAGCGCGTCCAGCATCCGGAAGGCGAAGTGCGGGCGGGCCAGGTTGTGCGGGAGCCGGGTGGCACGGGCGGCCTCCCGGGCCTCGTCGGCCAGATGCCAGTCGACGACCAGGTCGCCGTCGTCGTGCGGCACGACGAGCGGCTCGCCCGGTTCGGGCACCTGCTGCCGGTCGCGGACGGCGAGCCGCAGGGCCTCCGCCATCTCCTCGCTGCCCTTGACCACGGCGGCGCGCGGGGTGTCGGTGCCGTGTGCGGTCAGGCCGGGGTAGAGCTCGGCGAGGGTGGACAGCAGCACGCCGGTCTCGCCGAGCGAGGGCAGCACCTCGCCGATGTAGGCGAGGAACGCCGGGTTGGGGCCGACGATCAGCACGGCTCGCCTGGCGAGCGACTCGCGGTGCTCGTAGAGCAGGAACGCGGCCCGGTGCAGCGCGACGGCGGTCTTTCCGGTGCCGGGACCGCCTTCGACGACCAGCACGCCGCGGTGCGGTGCCCGGATGATGCGGTCCTGCTCGGCCTGGATGGTGCGCACGATGTCGTTCATCCGGCCGGTGCGGGCCGCGTCGAGCGAGGCGAGCAGGACGGCGTCGCCGGTGGGGTCCTCGTGGCCGGTGCGCTCCTCGTCCCCGAGGTCGAGCAGTTCGTCGTGGATCTCGGTGACGGTGCGGCCCCGGGTGGTGAGGTGCCGCCGCCTGCGCAGGCCCATGGTGGTGTGGCCGGTGGCGAGGTAGAAGGGGCGGGCCACCGGGGCGCGCCAGTCGATGAGGACCGGTGTGCGTTCGGTGTCGTCCTCGCGGATGCCGATGCGGCCGATGTGGTGAGACACCCCGTCGGTGCGGTCGATCCGGCCGAAGCACAGGGAACCGTCCACGGCGTTCAGCGCGGCCAGCAGCCCGGAGCGCTCCGCGACCCGCACGTCCCGCTCGACACGGGCCTGCTGGGTGCTGCCCTCCGGCTGCTGCGCCTCCCGGACCGCCGAGGCGGTCCGCCCGCGCAGTGCGTCGCACCGCGCGTAGAGGCGGTCGAGGTATTCCTGCTCGTGCTGCAGCTCCGCACTTCCCCGGTTTGACAAAACGGCTCCCTGCCCGGTAATCTCATTCTTGGTCGGCAGCCCTCCACGGAGGGCTTTTTCTGTGTGCACACACAGAAATTCGGAGCTTAACCAAGAAGACCCCCGGCCCGCAACGCGGTACCGGGGATCCGCGGTCACCGCGCACCCGGCGGTGAAGTGGCGCCCGGGGACCGGTCCTGACCCGGCGCCGGGGGTGCCCTCGTGCGGGGCGGCGCCCGATTCCGGCGCGGCGGCGCGTTCAGGGACGGCGGGCGAAGACGTGCCGTATCTTCTCCGCCGCCGGCGGGGCGGGGTCCAGCGGACGGCCGTGTCGGCGGGCGGACTCGTGTGCCGAGCGGCTCTCGTACTGCCAGCCGAGCGAGGAGAGTTGCTCCGGCAGACCGCGCCGCTCCCCTCCGGGCAGCAGCGCGGGCAGGTCGACGCCCAGTTCGGTGCCGCCGTCGCGCAGCAGCGCGTCGCTCAGCTCGGCACCCACATCGAGGATGTACTCGACGGCGACGCGGCTGCCGGGGGCGGAGAGCCGGTCGATCTCCTTGAACAGCCGCTCCTCGGCGTCGGGCGGCAGATACGGCAGCAGCCCTTCGGCCAGCCACACGGTGGGCCGCGACGCCCGGAACCCCGCGCCGTCCAGTGCGGTGGCCCAGTCGTCGCGCAGATCCACCGGCACCGGGGTGTGCGGGCAGCCCGCCGGCGCACCCTCCTGCGCCAGGACGGCCTGTTTGAAGTCGAGCACCAGGGGCTGGTCCAGTTCGAAGCAGCGGGTGCCCTCGGGCCACTCCAGCCGGTAGGGCCGGGTGTCGAGGCCGGAGGCGAGGATGACGACCTGGTGTACGCCCTCGCGCGCGGCCTCGAGGAGGAAGTCGTCGAAGACCCGGGAGCGCACGCCCAGATAGGCGTTCATCAGCGTCCACAGTTCCTCGGGCCCCGCCCGCTCCCGCAGTTCCTCGGGCGTGAGCGGAAACGGCACGGTGGAGGGCGCGGCCCGCACGAAGGCGGCCGCGTAGGGATCGGCGATCAGCGCGTCGGTACGGGCGGTCTCGACCGCCCGCCCGGCAGCGACCGCCAGGGCCGTCACGCCCACGCCGGAGACGATGTCCCACTGCTGATCCGCCGTCACGGAGGTACCTCCTACGCCCGTAAGAGCTCTTCGGTCTGCCTGTTCGCACAGCCGCATCGGTGTGCGCCTGCGCGGGACGCTACAAGGTGGTAGCCACAGGCAACCAGTGTGTGACGGCGGTCACGGCTCATCTCGGCCACCGTGGCGCCGCACCGGTGCGCGGCTTCCGGGCACGGCGACGGGTACCGGGAACCGCCGGATATCCGCCTGGCTCGGTCGCCCCCGTCACCCCCCGGTTGACCGCGGCACGAGGTGCGCATAACGTGCTCGGCGCATGCGGCCCGGCCCACCCCGCACGGGTGTCCGAGCCGCGACCGTAAGCGTTAACGTCAACCAACGCGTCTCTTCTGCCTGCTCGAACGGCCGAGGTGGCGCGACGGCGTACGCCGGACGGGGCCCCACCGGCCGAGAACGGAGAACGGCCGGTGCCCACCGAACCACCCCGTCAGGACGACCCGCACACCGGGCCCGCGGCCACGGGCGGGCCACCCGCGCCGGAACCCGTCCCCGAAGCGGAACCGGAGCGCGGCAGCGGACTGCGGCGGCTGCGCCGGTTCGCGGTCGACACGACGCCGCTGCGCACGGCCCCCTTCCGGCGCCTGTGGTCCTCGACGGTGGTCACCGCGATCGGCAGCCAGCTCACGGCGGTCGCCGTGCCTTTGCAGATCTACGACGACACCGGCTCCTCGGCGCTCGTCGGACTGGCGGGCGGAGCCGCACTCGTGCCGCTGGTCGTCTTCGCCCTGTGGGGCGGTGCGGTGGCCGACCTGATGGACCGCCGCAGGCTGTTGCTGCTGAGCAACGCCGGTATCGCGGTGACCTCGCTGTTGTTCTGGGCCCAGGCCGCCGCCGGGATACGGTCGGTCACCGTGCTGCTGGTGCTGCTGGCCGTGCAGCAGGCGCTGTTCGGGATCAACCAGCCGACCCGGACGGCCTCGGTGGCCCGCCTGGTGCCCGCCGGACAGCTCCCGGCCGCGACCGCCCTCACCTCCACCGTGGCCCAGTTCGGACAGATCGTCGGGCCGCTGCTGGCCGGTGCGCTGGTGCCGGTGCTGGGCCTGCCGACGCTGTACCTGTGCGACTCGCTGGCCCTCCTGGTGACGCTGTGGGCGGTCTGGCGGCTTCCTCCGCTGCCGCCGCTCAAAGCCGTGGCCCGGCGGGCCGGGCTCGCCGACATCGTCGACGGCTTCCGGTACCTGGTGCGGATGCGGCTGCTGCTCGTGTCGTTCCTGGCGGACGTCATCGCCATGGTGCTGGGGATGCCCCGCGCGCTCTTCCCACAGATGGCGCAACTCGACTTCGGCGGCGCGGAGGGAGGCGGCACCGCGCTCGGGGTGCTGTACGCGGCCATCCCGGTGGGAGCGCTGCTGTGCGGCCTGCTGTCGGGTCTCTACTCGCGGGTGAACCGGCACGGTGTGATGGTCCTGCTCGCGGTCGCGGTGTGGGGGTTGTCGATCACCGGGTTCGGACTGTCCGGCCCGCTGTGGCTGGCCGGAGCGGCACTCGCCGTGGCGGGCGCGGCCGACATGGTGTCCATGGTCTTCCGGGGCGCCATCCTGCAGTCCGCGGCGACCGACGAGATGCGGGGACGGATGCAGGGCGTCTTCACGGTGGTGGTCGCCGGCGGGCCGCGCCTCGCCGATCTGCTGCACGGCACCGCGGGGGCGGCGGCCGGGACCCGCACCACCGTCGTCGCCGGGGGCCTGTCGGTGGTGGCCGCCACCGTGCTGCTGGCCGTCGCGGTCCCCGCATTCCGGCGGTACACCGCGGACCGATAGCGCCGCGGGCCCAGGGGGTTGCGGCGGGGGCTACAGCGGGGAGAGGTGCATCAGGATCTCGTCCCGGTCGTCCCCGGGGGCGAGCCGCAGGGCGCCCGGCCAGCGGCCGATCTCCCGCCACCCGAGGCGTCCGTAGAAGTCCTCCAGTCCGACCCCGGCGCGGGCGGCGAGCCGGAGCTGCTCCAGCCCCATCTCCTCGCGGGCGACCCGGCGCGCCTCCTGTACCAGGGCCGTGCCATAGCCCTGCCCCTGCACCTTCGGATGGGTCTGCACATGGTGCAGCGTCCCCCAGTGCGCGATCAGTTCGAACCGGTCACGCCGCAGATTGAGCCACCCCACCAGCTCGCCGCCCCGGACGGCGGTCAGCAGCCGGCAGCTGTCCGGGGCCAGCGCGTCGAGGATCCGCTCCAGTGCCGGCACGGTCTCGGAACGGTCGACCGGCGGAAAGGGGAAGCCCGCGGCTCCCCCGGCGTTGCTGACGTCCGTCCAGCATCCGGCGAGCGCCTCGCGCGTCGCGGGGCCGACCTGCTCCCGGGCGGTGAACTGCTCGAAGACCGGGGCGCCGCGGGCGGGGTCCGGGGGCGTCGGTTCCTCAGGCACGTGCGGATTCCTTCCCCGCCGGGGCCCGGCGGTGGGTGTGATGGGCGAGTTCGGCGTGCGGATCGTCGCCGAGCAGCGGGGTGTGGTCGATGTGCACAGTGGCGGCCGAGAGCCGGGGCACCGCGTGGATCAGGGCATGCTCGGCCCGCACTGCCAGGCGGTGTGCGCTCACGATCGTCAGATCCGCGTCGACGACGATATCGGCCTCGGCACGCAGCACATGACCGATCCAGCGCATCCGCACCTGCCCCGCGTCGCGGACCCCGGGCACCGTGCGCAGCGCCGCCTCGGCGGCGGCGACATGCGCGGGATCGACGGAGTCCATCAGCCGGCGGTAGACCTCGCGGGCGGCGTCCCGCAGCACGACCAGGATGCCGGCCGTGATCAGCAGGCCGACCAGGGGATCGGCCGCCTGCCATCCGACGGCGGCACCCCCCGCGCCCAGCAGTACGGCCAGCGAGGTCAGGCCGTCGGCACGGGCGTGCAGTCCGTCCGCGACCAGTGCGGCCGAACCGATCCGGCGTCCGGTGCGGATGCGGTAGCGGGCGACCCACTCGTTTCCGACGCAGCCCACCAGCGCCGCCGCGGCCACCGCCCACAGGTGGCTGACCTCGCGGGGGTCGAGCAGCCGGTCCACCGCCGTCCACGCGGCCAGCACGGCCGACGCCGCGATCGTGAGGACGATGGCGACGCCCGCGAGATCCTCGGCCCGGCCGTAGCCGTAGGTGTAGCGCCGGTTGGCCGCCCGCCGCCCCAGGACGAAGGCGATCCCGAGCGGCACCGCGGTCAGCGTGTCGGCGGCGTTGTGGAGTGTGTCGCCGAGCAGCGCCACCGACCCGGACAGGACCACGATCACCGCCTGGACGACGGCGGTCGCCCCGAGGACGGCGAGGGAGATCCACAGAGCGCGCATCCCGTCCCGGGAGGTCTCCAGCGCCGCGTCGACCTTGTCCGCCGCTTCGTGGCTGTGCGGGGTGAGCAGATGGGTCCAGCGGCGACGCAGCCGGACCGCGCGGGAGACGGCCGGTGAGTGCCGGGACCCGGCGCCGGGTCCGGTGTGGTCTCCGTGGCCGTGCCCGCGGGAGCCGTGCCCGTGCCGGTGGTGAGGTCCGCCGGGTCCGGGTCCGTGGTGGTGGTCGTGCGCGCGGTCGTGCTCTCGCCCCTCCATGAGGGCCACCGTGGCACACGGAACCGATTGCGGCTATTGCCGTCCTACCGTCCCCGACCAGGTGCGAGCGCCGCGCAATTGACCACGGGGAGCAGGTGCGGGAGCCAGATCCCGGCCGATGCGCGTGCCCCGCCCCGGAACGACCGCGGGGCCGCCCTCCGCGCGTGGTTCCCGTCCGGGCGGCGGTGGACGTCGCCGAGCATGTCGGAGACGGGGACGAGGACGAGGACGCGGCCGGCGCCGGTGTCCCTGCCGTGACCGAGCCCGGCCGGGGCCGCCGGGAACACCGGCGGCCCCGGGTGACAGGCGACCCGAGGGGGACACCTGCCACCCGACCGCGTCCCGGAAGAGAGACGCCGAGGCGTACGGCGTCACGGCGTCACGATGATCTTCCCGTGCACATGGCCCGACCGGCTGAGCTCGAACGCGTCGGCCAGCCGGGCGAGCGGGAACACGTCGGCCACCCGCACGGACAGCCGGCCCTCGTCGGCCCATCCGGCCAGGACCGTCAGATCGTCGCCGCTGGGGCGTACCCACATCCACTGGCCGCCCTTCTCCACCACGGTGTTGTCCGCGATGGAGGCGTGCCTGCCGCCGTCGGCCAGGACTTCCAGCGTGGTGTCCAGGACGCCGCCGACGAAGTCGGCGACCACGTCCGCGCCTTCCGGCGCGATGGCCCTGATCCGCTCGGTGAGTCCGTCGCCGTAGGCGACCGGCTCGGCGCCGAGCTTGCGCAGCCGGTCGTGGTTGGCGGGAGAGGCCGTACCGATGACGCGGGCGCCGAGCGCGAGGGCGATCTGCACCCCGAACGAACCCACTCCCCCGGCCGCGTTGTGGATCAGCACCGTCTCGCCCTCGCGGGTGCCGAGCCGGGTGAGTGCCTGATACGCCGTGAGCCCGGCCAGCGGCAGTCCCGCCGCCTGCTGCCAGGACAGCGTGCTCGGGCGGCGGGCCAGGCACCGCACCGGCACGGTGACGAACTCGGCGAAGGTGCCGCCGTGCACGTAGTCCTTGCGTGCGTAGGCCATCACCTCGTCACCCGCGGAGAACTCGGGCACGTCGATGCCGACCCGCTCGACGACACCCGCGACGTCCCAGCCCGGCACGACGGGGAAGACGGTGTCCATCACGTCCTGGAGGCCGCCCCCCATGATCTTCCAGTCCACGGGGTTGACCGCCGCGCAGCGCACCCGGACCAGCACCTCCCCCGGCCCGACCTTGGGCAGCGGCTGCCGGGTGGCGGACAGCACCTCCGGACCGCCGAACCGGTCGTAGGTCATCGCATGCATCGTCTCGGCGTCGGAGTCGCCGTTGGTCATGGTCACCGCTCCCTTTCGCTCGTTCCCGGTGGGTACGGGTGCGTACCGGATCACAGGAGTACCCGGTGTCCCGTATTCCACTTCTGACCCGGCACGCTGCTCCGCACACCCACCGCTCCCCCGCCGCAGCCGGGCGCGGACTACCGGTCCGGGGTGCGCAACGGGAGAAGGTCGGGACGCTTGGCCTGAACATGATCGCCGGAGGACTCGCCGCGCAGCCGGCGCCCGATCCACGGCAGCAGGTACTGGCGGGCCCAGTAGAGGTCGTCCCGCCGTGAACCGGGCACGGCAGCGGCCTCCGGCCAGGGCGCGTCGGAGCGGCTGGAGGGGCTGCGTCCCAGCACTTCGGCGCACCGCGCGGCGACCCGCCGGTGCCCCTCGGGGGACAGGTGCAGCCGGTCCTCGTCCCACGCCCTGCGGTCCTGGACCGCCCGCAGCGACCACAGGTCGAGCACCGGGCAGCCGTGCCGGTCGGCGATCGCGCGCAGGTGGCCGTTGTACGTCGCGATCCTGCCGCGCAGATGGCGCAGCAGCGGGAACTCGCGGGTGTCGAAGCCCGTGCAGACCACCACGGTGCCGACGGACGGGAGGAGGCCGGTCAGCGCGGACTCGTACCGGGCGGCGAGGACGTCGGGGTCGGAGCCGGGACGCAGGACGTCGTTCCCTCCCGCGCAGAACGTCACCAGGTCGGGGGCGAGTTCCGCCGCCCGGGGCACCTGCTCGGCGACGATCTGGTCGAGCAGCCGGCCGCGCACGGCCAGGTTGGCGTAGCGGAAGGCGCCCGGGTCCCGTTCGGCCAGGAGCGCGGCGAGCCGGTCGGCCCAGCCGACGAAGACTCCGTCGCTCCCCGGGTCGCCGACCCCTTCGGTGAAACTGTCCCCGATCGCCGCGTAGGAGGTGATAGGGGGTGCCGTATCCGATGACCACTTTCCTGCCGCACCTGTCACGATATGCATTTCATCAGGGCGGATGGCTGTGCGCACCGGCGGGGTCGGTTGCCGGGCGCCCGCCGCGGGGCGCCCGGCGCGGTTCAGTGGGCCTCGGTCAGCTGCCCGGCGAGGCGCTCGTGCATGTCGGCGCTGTGCTCGTTCAGTCCGGTGATGGTGACCTTCTTGCCGTAGCCGGCGTACTTGGTCTGTATCCCGTCCAGTGCGGCGACGGAGGAGGCGTCCCAGATGTGCGCGCCGGAGAGGTCGATGACGATGTCGTCGGGATCGTTCTTGTAGTCGAACTGGTAGACGAGGTCGTTGGAGGAGGCGAAGAAGAGCTCTCCGGTGACCGAGTACACCGCCTGCGTCCCGTCGGGGTCCGTCACACCGGAGACGTTGACCAGGTGGGCGACCCGCCGCGCGAAGGCGATCATGGCCACGACCGAGCCGACCACCACGCCGATGGCCAGATTGTGGGTGGCGATCACCACGATCACGGTCACCGCCATGACCACGGTCTCCGCGACCGGCATCCGCTTGAGCGTCCGGGGCAGCACGGAGTGCCAGTCGAAGGTGCCGACCGCGACCAGGACCATCACCGCCACCAGTGCGGCCATCGGGATGTCCGAGACGATCGGCCCGAAGACCAGGCACAGGACCAGCAGGAAGGCTCCGGCCAGGAAGGTGGACAGCCGGGTCCGGGCCCCCGACGCCTTCACGTTGATCATCGTCTGGCCGATCATGGCGCAGCCGCCCATCCCGCCGAAGAGGCCCGTGACGATGTTGGCGACGCCCTGACCCACCGACTCGCGGGACTTGTTGGAGTGGGTGTCGGTGATGTCGTCCACCAGCTTGGCCGTCATCAGCGACTCCATCAGCCCCACCAGCGCCAGTGCCAGCGCGTACGGCGCGATGACGGTGAGCGTGTGCAGGGTGAGGGGCACATCGGGCAGACCGGGCACGGGCAGCTCGGAGGGCAGCTCCCCCTTGTCCCCGACCGTGGGCACGGCGATCCCGGCGGCGAGGGTCACGACCGTGAGAATGATGATCGCGACCAGCGGGGCCGGAACCACCTTGGTGATCTTCGGGAAGAGCACCATCATGGCCAGACCGGCGGCGATCAGCGGGTAGACCGTCCAAGGCACCCCGGTCATCTCCGGCACCTGCGCCATGAAGATCATGACGGCCAGCGCGTTGACGAACCCGACCATGACGCTCCGCGGCACGAAGCGCATCAGCTTCGCGACCCCGAGTGAGCCAAGGACCACCTGGAAGACCCCGCCCACGATGACGGCCGCGACGAGATAGCCCAGCCCGTACTGCTGGTTGAGCGGGGCGACCACGAGCGCCACCGCGCCGGTGGCCGCGGAGATCATCGCCTTGCGGCCGCCGACGAAGCTGATGACGACGGCCATCGTGCAGGCCGCGTAGAGGCCGACGCTGGGATCGACCCCGGCGATGATCGAGAAGGAGATCGCCTCCGGGATCAGCGCCAGCGCGACGACCAGTCCGGCCAGTACCTCGGTACGCAGCACCTTCTGCGATTCGAGGAAGTCGGGCCGGCGGATCCGCGGCAGGGACGGGCGCGGGCCGGTGGCCATGGGAGTTTCAGCGGACATGCATCCGTTTCCGTTCAGGCGTACGGCCGGGCCGTACGCGTCGTACGTGCGTGGTCGACTCCGATGCGGGAAGGGCGCACGCCGGGAGGCCCCGTGCCGGTCGAGCCCGTCTCCGCGCGGTCCCGCGCGGCCTGCTGCACCGCGCACGTTCCGCACAGCACAGCGCCTCCGGCAGGGCTGAGCGCCGAAGCTCGGGCCTGCTGCACCGGAGGCGGTTCGGAAGGTATTTCGGCGGCGACGGAGACGGCTTCCCGCACCGTCACCGGTCGATCGGGCCCGCCGGTCGGCGGCCCGGAAGTCCTGCTCGCCCTCACCGGCCACGGCCTGCGTGGGCGGTCTCGGAGCTCGGCGGCGGCGTTCCGCGCGCCCGTACACTCTATCCCAGTGCGCCGGATGATCTCGATCCGCTCTCCGCGCGGGGATAGATTGGCCCGATGAGCGCGCGATTCGAAGAGCTCGACTGGCAGCCGACGGACCTGGGGGAGATCAGTCTGCGGCGGCGCCGCGACCCGTCCTCCGGGGCGGACGTGTACGAGGTCAAGCTCGATGACGACTTCCTCATGTCCAGTCTCTTCACCGAGGGAGAGGTCGCACTCGCCCGGCTCGGCCTCGCCGCGGTGCCCGGGCACGAACTGGACGTCGTCGTGGGCGGACTCGGCCTGGGCTGGACGGCCGATGCCGCGTCCCAGGACCCGCGGGTGCGCTCACTCCTGGTGGTCGAGGCGCTCGAGGCGGTGATCGGGTGGCACGAGCGGGAACTGGTACCTGCGGGCGCCCGGCTGGCCCCGGACACCCGGTGCCGCCTGGTGCACGGCGACTTCTTCGCGCTCGCGGAGAGCCCGCAGGGATTCGACCCCGACTCCGCGCACCGGCGCTTCCACGCCGTCCTGCTGGACATCGACCACTCCCCGCGGCATGTCCTGCGGCCGGGCAACGCGGCGCTGTACGAGCCCGCCGGACTGCGCCGGCTGGCCCGCCACCTGCACCCCGGCGGAGTGTTCGCGCTGTGGTCCGACGACCCGCCGGACGAGCGCTTCCTCTCCGCCCTGGGCGAGGTCTTCCAGGACGCCGAGGCACACACCGTCCGGTTCGACAATCCGGTGCTGGGCGGCACCTCGGCCAACACCGTCTACGTGTCCCGCACTCCGCAGCCGTGACGCACCACCGCCCCCGCTCGGTGCCGCAGGGGTTTGCCTGCCCCGGTCCGCCGCGCGACCCTGGAGACGAGAGGTATCCGGCACCCGGCTCGAAGGAAGGTGCCTGTGATGCGCAAGGTTGCGGACTGCAGGGATTACCCGAGCGAATCGAACTGCACCCTCACCATCGCCGGTGAGGAGGACGAGGTGGTCCGGGCAGCGGCCGAGCACGCGGCCTCCGTCCACGGCCACACCGACACCCCGGAACTGCGCGAAGAGGTGCGCAGGATGCTCAAGGACGAGAGGACGCCGCAAGCGGCCTGAGCGTCCGCTCCCGCACACCGGCGTCGGGGCCCAGGAGTTCCGACGCCGACCGCTGGTACCCGGCGCCGGGTGGCAGCCCGGCGGGCCCGGCCGGCCGTGGCCGCGGAAGTTCCGTCGTCCGGCCGGAGGCCCCCGCCCCGAGGACGGTGCCGCAGGTCGGCATCCCCGGCGCGACGGCGCGATCGGGCGAAGTGCGGCGGTGCGGGCGGCGTGAGGCGTGGCCGCGCGTCGGACCCGAACGGCGGCGCGTACGCTGGACATATGTCTGACCCGAAACAATCCGAGCTCGACACCCTCTACGCGGACGCCGACGCGGGTGTGCAGGAAGCTCGGCAGCGCGTGCGCGACGCGTCGGTAGGCAAGGACAGCGCCAGGCTGGACACCGCGCTGGACGAGCTGGAGGCCGCACTGGCGCACCGAGAGGCGGCACGGCTCCGGACGCGGGAAGACGCCTGGATCCTCACCGCGCTCGGCGCGGCCAACGCCATCGACCCGGAGTTCCACGGAACCGACGCGCAGCAGTCGTCCGACGCGGACTCCGGCGGGGAGCCCCCGCTCACCGGCTGAGGCCCCGCACCTGTCCTACGTGCTGCCCGGACCCTGCTGCCGCAGCGGCCTGAACCGAATACGCCCCGGCCGGGGTTGTGGGGGTGGCTGCGACTGCCCGCAGTGACCCGGCCCGCGCCCGCAGTCCGCACCGGACGCGGCCCGCACCCAAGCGGGGTGCCGCGGAGCCGGGCGGAGAGCCGCCGGGACAGGCGGGCGCGCGGCGCGGATGGAACCCGTCCGGCGCGGGGGCACCTGGCGGTTCCTCCGCGCCGGACGGGAGCTGCGAAGCGGACGGCGGTCAGCCGGACCGCCCCTCCACGGACAACGACCGCTCCTGCACGTCCCAGCGGTGCGGATCGTCCTCGAGTTCGGCGCGGTTCCAGTCGCCGTGCACGGCCGCCGCCTCGTAGGTGGTCTGCAGGAAGTCGGTCAGCACCCGGTCGGGCTCGGGGTCGGTGCGGACCGCCTCGTACGGGAGCAGGAACTGGCCGTTCTGCTCGCTGTAGAAGGCATCGCCGGGAAGCACCGGATGTTCCCGGAAGCCGTCCGGCTCCGGGTAGGCGTAGGCGTAGAACGCCCCTTCCGCACCGCCGCCCGGCCAGAAGCCGCAGCTGCTCAACTCCCTGGAGTAGCCCTCCAGCATCACCCAGTCCCCGCAGTGCGGCGCGCCGCCGGGGTGGGGCGGGGCCGAGCGGCCCGAGAACCGGGTGCAGGCCAGATCCATGGCACCCCAGAAGAAGTGCACGGGGCTGACCTTGCCCACGAAGCGGGAGCGGAACTGCCCCAGGACGCGCTGCGCCTGCAGGAGCTGGCGCCAGAAGAGCTGGGCGGCCTCCGGGTCGTAGGAGGCGTGCACGGTGTCCTCGGGGAACGGGATCGCCTGCTCCACCTCATTGGGCCGGGGCTGGATCGGCGTGCGGACGCCCACCTCGTGCAGGGCCCGCATCGTCTCCTCGTAGAACTGCGCGACCGGTTTGGCCTCCAGCCGCACCCGCCGGGCGGCTCCGTCGCTGGTGCGGATCCGCAGGGAGTGGTCGACGAAGTCGAATTCGATGTCGAACGCTCCGGTGCCGTGCGGAATCGTGGAGGTCGTGAGCCCGCTCGGGGTGACGTAGAGCGTCACCTGCCACCAGTGGTTGACCAGGGGCGCGTGGGCCAGCCGGATCTTGCCGATGATCTGGGTCCACATGTGGAGGGTGTCCCGCGTCCCGGTCCAGTCCGCCACCCGGAGCCGGGGCCAGGCGCCACGGCTGTGCGACGTCGTCAGCTCTGTCATCGCCACCTCCTCGCCGGGGTTCGGCGTTCCCCACCGATGGTGGGTCCGGTCCGGCGGGCCCACAACTCGGGGAACCGGACGACGCCGCGCGGGCCGCCGGCGCGCCACACCGTGTGCCGGCCCGGTGACCGGGCGGAGCGCGGTGACCGGGGCAGCGGCCCGGCGGCGGGTTCAGGAGGAGCGGCGCCGGACCAGTTCGGTGGGGAGCACCAGGTGGGGCTGCCGCTCGGCGCCGGGCGCGGAGCACGGCGGGTGCTGCTGGGCGTGCGCCATCAGGTCGAGCAGCATCCGGACCATGGCCCGCCCCATCTCCTCGATGGGCTGCCGCACGGTGGTCAGCGGCGGATCCATGTGCCGTGCCACGGCCGAGTCGTCGAACCCGACCAGGGCCACGTCCTCGGGAACGTCCCGCCCGGCTTCGCGCAGCGCCAGCCGGGCTCCGGCGGCCATCACGTCCGAGGCGCAGAAGACCGCGTCCACCTCCGGGTCGCGGGTCAGCAGTTCCCGCATGGCACGGTGCCCGCCCTCCTCCGTGAAGTCGCCCTGCGCGACCAGGGGGCCGTCCGCGCGGGGGCCGCCGTCCGCCGCGTCCGGCGGCGGGGCGCCCTCCCGTCCGGCCGCGCGGAGCGCCGCGTGGTAGCCCGCCAGCCGGCAGCGGGCCCCGTAGATGTCCGGCGGCCCGGTGATGGTGGCGACCTTCCGCCGCCCGCGGCCGATCAGGTGCTCGACGGCGAGCTGGGCGCCGAGCAGGTTGTCGGAGTCCACGTAGGGCAGCTGCTCGGCATGGGAGCGGCGGCCGCCGAGCACCGCGGGCATGCCGACCTCCCGCAGCAGGTCGGGCAGCGGATCGTCGCCGTGCACGGAGACCAGCAGGACGCCGTCCACCCGGTGCGCCGCCGCGTACTGGGCGAAGCGCTCGCGTCCGCGCTGGTCGCGGATGAGGGTGAGCAGGAGCTGCATGTCCGTGTCGCCGAGTTCGGCGCTGACCCCGCGCAGGATCTCGGAGAAGTAGGGCTCGGCGAACAGGCGGTTCTCCTGCTCCGGGACGACGAGCGCGATGGCGTCCATGCTTCCGGCTGCCAGTGCCCGCGCGGCGCGGTTGGGGACGTAGCCCAGTTCCGCCACGGCGGCCTGGACCGCGCTGCGGGTGCGTTCGCTGACCCGGGGGGAGCCGTTGATGACCCGGGAGGCGGTGCCCCGCCCCACGCCCGCACGCGCGGCGACCTGTTCCAGGGTCGGCCCGGATTTCCCGGCGCCGTCCGCGCGGGCTGCTGGCATGGACGCATCCTCTCCTTGTTCCCGGGCCCTGCGGGTGCCCGGTCCACCACCTGCCGGGCGGCCGCCGCGCCGCCGTGCGACAGGCCGCCACCCATGGGGGCCGGCCCCACGTGTCGGGCCCATTCAACTACATCCGCCTGCTCCCGGACTCCGGGAGCGCTCCCTTGTCAGATCTCTTGACGCGGCTCCGTTCCTCACACATGCTGCAACGCATCGATGGGAGCGCTCCCATTTCAGCGCTTCCCGCTTTCGCAGGTCCGGGAGGGACGGCACAGCCATGCGTACGACCAGGAAGAGAACCACGGGGCGACCGCTGCGCAGCGGGCCCCTCGCCTGCGGCCTGGCGGCCGTACTGGGGGCGGGCGCGCTGACCGGGTGCGCCCAGGACAGCGGCGGCTCCGGCGGCGAGGACGGCAGGACCACCCTCTCGGTCGGGGTGTTCGGGGTCTTCGGCTACAAGCAGGCCGGCCTCTACGACGAGTACGAGAAGCTCCATCCGGACATCCGGATCAAGGAGAACTCCACCGAACGGAACGAGGACTACTACCCGGCCCTGCTCAACCACCTGACGGCCAACAGCGGACTGAGCGACATCCAGGCCGTCGAGGTCGACAACATCAACGAGGTCGCGGGGCTGCACGCGGACAAGCTCGTCGACATGGCGAAGGTCGAGGGGATCCGCAAGTCCGACTGGCTCGACTGGAAGTGGAACCAGGCCAAGGCCGACAGCGGCCAGGTCGTGGGCCTCGGCACGGACATCGGCCCGATGGGTGTCTGCTACCGCAAGGACCTGTTCGGGAAGGCAGGACTGCCCACCGACCGCAAGGAGGTGGGCAAGCTGTGGCAGGGCGACTGGTCGAAGTATGTCGACGCCGGTGAGACGTA
Source organism: Streptomyces sp. NPDC007025 (assembly GCF_042869455.1). NCBI lineage: Bacteria > Bacillati > Actinomycetota > Actinomycetes > Kitasatosporales > Streptomycetaceae > Streptomyces > Streptomyces sp. NPDC007025. The sequence continues at coordinate 300,388 of NZ_JBIAFT010000002.1, read as the reverse complement.
CATGAAGTCCGCGCCCGAGGGCACCGCCTTCATGGACGGCGCAGCCGGCCTCTACAACGGCGCGGTCTCCAGCTATCCGGTCAAGTACTACAGCGCCGACGGCAAGCTGGTCTACAAGAAGAGCGAGGGCGTCCGCGAGTCCTGGGACCTGGCCATGCGCGCGATCAAGGGCGACATGACCGGCAAGCTCAAGCAGTTCGACAAGGAGTGGGACCAGGGCTACGCCAACGGGGACTTCGCCAGTGTGGTCTGCCCGCCCTGGATGCTCGGCTACATCAAGGAGAAAGCCGGGGACAAGGGCGCGGGCAAGTGGGACGTGGCCGCGGCGCCCAGGCCCGCGAACTGGGGCGGCTCGTTCCTGACCGTCCCCAAGGGCGGCAAGCACCGGAAGGAGGCCGTCGAGCTGGCCAAGTGGCTGACCGCACCGGAGCAGCAGGCCAAGCTGTTCGAGAAGCAGGCCAGCTTCCCCAGCTCGCAGGCGGCCTACGCGCTGCCCGAGGTCAAGGACGCCAAGCACCCGTACTTCGACGACGCGCCCATCGGGAGCATCTTCTCCGAGGCCGCCGAGGGCATCCCCACCACTCCGCTCGGGCCGAAGGACCAGGTGATCAAGACGACGATCTCCGACATCGGCATCCTCCAGGTGGAGCAGCAGGGCAAGAAGCCCCAAGAGGGCTGGGACGCCGCGGTGAAGAAGATCGATGACGTCGTCGAGGACTGAGCCGCTCCCCCGCGTGCGGGAGGCCGGGCGCACCGTCCCGGCGGACGGCGGCCGCGAGCGCTCCCCGGAGCGCCGCGGCCGGCGGCGCCACCGGTGGGACGCCCGGTTCAGCCCCTACGCGTTCGTCGCGCCGTTCTTCGTGTTCTTCGCGGCGTTCGGCCTCTTCCCGCTGCTGTACACGGGCTGGGCCTCGCTGCACAAGGTCTCGCTGCACGACCCGACCCGGATGGAGTGGGTCGGGCTGCACAACTTCTCCAGGCTGCTGGAGGACGACTTCTTCTGGAACGCGCTGCGCAACACCCTGACCATCGGCGTGCTGTCCACCGTGCCGCAGCTCCTGATGGCCCTGGGGCTGGCCCATCTGCTCAACTACCGGCTGCGCGGGTCGACCTTCTTCCGCGTCGCGATGCTCACGCCCTACGCCACCTCGGTGGCCGCCGCGACGCTGGTGTTCACGATGCTCTTCGGCCGCGACTACGGGATGATCAACTGGGGTCTCGGACTGCTCGGCATCGAGCACATCGACTGGGAGAACGGCACCTGGACCTCCCAACTGGCCGTCTCCTCCATCGTCGTGTGGCGCTGGACGGGCTACAACGCGCTGATCTACCTGGCCGCCATGCAGGCAGTCCCGGACGACCTCTACGAGTCCGCGGCGCTGGACGGGGCCAATCGCTGGCAGCAGTTCCTGCACGTCACGATCCCCGCGCTGCGACCGACGATCCTGTTCACGGTGGTCGTCTCCACCATCGGCGCCACCCAGCTGTTCGGAGAACCGCTGCTGTTCGGCGGGTCGCAGACCGGCGGCGGTTCGCACCAGTACCAGACGCTGGGGCTCTACCTCTACGAGCAGGGCTGGTTCGACTTCCAGCTCGGCCGGGCCTCCGCCATCGCCTGGACGATGTTCCTGCTCCTCATCGTGATCGGCCTGGTCAACTGGCTGATCGCGCGACGCCTCAACAGCACCGGCAAGTGAAGGGATGGACATGCTGCCGACGACGGCCCGGCGCCGCGCCCGCGGAGCGGGCACCGGGGCGGCCCCCCGCAGGGCAGGCAGTGCCGGACGGCACCTGCACGCGGGACGGCTGACCTACGCCATCCTGCTGCTCTTCACCGCCGGTTCGCTCTTCCCGCTGATCTGGACGGCGATCGCCGCCTCCCGGAACAATCAGCGGCTGGCCGAGACGCCGCCGCCGTTCTGGTTCGGCGGCAACCTGTTCAGCAACATGGCCACGGCGTGGCAGGACGCGAACATGGGCAAGGCACTGCTGAACACCACCTTCGTGGCCGGCAGCATCGCCCTGAGCACGGTGGTGTTCGCCACGCTGGCCGGATACGCCTTCGCCAAGCTCCGCTTCCGCGCGAAGAACGCGCTGCTGATGACGGTGATCGGCACAATGATGGTGCCGCCACAGCTCAGCGTGGTGCCGCTGTTCATGGCGATCGCCGAACTGGAGTGGACCAACCAGCTCCAGGCGGTGATCCTGCCGATGATGGTCAACGCCTTCGGCGTCTTCTTCATGCGCCAGTACCTGGTCAACGCGCTGCCGACGGAGCTGATCGAGGCCGCGCGCGTGGACGGTGCGCACAGCCTGCGCGTCGTCTGGCACGTGGTCTTCCCCGTGGCCCGGCCCGCGATGGCCGTCCTGGGGATGCTGACCTTCGTACTGGCCTGGAACGAGTTCTTCTGGCCGATCATCGCGCTGACCCAGGACAACCCCACCGTGCAGGTCGCCCTGACCGGCCTGGGGCGCGGATACATCCCCGACGAGTCGGTCATCATGGCCGGCGCCCTGCTGGGGACGCTGCCGCTGCTGCTCGCCTTCACCGTGTTCGGCAAGCAGATCGTCGGCGGCGTCATGCAGGGAGCCGTCAAAGGCTGACCCGAGACCGTGCGCGACGGGCCGTGGGACCCGGCCGCACGGACCGGAGCCGTGCGAGAGGCCGTGTGGGGCGGCCTCCCGCACGGCTCCACCACCCCGAACCACCCCGCACCACCACGAGTCAGGGCACAGCCGTGCCCGCAACCCCGGGAGCGCACCTATGACCTCCGTACAGGCCGAATCGGCGACGGGCACCACCGCCCCGCTCCGCTTCCCGAGCGGCTTCCTGTGGGGCGCCGCCACCTCCGCGTACCAGATCGAAGGCGCCGTACGGGAGGGCGGACGGACCCCGTCCATCTGGGACACCTACTCACACACCCCCGGCAGGGTGGCCGGGGGTGACACCGGGGACGTGGCCTGCGACCACTACCACCGCTACCGGGAGGACGTGGCGCTGATGGCCGAACTGGGCCTGGGCGCCTACCGGTTCTCCGTCTCCTGGCCGCGGGTCCAGCCCACCGGGCGCGGACCCGCGGCGCAGCGCGGGCTCGACTTCTACCGGGCGCTGGCCGACGAACTCCTCGGCGCGGGCATCACCCCGCTGCTCACCCTCTACCACTGGGATCTGCCGCAGGAGGTGGAGGACGAGGGCGGCTGGCCGGCACGGGAGACCGCCCACCGCTTCGCGGAGTACGCGGGCCTGGTCGCCGAGGCGCTCGGCGACCGGGTGGAGATGTGGACCACGCTCAACGAGCCGTGGTGCAGCGCGTTCCTCGGCTACGGGTCCGGCGTGCACGCGCCCGGCCGCACCGACCCGGTCGAGGCGCTGCGGGCGGCGCACCACCTCAACCTCGGGCACGGGCTCGCCGTCCAGGCGCTGCGCGCGGCCCTCCCCGGCTCCGCCCAGATCAGTGTGAGCCTGAACCCGGCGGCCGTGCGCCCGCGCACCGGCACCCCGGCCGACCGCGACGCGGCCCGCCGCATCGACGCGCTGGCCACCCGGGTCTTCACCGGGCCGATGCTGCACGGCAGGTACGACACGGACCTGCTGGAGGACACGGCGCAGCTCACCGACTGGTCCTTCGTCCGAGAGGGCGACCCGGCCCTCGCCCACCAGCCGCTCGACGGGATCTGCGTGAACTACTACACGCCGACCGTCGTCTCCGCCGCCCCGGCCGGCACCGAACCCGAGCGCAACGACGGGCACGGCGGCAGCGCGCACTCCCCCTGGCCGGGCGCCGACCGGGTCGCCTTCCACCAACCGCCGGGCAGCCGGACGGCGATGGGCTGGAGCATCGACCCCGGCGGTCTGACCGAACTGCTGCTCCGCTTCCACCGGGAGGCGCCCGGGACACCGCTGTACGTGACCGAGAACGGGGCCTGCTACCCCGACGCGCCGGACGCCGAGGGCCGGTTCCACGACCCGGAGCGGCTCAGCTACCTACAGCGCCATCTGCAGGCCGTGCACCGGGCCGTCGAGGAGGGCGCCGATGTGCGGGGCTACTTCACCTGGTCGCTGCTGGACAACTTCGAGTGGGCCTGGGGCTACGACAAGCGCTTCGGACTGGTGCACGTCGACTACCCGACGCAGCGCCGCACCCCCAGGTCCAGCGCCGCCTGGTACGCGCGGGTGGCCCGCTCGGGGGAGCTGCCGCCGGAGTGATCCGCACCTGTGCGGCGGCCCCGTCCGCGGGGAGCGCCGGCCTGCGGGGCCGCCGCTCCCCGCGGGGGCGGACTCAGCTCGTCGGATTGTGCGCGAGGACGGCTTCGAGGAGCCCCGGCTCGGACTGCGGAAAGTCCATCGGAATGATGCCGAGGCCGGTACGCCCGGCCATTCCGGAACCGTCGAGGAACTTCCGCACCTGCGGGTTGAGCCGGTCCGCGTTCCAGGCGGGCGGCAGCCCGGCGGCGGTGCTCGTGAAGTTGACGTACCAGGGGCCGGGTTCGTCCGCCGCCTGGCGGAACTGCTCGGTGATCCTGTCCCACTTGGCGAACGGCTCGGCCTGGTAGTCGTCCTGGACGTCGAAGAGCTCCGGGTCGGCCCAGCGGACGCCGGGCAGACCGCCGTTGTCGGCGAGGAGCACGACCTTGCCGCGCGCCTCGCCCAGCGTCGGCGGCGTGCTGCCGAGCCGCAGGAGGGAGCGCCAGCCCTTCTCGTCCAGGTACACGTCGAAGATCCGGCGGAACTCCTCGTCGCCCACCGACGAGTACTCCTGCTTCACCCGCATCAGGACCGTCTCGCCGGGGTGCCGGGCGAGGAAGTCCCGGCAGGCGATGAGCACGTCACCGAACATCAGATGCTGGTAGAACGCGCCGTGGTGGATGGCGAACACCCCGTCGATGGCCCGGCAGCGCACGTCCAGGAACCGGATGCCGGCTGCCAACTGCTCGCCTATCAGCGTGTCCTGGCACTCCACCCAGGCGCCGCCGTACCGCGCACCCGAATCGTGGCTGCCGGGGATGGTCAGCGAGCGCAGCGGGGTGGCGGCCGGCAGCGGTGCCATCCAGTCCTGCGGGCCGGCCCGCCGCCGGGTGCGCGCCCGGGCTCCGCTCTGCGCCACGGCGACGCCGCCGGCCGCGGAGGCCAGCACCCCGGCCGCCGGCAGTACGGCCGCGCCCCTGAGAAATCCCCGCCTGTCCATATACGCATCCCCCGTCGGTCCGTGTCGATGTCCGCGCACATCATGGTCGAGCGCGCGGGGCGGTGGAAGAGCGCCTCGGGAGCGGTGACCGTTCACCGGCCCTGCTGTGACGGGCCCACAACATGCGGTCGGGTGTCCGCGGCCCCCGGCCGCGCGCCCCGGGCGCGGCCGGCCACCACCGGGGCGCCTGACCGGGAACCGACGCCACCCGCCTTACGATCGCCGGGAGGGCAGGCGGGTACGGAAGTCGGGAGAGGGACCATGGAGGCGCACCAGAACACCGCACCCGGCACCGTCCGCTTCCGGTCGGCCACCGGCAGGTGGGTGCTCATGGCGACCGTCCTGGGCTCCGCCATGGGCTTCCTCGACGCGACCGTCGTCAACGTGGCGCTGCCCGTGATCGGACGGGACATCGGTGCCGGTGTGTCGGATCTCCAGTGGGTGCTCGACAGTTACCTGCTCACGCTCGCCGCGCTCATCCTGCTCGGCGGCTCGCTCGCCGACCGCTACGGGCGCAGGCGGGTGTTCACCCTCGGCGTCGTCTGCTTCATGATCCCCTCCGTACTGTGCGCGCTGGCGCCGACCGCCGGGATCCTCATCCTGGCCAGGGCGTTGCAGGGCGTCGGCGCCGCGCTGCTCACCCCCGGCAGTCTGGCCATCATCCAGTCGACCTACCGCTCCGCCGACCGTCCCGCGGCGATCGGCGCCTGGTCCGCGCTCACCGGGGTGGCCTCGGCGCTCGGCCCGATCGTCGGCGGCTACCTCATCGACGCCTTCTCCTGGCGGTGGATCTTTCTCATCAACGTCCCGATCGGGCTCGTCGTCATCGCGGTCACCGCCCGCCGGGTCCCGGAGAGCCGCGACCCCGCCGCGACGGGACGACTGGACGCATCCGGCGCGGGGCTGGCGGTCCTGGGGCTGGGCGGAGTCACCTACGCACTGATCGAGGGGCCGCGCGGCGAGTCGCCTGGCTGGCTCACCGGCGCCGCTCTCGTTCTCGGCCTCGCCGCCCTGGCCGGGTTCGCACGCACCGAGCGCCGTGCGCCCAGCCCCATGCTGCCCCCGGGCGTCTTCACAGCCCCCCAGTTCCTCAGCGCGAACGCCGTCACCTTCGTGGTGTACTCCGCGCTGGGCGGGGTCTTCTTCCTGCTCGTCGTCTTCCTGCAGACCTCCCTCGGCTACACACCGCTGTACGCGGGCGCGGCGTCCCTGCCGGTGACCCTGCTGATGCTCGCCCTCTCCTCGCGGGCCGGTGCACTGGCCCAGCGCGTCGGCCCGCGCATCCCGCTGACGGTCGGGCCGATGCTGCTGGCGGCCGGCATGCTGCTGATGCTGCGGATCGAGGTGGGCGAGGGCGGCGTGGGCGGCTACTCCGCTGCGGTGCTGCCCGCCGTGCTGGTCTTCGGACTGGGCCTGGCCACCACGGTCGCACCGGTGACCGCGACCGCCCTGGCGGCGGCGCCCGCGGAACACTCGGGCGTGGCGTCGGGCGTCAACAACGCCGTCTCCCGCGTCGCCCAGCTCGCGGCCGTCGCCGCGCTGCCCGTGCTCGCCGGGATCAGCGGCAGCGACTTCCAGGACCCGCGCGCTCTCGCGGCCGGCTTCCGGACGGCCATGCTCATCACGGCGGGCCTGGCGGTGGCCGGCGGGCTCCTCGCCTTCGCGACGATCCGGCGCGACGTCCTGGCTCCCCCGTCCGTGCCGGAGCGGGCCGCCGAGGAGCGCCCGCCCGGGCCGGCGGAGCCCTGCCCGTACGAGTGCCCGCTGGCGGGCACACCGCTCCGGCCTGCCCCCGCCCCGGTCTCGGCTCCGTCGTCGGCCCGGCGGAGCGGTCCCCCGCCCGGCCCGGGACCGTCGGACTCGGCCCCGTCCTAGAAGACTGATGAAGATCTTGGCTTCCAGGCAGTGTCCGCGGTCGGTTCCGCGTCCGTCCGTCCGGCCGGGCCACCGCGGCTGACCGCCCATCAGTGCGCGCGGCCACACCCGGGATGCCCGCCGGTGCCCGGCGAGGGAGCGCGACACGCGTAAGTTCGTCGGCGCGGAACCGTCTCTGACAGCTGCGAGGCCGAGGGGTGCTGCATGCGGGCTGCTGCCTACGCCGTCCTTCCGGCGAGTGTGCTCGTCGTACTGGCCGGACTGCTCGTGGCCGTACCGCCCTCGGGCGCGAGCCCGGCCCGGAAGCCGGAGCCGCTTCCCGGGCCGGGCGTCGCCAGGAGGTTCGACCGGCCTGCGCGGGGGTTCGCGCCCGCCGGCACCGTGCTCCGGCGCGCGGCCCCCGCGCGGGTGGGACTCGATCCCGGACCCGTCGACGCCTTCCTGCGCCGGCTGCCGGACTGGACCGACCCCGCCAGCGGCGCGGAGTATCTGTTCCCGGGGGCCACGGCGCTGCTGGCGCACGACGGCGCGGTCGTCGCCCGGCGCGCGAGCGGCGACGCCGTCCGCTACACCGCGCAGCGGGAGCTTCTGCCCCCGCGCCGGCGGGTACCGGCCCGCACCGGCACCGTCTACGACGTCGCGTCCCTCACGAAGCTGTTCACCTCGATCGTCGCCCTGCAGCAGGTCGACGCCGGCCGGCTGCGGCTGGACGCACCCGTGGCCCGCTACCTGCCCGCGTTCGCAGCTCGGGGAAAGGGCGGCATCACCCTCCGGCAGTTGCTCACCCACACCTCCGGGCTGCCGGCCGAGCCCCGGCCACCGCTGTGGAGGGTCGACGGCGGACAGCGGGCGCGCCGGCACTCGATCCTGCGGACCCGGCCGTTCGCCCGGCCCGGCGCCGCCTACCGGTACTCCGACATCAACATGATCAGTCTGCAACTGGTTCTGGAACGCGTGACCGGGCGGCCGTTCGACGCTCTCGTGCGGCAGGGCATCACCAGGCCGCTGCGCATGCACGACACCGCCTACCGCCCGCCCGCGGCCCGGCGGCCGCGGATCGCCGCCACCTCGGTCAAGACCCGGCCGGCCCGGGGGCTGCTGCGCGGGTCGGTGCACGACGACAACGCCTGGGCCATGGGGGGCGTGGCCGGACACGCCGGAATCTTCTCCACCGTCGACGATCTGGCGGTGCTCGCCCAGACGCTGCTCAACGGCGGGACGTACCGGGGTCGGCGGATCCTCGCCCCGTCCGCCGTCACGCTGCTGGGCAGGAACTACACGAGTCGCTTCCCCGGGGACGCCCACGGCCTGGGCTTCGAACTCGACCAGACGTGGTACATGGGCGCCCTGTCCTCGCCGCGGACGCTGGGGCACACCGGATTCACCGGCACGTCGCTGGTGATCGACCCCCTCTCGCGCTCCTTCGCGATTCTGCTCACCAACCGGGTGCACCCCCGCGACGAGAGCCCGTCGACCAACCCGGCGCGACGGGCACTCGCCAGGGCGCTGGCCCGGTCGATTCCGGTACGGGCACCGGGCGGCGGCCCCTCGTGGTTCGCCGGGCCCCCGGACGGCCTGCGGCGCGGCGGCCGGGAGGCCGGTGACCGGAGCGGCTTCCCCGAGACCGACGCCACTCTGACGACCGGTCCGCTGCGGCTCCCTCCCGCGGACCGGGCCACCCGGCCGCAGGACGACGCGGACCGGCCGTACGGCAGGCGCAGCCCGCTGCGCGTCCGGTACGACGCCTTCGTGGACCTCGACCGAACCGACCGGTTCGGCATGGAGTACAGCACGGACGGCGGCCGGACCTGGCGCGCCGTACCGGGTACGGCACGGTCCGGGTACCACGGGCGCCACTGGCGGCGGGTGCGCGCCCGACTGCCGGCCGGTCCGTACCCGGCGGGCCTGCGGCTGCGCTGGCGCTACACCACCACCAGGGTCTCCGGCGGCCGGGGCGTGAACCTCGCGGGGGTGCGGGTGACCGACGCCACGCGCGTGCTGTTCGACGGCGACTGCCCCGGCACCCGGCCGGTCGCGCACGGGTGGCGGCCGCTGCCGCCGCCCTGGCCGCTGGCGTACGCCTCCGGACTCGCCCCGGGCGGCGCGCCCCCCGGCTGTCCCCGCGGGACGCCGCCGGGGACCACGCACGGTCCCCGGCACGGCCCCGCGCCGTCACGGCTGTAGCCGGACCGCGCTCCAGCCGTCCGCAGTACGGTCGTAGCGCAGCCTCTCGTGCAGCCGCTGGGTGCCGTTGGCCCAGAACTCGACGGACTCGGGGGCGATCTCGAACCCGACGTACGCGGCGGGGCGCGGTTGGGGCCCCTGGTCGCCGACCGACTCGGCACGGGCCCGCAGCCGCGCCACGTCCGCCGGATCACCGAGCGGCTCGCTCTGCCGGGAGGAAACGGTCATGGCGTGGGTGAACACCGGGCGGGCGGCCCACAGCGCGTCGCACTCGGGGTCGGGGAGCCTGCGGACGGGGCCCGCCAGGCTGATCTGCTGACCGGTCTCACGCCAGTACAGCAGGCCGGAGGCCCAGGGATTGGCCCGGAGTTCGCGGCCCTTGCGGCTGCCGTCGTGGGTGGCGACGACGATGCCGGTGGCGGTCACCCGGTTCAGGACGACGGTCCGCAGCGAGGAGCGGCCCCGGGCGTCGGCGGTGGCCAGCGCGAGGGCGCGCGGTTCGCGAACGCCGCGCGCCTCCGCGGACTCCAGCCAGCCGCGCAGGAGTCCCAGCGGCTCGGCGGGCGGCGAGAGGTACTCGGCAAAGGTGACGTCGATCCCCGCGGTCAGGGTCTCCGACCTGTCAGTGTCCATGCGGTCCCGCTTCCGTGTCCGCCGCGCGGCCGTCGCGCGGATGTCATCGGGGCGGGCTGCCTCCGCGCCGCTGTCATACATGGAGGCAGCCCTCCGCCACCAGCACCCCGGCGCCGCCCACTTCCACCGACTCGGGGGAACCGGCGGACTCCGCGGTCCCCTCGGCCCGGGCGAGCATCAGCGAGGGGCGGCCCATCTCGACGCCCTGGGTGATCCGGATCGGCCGGCCGTACGGGGCCATGCCGTGCCGGGCCAGATGGACGGCCAGCGGGCCCGCAGCGGACCCGGTGGCGGCGTCCTCGGTGACGCCGTAGGCGGGCGAGAACATCCGGGTGCGCCAGCAGCTCGCGCCCTCCTCGTCCGGCGCCGGGTGTCCCTCCTCCGCGTCCGGGCCGGGGGCGAAGCAGTTGGCGGCCAGGTCCTCGAATCCGGCCAGGGCGCGGTGGTCGGGGCGGAGGGCGGACAGCGCGGCGACGCTCTCCAGGCCGACGAAGACGTGCCGGGGCCCGTTGTGGTAGATCTCCACGGGCAGTGTGGACTTCTCCACGCCGAGCGCGGTCAGCAGCTCCCCGGCCCGCTCGAAGGGGCGCCAGGTGGGAACCGGTTGCCGCATCCGGGCGGCGACCACCGTGCCCCGCTCCCGTGTGAGGTCGAACGGGACGACCCCCATGACCGTCTCCAGCCGCAGCCTCTCCCCCGCACCGCGGGCGCCCAGGGCGATGGCCGTGCCCAGCAGCGGGTGGCCGGCGAACGGCAGCTCGTTGACCGGGGTGAAGATCCGGATCCGGGCGTCACCGCCGTGCCGGGGTCGGAGCACGAAGGTCGTCTCCGAGAGGTTCATCTCCCGCGCGATGCGCTGCATCGTGCGGGGGGACAGATCGTCGCTGCCGAAGAAGACGGCCACGGGGTTGCCGAACAGCGGCCGGCGGGCGAACGCGTCCACGACGACGTAGGTGTGCATCGGAGGCCTCCATGTGGTGGGCGAAGAGGAGCGGCGCGGGCCGCTTCGTCCGGGCTCCGGGCCGGCCGGGCTGCCGGCTCCGGGCCCGGGTGCCGGGTGCCGGGTCCCTGGCCGGGCGCCGAGGTGCCGGGTCACCGCCCGAGTGCGGCCTGGAGAGCGCGGCCCACGATGCGCGGGCCGTTCCGGGTGAGCACCGACTCGGCGTGGAACTGCATCGACGCGAACCGCGGCCCGCGCAGCGCGTGGATCTCCTGCGTCCCGGGATCCCGCGCCGCCTCCACCACGCCCACCCCGTCGACATCGGTCTTGTCGTGCCGGGCGTGGGCGGCGAACGTGTTGTAGAAGCCGACCCGTTCGCGGACGCCGAACAGGTCGATCTCCCGCTGCACCCCCTGATCGGGAGCGTCCCGGCGCAGGAGCGGGAACCCGAGCCGGCGGCAGAGGGCCTGGTGGCTGAGGCAGACGGCGACGAACGGAAGCTGCCGCTCGAGCAGGCAGCCGATCGCCGCATGCAGCCGGGCCATCCTGGGGCACGAGAGGTCCCGCGGGTCGCCGGGGCCCGGTCCCATCACCACCAGGTCGCAGACGTCGAACGCGACCTCCTCGTCGTAGCGGCACACCCTCACCCGCAGGCCGAGAGCCCGCAGCTGAAGGGCGATCATGGCCGTGAAGGTGTCCTCCATGTCGACGACCAGGACGCTCCGGCCGGCCAGTCCGGCAGCTCCGTCGAGACCGTGTGCGGCGTGGGGACCGGCGGCCCCGGGGGCTTCGGAGGAACCGGGGAAGCCCGCGGAGCGACGGAGGCCGCCCGGTCCCGGCGGATGCGGCCCGGGCTCCGGTGTCCGGCCGGCTGCGGCCTCGGCCAGCCAGAAGTCCGCGAGCGGCTCGTTGCGCCGGGCCAGCGCACCGCGCACGCGCGGATGGGCGGCGAAGGATCGGGAGGAGCCCGGCTCCAGGGCCGCGATGAGTCCTGCCGCCTTGGCACGGGTCTCGGCCGCCTCGGACGCCGGATCCGAGTGGCGGACGAGCGTGGCACCGACGCCGATGCGGACCTCCCCGGTGGCATCGATGTCGGCGGTCCGGATGAGGATCGCGGAGTCCAGCGTCCTGCCGCCGCGCGCGTCCCGCCCGATCAGGGCCGCGATGCCGCTGTAGTAGCCGCGGCCCCGCCGCTCGTACCGGGAGATGACCCGGGCCGCGCTCTCCAGGGGGCTCCCGGTCACGGTCGGCGCGAACAGCGTCTCGCGCAGGATCTCGCGCACGCCGCGGGCCGTGCACCCCTCGATGAAGTACTCGGTGTGGGCCAGCCGGGCCATCTCCTTCAGGTACGGCCCGGCGAGGCGACCTCCCGCTTCGCAGACCCGCGCCATCATCTTCAGCTCTTCGTCGACGACCATGTACAGTTCCTCGGCCTCCTTGCGGTCGGCGAGGAAGTCCAGGACCCCGGCGAGTTCCGGGCCGCCGGGCGGATAGCGGTAGGTGCCGCTGATCGGGTTCATCACCGCTGTGCCGTCACGCAGGCTGATGTGCCGCTCCGGACTCGACCCCACCAGTGTGCGCTCCCCGGTGTGCACCAGGAAGGTCCAGTAGGCACCCGACTCGCTCTCCAGGAGCCGGCGGAAGGAGGCCAGGGCGAGTTCACCGGAGTAGTCGGTGAGGTCGGCGACGAAGTCCCGCCTGATGACGAAGTTGGCCCCTTCTCCGCGCCCGATCACCTCGGTGACGACGCGGCGCACGGTGTCCGCGTACTCCGTGTCTCCGGGCACGAAGCGCTGGTTGACCAGTGTGGTCGCCGTGCGCGGCAGCCGGGGCAGCGCCTCGGCGAGGGGAAGCGACTCCTGGCCGGTGACCGTCAGCGCGACGAGCGGGGCGGCGTCGTCGACGCACGCGTAGCCGCGTTCGGTGAGCTGGCGGTACGGGATGAGCACGAGCGTCTCGTGGCGGTGTCCTCCGTCCCCGGGAGCCGTGCCGGCCGCGGTGTCGCCGGACCGCCCGGCGCTGTCGGGGCGCTCCGGGACCGGATGCTCCGGCAGTGGTATCCGCGCCAGCGTCGGGTGCGCGGAGACCGGCCCGACGAGGACCTCCAGGCGGTCGGCACCGCGTCCGGGCGCGCCGTGGGGGCGGTGGAGGAGAGCGAACGGCGCGGACGGGTCGTCGAGCACCCGCTCGAACAGCGCGCCGCTCATGACGTGACCTGCGCGAGCAGCCGATCGGTGGAGACGACCATGGCGCAGCGTTCCGCCGCGTAGGTGAGGGCCATCCGGTGCCGGTCCTGCGAGAAGTCGGCGACGGCATCGCCGGCCAGGAACGTCCGGATGTCGTTCGCGTACGCGTCCAGCGCCGTCGCCAGCACACCCACGTGCGCGTACACGCCGCACAGGATGAGCTGGTCGCGTCCGGCCTCGCGCATCCGGCGCAGCAGAGGCGAGCGGAAGAACGCGCTGTAGCGCCACTTGGTGAGCAGCCAGTCGCCCGCCGCGGGGGCCAGTTCCTCGGCCACCTCGCGGTCGTCGGCCGAGGCGCGCATCCCGGGGCCCCAGAAGTCCCTCAGCAGGCCGCGGTCCCGGGTGCTCATCGCACCGGGTTGGGTGGAGTAGGCGACGGGCACGCCGCGGGCCGCGCAGCGGGTGCGTAACCGTGCGGCGTTGCCGAGGAGTTCCGCGCGCACGGTGCCGGGGAACGGCGCCAGGAAGTACCGCTGCATGTCGTGGACGAGCAGCACTGCCCGGTCCGGGTCCACGCTCCAGTCGGCCGTGTTGGCCGGCAGCTGGTGGGAGGAGGGAAGCGGGTAGGACGCGATGGGCGGGATGCCTGGCATGGGAGCGGTGCCTTTCTGTCGTGCGGTGGAACTCCCCGCGGCTGCCGGGGGTGGCGCCGGGCGGCGGTGCCAGCGGTGGGGTGCGCCGCTCGGGCGGCGCCGGGGGTGCGGGGTGGGGGCGCGCGGGCCGTCGGTACGGGCGGAGGCGCCGCGAGGGGCTCCCGGCGGGTCCACGGGGTCGGCAGCGGGCGGGAGGTCAGGTGGGGATGCCGTCCCGTCGCACCGTCGGCACCGGGATGCCGAGCGCGCGCAGTTGCTCGAACGGGTTCATGAACTCCCGGTTCTGCAGGATCTGCCCGCGGTCGTCGAAGCGGAACGAGTGGAGGAAGTGGTTCTCGTAGTACCCCTCCGGATAGCCCGGGAAGTTGATCTTCCCGTGCCCGTCGCACTCGACCCAGAAGAAGCGCGGGTCCTGCGTCTCGAAAACCTGGATGTTGTACCACTCCCAGTCCGGGAAGCACTGCAGCGACCAGACGGCGTGCTCGGCCAGGCGAGCCCGCCCGGTGATCTCGATGGGGGCGCCGGTGTCGTTGGTCCACAGCCCCCCGCTGCCTTCCTCGGCGAACAGTTCGTGGCGGCGCAGCCGCTTCCGGCCCTTGGTGTGTTCCAGATACTTCTCGACCGTGGCACGGTTGGCGCGGCGCTGCGCGGCCGCGTCGGCGAAGCCCTGTACCGCGGTACGGGCGGATGCGTCGGCCATGAAAAGCCTCCTTGCGGAACCGGTGGGGTGAAGCGGGTACGGAGCGGCCGATCGTCCGCGAACGGACTCGGCCGATACTTGACGCAGGCATGACGAGCAGTCGACGACGAGCACGCCCGTTCCGTCACGCCTGCCCTCCTGCGCCCCTCGACCACCGCACGACCCGCCCTCCGCACACTGGCCCGGACCGTGCGCCAACCGGCCGCACCACATCCGAGACACGCACGACACGTCGCACCCCGCACGTCGCACCGCGGCCGGGCGGCACCCCGTACGGCCACTCCGCGTACAGCGGTCGCGTCACTCCCGGAAGCACGAAGTGTCGGGCCGGCGTCCCGCGCGAGCACGAGCCGCCGCGCGAGCCGCGCGACGAGAGAGGACCCAGCTGATGACCAGTGCCGCCCGTCCGGACGCCCAGCACACTCCGGCAGCCGCAGCGGACCCGGCCGGCCAGTTGCTGGAGCTGTCCTTCGGCTACCTCTACTCGGCCGCCCTCCACACGGCGGCCCGCCTGGGCATCGCCGACCACCTGGCCGACGGCCCGCGCACCGCGGACCAGCTCGCCCGGTCGGCGCAGGCACACGGCCCGCACCTGCGGAGGCTGTTGCGCTTCCTCGCGACGAAGGGCGTCTTCCGGCAGGACGAGACCGGCCGCTTCCACCTCACCCCGCTCGCCGAACCGTTGCGGACCGGCGTGGACGGGTCGCTGCGCGACTACGTCATGATGCGCGGAGAGGACGTCTTCTGGCTCCCGGCGGCCCGGCTGCCGGAAGCGGTGCGCACCGGCGGCACCGCCTTCGAGCAGGTCTACGGCATCCCCTTCTACGACCACCTCGCTGCGCACCCCGAGGTGGGGGCGGCCTTCCACGCCGGCATGGCGGCGTTCTCGCAGACGCTGAGCGACGATGTCGCGGGCGCCTTCGACTTCTCCTCCGTGCGGCGCGTGGTCGACGTGGGCGGCGGGCGCGGCGGCCTGCTGAAGGCGATCCTGCTGCGCAACCCGGCGGTGACGGGCGTCCTGTTCGACCGGGAGCCGGTCATCGCCTCGCATGTGCTCGACATCCCCGAACTGGCCGGACGGTGGCAGGCGGAGGCCGGCGACTTCTTCTCCTCGGTCCCGGCCGGCGCCGATGTGTATCTGCTGAAGCACGTGCTGGCCAGCTGGCCGGACGAGGAGTGCGTGCGGATCCTGCGCGCATGCCGCCGCGCGGCTCCGGCCGGCGGCCGGCTGCTGGTCGTCAACGGTCTGATCCCGGAAGGGAACGAGCCGCATCCCGGCAAGACCCACGACATGCTGATGATGACCGTACTCAACGGGAAGGGGCGCACGCGCCGGGAGTACGAGCAGCTCCTGGCGCGGGCAGGACTGACCGTACGCCGGGTGGACACCCTCTCCGCGCACGCGTCGCTCATCGAGGCCGTGGCCGAGGGCTGTTGACCGGGCCGTCGGCCGAACCGACACCGGAAGTCGGCAGCCGGCGGCCGGCCGCCGGAAAGGACGTCATGACCGAGACGATGGACGCGGTGGGACGCACAGCGCTGCTGACCGCCGCCATGCGTGCGCTGGAGAGCCAACGGCCGGACCGGCTCTACGCGGACCCGTACGCGCAGGAGCTGTGCGGCGACGAGGGGCCGAAGCTGCTGGACGAGATGTGGGGCGCGACCTTCCCACCGCACCGGCGGCGCGCGATGCCCGACAGCCTCGACGTCAACGCCATCCGCACCCGCTTCTTCGACGACCTCCTGCAGCGCGTCTCCCGGGGCCGGCACACCCAGATCGTGTCCGCCGCATCCGGGGTCGACTCCCGCCCCTACCGGCTGGAGTGGGCACAGTCGGTGCGCTACTTCGAGATCGACCGCCCCTCCGTGCTGGACCACAAGCGGCGCCGGCTCGCCGGAGCACGCCCCCGGGTGGCGCATCGGATGATCGCGGCCGATCTGACCGCTCCCGGCTGGGAGCGCCGTCTGGAAGAGGCCGGATACGACGCGACGGCGCCCTCCGTGTGGCTCCTCGAAGGCGTGCTTCCCTACCTGCACGGGACCGAGGTGCACCGGCTGCTGCAGCGCCTCCGCACCGTCACCGCCACCGGCAGCCTGGTCGCGGGGGACCTGGTCAACGCCGAGGCACTGACCTCGGCCCATGCGCGCGGCCAGTTGGAGGTCTTCGCCCGGTGGGGCTGCCCCTGGCGGTTCGGCACCGACGATCCGGAAGCCCTCTTCGAGCGGCACCGCTTCACCGCCGAGGTCGTCCAGCCCGGTGACGAGAGTGCCCACTACGGCCGCTGGCGGGACCCGGTGTCCCCGCGGGACGTCCCCGGCGTCCGCAGGATCTTCCTCGTGTGCGCCGAGCGGCGCTGAGCCCGCGGTTCCGCGAGTCGGCGTGCCGAACCGGCAGGTGTGCCCGACCGCGGGAGGTCCGGCGAGGCCGACGGCGCATCCAGGGCGCCGGAAGGAACGCTGTCACCAGCCGCAGACGGCGAGGGTCACGTGCGGTGGGGTCGCGTTGGTTGCGCACTGCTTCCGCGACGCAGGCAGCCGGAGGTGGTGCACCGGGACCATCGATGTGATGCGCGTCACCGTCCGCCTGCTTCGGGTCGGGCATGGGCGATCATGACCGGATGGACGCTCGTTTCCTCGGCATCGCCGAGCTGGCCGAAGTCCCGTCCGTAGCCGTCGTCGTCGACGTCATGCGTGCTTTCACGGTGGCTGCCTGGGCCTTCGAGCAGGGGGCGGAAAAGATCGTTCTTGCCGGGTCGCCGGACGAGGCCCTGGCGCTCAAGGCTCGCCACCCGGATTGGGTGGCGCTCAAAGACGGTCCACCGGCACCTGGGTTCGACACCGTCAACTCGCCGGGCCTGCTGCGGTCCATCGACCTCGGCGGACGGACCGTCGTGCAGAAGACCACGGCGGGGACGGTCGGCGCCCTTGCGGTCAAGGAGGCATCGCTGGTGCTGTGCACCGGCTTCGTGGTGGCGGAGGCAACGGCTCGGCTCCTGCGGAAGCGCAAGAGTGACAGTGTCACGTTCGTGGTCACTGGCGAGGACGGGCGGGCCGATGAAGATCTGGCGTGCGCTCAGTACATCGCCCGGAGGGCGACCGAGGCCGCGACGCACGCAGCCGAGTTCCTCCGCCGCGCTGCCGGATCGCGAGCTGCCGCCGAGCTGGCGGAGGGTGTGCGCGCAGGAGCCCATCCTGATGACGTCGCGCTCTGTCTCGAGCTCGACCGGTTCCCCTTTGCCATGGTGGCGACCCTGGAGGACTCGCTCATGATCCTGCGCCCGTGCGCCGCGCCTTCGCCGGCCGACGAGGCTTCGATCTGATCGCTGATGAGGTCCGACTCCCGCCTTGCCGGAGCCGGCATCCGGTCGAGTATGCGGCATCGGCGGCATGTCCCGATGACGAAGGTCACCACCGTTTGCGGCTGGTGACAGCGATCTCACCGGCACCCGTCCAGGACGGGCCGTCGCCACCGTCCGGCATTCCCGGTGCGGACGGCGGCGGAGCACCGTGCCGAGGCGCGGCTCTCCCGCGCCTCGGCGCCGCCCGGATCGGGCGGGTGCCCCGGGACGGTCAGGCGATCCGCGCCGGCCCCGGATCCGTCGCCCGTCCCCGGACCGGCGGCGGACGGCGGACGTCCCCCGCGGCCGTCACCCGAAGGGCGTCAGTGTGAGCGTCAGTTCGCTCGCGGCACCGTCCTCGATGTACGAGGCGAAACCGCCCACGTCGTCGAAGGCGAAGCCGTACGCCTTGCCGTCCTCCGTGGCAGCGTGCATGGCCTTGGCGTAGTGGTGTGTGAGGTCGCCCTGGTAGAAGGCGGCGGGGTCGGTGGTGGGCTGGTCGGCGGCGGAGAGCAGGGTGGTGCGGTTGAAGGCGGCGCCGAGGATGGCGGCGACGGGTCCGGTGGTGCCGTCGTTGGGCGCGGCGAGTGCGCCGTCGCAGAAGAGGACGTCCTTGGTGGAGGGCTTGCCGAAGGACACCTCGGCCGGGCCGGAGAAGGACAGCCGGTCGCCGACGACCCGGCCGGTGAACGTTCCGGCGTTGGTGGTGACCTTCAGATCCTTGCTCTGGTACGCGGCCCAGACCTGGTCGATGTACGGCGCGAAGTAGTCCTCCGCGAAACGGCCGGCACCCAGGCCGTGGCCCGGGGCTATGACGCGCTTGTCATCGATGACGAGCTGCGAGAACGCCTCGACGGAACGCACCGAGTCGAAGATCCGGTCGCGGGCGCCGGGCTTGAGCGTGCCGGTGGTCTGCTGCTTGGTGCCCTTGAGCCCGATGGCCAGCGGCACGCTGAACATGTCGACCATGGTGGTGTTGCAGTACATCGCGCCGCCCTTGTACGTGAACTCCGCACAGTCGTGCACGACCGGGTAGTTGGGGTCGGACTCGACCCAGGCGGCGGGGTAGGCGAGGGCGGCGCCGGTGTCGGCCTCGACGGCCTTGAACTTGAGTTTCTCGCCGCAGGCGACGTAGATGCGGCCGGACATCTCGGGCAGCGAGACCGTGGTCTCGGTGCCGGTGAGGGGGATGGCGTAGTCGGTGTAGCCGTCCGGGCCGTTGTCGGACAGCTGCACCGGCTTGAGTTCGCCTTCGGGAGTGACGTGGCACTGGTTCGTGCCGTCGTTGCCCACGATGTAGACGTGGATCGACCCGCTGTCGTAGGCGCCGCTGTTGTTGACGATCTTCAACGACAGTCCGGCGGCGGCCGTCGACCGGAAGAGGCTGCCCGCGGTCGCCTGCTGTGCGACGAGCCCGGCGGCGGGGACGGTGACGGCGGCGGCTGCGGCGCCGCGGAACAGCGCGCGGCGGCTGACGGGACTCATCGGACGGAACCTCCGTTGACGGCGGCGGTGGGGGGAACGGGGAGACCGACATCGTTGTCGGCCAGCGGTGCGGCGCCGTGCGCGGCACTCGTCGGCGCGGCCGGGGCGCCGGCGGGAGAGGGGCTTCGCCGACGGCCGCTTCGTGCGGAGTGGTTCCGCACAGGCGTGATCGACGGACTCATGATGCGCTCCTTCAGTGTGGGGGTGGGTGAGCGCTCTCACGTCACGGCAGAGAACGGTGCCGAAGGTATGGACCTTCGTCAAGGGCTCGCGGAAACCGGTCGCTCCGGAGGCGTGCGGCGGTCACCACCCGGCGTGCCGAGGCGATGTGACGTCCTCACAGGTCACCACGGGAGGAGCGGGAGCCGGGTTCACGGCGGGAGCGGCCTGGAGCGGCCTGGAGCGCATTTGCCTGTGAGGCAAAAGTTTTGCCCAACAGGCAAAGAGTGTCTTTAATCGGGGTATGAGTCCGAACCCTTCCCATGATGGGGCACCCGGGCCGGAGGCGGGAGAAGCGCCCGCGTTCGCGCCCCGCATGCGCCTGCTGAGGCGGCGCAGCGGGCTGAGCCTGGAGGCGTCGGCGCGCAGGGCGGGCCTCTCCCCCGCGCACCTCTCCCGGCTGGAGACCGGCAAGCGGCAGCCCTCGCTGCCGCTCCTGCTCACCCTCGCCCGTGTCTACGGCACGACCGTCGGTGAGCTGCTGGGCGAGACGACCACGGCCGCAGACGCGATCGTCCGGGGTGAGGAGACACCGACCGTCGACGCCGGGGGATGGCACTACCGGCAGGTGGGACAGGCCGGACGCGCGATGCAGGCCCTCCAGGTCCACGTGCCGCGCGGCCCGCAGCGGGACCTCGTCCGCGTCCATCCGGGCGAGGAATGGATCCATGTGCGCCGCGGCGCACTGCGGCTGACGCTCGGCCAGGTCACCGAGACGCTGGCGGCGGGGGACTCGGCGCACTTCGACTCGCTCACCCCGCACCGCCTGGAGGCCGCCTCGGCGGACGGCGCGGACCTGCTCTTCGTCCACACCCTCCTGCAGTCTCCCACCGCCGAGCTGTGTGTGACCGGCTCCGCCGGCTCCGCCGCGCCCGGCGGCACCCCGCGGCACTGAGCCGGGGGCCGTCCGCCGACGCCGCCCCGGCGCCCCCGGAGCACCAGCCGCCCCGTCCCACCACAGCACCCTCCCCTTTCCCGCGTGCGCACAGAAGGGCCCGCCATGACCTCCTCCCAGCAGGCACCGGAACCGCAGTCCCCCTCGTCCGCGCCGGCCTCCCGGCAGTCGCCTCCCCGGCGCGAGCGCCGCTACGAACCGGGCGAGGAGCGCGGCGACGGCCGCTTCCCGCGCGGTCTGGCGCTGCGGCTGTTCGTGTACGTGGTGGCCGGTCATCTGCTGGCGGGGTTCCTGTTCCTCCTCTTCGAGCTGGGCGGCGGCAAGTAGCCGCCGCGCGCCCGCGCGGCGTCACACCAGCGGCACCTCCGACGGCGCGCCGTCCAGCGACAGTTCGGCCCAGATGGTCTTGCCCTCCGCGGTGTAGCGGGTCCCCCAGTGCTGGGCGAGTTGCGCGATCAGGAACAGCCCCCGGCCGCCCTCGTCCACGGTCGTGGCGCGCCGAAGGTGCGGTGCGGTACTGCTGCTGTCCGAGACCTCGCAGGTCAGATAGCGGTCGCAGAGGAGCCGCACGGTGATGGGGGGCGCGCCGTAGCGGATGGCGTTGGTGATCAGCTCGCTGAGGATGAGCTCCGCGGTGAAGGCCGTCTCCTCCAGGCCCCACTCGACCAGCCGGGCCGCGCAGTCGGCCCGCACCGGGGCGACGGCCTCCGGATCGCTGGGAACCTCCCAGCGGGCGATCCGGGAGGACGGCAGCAGCCGTGTCTCGGCGACGAGCAGCGCGATGTCGTCGCGGTCCTCGCTGGTCCGGTCGGGCAGCATGGCCTCCAGCACGGCACCGCAGGTCTCCTCGGGGCCCTGGCAGGTGCCGGAGAGCGTGGCGCGCAGCATCTCCAGCCGCTCGTCGAGATCGCGGCTGCGGACCTGGACCAGTCCGTTGGTGTACAGCACCAGCCGGCTGCCCTCGGGCAGCGTCAGGGTGCGGGTCTCGAACGGCGAGGTGCCCAGGCCGAGCGGCAGGTTCTCGGGAGCTTCCAGGACGGCGGTGGTGCCGTCCGGGTAGGCGAGCGCGGGTGGCGGATGGCCCGCCCCCGAGAACTGGCAGCGGCCGGAGGCGGGGTCGTAGATGGCGTACAGCACGGTCGCTCCGGTGACCGCCGCGGTGTCCGGGCTGAGCGTGGGGTCCTGGTCGATGCGCGTGACCAACTCGTCCAGATGGGCCAGCAGTTCCTCCGGGGGGAGATCCAGGGAGGAGAAGTTGTGCACCGCGGTGCGCAGCCGGCCCATGGTGGCGGCCGCGTGCAGCCCGTGGCCCACCACGTCCCCCACCACCAGCGCCACCCGGGCACCCGGCAGCGGGATGACGTCGAACCAGTCCCCGCCCACCCCCGCCCGCGCCGGCAGGTAGCGGTAGGCGGCGGAGACGGCGTTCTGCTCGGGCAGTCCGCCGGGCAGCAGGCTGCGCTGGAGTGTGACGGCGAGACCGTGCTCGCGTGCGTAGCGCCGGGCGTTGTCGACGCAGACCGCGGTGCGGGTGACCAGTTCCTCGGCCGAGGCCAGGTCCTCGGCCTGGAAGGCGCGCTGGTCCCGGCGCCAGAAGCAGGCCCGGCCCAGCACGGTGCCGCGGGCCCGCAGCGGCACCGTGATCAACGAGTGGAAGCCCTCCCGGAGCATGCGCTCGGCGCGCTCGGGGTCGGCGGTGCGCCAGTCGGTGGCGGCGGCCAGGTCCGGCTCCAGGACCGACTCGGCCAGGTCTTCCGTGGCTCCGGCGTCCCTGCCGCCACCATCTCCCCTGGTGTCCCCGCCCTCCCCGTCGCCCGTACCGCTTCCGCCGGTCCCTTGAGACACCGGGAGGGGCGGGCCCGAGGGGCTGCTGTCCACCGGTTGCAGCGGCGGGACGGCGCCGCCCTCGAAGCGCAGCGCGACCCGGCGGACGGCGGGTGCGGACGGACCGGGCAGCGGCTCCTGCCCGCCGATGACCGGTTCGAGCAGGTCGACGGTGGCCGCGTCCGCGAACCGGGGGACCGCGACCTCGGTCAGCTCCTCGGCGGTGCGCACCACATCGAGCGTGGTCCCGATCCGCAGGCCCGCGGTGTAGAGCAGTTCCAGGCGCTGCGCGGCGACCTGGGCCTGTCCGGCGACCTCCCGCAGTTCGGTGGTGTCCCGCAGCGTGGCCACGCTCCCGGCCGGACCGCCGTCGGACCCGGTGGGGCGCTGGTTGACCGCGAGCATCCGGTCGCCGACGGCGTACACCTCGTCGCTGGCCGAGCGGCCGGAGGTCAGCAGCCCCGCGATGCCCGGTTCCAGCCGCAGGTCGCCGGCCTGCTGCCCCTGTGCGTGGTCCGGCAGTCGCAGGAGCCGGTGCGCCTCGTCGTTGGCGAGCACCAGCCGACCGGCGCCGTCCAGCACGAGCACACCCTCCCGTACGGCGTGCAGCACCGCGTCGTGGTGCTCGTACATGCGGGTCACCTCCGCCGGACCCAGGCCGCGGGTCTGCCGGTTGAGCCGTCTGCTGACCAGACCGGCGCCCAGGGTCGCCAGCAGGAGGGCGCCCGCGGCGCCGGCTCCCACCCACGGCAGTTCGCGGTCCAGCTTGGCCGAGACGGTCGCCAGGTCGACGCCCGCCGTGACCAGCCCGATGACTGTGCCGTCCGGGTCCTGCACGGGTGCGACCGCGCGGACCGAGTCCTTGGGCTGCCCTTCGAACTGCTCGGTGTAGGACCGGCCGGCCAGCGCCCGGCTGAAGTCGCCCGAGGCCCGCTTGCCGATCAGCTTCGGGAGGGGGTCGCTGAGCCGGACGCCCGCACGGTTGAGGACCGCTACGAAGTCGATCCCGCACTCCCGGCCGGCCCGGACGCTCACCGGCTGCAGCTTCCCGGTCGGACGGGACGAGCGCAGGGCAGCGGCCGTCGAGGGGGAGAGAGCCAGCGTGGCGGCACACGTCCGGGAGCGCTCCCGGGCGCTGCGGACGTCGGCCAGGCGGGCCTGCCAGGCCAGGCCCGCGGCGGCGGCGAGCACCAGCAGCAGCACGATGGTCAGTTGCAGTACGAAAACCTGCCCGGCAACACTCCGCACCGCGAGCCGGGACCCACGCTCGCTGCCGCCAGGACGCTTTTGAGTCATGCAGCATGGTCTACAGCCCTTTGCCCTGAATTGCGCGGATGTGCAACCCGGTCGTGCGCACCGCAACACCTGCGAGGCACTCCGGACCGGCCAAGCGCCTGGGCCGCCGGACCGGGAGGCGGCACATCCGGGCACGACACATCCGCGGGGAGGCGAACGCGTCCGGCGGCGCCGCCCCGGTGCCCTGCCCCCGACGGGACCGGGGCGGCATCCTGGGGCATGGCCGGGCGGGCGCTGTCGCCGTCCCGGACCGGAGGCCGCGCCGCGGAGGCGCCGACCGGCGGCGCCGGGCCGCGGCGGCCCCGATCCCGCCGGTCCACCACCGGGGGCGCGCACTCCGGACAGCGGAACGGAGAGACGTTCGTCCGACTATGCGAACGGCATGTGCGTACGAAGATCGGAAAGGGCTATCCTGCGACCGGTTCTGCGAGTTGACGCCACAACGACCAGGCCGCGGCCAGAGTCCTTCCCCCGCAACGGGGTTCCGCGTACGGCGGGCCGGCAGTCGTGCCGCCTGGTGCCACGCATCACTGGTCGGGTTGTCGATCTTATGCTGTTGAGAGGGTGCTGATGGTCCGTCGCGAAGTGTCGTCCGGAAGTCGAAGGCCCGCTTCCAGAACGGTGTGGTGGGTCCCCACCGTCCTCGTGGTCCTGGCCACCGTGCTCGCCGCGGCACTCGTCCCGCCCGCCTCCCGCGTCGCGGTCCTGGTGTGCGGCGCCGTGGCGGCCGCCGTCCTCGCGGGTGTCACGGCTGAACTCGTGCGCCGCGGGGCCGAGTCGGAACGTTTCCGCGCCGAGGCCGCAGCACGCGAGGCGGATCTGCGCAGGCACCTGGCGGAGCAGGAGGCCGCCACCGTACGGCTGGCCGAGGAGGTGCTGCCGCGCGCGGTGGCGAGGCTGGAGGAGGGCGAGTTCTCCCAGGACGTACTGCGCTCCTACCCCGTCGACGGCGGACTCGGCCCCCGGTTCCGCACAGCCCACGAGGCCCTGCTGCGCTCCGTCGTGGAAGCCGTGCAGTCCGAGGAGACCATGCGCGACTCGGCGCAGCGCGGCGTCGTCAACGTCGCCCGCCGGGTCCAGGCCATCGTGCACCAGCAGGCGACCGACCTGCGCACCATGGAGGACCGGCACGGCAACGAGCCCAAGTTCTTCACCGACCTCCTCCGGCTGGACCACGGCACCGCGCTCATCGGCCGCCTCGCCGACAGCATCGCCGTTCTCGGCGGCGCCCGGCCCGGCCGCCAGTGGAACCGGGCAGTCCCGCTGTACAGCGTGCTGCGCGGCGCGATGTCCCGGATCCTCGAGTACCAGCGGGTGGAACTGCACTCCGTCGCCGAGGTGGCCGTCGTCGGCCCGGCCGTCGAACCGCTCATCCACGCACTGGCCGAACTGCTCGACAACGCCACCCGCTACTCGCCCCCCAAGACCCGCGTCCATCTCACCGCTGTCGAGGTGCACATGGGCATCGCGGTCGAGATCGAGGACGGCGGGGTCGGCCTGAGCGAGGAGGCCCGCGCCCGCGCCGAGCGCATGCTGAAGGAGGCTCGGGCCGGCATCGACCTGAACGACCTGGGCGAGTCGCCGCGACTGGGCCTGGCCGTGGTCGGCCGGCTGGCGCAGGCCTACGACTTCCAGGTCTCGCTGCCGCCCTCCGCCTACGGGGGCGTCCGCGCGGTGCTGACCGTGCCGCAGAGCCTCATCACCACCGCCCCGGCCGAGGGCCGCGCGCACGGCATCGGCGCCGCCTCCGGACTCCGGCCGCTGTCCACCGACGGCCCGCGGCCGGAGCCGGCAGAGCACCGCGCGGCGGCCGACACGGTGCCGCGCCGGGAGGCCGCCCCCGCCCCATCCGGCGCCGGAACCGCCCCCGCGGCGCACCCGGATGCCGGGGCCGCGGCCGACGGGGAGCAGGACGAGGCGCCGGAGCGGACGCCGAGCGGCCTGCCGCAGCGCAGGCGCCGCCGGCCGCGCGCAGACGGAGGACCCGCGGCGTCCCCGCGCCCGGCGCGCCCGGGCCCCGCCGCCACCGCACACGAGGAACCCGCACCCGGCGTATGGATGGCCGAACTCCACAGCGGGCTGCACGGCGACAGACCGGCGCCGGACCCGGCTCGCGGCAACAGCGACACGTCAGACAAGGATGAGTAGCCGATGGATCACCGCGCGGACATGGACTGGATGCTTAAGGACCTTGCCGAGAGCGTCCCGCAGACCCGTCACATAGTGGTGCTGTCCTCGGACGGCCTGTGCATGGCCCGGTACGACACCGACGTCGACACCGCGGACCGGATCGCGGCGATCGGCTCGGGTCTGCAGAGCCTCTCCGGCGCGGTGGCCGCCGAGTTCCCGCAGAGCGACGGCCGGATGCGGATGGTGGTGATCGAGGTGAGCGGCGGCTTCATGTACCTGATGGCCGCCGGCGCCGGAGCGCACCTCGCCGTGCTCGCGGACGAAGGGGTGGACGCCGGGCTGGTCGGCCAGTGCATGCGCGATCTGGTGGCCCGGATCGGTGCTCATCTGACCAGCCCGCCACGGACCGACGGGCAGGTGCCGTGAGCGAGAACGGCCCCGGCTGGGAGGAGAGCGGCCCGGAGCGGCTGTATGTGATCACCGGGGGGCGGGAGGCGGACTCCGCGGGGTCCCGGCTCGACCTGGTGACGCTGATCGTCTCGCGGGAGGAACCCGGGGTGGGGATGCAGCCGGAACTGGCCGCCATTCTGCGGATCTGCCGCTCACCGCTCTCCGTCGCCGAGATCTCCGCGCATCTGGCCCTGCCCTCCAGTGCGACCGGTGTGCTGCTCGACGACTTGCTGGCCGACGGGCGGGTCGAGGCACGCGAACCCGCCAGCTCTCTTCCCGACATCGCATTGATTGAGGCGGTAATCGATGGACTCCAAAAGCTCTGACACGGTCATGGAGCCACGGGAGGCCGACCGGCTTCCCTCCTCCGCTTCGTCCGCGGTCAAGATCGTCATCGTCGGCGGGTTCGGCGTCGGCAAGACGACGCTGGTCCGCTCGGTCAGCGAGATCAGGCCGCTGACCACCGAGGAGACGATGACCCGGGCGAGCACCGGCATCGACGACCTCGCCGGGGTCGAACACAAGTCCGCGACAACCGTGGCGATGGACTTCGGCCGGATCAGCCTCAACGAGGAACTGGTGCTCTACCTCTTCGGCACGCCCGGGCAGCAGCGCTTCTGGTTCCTGTGGAACGGGCTGTTCGAAGGCGCGCTGGGTGCCGTGGTGCTGGTCGACACCCGGCGGCTGGAAGTCAGCTTCGACGTGATCGGAAGGCTGGAGGAGGCGGGGGTGCCGTTCGTCATCGCCGTCAACGCCTTCCCGGACTCGGCCAGTTACCCGACCGAGGAACTGCGGTCGGCGCTCGACCTGCCGACGAGTGTGCCGATCGTGGTCTGCGACGCGCGGCGGCGCGAATCCAGCCGGGACGTCCTCATCTCGCTGATGCACCATCTGCGCGACCACACCCTCAGCGGCGAGCTGGCGGCGGAACCGGGCTGACGACGCAGCCGGCCCGGCGGGGCCTGCGGGCCCCGCCCTCGGTCGGAACGCGACGCCCCGCGCCGACGCCCGGCGCGGGGCGTCGGCGCACCGGCGGCGAGCGGATCAGGCCGAGCGGTCGTCGATCTCCCGCACGGCGGTGAGCCGGGCGAGCGGGGCCGTGCCCTCGGTCGCCTCTCGGAACGCCCTGAGCCCTTCGTAGAGCACGGTGCGCGCCTTGGGCGGCATCGCCTCCAGCGTCGCGGTCAGCGCCTCCTCGCGGCGGAGCCGCAGCTCGCCGAGGTACTTGCGGCCCTGGTGGGTCAGATGCAGTTCCAGCTCCCGTCGGCTGACCTGACTGGGCAGCCGCTCCAGGAAGCCGAGCGCCTGGAGGCGGTCGCACAGCCGGCTGACCGACGAGGGAGCCGAACCCAGCATCTCCCCCAGCATGCGCAGATTCATCCCCTCCTCCCGGTCCAGGCAGTAGAGGACGCGCAGTTGGGAGGCGGAGACCGGGGAGGAGGAGACCGCGTCGCGGCCGTGCTCCCACAGGACTTCCAGCAGCTCGATGACCTCCCCCACCGCCCCGGCGCCGGGCGGCCCGCTGCGGCCGCCGGGAGGCTCGCCGGTCACTGCGCCGCTCCGCACCGGCACGACCGCTCTGGGGCGGGGGTCGAAGCCACGTTTCACTCCACAAGTTCGGCACTTTTGCCGCCCGGCTCTGCGGGAATCGCCCGCCGCCGTCAAGGGCCGGTAGGAGTTTATCCCTCCGTACCCGCCGCGGACAGGCCCGCCTCACCCGCCCCGCGCGGTGCGGGCACCCCGGAACCCGCCGGGCGCGGTGCCGGAGCGGCAGTCACAGCCGCCGCACAGGTCCAGCACAGGTGGATGACAGGGCAGTTCGCGAGGTTCGGACCCATGCTCGCCGAGACCCCGGCCGCCCGCGCCACCGGACACCAGGACCGGCCCGCCGCGGACGGGACGGTGGCCCTTCCGGCCGACGGCCCGGCGCGGAGCCGGCGGCCGTGCTTCTCGTCCCGAGCCGCACGGGCAGCCGCGGCCGCGGCTGCGCGCCCGTCGCGTCACAACGGACTGAAAGAAAGCGGACTCCAGTATGACCACCCTCCATCCTTCCGGCAGCGCGGCGGAGGCGCCGCTCCCCGGCCCCGGCTCCACAGCCGGGCGCCGGGGCGGCCTCGGCGAGCAGATCAGGGCCCGGGCACGGCACCGACGGGCCGGGCGGCCGCGCTGGGAGTCCCCCGCGTTCTGGACGCTGCTGGCCGTCACCGCCGTGCTGTACCTGTACGGCCTCGGCTCTTCGGGCTACGCCAACTCCTTCTACTCGGCCGCCGCCCAGGCGGGTGGCACGAGCTGGAAGGCGTTCTTGTTCGGATCGCTCGACGCGGGCAATGCCATCACCGTCGACAAACCGCCGGCCGCGCTGTGGCCGATGGGCCTCTCCGTCCGGCTCTTCGGCCTGGGGTCCTGGCAGATCCTGGTGCCGCAGGCGCTGCTGGGCGTCGCGTCCGTCGGCGTGCTGTACTCAGCGGTACGCCGCCGCACCGGGCCCGCCTCCGGGCTGCTCGCCGGGGCGCTGCTGGCCCTCACTCCGGTGGCGGCCCTGATGTTCCGCTTCAACAATCCGGACGCGCTGCTGTGCCTGCTGATGGTGGCGGCACTGTGGTGCATGGGCCGGGCCGTGGAGGACGGCCGCACCAGGTGGCTGGTCCTGGCCGGAGCCTGCTTCGGAGCGGGCTTCCTGGCCAAGGCGCTGCAGGCGTGGCTGATCCTGCCGGTCGCGGCGCTGGTCTACCTGGTCTGCGGACCGACCCGGCTGCGGAACCGGATCGGGCAGCTGCTGTGCGGCGGACTGACCACCCTGGTCACCGCGGGCTGGTGGGTCGCCCTCGTGGAGCTGTGGCCCGCCGCCTCGCGCCCCTACATCGGCGGCTCGCAGGAGAACAGCTTCCTGGAGCTGACCTTCGGCTACAACGGCTTCGGCCGGCTGACCGGCGACGAGACCGGCAGCGTCGGAGGCGGAGACGGTCGCGGCGGCGGCGCCTGGGGGCAGACAGGCCTGGGGCGGCTGTTCAGCGACACCGCGGGCGGTCAGATCTCGTGGCTGCTGCCGGCCGCCCTGCTGTTCCTGGTCGCGGGGCTGGTGCTGGCGGGGAGGGCGTCCCGCACGGAACCGCTGCGGGCCTCGTTCCTGCTGTGGGGCGGCTCGCTGCTGAGCACGGCTGCGACCTTCAGCTTCATGTCCGGGATCTTCCACGACTACTACACCGTCGCACTGGCGCCCTATATCGCGGCCGTGGTGGCCCTGGGGGCCGCCACGCTGTGGCGGGAGCCGAGCCGGCCGCTGCGGAACGCGGTCCTGGCGGCGGCGGTCGCCGGGACGGCGGGCTGGGCGTTCGTCCTGCTGGGCCGGGCGCCGGACTGGTTCCCGTGGCTGCGCTGGGCCGTACCGGCCGCGGGCGCGGCGGCGGCCTGCGGACTGCTGGCGGCCGCCGTGCTGCCCCGCACCCTGGGTGCCGCGGTCGCGGCGCTGGGACTGCTCGCCGCGGTCGCCGGACCGGTGGCCTACACGGTGAGCACCGTCGGTACGCCGCACACCGGCTCGATCGTCACGGCGGGCCCCGCGGTGAGCAGGGGCGGGCCACCCGGCATGCGGGGCGGGGGCAGGGGCATGCCGGGCCCGGGCATGGAGCGCCCGGCTCCCGGAACCGGCCAGGGCGCGGGGCCGGGCCGCGGGCAGGCTCAGCAGGGCCCTCCGGGCGGCGGAAAGGGTACTCAGCGGGGCGCCGCCGCCGGGCCCGGTCTGCCGCCCGGTCCCGGCGGGCCCGGACAGGGAACCGGCCGGGGCGGCGGCAAGGGCGGCCCCGGCGGCGGGATGGGCGGGCTGCTCAACGGCAGCCGGGTCTCGGCGAAGGCGGCGGCGCTGCTGCGCGCGGACTCCGGGTCCTACACCTGGGCGGCGGCCGCCGTCGGCTCGCAGAACGCGGCGAGCTACCAGCTCTCCACCGGGCTGCCGGTGATGGCGATCGGCGGCTTCAACGGAACCGACCCCTCGCCCACGCTCGCGCAGTTCGAGACGTATGTGGAGCAGGGGCGGATCCACTACTTCATCGCAGGTTCCCGGGGCGGCCCCGGAGGGGACCGGGGCACCTCCGCGCGGATCAGTTCGTGGGTGGCGGAGAAGTACACCGAGGTGC
The DNA here is from genome assembly GCF_042869455.1 of Streptomyces sp. NPDC007025. Taxonomy (NCBI): domain Bacteria; kingdom Bacillati; phylum Actinomycetota; class Actinomycetes; order Kitasatosporales; family Streptomycetaceae; genus Streptomyces; species Streptomyces sp. NPDC007025. Next base: position 270,261 of record NZ_JBIAFT010000002.1, on the reverse strand, counting down.
AGGCAGGCGACGCCACGTTCTACGACCTCACCCGGCCGAAGGAGACGGCAGCGGGGTGACCGTGCCCGCGGGCGGCGGGGCCGGCGCCGGATCCTGCCTGCCGCCCGCGGCCGCCCCGGCCGGTCCGGCCCGCGCTTCCGGGAGACGCGGACGGCTGTCGTGACCGGCCCATTGACCGAGCGGTTGCGGGAGTCCTAGATTCCCGGAACCGACAGGAAACCTTCCTGACGTATTCCGGCCGTGCGTGCGGTACCGCGCCGGACGGCCGGACCGGACAGACAGGGCACCGCCATGGCCGCACCGACCGTTCGCAGCGGTAACGGCACCCCGGGCACCCCGCGCGTGCTGCGTGCCATGAACGACCGCGCCGCACTCGACCTGCTCGTGGCGCACGGCCCGCTCACCCGGACCCGGATCAGCGCACTGACCGGCCTGTCCAAACCGACCGCCTCCCAGCTCCTGGGCCGGCTCACGGAGACGGGCCTGGTGCGCACTCGCAGCAAGGAGCGCGGCAGGCCCGGCCCCGACGCGCTGCTGTACGAGATCGACCCGACGGTCGGCCGGGTGGCCGCGCTCTCCGCGGACCTCCGGGGCGTCTCCGCGGTGGTCGCCGACATCGCGGGCACCGTCGTCGGCCGGGCCCGGGTGGCGGCGGAGCCGACGGCCGGAGAGCCCCGCGACCGGACCGCGCGGCTGGTCGGTGAAGCCGTGGACCGCGCGCTGCGGGAGGCGGGCTCGGAGCAGCACCGCCCGCACACCACCGTCGTCGGGACCCCCGGTGCGATCGACCCCCACTCGGGCGAGCTGCGTTACGCGCCGCATCTGCCCGGCCGGCATTCCCGCACTCTGCACACCGAGCTCTCCGAAGCGCTGGGCGGTCCGGTGGCCATCGAGAACGACGTGAATCTCGCGGCGTTGGCGGAACGGCACACGGGCGCCGCCCGGGGCCACGACGACTTCGTCCTGCTGTGGGTCGACGAGGGCATCGGCGCCGCCGTCTTCGTCGACGGCGTCCTGCTGCGCGGGGCGACGGGCGGGGCGGGCGAGCTCGGCTACATGCCGCTGCCCGGGGCTCCGCTCGCCCGCGGCGGCCCGGGCGCGTACGCGGGGGCCGACGCCGGGGGCGGATTCCAGAGCCTGGTCTCGGTACCGGCGGTGCGCCGCCTCGCGGGCGGCGCACCGCCGGCCGAGGCGCTGGCCGACCCGCGGGTGCGGGCCGAGACCGGGCGCAGGCTGGCCGACGGGATCGCCGTCCTTGCCGCGGTCCTCGACCCGCCTCTGGTCGTGCTGTCCGGCGCCGTACCGCGCGCCGGAGGGGAGGAGCTGCGCGCGCTGGTGGAGCGCGAACTGACCGGGCTGGCGCTGCCGCGGCCGCTGCTGCGGCTGAGCGAGCCGGCGGACGACCCGGTCCTGGCCGGGGCGCTGCTGTCCGCCCTGGCGCGGGCCCGTGACGACGTGTTCGACACCGGCTGAGCGTGCGGCGGCGCGCCGTACCGCGCCACCGCCTTCTTGCGCACGGACCTTTCCCGAGGCGTCACCCGCACCGGAGCACAGGACGGAGAGACATGAAACTGGCCGTGGTCGGCGGAGGCTCGACCTACACACCCGAACTCGTCGACGGCTTCGCACAGTTGCGCGACGTGCTGCCGGTCGACGAGTTGGCCCTGATCGATCCGGCGGCCGACCGGCTGACCCGCGTCGGCGGCCTGGCCCGGCGAATCCTCGCCCGGCAGGGCCACCCCGGCACCGTCACCGCGACGGACGACCTGGAGGCCGGTGTGGACGGCGCGGACGCGGTGCTGCTCCAGCTGCGGGTGGGCGGCCAGGCCGCCAGGGAACAGGACGAGACCTGGCCGCTGGAGTGCGGCTGCGTCGGCCAGGAGACCACCGGCGCCGGAGGGCTGGCCAAGGCGCTGCGCACCGTGCCGGTCGTGCTGGACATCGCCGACCGGGTGCGGCGCGGCAACCCCGACGCCTGGATCATCGACTTCACCAACCCGGTCGGCATCGTCACCCGCGCGCTGCTCGGCGCCGGGCACAAGGCGGTCGGGCTGTGCAACGTGGCCATCGGCTTCCAGCGGAAGTTCGCGCGGCTGCTGGAGACCGCTCCCTCCCAGGTGCATCTGGAGCACGTCGGGCTCAATCACCTCACCTGGGAGCTGGGCGTCCGGCTCGGCGGCCCGGACGGCACCGACGTGCTGCCCCGCCTGCTGGCCGAGCACGGCGCGGCCGTCGCCGAGGACGTGCGGCTGCCCCGCACGCTGGTCGAGCACCTGGGTGCGGTGCCGTCCTACTACCTGCGCTACTACTACGCACACGACGAGGTGGTGCGCACCCAGCGGGAAGGGCCCACCCGGGCAGCGGAAGTGGCCGCGCTGGAGCGGGAGCTGCTGGAGATGTACGCCGACCCGGCCCTGGACACCAAGCCCGCGCTGCTGGCCCGCCGCGGCGGTGCCTACTACTCGGAGGCAGCCGTCGACCTGGCCGCCTCCCTGCTGCGCGCAGGCGGCAGCACCCACCAGGCGGTCAACACCCTCAACCGGGGAACACTGCCCTTCCTGCCGGACGACGCGGTGATCGAGACCCAGGCCCGGATCGACCGGGAGGGCGCCCATCCCCTGCCGGTGCCCGCGCTCGACCCGCAGTTCGCCGGGCTCGTCTCGCACACGGCCGCCTACGAGGAACTGGCCCTGCGCGCCGCGCTGCACGGCGGCCGCGACCGGGTACTCGCCGCACTGCTCGCGCACCCCCTCGTCGGCCAGTTCGACCGGGCCGAACGGCTGGCCGACCGGCTCCTGGCGCACAACAAGGAGCACCTCGCGTGGGCCTGAGCCGAGCCCGTTCCGCGGCGCCTGCCGCCGGACCGCCGCCCGCGGCGTCCGCCGCCGCGGGCGCTGCCGGGTCCCCGGACCGCACGCCGGGCGCCGGGCGCCCCTCACCCGCTCTCCTCGCCGTGGACGCGGGCAACAGCAAGACCGATGTGGCGCTGCTCGGTGCCGACGGCAGCGTGCTGGGCACCGGCCGCGGCGGCGGATTCCGCCCACCCTCCGTGGGGGTCGACGCCGCCGTGGACGTCCTCGCCGAGGCCGTCGAGCGGGCGCACGCCGCGGCCGGGCCGGGCGGCGCGGCCGCTCCCGTGCGGCAGGTGACGGCCTGCCTGGCCAACGCCGACCTGCCCGTCGAGGAGGAGGCCCTGGCCGCGGCGCTCGCCGCGCGCGGCTGGGGGCGGCGGGTGGTCGTGCACAACGACACGTTCGCCGTGCTGCGCGCCGGGATCACCGCGCGGGACGGCGAGGCGGCACCCCGCGGGGTGGCCGTCGTGTGCGGCGCCGGGATCAACTGCGTCGGGGTCCGGTCCGACGGGCGCACCGCGCGCTTCCCCGCTCTGGGACGGCTCTCCGGGGACTGGGGCGGCGGCGGGGGGCTGGGCGAGGAGGCGCTGTGGCACGCGGCGCGCGCCGAGGACGGCCGGGGTGAGCCCACCCTGCTGCGTACGGCCGTGCCCGCGCACTTCGGTCTGGGGTCGGTGCGCGCGCTGATCGAGGCCGTACATCTGGGGCGTATCGCCTGGGAGCGGCGGCTGGAGCTGGTGCCGGTGCTCTTCGCGGTGGCCGGCCGGGGAGACGTGGTGGCGGACGGGCTGGTCGCACGAATGGCCGAAGAGGTGGTCACGATGGCGGTGGTGGCCCTGCGCGAGCTGGACCTGCTGACGGAGGAGGTCCCGGTGCTGCTCGGCGGGGGTGTCCTCGCCGCGGGCCAGGCTCTGCTGGACGACCGGGTCACCCGGCTGCTGGCGGCACGCGCCCCGCGTGCCGTCCCCCGTGTGGTGCGGGCCCGCCCGGTGCTCGGGGCCGCTCTGCTGGGCCTGGACGCGCTCGGCGCACCCGCCGCGGCGCACGACCGCGCGCGCCGGCACTTCGAGCCGCCGCGGCCCCCGGACGGCGCACCGGCACCGGCACCGGGCGCGGCCCCGGACTGACCGCGCCCCGGGGAGGGTCTTCGAAGGAGCGTCGTCCGCCCGGAGGGCGGGCCGGGCAGACAAGGCTTCTAAGTCGGCCTACGGCGGAATCCCGGCCCCGCCGGGGAGCACGACGGCGGTCCGGGAGGGAGGATGGGAGGGTACGGCCCCGTCCAGGGAGGTAGCCGGCGTCGTGACGAACCGCGAGGAGCCGCCCGAGGGTGACACCGGCGGGGTGCCGGGGGTCAGCCTCTCCCCGCCCGGTGGGCTCCTGGATGTGCTGGCGGTCGGCGCCGTGCTGCTGGACGCGCAGGGGCGCATCGTCCTGTGGAGTCCGCAGGCCGAGCAGTTGTTCGGATATTCGGCGGCGGAGGCCCTGGGCCGGTACGCGGCTCCGCTGCTGGTGCCGGAGCAGAGCACCGCGCTCGTCCTCCGCCTCTTCGACGAGGTGATCCGGGAGGGCAGGAGCTGGGCGGGCGTCTTCCCCGTCGTGTGCAAGGACGGCCGGATCCGCCAGCTGGAGTTCCGCAACATGCGGCTGCACGACGACCAGGGCGCCCGCTACGCGCTGGCGCTGGTCACGGACCGGGCCGCGCTCCGCGAGGTCGAGCGCGACCTGGCCTTCTCCACGCTGCTCATCCGGCAGTCCCCGATGGGCATCGCGGTCATGGACACCGACCTGCGCTATGTCTCGGTCAACCCCGCCCTCACCCGCCTCGACGGGGTCGACGAGGAGGGGCACCTGGGCAGGATGGTGCGCGACGTCCTGCCCCCGACCCACGCGCGGGAAGCGGACACGGTGCTGCGCCGGGTCCTGGAGACGGGCGAGCCGGTCATCGACCGGGAGGTGCTGGGCAGCGAGACCCCGGGGGGACGCGGCCACGCCTGGTCCGTCTCCGTCTACCGGCTCGACGACTCCGGCGGGCGTCCGCTGGGCCTCTCCATCTCCGTCACCGACATCACCGCCCGGCACCAGGCCGCGCTCCAGGCCGAGCTGGCCCGGGAGCGCCTCTCGCACCTGGCCGAGGCCTCCGTACGGATCGGCACCACGCTCGACCTGGAGCAGACCGCGCGCGAACTCGCCGAGATCACCGTCCCCGAGCTGGCCGACATCGCCGCCGTCGACGTACTGGACGCAGCCGTGCGGGACCGGCCCGCGGGCATCTCCGCGGAGGGGAGCGCCACCTTCCGCGCCCTCGCGCTGGTCGCCGGCTACCCCACGGTCGCGGTCGAGGCGGCCGACCCGACCGGGCAGGTGGCCCGGTACGGCGCCGAGCGGCTCGTGACCCGCTGCGTCGCCACGGGGCAGCCCGTCTCCGTACCGGCCGTCCAGGAGGAGGACCTGGGCAGGATCGCCCGCGACGGGCACGCCGCCGGGCTCCTCGCCAAGGCGGGCGTCCACTCCTACCTCGCAGTCCCGCTGATCGCCCGCGGCGAGGTGCTGGGTGCGCTCGACCTCAAGCGCACCCGCAACCCGAAGCCCTTCGACCACGACGACACGATCCTGGCCTGCGAACTGGCCGGGCGGGCCGCCGTCTGCATCGACAACGCCCGGCTCTACCGGCAGCAGCGCAGTATCGCCCTGATGCTGCAGCGCAGCCTGCTGCCGACGCCCGCCACCGGCTCCACCCGGCTGCGAATCGCCTCCCGGTACCAGCCGGCCGGAGCACACAGCGAGATCGGGGGCGACTGGTTCGACGTCCTCGAACTGGCGGAGGACCGCACCGCGCTGGTGGTCGGCGACGTGATGGGCAGCGGCATCAACGCGGCCGCCACCATGGGCCGGCTGCGCACCGCGACCCAGACCCTCGCGCGGCTGGCGCTGCAGCCGACCGAGGTGCTGCACCACCTCGACCAGATCACCACCGGCCTCGATCCGTACTTCGCCACCTGCCTCTACGCCGTCTACGATCCGCGCGAGAACCGCTGCCGGATCGCGTCCGCGGGGCATCTGCCGCCCGTGCTGGTCCCGGCGCGGGGCGAGCCGCGGCTGGTGGAGGTGGCGACCGGCACCCCGCTGGGCATCGGCGGCGGCACCCACAGCACGGTCGCCGTCGACCTGTGCCCGGGCGACCTGCTCGTCCTCTACACCGACGGTCTGATCGAGACGCGGCGCGACGACATCGAGGACCGGCTGGAGGTGCTGCTCGGTCTGCTGCGCCCGGTCGCGGGCTCGGGCGACTCTCTGGAGCAGACCTGCGACCTCCTCCTCGAAGCGCTGCGCAACCCCGAGAACCACGACGACGTGGCGCTGCTCCTCGTCAGCCCGACCGCGTAGCGCGGCGGCCCCCGCGGGGGCGGGCGCCGGGGCCGGAAGAGGGTACGGCGCGCGGCGGACGTAGGCTCGGACGGGAGCAGGGCCGTGACCGGATGCGGCCCGTCATGGCTGGAAGGCGACCGTGACCGCGAACACCGAGCATTCGTCCCTGCTGGATCTGCCGCCCCTGACCGCGGAGCACTTCGCCGCCGTCGAGGACAAGGTGGCCTCGTTGCTGCGGACCCGGTGCGATGTCGTGGCGATGCAGGGCGAGGCGCTGCTCCCGCTGGAGGCGTGCATCCGTGCGGCGGCGCCGCGCGGCAGTACGGCACTGAACGTGGTCACCGGGCCCTACGGCGAGACGTTCGGCGGCTGGCTGCGGTCGTGCGGCGCGGAGGCCGTCACCCTGACCGCTCCGTTCACCGGCGCCGTCGGCGCGGACGAGGTGGCCCGGGCGCTGCGCGAGCACCCGGAGACCGGCCTGGTGAGCCTCGTCCACGCGGAGGCGGCGACCGGCAACACCAACCCGGTCGCCGAGATCGGCGCCGTCGTGCGCGAGCACGGGGCGCTGCTGATGCTGGACGCGGTCGCCTCGGTGGGGGCCGAGCCGCTGCTGACCGACGCCTGGGGCGTGGACCTGTGCGTCATCGGTGGCCAGAAGGCGCTGGCCGGCCCGGCCGGGGTGTCCGCCGTGTCGGTCAGCGCCCGCGCGTGGGACCGGATCGCCGCGAACGAGAGCGCGCCCCGCCGCTCCTATCTGTCGCTGCTGGACTGGAAGGAGCGGTGGCTGGACGGCGGCCGGAAGGCGCTGCCGCACGCCCCGGCGCAGTTGGAGATGCTGGCCCTGGAAGCGGCCGTCGACCGGGTGCTCGAGGAGGGCCTGGACTCCTCGATCGCCCGGCACCGGGCGGCGTCGGCCGCGACGCGCGCCGGTGTGCGGGAACTCCCGGCGCTGGCCGCGTATGTGACGCGGGACCAGGACGCGGCCCCGGCCGCTACGACGCTCCGCGTCCCGGCGGACGACGTCGACGCACGCGAGGTGGTCGCCGCGGCGCTCGCCGCGGACCCGGGTGTACCGCTGCAGGCCGCGGGCGGTGCCCTGGCCGCCGAGGTGCTGCGCGTCAACCACTACGGGCGGTCGGCCGACCGCGCGGTCGTGCGGGACGCGCTGGCGGCGCTGGCCGGTGGCCTGGCCGCACTCGGTGTGCCCGGCGCAGCGGATGCCGGGGACCGGGCGGGCGAGGCCGCCGCCGCGGCGTGGGAGAGCGCGCTGCGGGCGTGATCCGCGACAGGCGGTGCGGGCCGCGCTCACTCCGGCCAGGGTGATTCCAGGACGGCGCGGACGAAGTCGCCGCGCCGGAAGTGCGGATCGTAGTGGGCGAGGACATCCGCCTTGACGTTGCCGAACGTCGTCTCCGGCTTCGGCTGCACACCGTCCGCGAACGCCCGCAGGATGCCCTGTCTGAACGCCGGGCGCGGGTGTGCGGCGACCACGGCCTCGCGGTCCGCGGCGGAGATCTCGCCGTACCCGGAGCCGAGCACGTCGTACTCCACCCCGGCGGCCACCAGCGCCACCTCGGGCTCCATGAACTCCGGGATGCCGGGCGTCGTGTGCAGGGCGACGGCGGTCCACACCCGCCGGATGCGGTCCTCGGGGATCTGGCGGGCGGTCAGGAAGCGGCGGGCCTCCTGGGCGCCGTCCACCTCGAAGCGCCGTCCGCTGCCGTGGAAGGGCTCGCCGAGACCGACGTCGTGGAAGAGCGCCGCGATGTAGAGCAGCTCCGCGTCGTGGCCGATCCCGCGCGCGCCTCCCAGGAGGCTGCCGAAGAAGTAGACCCGCCGCGAGTGGTCGTAGATCAGGTCGCTGCTGGTGTCGCGCACCAGTTCGGTGGCCTCCGCGGCCAGGCGGGAGTCCGGCACGCGCACGCCCGCCGGACCGAGCTGTTCACCCATGGCCTCCCGGCCTCCTTCTCCGCCCCCGCGTCGTCCGCCGGGTGTGCGGTGGGGTCAGTGCCCTTCGGGGGCGGGTTCCAGGACGAGGACCGGGATCTCCCGGTCGGTCCTGCGCTGGTAGTCGGCGTAGTCGGGGTAGGCCTCCACGGCGCGCTCCCACCACACGGCCTTCTCCTCCCCGGTGACCTCACGGGCCGTCATGTCCAGCCGCACCGGGCCGTCCTGGAGCTCGACCCGGGGATCGGCGAGCACGTTGCGGTACCAGACCGGGTGCGAGGGCGCCCCGCCCAGCGACGCCACCGCCGCGTACCGTCCGTCGTGCTCCACCCGCATCAGCGGCGTCTTGCGGACCTTGCCGCTCTTCGCCCCCCTGGTGGTCAGGACGATGACGGGCATGCCCCGCATCGTGGTGCCCTCCCGGCCGCCGGAGCGCTCGTACCGGTCCACCTGGTCGCGCACCCACTGCTCGGGGCTCGGCGCGTACTCGCCCTCGACAGGCATGGTGTGTCCGCCCTTCCGTCGTACCGTCCGGGTCCGTCCCGGAACCGCCGGGCCGTCGACCCGCGGCCTTCTCGGGTTACCACGGGCAGCGCGGGCGTACACGTACCCGGGTGCGGAGCAGGGGCGCCCGAGGCACGTGCGCACGGCGGGGATAGCGTGGCAGGGCACGTGCCGACGGGCACGTGGTCGGTACATTCACTCGGAGGTAGGGGCTGTCGTGGCCGGTATAGAGGACGCACGCAAGACCTTTGACAAGTTCGACCGGAACGGCGACGGGGTCGTCACCCCGGTCGAGTTCCAGCAGGCCATGGTGGAGCTGGGGGACCTGCACTACACCGTGGGCCTCGCGGAGGCCATCGTGAGCACTCGGGACGCGAACGGCGACGGCGTCCTGACCTTCGAGGAGTTCTTCGACAAGGCCAAGGACCTCTGACAGCGGGTCGTCCCCACGGGGCGCCGCCTCGCGCGCACCAGGCGGCCGCCCGGGCGGCCGCCTCCGTCGTCCCGCCGACGCCGGACGGGGCGCCCCGGCCGCGGGTCCCGGGCGAGGGCGGCGCGCCGCCCGCCCGGGCCGGGCACCGCCCGCGCTCCGCGGCAACCCCGCCCGCTTGCAGGGCGGTTGGCGGCCGGGGACGGCCGCCCGGAGGCGACCTCGGCGCACCGGGCGCCCGGTGGACGGCCGTAGAGTGTCGCCCACGAGATCGTTGCCCCGGCAGACCACCGGGGCGGAATGTCTGGGGCGCACCAATGACGGAAACCGGGGACGGACAGCGGCCGCTCAACACGGGTACGGCACACTCGGCACGGGTCTACGACTACATCCTGGGCGGCAAGAACCACTACGAGGCGGATGTGGCCGCCGGTGAGGCCATGATCGAGGTCTGGCCCGCGCTGCCGGTGCACATGCGGGCCAACCGGGCGTTCATGCTCCGGGCGAGCCGCTATCTGGCGCGCGAGTGCGGGATCCGGCAGTTCCTGGACATCGGCACCGGGCTGCCCACCTCGCCCAACCTGCACGAGGTCGTCCAGGCGGTCGAGCCGGGCGCCCGGGTCGTCTACGTCGACAACGACCCGATCGTGCTGAACTACGCGCAGGCGCTGCTCGCCAGCACCCCCCAGGGCCGCACCACCTACGTCCACGCGGACATGCGGGATCCGGACGCGATCCTCGGTTCGCCCGAGTTCCGGGCGACGCTGGACCTCGGCGAGCCGATCGCGCTGCTGGTCATCGGGATGCTGCACTTCATCCACCCGTCCGACGACGACCACGGGCTGCTGCGCAGGCTGCTGGACCCGCTGCCGCCCGGCAGCTACCTGGCCGCGACCATCGGCACCGCGGACTTCGCGCCGCAGGAGGTGGGCCGGGTCGCGGAGCAGTACGCGTCGGAGGGGATGCCGATGGCGCTGCGCACCCGCCAGGAGGCGGCCGTCTTCTTCACCGGGCTCGACCTCGTGGAGCCCGGTCTGGTGCAGGTCCACAAGTGGCGGCCCGACGCGGAGGACGAGCAGGTACGGGACGAGGACATCGCCATGTACGGCGCTCTGGCCCGCAAGCCCCGCTGACGCGCCCGCGCGCCTCCGCGCCGGGCCCTCCGCTCACTGGTCGGAGTACCGCAGCTCCCCCACCGTCCAGGCGCTCACGTCCCGGATGGCGATCCGGTACATCCCGCCCGTCTCGGGGATGCCCACCGAGCCCTGCAGGATCCGGGCGACATGGAAGTGCAGGTAGGAGGGTGCCTCGGATCCGGCGGTCGCGGCGTCCTCCAGGACCGGTACGAAGGAGCCCGCGAACGGGCCGAGCCGGTCGGAGTCCCGCAGGACCTCGGCGACTCGCTGCCTCCACACCGACTCGGGGGCCAGCCGCCCGGTGATGACGGCTCCGTGGACCGCGACGGTGAGGGACATCTGGTTGGTCTGCTCCGACTCCACCGTGGCGGCGATGTCGACGAGCAGCTCGTCAGCGTTCGGCATGGCTGGTGATGCTATAGCGCCGGGCAGCACGTCCGCGACAGGCCGGCGTCCCGCGGTTCCGCCGCCGCTCGCGGTCACGCGCGCCGCCCGGCGCACCGGGCCGCGGCCGCTGCGCGGCGTACCATCACCCGTGTGACGAACAGATCGACCTCGGCGCAGCAGCTGCGGGACCTGGCACGGCTGCGCCGGGTGCGCGACCGGATCGACCGGGAGTACGCGCAACCGCTGGACGTCGAGGCCCTCGCCCGTGGCGTGAACATGTCGGCCGGACATCTCAGCCGCCAGTTCCGGCAGGCCTACGGCGAGTCCCCGTACTCCTACCTGATGACCCGGCGCATCGAACGCGCGATGGCGCTGCTGCGGCACGGGGACCTCAGCGTCACCGAGGTCTGCTTCGCCGTCGGCTGCTCGTCGCTGGGCACCTTCAGCACCCGCTTCACCGAACTGGTCGGCATGCCGCCCAGCGCCTACCGGCGGCGCACCGCGGACGATCCGGCGGGGCTGCCGCCGTGCGTCGCCAAGCAGGTGACCAGGCCGGTCAGGAACCAGCCGGAGGGCCGTCCGGCCGGGAACCAACCGGTCAGGAATCGAGAAGCACCCCCGGCGGGCCGGGGCTAGCGTGAGCCCCATGGACATCAGCATTCACACCACCGTTCTCCCGCACGACGATCCGGACGCCTCGCTGGCCTTCTACCGCGACACCCTCGGCTTCGAGGTCCGCACCGACGTGGGCTCCGGGACGATGCGCTGGATCACCGTCGGGCCCGCCGACCAGCCGGGCACCTCCATCCTCCTGGCACCTCCGGCCGCCGACCCCGGCATCACCGACGACGAGCGCCGCACGATCGCCGAGATGATGGCCAAGGGCACCTACGGCTGGATCCTGCTGGCCACCCGGGACCTGGACGGCACCTTCCAGAAGCTGCAGGAAGGCGACGCCGAGGTCGTCCAGGAGCCGACCGAACAGCCCTACGGCGTCCGCGACTGCGCCTTCCGCGATCCGGCGGGCAACCAGATCCGCATCAGGGAAGTGCGCTGAGCCGCGCGCCGGCCGCGGGCGGCACCCGGTCGGCGCGCGGCGGTGACACCGGACCGGCCCGGAGTCACCGCGCCGGTCCGACCGCACCGGGCGAGGAAGCCGCGGGCCGCAGGGCACCGCGTGAAGAACGGGAGACAGGATGAACAGGACCGGTGAAGCGGACGGGCAGTCGCCCGCCCGGCACGCCGCCGACAGCCACGACCTGATCCGCGTGCACGGGGCGCGCGAGAACAACCTCAGGGACGTCAGCATCGAGCTGCCGAAGCGGCGGCTGACGGTGTTCACCGGCGTCTCCGGCTCCGGCAAGAGCTCACTGGTGTTCCACACCATCGCGGCGGAGTCGCAGCGGCTGATCAACGAAACCTACAGCGCCTTCGTACAGGGCTTCATGCCGAACCAGGCGCGGCCCGAGGTGGACGTCCTCGACGGGCTGACCACCGCCATCATCGTCGACCAGCAGCGGATGGGCGCCGACCCCCGCTCCACGGTCGGCACCGCCACCGACGCCAACGCGATGCTGCGCATCCTCTTCAGCAGGCTCGGGCAGCCGCACATCGGCTCCCCCAACGCGTTCGCCTTCAACGTCCCCTCGGTCCGGGCCAGCGGCGCGCTCACCGTCGAGCGCGGCCCCGGCAGGAACAAGACGGTCAAGCAGACCTTCTCCCGCACCGGCGGCATGTGCACCCGCTGCGAGGGGCGCGGCGCGGTCTCCGACATCGACCTCACCCAGCTCTACGACGACTCCAAGTCCCTGGCCGAGGGCGCGTTCACCATCCCCGGCTGGAAGTCGGACAGCTTCTGGACCGTGCGGGTCTACGCCGAGTCGGGCTTCCTCGACCCGGACAAGCCGATCCGCGACTACACCGAGCAGGAGATGCGGGACTTCCTCCACCGGGAGCCGACCAAGGTGAAGGTCGAGGGGGTGAACCTCACCTACGAGGGGCTGATCCCCAAGATCCGGAAATCCTTCCTGGCCAAGGACAAGGAGGCCCTGCAGCCGCACATCCGGGAGTTCGTGGACCGCGCGGTCACCTTCACCACCTGCCCGGAGTGCGACGGCACCCGGCTGTCCGAGGCGGCCCGCTCCTCGCGGATCGGCGCGATCAGCATCGCCGACGCCTGCGCGATGCAGATCAGCGACCTGGCCGCCTGGGTCCGCGGGGTGACCGAACCGTCGGTGGCCCCGCTGGTGGGCACGCTGGGCAGGACGCTCGACTCGTTCGTCGAGATCGGCCTCGGCTACCTCTCGCTCGACCGGCCCTCGGGCACCCTCTCGGGCGGTGAGGCACAGCGCGTCAAGATGGTGCGCCAACTGGGCTCCTCGCTCACCGACGCCACCTACATCTTCGACGAACCCACCGCCGGCCTGCACCCTCATGACATCGGGCGGATGAACGACCTGCTGCTGCGGCTGCGGGACAAGGGCAACACCGTGCTCGTCGTGGAGCACGAACCGCAGACGATCGAGATCGCCGACCACGTCGTCGACCTCGGCCCCGGAGCCGGCACCGCCGGAGGCACCGTCTGCTTCGAGGGCACCGTCGAGGGGCTGCGCGCGGGCGGCACGCTCACCGGGCGCCATCTCGACGACCGCGCACGGCTCAAGGAGACCCCGCGCCGCCCGGCCGGCGCGCTGGAGATCCGCGGCGCCGGGACGCACAACCTGCGGGACGTCGACGTCGACATCCCGCTCGGGGTGCTGACCGTGGTCACCGGCGTCGCCGGTTCCGGCAAGAGCTCGCTCGTCCATGGCGCACTGCCCCGGCAGGCCGCCGCAGCCGGAACGGATGTGGTCGCCATCGACCAGGGCGCCGTCCGCGGGTCGCGGCGGAGCAACCCGGCGACCTTCAGCGGGCTGCTGGACCCGGTCCGCAAGGCGTTCGCCAAGGCCAACGGCGTCAAACCGGCCCTCTTCAGCGCCAACTCCGCGGGCGCCTGCCCGGACTGCAAGGGGACCGGGGTCGTCTACACCGACCTGGCGATGATGGCCGGCACCGCCACGACCTGCGAGGAGTGCGACGGGAAGCGGTTCCAGCCGGAAGTGCTGGAGTACCGGCTCGGCGGCCGCGACATCAGCGAGGTGCTGGCGATGCCGGTGGCCGAGGCCGCGGAGTTCTTCGCGGCCGGGGAGGCCCGTACCCCGGCCGCGCACCGCGTCCTGGCGCGCCTCGCCGATGTCGGGCTCGGCTACCTCCGGCTGGGCCAGCCGCTGACCACACTGTCGGGCGGCGAGCTGCAGCGGCTGAAACTGGCGACCCGGATGGCCGGCAAGGACGGCGTCTACGTCCTGGACGAGCCGACCGCCGGGCTGCACCCCGCCGATGTCGAGCAGTTGCTGGGCCTGCTCGACCGGCTGGTGGACTCCGGCACGTCGGTCGTCGTCGTCGAGCACCACCAGGCGGTGATGGCGCACGCCGACTGGATCATCGACCTGGGTCCGGGAGCCGGCCACGACGGCGGCCGGATCGTCTTCGAGGGCACGCCGGCCGACTTGGTCGCCGGGCGCTCCACGCTCACCGGTGAGCACCTGGCGGACTACGTCGGCGGCTGAGCGGAGGCGCGCGGGCGGCACCCCCGCGCGCCCGTCAGCCGGCCGCCGGACCGGTTCCCCCGGACGAGGGCACGGCGCGGCCGTCCTCGCGCAGCGCCTCGGCGGTGGCGGTGCCGGTGATTCCGGCCACCGGCCCCTGGTAGAGGAGTTGCCCGCCGTGCCGCCCGGGGCCGGGACCGAGGTCGATCAGCCAGTCGGCGCGCCGGACGACATCGAGGTTGTGCTCGATCAGTACGACGGTGTGCCCCTGGTCCACCAGGCCGTCGAGGAGGGCCAGCAAGGTGTCGATGTCCTGCAGGTGCAGTCCGGTGGTGGGCTCGTCGAGGACGTAGAGGGCCGGACCGGCGGCCTCCCGGAGCTCCTTGGCGATCTTCACCCGCTGGCACTCGCCGCCCGAGAGGGTGGTCAGCGGCTGGCCGAGCCGCAGATATCCCAGACCGACGTCGTCGAGGTGGCGCAGGGCGCGGACGATCGCGCGGTCCGGGAGACGTTCGGCGGCCTCGTGGACGGTGAGGTCACCGATGTCGGCGATGGTCAGCCCGCCGACCGTGTACACCAGCGCCTCGGGCGTGAACCGACGCCCCTCGCAGGTCTCGCAGACCGTCTGCTGGTCCTCCAGGAATGCGAGGTCGCTGGAGACGGTCCCCAGACCGTTGCAGCCGGGGCAGCCGCCCCGGGAATTGGAGCTGAACAGCGCTGCGTCGACGCGGTTGCGGCGGGCGAAGAGCCTGCGGACGGCGTCGGCGACCCCGGTGTAGGTGAGGGGCGTGGAGCGCCGGTTGCCGACGACCGGCCGCTGGTCGATCACCACGGCGTCGTGCTGGGCGACAAGTTCGTCCGCGAAGCTGGTCTTCCCCGAACCCGCCACGCCGGTGAGCACGGTCAGCACACCGGTGGGGATGTCCGCGGTCACGTTGCGGAGGTTGTTGCGCGCGGCGCCGGCCACGGTGAGGTGACCGCGCGGCATCCGCGGCGCGTCCTTGACCGGCCGGCGCCGCGCCAGTGCGGCCGCCGTCGCGGTGCCGGCCCGGCGCAGCGCCTGGAAGCCGCCCTGGTGGACGAGCGTCCCGCCGCGCTCCCCCGCGCCCGGGCCGATCTCGACGACCTGGTCGGCGACGGCCAGGACCGCGGGGTCGTGCTCGACGACCAGGACGCAGTTGCCCTTGTCCCGCAGCCGCCGGAGCAGCCCGGTCATGGCGGAGACGTCGTGGGGGTGCAGTCCGACGGTGGGCTCGTCGAAGACGTAGATCATCTCGGTGAGGCTGCTGCCCAGGTGCCTGAGGGCCTTGATCCGCTGTGCCTCGCCCCCGGAGAGCGTCGCGGTGCCGCGGCCGAGGTGCAGATAGCCGAGCCCGACGGAGACCATCGCCTGGAGCCGATCGGTGAGGGCGGAGACGACCGGTGCCACCCGCACCTCGGTCACCTCCCCCACCAGCCCGACGAGTTCGGCGACCTCCATCCGGGCCAGCTCGCCGATGGTGCGGCCCAGCACCGTGGCCGACCGGCTCGCCTCGCACAGCCGGTCGCCGCGGCAGTCCGGGCACACCTCGGAGCGGGTGAACCGGGTGATCGTCTGCCTCTTGCGCTCGGACATCTCCTCGGAGCCGCGCAGATGGATCCGCTCGAAGCGCTGCACCACGCCCTCGTAGCCCTCGGGCAGCCGGTCGGCGGACGGGCCCGCGGCCGCCGTGCCGTACAGCAGCGCGTCCCGCGCCTCCTGGTCCCAGTGGCGCAGCGGCGTGCCGAGGGGGAACACCCCGATGTCGGCGAAGTGGGAGTACCAGTATCCGCCGGGGGCGAATCCGGGCAGCAGCACGGCGCCCTCGCGCAGCGACCGGTCCGGATCCACGAACCGGTCGACGGCGCCGGACACGACGTTCCCCAGGCCGGAGCAGGTGGGGCACATCCCGGCCGGGTCGTTGAAGGAGAAGGCGGAGGACTCGCCGACGTGCGGGGTGCTCGTCCGGGAGAACAGCAGGCGCAGAAAGGTCCAGATGTCGGTGACCGTGCCGACCGTGGAGCGGGCGTTCCCGCCCAGCCGCCGCTGGTCGATCACCACGACGGGCGACAGCCCCTCGATGTGCGCGACCTCGGGACGGTGCCACTTCGGCAGGCGGCTGCGGGTGTAGGGCGGATAGGTCTCGTTGAGCTGGTGTCCGGCCTCGGCCGCGAGCGTGTCGAACACCAGGGACGACTTGCCCGAGCCCGACACCCCCGCGAAGACCACGAGCTGCCCGCGGGGCACGTCGATGTCGAGGTCTTGCAGGTTGTGGGTACGGGCTCCCCGGATCCGGATGGCGTGCTGCGTCATGAGCGGGACCCTAGGACAGGATGCGGCCGGAATCCGGCCGCGAATTCTGCGAGACTGGCGCCGTGGCCGACGTCATGCACCGGGTCCTCGCGCTGCTCGCGGTCCTGCAGTCGGGCCGGAGCTTCAGCGGTGCGGAACTGGCGGCGCGGCTGGACGTCCCGCCGCGCACCCTGCGGCGCGACATCGGCCGCCTCCGCGGCTACGGGTATCCGGTCGAGACCCGGCCTGGCCCGGGCGGCCACTACCGGCTCGCGGCCGGGCGGGCCATGCCTCCGCTGCTGCTCGACGACGACGAGGCCGTCGCCACCCTGCTGGGCCTGGCGGCCCTCGGCTCGACCGGCAGCGCGAGCGAGGGCAGCATCGACCGGGCCGCGGTGCGCGCCTACGGGAAGGTGGACCAGTACCTGCCCAAGCGGCTGCGCCCCCGCGCGGCGGCGCTGCGCGCGAGCCTGGAGACCGCGCCCACTCCCGCGCCGAGCACCAGCGCGGAGACGGTCAGCAGGATCGCCGAGGCGATCGCACAGGAACACGCCGTCGCCTTCCGCTATGCGGGGGCGGGCGGAGCGGCCTCCACGCGCCTGGTCGAGCCGCACCGTCACCTCCACCTGCACCAGCGCTGGTATCTGCTGGGGTGGGACGTCGACAAGCGGGACTGGCGGACCTTCCGCCTCGACCGGCTCACCGAACTCCGGGTGACCGGCCGGGCCTTCTCTCCGCGGCCGCTGCCGGCCGGCACGGGCATCGACCAGCTCCGCGCGGGCATCAACCGGCACCGGCGGCGCGTGGTGCTGACCGTCGACGCTCCGGTACCGGCGGTGGCCGACGCGTTCCACCGCCAGGACGTCGTCCTCAGCACGGTCGCCGGGGGCGCCACCCGGGCCGAACTCGCCCTCGACTCCTGGCAGTGGCTGCTGCCCGGACTCGCCTTCCTCGGCGCCGACTTCACCGTCGAGGAGCCCGAGGACCTCCGCACCGCCCTGCGGGGATTCGCCGCCCGCCTCGGCCGCGGCGCCGCACCCGCTCCGCCGCCCGACGGCGGGGAGGAGCCCGCACCGGGCGGCCCGCCCGGCGCGGGGAGCGCGGGGCCGGGCGGGTAGTCGATGTCCTCGCCGGATTCCATGAGAACACCGGGCGCCCGGATGTCGGGGCGCTTCCTCGCGCTGGCGCAGCAGCCGACCGGAGAGCACCGAAGTTCTTCTGATGCGGCGAACGGGCAGGCCGACGCGAGGACCCGGGCGCGCGGAATTCGTGCCCGGATTCCCCGAAAGGCCCGGGCAGCGTCGGATATCTTCCGTGCATTCCGTTCGACAACAATTGCGTCCGGCCGGGAGCCATACCCGGGATTCGGGCGCACCGACGCCTCCCGGACCGGCTGTCCGCGGGGCAGGTAGCCACACACGGACTCTTCCGCCGGGCAGAGCGGGGCACATCGGACGTGCTTCGGCCCTGCCCGCATTCGGGCGTTCGGGAATCGCTCTCGAGGCTTCTGCGGCCCGGTACCGGCTGCGTGCGGGCGCCGATACCGGACCGCGGGGTCAGCGAGGAGCGGGCACGGAAGCGGACTCGGCGGCGCCGTCGTTGTCGCCGCGCACCCACACGGTCCGCTGCGGGAAGGGGATGTCGACCCCGGCGGCCTCCAGCGCCTCCTTCACCCGGCGGCGCAGCTCGCGGGTGACGCCCCACTGCTTGAGCGGGGCCGTCTTGACGGCGATGCGTACCAGCACACCGTCGGCGTCCAGGGACTGCACACCCCAGACGGAGGGGTCCTCCAGGAGCATGCCCTCGAATCGGGGGTCCTCGCGCATCTCCCGACCGGCGGTCTCCAGGACGCTGCAGACCGTGTCGAGGTTGGACTCGTAGGCCACGGAGACGTCGAGGACCGCGCGGGCCCATTCCTGGCTGTCGTTGCGGACCCGCAGGATCTCGCCGTTGCGGATGTGCCACAGACCGCCGTTGAGGTCACGGATCTGGGTGAGCCGCAGGCCGACGTGCTCGACCTCGCCGATGGCCTCGCCCAGGTCCACCGAGTCGCCCACTCCGTACTGGTCCTCCAGCATGATCAGCATGCCGGACAGGTAGTCGGCCACCAGGCTCTGCGCGCCGAAACCGATCGCCAGACCCACCACACCGGCACTGGCCAGCAGCGGGCCGAGCGCGATGCCGACCTGGTCGAGCACCATCGCCGCGCCCATGACCCCGACGACGACGGTGACGATGCTGCTCAGCACCGACCCGATCGTCCTGGCCCGCTGCTCACGCCGCTCCTGGGCCCGGGACCGGTCCCGCTGCAGCACGGCCGGCCCCCGGCCGGACATGCGCCCTCCGGCCTCCCGTTCCTCGGACGGCTCCAGGATGCGCTTCACCACATGTTTGATGCCCTTCTTGGCCACCATGCGGACTATCGCCATGCCTACGACGATGAGCAGGATGCGCAACGGCACGCCGATGAGAGTGTCCACGTTGTCGCGCAACCAGTCGGGGGCGGTCATGGCCTGTTGCATGTCACCACTGAGCAGGTAGGACGCCGACGGGTCGGGAAGTGACACGAGAAGGACTGCTCCACTCTTCATCGGCAGCTAAATTTTCCGCCGGCGACCGTAGCCGGGATTCCACGACCGGGTCAAAACCGTGAAGACCGGACGTGAGCGACGTGAACGTCATGCGCGGACCCAAGGATCGCGAGCGAACTCGGGACCGGGGCACGGAAATGCCCCTTCCCGCCCGGTCCGAAGCGCCGCTCCGGCTCGCCCTTTTCCGACGCCCCGCGCGTGCGCGGCTTTCGACCCGCCTTCCGCACGGACGCCACGCGGAGCTCCCGCACCGAATCCCCGCGTGGCGTCCGACGCGACCGGCGGATCACAGCCGGCCCGGCGGGAGGTGACGTGACGCCGCGTCCTGTCGTCACCGAGGGAGGACCCGGCTCTCCCGCGTTCCGCTTCGCGCTTCTTCCCCGGCAGCCCTTTCTCCAGCCGTCACCCCGACGGATCCATGTCCCGCGACGGCACCACCCTCCGAGACGCGACGGTGTTCCCCGCACTCGCGCTCCGCACGGCGTCGTCGAATCGGGAGGCCCCGGCCGGCGCGGCAACCGCATACTCGGCACATGGACTTGCTCTCCGACCGGTTCCGGGACCCGCTCAGCACCGAGTACGACTTCATCGGTTCGATCGTCGTGCGATGCCCCGGCTGCACGAAGGCCGCCCGTGTCGTTCCGGCACCCGGGGACGGCGACTCCGGGGGGCGGATGCTGTTCAGGCGGCGGCGGCTGGTCTGCCGCGGCTGCGGACTGTCACGGGAGTGGAGTGGCCGCCTCCTCGCCGTCCCCCGCGGCACGGCCCGGCCCGTGAAGGATCCCTATTTCGGTCTGCCGCTGTGGCTCCAGGCGGAGACCCGCCACGGATGGTTGTGGGCGTACGACCTGGAGCATCTCGACCTGATCCGCCGGTTCGTGCAGGCGTCGCTGCGAGAGCGGGCGCCCGGCTGCGAGACCGGGCCGCGGATGACCCTGGTGGCCTGTCTGCCGGCATGGATCAAGAGGGCGAAGAACCGGGACGAGGTCCTGCGTGCCGTCAGTCGGATACACGCCTCACTGGTCGCCGCCTGAACCGCACGTCCGGTCCCGCCGTCCGCGTCCCCGCTCCGGTTGCGCGGTGTGCCGGGTGGGGTCCCGCGGACGTGCGCGTCACGGCACATACCCCTCGGAGCTACGCGCTCCAGGCATGCTCCAGCTGGGTGCGGAAGGAGGCGGGCTCCCGGCCGATCAGTTCGGCCAGCGTCGGGTCGAGGGCGCTGAACTCGTCGTTCCGCGCCGCCGCGAAGATGCTCAGCATCAGGTCGGCGACGGGTGCGGGGACACCGTGGGCCAGTGACTGCTCGCGGAAGGCGCTGTCGGGGACGGCGGTCCGGGTGAAGACCTGTCCGGTGGTCCGGGCCGCGATCTCGCCGAGGGCGGCGAAGTCCAGGGCCGCAGGCCCGGTGAGAGGCGGGGTGGGTCCCTCGAAGCGGCCCTCGTCGGAGAGGATCTCCGCGGTGGCCTCGGCGAGGTCGTCGTGGCCGGTCCAGGCGGCGGGCCCGTCGGCGGGCAGGGCGATGTCCCCGGTCTGCCGGGAGGGTTCGAGGAACTGCAGGGCGCCGGCGGCGTAGAAGCCGTTGCGCAGTGCGGTCCAGGGCAGGCCGGTGGCCCGCAGGAGGTCCTCCGTCCGGGCATGGTCGCGGCAGGGCTGGAAGAGGGAGTCGTGGGCGGCGCCCATCTGGCTGGTGTAGAGGATGCGGCCGACGCCGGCCTGCACGGCGGCGTCGATGGCGGCCCGGTGGCCGGTGACGCACTCCTCGCCCGCTCGGTCGAGGGAGACGAGGAGCAGTTGCTCGGCCCCCTCGAAGGCGTGCACGAGCGAGGCAGGGTCGTCGAAGTCGCCCTGCCGGACGCGGACGCCCCGTTCGGCGAGGTCATGGGCCTTGCGCGGGTCGCGGACGCTGACGCCGACACGGTCGGCGGGGACGCGCTCCAGGAGGCGGTCGACGGTGCGGCGGCCGAGCTTTCCGGTGGCTCCGGTCACGATGATCACGAGGGGGTCCCCCAACAGTTGTTTCCGATGGAATCACTGAAACGATAACACTGGAACTAACATCGGAAGCAAATTCTCGATACCATCGATTCATGCGTCACGACACCTCCGCCGGCCCCCGCCGCCGCATCGTCGAAGCGGCCGTCGAACTGCTGGAGAGCGGCGGGCCCGAAGCGGTGAGCACCCGTGCGGTCGCCACCGCGGCCGGGATGCAGCCTCCGGCGATCTACCGCCTCTTCGGCGACAAGGAGGGGCTGCTGGAGGCGGTCGCCGAACACGGCTACACGCAGTTCCTGGAGAGCAAACGCGCGCAGCTCGACCCCGCGCCGGAGGACCCGGTGGAGGAGCTGCGCCGCAGCTGGGACGTGGTGGTGGAGTTCGGCGTCTCGCGACCCGAACTGTTCGCGGTGATGAACAGGGCCACCAGCCGGGGATCGGACGCCGCCCATCACGCGGGCCTGGAAATCCTCCGCGGGCGGGTGCACAGACTGGCGGCCGGAGGATGGCTGCGGGTCGACGAGGAGCTCGCCGCCCAGATCATCCGGGCGACCGGTCAGGGCGCGGTCACCACCTGGAACTCCACCCCTGCGGAGCGCCGCAGCCCGGCGCTGCTGACAGTCCTGCGCGAGTCCATGGTCGCCGCCGTCACCCGCGCCGAACCGACCGTCCCGGCCGGGGAGTCCGGCCCCGCCCCGGCAGCCCGCGCGCTGCGCGCCGCACTGCCCGACGACACCGGCCTGCTGAGCGACGCCGAACAGCGCCTGCTGCGTGAATGGCTCACCCGCCTGGCCTCGAACGGCGGCACGCCGCGCACCTGACGCCCGGCGCGGGGCGCGGACGGCCGCAGCACCGCGCAGGGGCAGGGGGCCTGCCGCACGTACCGGTTCGATGCGGCGGATGCCGCGATACGGGTTCGCCTCCGCGGGCGCCCCCTGGAGCGCTCGGTGGATCGCCGCTCCGTCGCTTCCGGCCCGCCTCGGCGATCCACCGGCCGCCCAGAGGCATCACGGACCCCGGGCATCACGACCGCATCAGGTACGTGACGACCCGCGATCAACGCGAGAGACTGTCCGAGATGAACGATACCGATCAGAGGTTCGACTGATACGCCCTCACGGACCTCGTCAGCAACTCGGCGCCGGCCCCGGAGACCCGCGCCCCTCGGCTCCGCGAAGCGCCGGGGAACAGGCCCGCCCCCGCTCCCCCACAACCCGCCGTCACCAGCGACGAAGCCCCGCACAACCGATAGCTGCCAAGCTCGCGTGGAGGTACACATGAGGATGCTCATCAACGTTCCCGAGTCCGTGGTTCCCGACGCGCTGCGCGGGATGGCCGCCGCCCACCCCGAGCTGGCCGTGGATGTGGACCGGCGGGTGGTCGTGCGGCGGGACACCCCCGTGGCGGGGAAGGTCGCACTGGTCTCCGGCGGCGGTTCGGGGCACGAACCGCTGCACGGCGGATTCGTGGGGCCCGGGATGCTGGATGCCGCATGCCCGGGCGAGATCTTCACCTCTCCCGTCCCCGACCAGATGGTCGCCGCGGCGGCGGCCGTGGACAGCGGGGAGGGCGTGCTGTTCGTCGTCAAGAACTACACCGGCGACGTGCTGAACTTCGACATGGCCGCCGAACTGGCCGAGGACGAAGGGGTCCGCATCGGGAAGGTGCTGGTCGAGGACGACGTGGCGGTGACCGACAGCACGCACACGGCCGGACGCCGGGGTACGGGTGCCACGCTGTTCGTGGAGAAGATCGCGGGTGCGCTCGCCGCCGAGGGAGCGCCGCTGGAGCGGGTGGAGGCGGTCGCACGCCAGGTGGCCGACTCCTCGCGGAGCTTCGGGGTGGCCCTCAGCCCGTGCAGCACCCCCTCCAAGGGCGGTCCGATGTTCGAGCTGCCCGCGGGCGAACTGGAGCTGGGGATCGGCATCCACGGGGAACCGGGCCGGGAGCGGCGCCCGATGATGACCTCCGGGGAGATCGCGGACTTCGCCGTCGACGCGCTGCTGGAGGACCTGCGGCCCGAGGAGCCGGTGCTCGCGCTGGTCAACGGCATGGGAGCGACGCCGCTGCTGGAGCTCTACGGGTTCTGCGGCGAGGTGCACCGGGTCCTGGCCGAGCGGCGGATCCCGGTCGCCCGTACCCTCGTCGGCAACTATGTGACCTCGCTGGACATGGCGGGCGCCTCCGTGACGCTGTGCCGGGCCGACGAGGAGCTGCTGCGGCTGTGGGACGCCCCTGTGCAGACCGCCGGACTGCGGTGGGGTGCCTGAGACCCGCCCGAAGGTGGCGTGCGGGCGGCGGGACGGCCTCACGACCGCGCAGCGCTGCGGCACGCACGGCGATGACGTACGCGGTGGTCCTGCCGGAGCGGGCAGCACCACGACCGGGACAGCGGTGAAGGAGCAGGAGTGAGCGGCAAGGTGACGAACGAGGCCGGCGGGTCCGGCGAGGGCGGGACGGGCGGCCGGGAGCTGGACGCCGCCTTCTTCGCCCGCTGGATGACGGCGACCGCCGACGCGGTGGCCCGGGAGGCGGACCGGCTGACGGAGCTGGACTCGGCGATCGGCGACGCGGATCACGGCGGCAACATGCGACGCGGCTTCGAGGCGGTGCGCGGGGAGCTGGCCGAGGACGTCCCCGCGACGCCGGGGGCCGTGCTGATGACGGCGGGCAGGAAGCTGGTCTCCACGGTGGGCGGCGCCTCGGGCCCGCTGTACGGCACGCTGCTGCGCCGTACGGGCAAGGCGCTCGGCAGCGCGGAGCGCGTCAGCGGCGCGGAGCTGGCGGACGCGCTGCGCACCGGGATCGAGGCGGTGGCGCAGTTGGGCGGCGCCGCCGCGGGTGACAAGACGATGCTCGACGCGCTGTACCCGGCCGCCGAGGCGCTGGCGGACGGCGGCGGCGAGGACTTCGGCGCGGCGCGCGACGCGGCCGAGCGGGGCGCGGAGGAGACCGTGCCGCTGCAGGCCCGCAAGGGCCGGGCCAGCTATCTGGGTGAGCGCAGCATCGGACACCGGGACCCGGGGGCGACCTCGGCGGCGCTGCTGGTGGCGGCACTGGCGGTGGCCGGCGGTGGCGAAGGCGGGACGGCAGGGTCCCAGGAGAGCGACAGTGGTGGGAGTGAGTGACGTGGCCGAGGCCGACGGCAGCAAGCGGGTGGGCATCGTCCTGGTCTCGCACAGCAAGGAGGTAGCCGACTCGGTGGCCCGGCTGGCCGCGGGGCTCGCGGGGGTGCCGGACGCCCGGGTCGCCGGTGCCGGCGGGCTGCCCGACGGCGCGCTCGGTACCAGCGAGGAACTGATCGTCGAGGCCGCGCACCGGATGGACGAGGGTGCGGGTGTCGCGCTCCTGGTCGATCTGGGCAGCGCGGTACTGACGGTCAAGACGCTGCTGGCCGAGGGCGACGAGCTGCCGGACCCGGCGCGGTTGGTGGACGCGCCCCTGGTGGAGGGTGCGGTCGCCGCCGTCGTGACGGCCGCGGGCGGCGGCGACCTGGCTGCGGTGGCGTCGGCTGCCGAGGAGGCCTACACCTACCGCAAGCTCTGAGCAGCGGTCAGCTGCGGGCGCGGCGGCCCGCAGTCC
The DNA here is from genome assembly GCF_042869455.1 of Streptomyces sp. NPDC007025. Classification (NCBI taxonomy): domain Bacteria; kingdom Bacillati; phylum Actinomycetota; class Actinomycetes; order Kitasatosporales; family Streptomycetaceae; genus Streptomyces; species Streptomyces sp. NPDC007025. The sequence continues at coordinate 245,576 of NZ_JBIAFT010000002.1, read as the reverse complement.
GTACCGGCGTCCGTTCCGGACGTGGCGACGGGCGGTGCCACCGGTCCGGCCGGTGGCACCGGCCCGGGCAGGACCCCGGGCGCGGCCCGGCCCCCGGGCGCGGCCGGACCGGCTCTTCGCCGGAAGTCCCGTCCGTTCCCGGGATCCGACCCCGGCCGGGGAACGCGGTCGAGGCCGCGGCCGGGTGGCTGGGTGCGCCGGTCCGGGCCGGTGGAGGCCGCCGCAGCGGTGGCCGCGGCGTGCCGCCACCGGCTCTCGGCGGCCTGCCGGCTCGCGACCGCCGTCCGGGCGTGGTGCGCGGCGCCGTCGGCCACCGCGCGGGCGGACGTCCCGGCCAGCGCGTAGCGCCCGTAGCCGGTGCGGTGCACCAGACCGTGCTCCGCGGCCTGCGCGAGGAGCTTGTTCGCCTGGGAGGCGCTGAGTCCGGCGCGCCGGGCTATCGCCCCCAGCCGGAGCGGCGAGCCGGGGTTCTCCCGCTCCAGCGCCGTCATGGCCGCCAATAACGCGAACCCGGTGGCGGCGCTCACCGGGCGCACCCGGAACGGAGAGCGCTCCGGTACCGGACACCGGCGCGATGGCGCGCGGGGAAGCAGGTCAACGATTTCATCATTGGTTTACACCTTCGAAGTCGTTTGAATCACCGGATTCTGCACGGCCGGGCCACTCCCACCGTCCGCCGTCTTTTCGGATGCCCCGCTCGGGTCGTCCGCATTCTCACGCCGGCCGCGGAACTTGGCATACCGCCCCGGAATGTGACTCCCACTTTTCCGTCGGTGGAAAAGTGGGCGTTCCCAACCCGCCACCCTCTTGCGCCGGGAGCACCGGCTGTCGGAAGGTGACCACGGCCGACTTCAGGCCCTCCAGAGGGCAACAGGGAAGGTGGGACGTGGGTATTCCTTTCGCATCCATGACACCACCCCGACCCCGGCGTTCGATTTGCAGGAGCGCAACCTTCCGCATCCGCCGGCGGGGTGAACGCCCGACCGCCCTTCACAAGGCCGGATTTCGCACCGGCCGCCCCCGAAAGCTCGCCGTCGGCGCGCTGTGACGGCGGACCACGAGAACCCACACAGAAGGGAGAACGCCATGCGTTACATCCACTGATGAGTTCCCGGTTGTCGCGGCCACGCGTATTCACGCGTGGCCGCGAACAGTACCGACCCCTTTCCCACCACTCCACCCGATCCGAGAAAGGCTGGCCATGACCGGAGCGGCGGCGCACACACGGCGGGATCCTCTCTACGACCCCCTGGCTCCCGAGGTCATCGCCGCTCCGCACGCGGCCTACCGGCGGCTGCGCGAGCACCGCAGGGTGTACTGGCACGCGCAGCTCGACTCCTGGGTGCTGACCGGGCACGCCGAGTGCCGGACGGTGCTCGGTGACACGGCCGCCTTCGGCTCCGACTTCCGCAGGGTGGGCGAGGCGGTCCCCGACGCCCAGTTGAGCGTGCAGTCGCTGGACCCTCCCGCGCACTCCGCCGTCCGCCACCTGCTCGTCTCCGCGCTGCACGTGCGCTCGCACACGGCGGTGACGGACACCGCCGCGCGGCTGGCCGCCGGGCGCCTGGACGCGCTGCGCGGCGCCGGCTCCGTCGACCTGGTCAGCGGATTCGCCCGCCCGCTCGCGCTGCACACGATGTGCGACTTCCTGGGGGTCGCACCGCCCGACGGGCCCTGGTTCGAGGAGATGTCCAACGCGATCGTCCGCAGCATGGACGCCGGACTGGAGCCCGCGCGTGCCGAACCGGGCACCCGGGCCAGGGCCGAGTTGAGCCGGATGGTGGGCGAGTGGCTGGAGACCGCCGGCGAGGACGGCTTCCTCGGCGCCGCCCGCGCCGCCCGCGCACAGGCCCCGGAGGTCTCCACGGCGGTGCTGGCCAACTCGCTGCGGGCCGTGCTGCACGCGGGGTACGAGTCGGTCAGCCGGCTGCTGGGCAACGCGCTGGCCCGGCTGGTGGACGACCCCGCGCTGCTCGGCCGCGCCATGGCGCGGAACGCGCTGGATCCGTTGGTCGACGAGCTGCTCCGGCTCGACGGGCCGGTCCAGGCCGACGCGCGGGTGTGCGTGGCCGACAGCGAACTGGGCGGCCGGCGGATCCGGCCGGGCGAGGTCGTCGTGCTGCTGCTGGGCGCGGCCGACCGGGATCCGGAGGTCTTCGCCGATCCGGACGCGGTGGACCTGACCCGACGCCGGGGAGCGCATCTGGCCTTCGGCCGGGGCGCGCACGCCTGTCTGGGCGCGGGGCTGGCCACACTGCAGTTGCGTGCGGTGCTCTCGGCCCTGCACACGGCCGGGATCGGCTTCCGGGCCCAGGGCGCCGCACAGTACGAACCCACCGCGACGCTGCGCGGATTGCGCGCGCTGCCGGTCGCGGTGAGCGAGCCCGCTGCCGCCTGCTGAACGCCCGAGCCGCAGCTGTGTCCCGGCTGCGCGGAACACCCCGGACCACCGTGCGAAGGGAAAGCCCGTGCCCGTCCTCGACCGCCCGCTCCGCCACACCCTGAGACTCGCCGCGGCTGCGGCGCTGTCGCTGGCCTGCCTGTCGGCGCAGCAGGCCGGTGCCGCCCCGCTGCCCTCCTCCGCACCGGCCGGGAGCGCCGCCACCGGCCGGGCCGCCCTCTCCCCCGAGCGGTTGGCCGACGGGGTGCGGGGCCGGGACGTGGTCCGCCATCTGCGGGCCTTCCAGGGAATCGCCGATGCCAGCGGTGGCAACCGGGGCTACAACCGGCCCGGATTCACCCGCTCGGTACGGTACGTGGCCGACAGACTCGCAGCCGCCGGGTACGAGGTCGAGCGGCAGCGGGTGCCCTACACCGACTTCGACATCGCCAAGGAGCGGCTGTCGGTACGGACGGGGAGCGGCGGTGGCCGGAAGGTGCCTGTCCTGATGACCCGCTTCACTCCGTCGACCTCCGCGGCCGGTCTCGACGCACCGCTGGTGGCGCCGCCCCGCGGGAAGACGGGCTGCGCGGCGTCCGACTACGACGGTGTGGCCGCGCGCGGGGCGGTCGTCGTACTGGCCCGCGACGCCTGCGGGTTCGGACATCAGCAGCAGGTGGCCGCACAGGTGGGTGCGCGGGCGGTGGTGATGTACTATCCGACCCCGTCGCCGCGGAACAACTACCGCCTGATGGGCCTGCCCCGGGGCAGCTACGTGCTCCCCATGGGGATGGTCTCCCAGACCGACGGCGAACGGCTGGCACGGCGGGCCGCCACCCACGAGGGCGCCCGGGTGCATCTGACGCTGCGCGGCCGCGACGTCCGGCGCACCACGGTGAACCTGATCGCCGAGACCAGAGGCGGTGACCCGGACGACGTGGTCGTGATGGGCGGCCACCTCGACAGCGTGCCGGAGGGGCCGGGCGTCAACGACAACGGCTCCACCGCCGCCACGGTGCTGCAGACGGCGCTGGAGTTGGCACCGCACCAGGACAGGGTGCGCAACAAGGTGCGGTTCATGTGGTGGGGTGCCGAGGAACTCCTGGACATCGGCTCCGGCTACTACGTCGACCATCTCTCGCCCGCCGAGCGTGGCAGGATCGCCGCCGTCCTGAACGCGGAGCTGCTCGCCCCGTCCAACTACGGCCGCTTCGTGTGGGATCCGGGAACCGGCGGCAGCCACCGGATCGCCGGGCTGTTCGCCGGGTACTTCGAGCGGCACGGACTGCCCTACGAGCGGCAGGACCCGGGCGCGATCGGCTCCGACCACCTGATGTTCCAGGAGGCGGGCATCCCGGTCGGCGGGCTGGACGGGGGCAACCTGCAGGTGAAGACCCCGGAGCAGCAGGCCCGCTTCGGCGGCACGGCCGGGCAGATGTTCGACCCCTGCTACCACCAGCCGTGCGACCGGCTGGAGGCCATCGACCGGACCGCGCTGGACACCAACGCCCGCGCACTGGCCTGGGTCCTGGGCGAACTGGCGCTGAAGGACGGCGCCGTACGCGGGATTCGGGCCGCCGGGTAGCCCGGCGGTCACCGGCGGGGCCCGGTCACCGGGCCCCGCCGGTGACCGGGTGCGGCCCGCAGTCGGGCCGCGGCCGCCGGCCGGCCGCCCGTCAGCCCGCCGCGTCCGGGGATGCGGTGAACGAGGCAGGCCCCTCCTGGGATGCCTGCTTGATGCGGAAATGCGCGTACTCCTTCATCGGCGGCAGCTCGTCGAGGCCGAACCAGCCGACCTCCAGCGACTCCTCGTCGTTGACCCGCACGGCGCTCGCCGCCGCCGCGGTGGCCCGGCAGCGGAAGACGATGTCCATGAACTGGCAGATGTCCCCGTTGGGGTAGGTGATGGGTTCGACCCGCGCGTACACCCCGACCAGGCGCTCCGCCACGCACCGGACGTTGGTCTCCTCCCGCACCTCGCGCACCGCGCAGTCGGCCGGCTGCTCGCCGGGCTCCGGGATTCCGCCGATCACCGACCATCTGCCGGTGTCGGCGCGCCTCCCCAGCAGCACCCGCCCCCGGTCGTCGAAGACGACGACGCTGACGCCGGGCAGGTGGAGGAGCTGGTGACCGGCGGAGCACCGCAGGTCGCGGATGAAGTCGGGAGTCGCCATGCTCCGACCCTATGCCGGGCCGGGTCCGCGCGCCGCCCGAGGCGGCCGCGGGCGGCCCGCGGGTATCAGGCCGCCCGCAGCGCGTGCAGCCGGGCACGGATGTGGTGGACCGCCGCCTCCGCGTCGTCCACCGTGACGGTGAACAGCCGGCCGTCTCCCAGCCGCAGCACCAGCCCCTCCCCCCGCCGGATGACGACGGCGGTGCCTTTCTCGGGCCGCCAGCGGTAGCCCCAGCCGCCCCAGTGCCGCGGGGTGACCCGGGGAGCGTGCTCGGCGTGCACGACGTCGCGCAGGTGGATGCGGCGGCGCGGGACACCGGCGTGGCCGCACCGCACCTCCAGCGTGTCGTTCTCCACCTTCACCTCGACGTGCACGAAGGCGAGGGTGCCGAAGAGGACGAGCAGGCCGACGGCGACGCAGCCGACGACGGACATGATCCGCGGCACCACTCCACCGGGCCAGGTCATGTCCACCGCGAGATCGATGCCCAGCGCCAGGCATCCGACGCCGACGGCGGCCAGGCCCCACTGCAGCCGGCTGCTGGCGCGCCCGGTCCACACCTGCGCGCCCGGCGGCGGGACGACGTGCCGCGGCGGCGCGGGGGCGGGGCCGCGGGCGGCTTCGCCGCGGGGTCCGGCGCCGCCCTGGGCGGATGCGGCGCCGTCACGGGGACGGTCACTCATGTCGGCAGCGTACTCGCGAGACCCCGCACCGGCAGCCGGAGCGGGGCCGAGTCAGGCGGGCGGAACCGGACCGGGCCCGGTCCGCGGGGTACCGGGCACCGCGGACCCGGTACCGAGACGCCCCGGCGGCGCTGCCGCGGCGACCGGCCCCGGGAGCGGTCCGCGGCCGTCCCGGGAGCGGTCAGGCCCGGGCGGCGGGGGCGGCGCTCCCGGCAGCCAGCAGCCGACCCTCCGCGTAGCTGAAGGCCGCGTCCGGCAGGGCGGCCGTCCGGCCGCTGTGCAGCACGGTCAGCTCTCCGGTGGGCGCCGCTTCCGGCTCCGGGTGGACACCGGCGCGGCGCAGCGCCTGGGCGCAGACGGCGGCGGCCGAGCCGTACAGCGCCGGGCCCTCGGCGCGGTTGCCGCGCAGCGCCTCCTGGATCCGGCTGCCGACCAGCTCGTAGTGGGTGCAGCCGAGCACGACCGCCGCCACGTCCGTGGGGGTGCGCTCCGCGGCCGCTCGCACGGCGTCGGCGATCAGGACCTCGGAGCCGCTCTCCACGGCGTCTGCGAGTCCGTGACAGGGCACTGCGGTGATGTCGGCGCCGTTCCCGAACTCCTCGATCAGCCGTCGCTGGTAGGGGCTGCCGGTGGTGGCCGGGGTGGCCCAGATGGCGATCCGCCCTCCGGTGCGGACCGCGTCCGCCGCCGCGGGCTTGACGGCCGGGACGGTGCCGATGACGGGCAGACCGGGTTCCAGATCGGCGCGGAGCGCGGGCAGCGCGTGCACCGAGGCCGTGTTGCAGGCGACGATCAGCGCGGTCGGACGGTGCTCGGCGGCGGCCCGGGCACAGTCCCGCGCACGCGCGGCGATGTCCGCGCCGTCACGGGGCCCCCACGGCAGTCCGTCCGGGTCGGAGGAGAGCACGAGGTCGGCATCGGGGCGCGCGCGGCGCACCGCCGCGGCCGCGGGCAGCAGGCCGATACCGGAGTCCAGTAGCGCGATCTTCATGTGGAGGAACTGTACTTCACGGACGAAGACCGCCCCCGTCCGCCGCAGCACCTGGGCAACGGTCCGCGCACCTGGTTCCGGGTCCGGCGCGCGGCGGAGCGCCGCCGGGGGCGGGTGTACGGCAGACTCCGCACGATGAGCGCGCTCACCTGGTCCTCGGCCGTTCCGCTCGCCTCGCTGGCCGCGTGGGCGTGGCTGTTGCTGGGGCAGGGCTTCTTCTGGCGGACCGATGTCAGGCTGCCGCGCCCCGACGGGCCGGAGCCCGACCACTGGCCCGCCGTGTGCGTCGTGGTTCCCGCCCGGGACGAGGCCGGGGTGCTGCCGCTGACCCTGCCGACGCTGCTGGCCCAGGACTATCCGGGGCGGACGCGGATCGTGCTGGTGGACGACGGGTCCCGGGACGGCACCGGCACCGTCGCCCGGGAGCTGGCGGCGCGGGTACCGGAGGGTCCGCCGCTGACAGTGCTCCGGTCCGGCGGGCCCGCGCCGGGCTGGACGGGGAAGCTGTGGGCGGTGCGGCAGGGCATCGGACACGCCCGCCGCGACCCGGCGGAACCGGAGTTCCTGCTGCTGACCGACGCGGACATCGCACATGAACCGGACTCGCTGCGCCGCCTGGTGCATGCCGCGCTGTACGGGCAGCTCGACCTGGTCTCGCAGATGGCGCGGCTGCGGGTGCACACGGGGTGGGAGCGGCTGATCGTGCCGGCCTTCGTGTACTTCTTCGCTCAGCTCTATCCGTTCCGCCGGGTCAACCGGCCCGGTGCCCGCACCGCGGCGGCGGCGGGCGGCTGTGCGCTGCTGCGGACCGCGGCTGCGGACCGGGCCCGGGTGCCGGACAGCATTCGGGACGCGGTCATCGACGACGTGTCGCTGGGCCGCGCCGTCAAACGCTCCGGGGGCCGGATCTGGCTGGGCCTCGGCGACCGGGTGCGCAGTGTGCGCCCGTACCCGGGGCTGGAGCCGCTGTGGCGGATGGTGTCGCGTAGCGCCTACGCGCAACTGAGCAACAGTCCGCTGCTGCTCGCGGGCACCGTGCTGGGGCTCGTGCTGGTCTATCTGGTGCCGCCGGTGTGGGCCTGCGCGGGCTCGCCGGTCGCCGGAGCCGGATGGCTGGCGATGACCCTCTCGTACGTGCCGATCCTGCGCTATTACCGGCAACCGGTGTGGTCGGCACCGCTGCTGCCGGTGACGGCGGCGCTGTATCTGGCCATGACCGTCGACTCGGCGGTGCAGCACCACCGGGGCCGGGGAGCCGCGTGGAAGGGCCGCACCTACTCCTGAGGGCGCGGCCGGATCACCGCAGCGCGGCCCCGGGGCCCGTCACTTGCGGCCCGGTGTCCACTGCATGCCCCAGCCGTACTCCTCGTCCACGGTGCGCTGCGGGCTGACGCCGCGCCGGGGGACGAGGTAGCGGGCCTCGCGGCGCACCATCAGCTCGCCCCGTTCGTTGCTGATCAGGGCGAGGGCACAGACGGTGGAGGGGACGGTGCACTCGTCGAGGGAGAAGTCGACGGGCGCGCCGTGCTGCGGCTGCAGGGTGACGGTCGCGTGCAGCCCGGCGAAGCTGCGGGCTCCCTCGTAGATGGTGACGAAGATGAGGATGCGGCGGAGTTCGGCGGCGTGGTCGAGGTTGATCGTGAGGTTCTCGCCGGTCTCCACGGCGCCGGTCCGGTCGTCCCCGTCCAGGTGGAGGTAGGGCGGCCGGTTCAGGGAGCCGAAGGAGTTGCCGAGGGCCTGGACGACGCCCTTGCGTCCGTCGGCGAGTTCGTAGAGGGCGCACAGGTCCAGGTCGGGACCGGTGAGGGCGCCCATGGCCCGGGTCAGCCGCCCGGCCAGGCCCTTCGGCGGCTGGGCCTGGGTGGTCCAGTTGAGGTTGACCCGCATGGCGCCGGAGGTGCCGCCCTGTTTGGTGAGCGAGACCGACGGGGCCTCCTTGGTGAGCGTCACCTTGGTCAGTCGCACCGGTGCGGGTCCGGTGGCCGCGGGAGGCGCACTCGGCGCCGCGGCGGGGGCGGCGGGCGCGGAGACCTGGGGCACCTGCGGGGCCCGGACGCCGGGCGGTGCGGGGACGTGCGGCGTCGGGGCGCTGCTCGGGTCCGGCGGCGGCGTGCCGGTGCCGGCCGTGGTGGGCGTGCTGCCGGCGGGCGCGTCGTCGTCGACGCTGATGCCGAAGTCGGTGGCGAGCCCGGCCAGTCCGCTCTCGTAGCCCTGGCCGACGGCGCGGAACTTCCAGGCGCCCTGCCGGCGGTAGAGCTCCCCGAGCAGGTACGCGGTCTCCCCCGCCGCGTCGGTGGGGTCGAAGCGGGCGATCTCCTGGCCCGACGAGGGTCCGCCGACGGTCGCGTCCAGCAGCCGCACGTACAGGCCGGGGACCTGGCCGAAGCTGCCGCCGTCCGCCGAGGCGGCGACGACGATGCGTGTGATGTCCGGTTCGACACTGTCCAGTTCGACGGTCAGTTCGTCGGTGCAGGCGGCGCCTATCGGGTTCTTCCCCTCGTGCCGCACGGCGGAGGAGGAGTGCCGCGGCTGGTTGTAGAAGACGAAGTCGCCGTCGGAGCGGACCTTGCCCTGCTCGGTCAGGAGCAGTGCCGAGGCGTCGACGTCCGGCACGAGGGAGCCGGACGACCAGCCGAGTTCGACCCGCACCGCCGTTGCGGGTACGGGGACGTTCGTCCCCTTGCGCATCGTCATGGCCACTCCCCCTGGGTTCGGTTCCTGCGTACCGCTCCCCAACCTATTGCACCGCGCCACCGCTGCCGAAGCCCCCTCACTCCGACTCCCGGCACTCGAACATCTGGCAGGGGCATGGGCGTTCTATGTCCTAGCCGGTGGGCTTATGCTTCTGTCAGCTTCCCCTCCCGCGCGCCCGCAACGGGGACAGGCGGGAACAAGCCATGCACCTGTGCCTGATCAGCCGTCATCGTGGTCGGCATGGGGGGTATTCGCCCTGTTCGGGCTCTCCCGCGTGCGCCCCTGGCGCGGCTGCCTCCGATGGGGCGAAAACCGGCTCCTGCCTGCACCGACAGGGAAGGCGCAGGCGTTCCTTCCGCACCTCTCTAGTGCCGATGCCGAATTTGGGCTTAACTTATGAGTATGACCTCCCCCCGCAGCTCTTACAGCGGCGGCTACTACGCTGCACCCTCCTACCCCGAGACACCGATCTACGACAGTCTCGTCGCTGAGCGGGGCACGCCGCAGATCGCTCCCATCCGGGTGCCGTCCGCCTATGACACGGGAGGCGCCGGCAGCGCGCTCGCGGCGCTGCCCCCCGCCCTGCCCTCCGGCCCGGCAGCACCTCAGCAGCCCGGCTCCCTGCAGTACTCCGCACCGGCGGCGGCCTACGGCTACCCGTCGGCCGCCGCACCCCAGCCGCAGATGCCGCAACCCGCACCGCAGCAGGCGCCGATGCGCCAGCAGCCGATGCGGCAGGCACCCGCCGCGCTGCCGCCCGGAGGCGGCAGCGGGGGCCAGGGAGGACCGGTGCCGCTGCAGCACACCCCGGCACCGCACATCCCGCAGCAAGCCCAGCGCGGCTACGGCTACCCGGGGCCGGGGGGCCCGGCGCAGCCGCAGCAGCCCATGCAGCAGCAGGGCCAGCCCCAGGTCCAGGTGCAGCAGTACCAGCAGCAGGCGGTGCACAACCAGGCCACGCAGTACATGCGCCCGGTGGCGCCGCGGCCGGCCGCGCCCCGCCAGATGCCCGGGCAGTACGAGGAGCCCTACGACGGCTACCAGTACCCCGGCCGCGGCTACTGAGCGGTCCGCACACCGCGCCGGCGCCGCAGGCGTGCACCGCCGTTGGGGAGACGGCGGTGCACGCGGACTCTCCCCGGCGCTCAGTCCTCCAGCAGCCGGGACCTGATCAGGAAGCGCACCCCCTCGGGGGCCTCCAGGGAGAAGCCGCTGCCCCTGCCCCGGACGGTGTCGACGGTCAGATGGGTGTGGCTCCAGTAGGCGAACTGGGCGGCGGACATCCAGAACGGCACCGGGTCCGGCACACCGTCGATCCGCAGCTCGCCCAGGAGGACGTCGGAGTCCCCGGTGCGGAACTCACCGCGCTCGTAGCACATGGGGCTGCTCCCGTCGCAGCAGCCGCCGGACTGGTGGAACATCAGCGGCCCGTGCTTGCCGGTCAGCATCCGCAGCAGTTCGGCGGCGGCCGGCGTGACGGCGACCCGCTCGGGCTCCGTACCGCCGTCCCCAACCGGCCGCGCCGGAGCGCCGTCCGCACCCCGCCCGGCCCGGGCGCTCTGTGGCCGGGCCTCCATCAGAACAGTCCCATTTTCTGCGGTGCATAGCTGACCAGCAGATTCTTCGTCTGCTGGTAGTGGTCGAGCATCATCTGGTGGTTCTCCCGGCCGATGCCCGACTGCTTGTAGCCGCCGAACGCGGCGTGCGCCGGGTAGGCGTGGTAGCAGTTCGTCCACACCCGTCCGGCCTGGATGGCGCGGCCCGCCCGGTAGGCGCGGGCGCCGTCGCGGGTCCAGACACCGGCGCCGAGCCCGTAGAGGGTGTCGTTGGCGATCCGCACGGCATCGTCGAAGTCCTCGAAGGCGGTCACCGAGACCACGGGCCCGAAGATCTCCTCCTGGAAGACGCGCATGCCGTTGCCGCCCTCCAGAATCGTGGGCCGCACGTAGTAGCCGCCCTCCAGCTCGCCGCCCAGTTCGGCGCGGACCCCGCCGGTGAGCACCCGGGCGCCCTCCTGCTGCCCGATGTCGAGATAGGAGAGGATCTTCTCCAGCTGGTCGTTGGACGCCTGGGCCCCCACCATGGTGTCGGTGTCCAGCGGATGGCCCTGCACGATCGCCTCGGTGCGCTCGACACCGGCGTCCAGGAAGCCGCGGTAGTGGCTGCGCTGGATGAGCGCACGCGAGGGGCAGGTGCACACCTCACCCTGGTTGAGGGCGAACATGGTGAAGCCCTCGAGGGCCTTGTCGAGGAAGTCGTCGTCCGCGGCCGAGACGTCGTCGAAGAAGATGTTGGGGCTCTTGCCGCCCAGCTCCAGGGTCACGGGCTTGAGGTTCTCGGAGGCGTACTGCATGATCAGCCGGCCCGTGGTGGTCTCCCCGGTGAAGGCCACCTTGGCGACCCGGGCGCTGGCGGCCAGCGGTTTGCCCGCCTCGGCTCCGAAGCCGTTGACGATGTTGACGACGCCGGGCGGCAGCAGATCGGCCACCAGACTCATCCAGTAGTGGATGGAGGCCGGGGTCTGCTCGGCGGGCTTGAGCACGACGGCGTTGCCCGCAGCCAGCGCGGGGGCCAGCTTCCAGGCGGCCATCAGGATGGGGAAGTTCCACGGGATGATCTGCGCGACCACCCCCAGCGGTTCGTGGAAGTGGTAGGCGACGGTGTCCTCGTCGATCTGGGAGAGCGAGCCCTCCTGGGAGCGGATCGCGGCGGCGAAGTACCGGAAGTGGTCGATGGCCAGCGGGATGTCGGCGGCCAGCGCCTCCCGGATCGGCTTGCCGTTCTCCCAGCTCTCGGCGACGGCCAGTTCCTCCAGGTGCGTCTCCATCCGCTGCGCGATCTGGTTGAGGAGCTGCGCGCGCTCGGCGGGCGGCGTACGGCCCCAGGCGGGTGCCGCCGCGTGCGCCGCGTCGATGGCCCGCTCGACGTCCTCGGCGGTGCCGCGGGCGATCTCGGTGAAGACGGCGCCCGTCACGGGGGTGGGGTTCTCGAAGTATCCGCCCTGCTTCGGGGCGACGTAGCTGCCGCCGATCCAGTGGTCGTAGCGCGGCTGGTAGCTCATCAGCGCGCCGTCGGTTCCCGGTGCGGCGTAGCGGCTCATGCTCTGCCTCCCTGTGCTGGGCGCACACGGCGTCCTGACGTGTACGCGGGCGTCCTCGGCCCGCCCGGCGGTGGGCGGACGTCGCGGGGAGGTTAGTCGCGGGGACGTTGCGGATACGTTGCGCGCCTGCTCCGGGCGCCGTCCGGCACCGGAGCAGAGGGCCGCAGCCCGTAGGCGGCCCGCAGCTCCCGTACCCGTGCCGCGGTGCCCGGCGTGGGGCGTGCGGTGTGCAGGGCCTCCCACATCTCCAGGTCCTCCTCCCCGGCCGCGGTGCACAGCCAGCGCTCCAGCAGCCGAGGCTCGGGACGGGTGAGCAGCCGGCGGCGCAGCCGCTGCTCCAGCAGCCGGCGCAGCCGTAGCACGCCGGGCGCCGACGAACCGGGCAGCAGCGGACCGCTGCACAGGTCCAGGGCCGCACCGGGGTCGTCCGCGGCGAGCGCGTCGACGACGGTGTCGTAGTCGGTGTGCGGGCGATCCCGCAGCCGGTAGGGGCGCGAGTCCAGCAGCGGGCCCAGCAGGTGCCGCAGCCGGGAGAGTTCGGCGCGCAGCGTGACCGGATGCACCTCCCGCTCACCGTACAGTTCGCGGGCCAGCTCCTCGCCTGTCAGCCCGTCGGGGTGCGCGGCCAGCAGCAGCACGATCTCGCTGTGCCGCCGGCCCAGTCGCAGCGGCCGGCCGGACGCGCGGGTCTCCGGGGTGTGCAGCAGCGCCTCGTCCCGGCCGAGGACGGCGAGAGTGCACACGTCCGGCGGCAGCGGGGGGCCGCTCGCGCGGGGGTCCGCTTCCGGAGCGGCCAGGCAGGCTTCGGCCGCGCGAGCCGTGGCCTGGACCAGGGCGAGGCTGTGCGGTGACGCGAGGTGATCGCCGCCGGTCAGGTCGACGGCTCCGATGACCCGCCCGGTGCCCGGATCGTGCACCGGCGCGGCGGCGCAGGTCCAGGACTGCACCGGGCGGCAGTAGTGCTCGGCGCCGAAGATCTGGACGGCGTGGTCGACCGCGAGGGCGGTGCCGGGCGCGTTGGTGCCGCTGGCGCGCTCGGACCACCGGGCGCCGGGGACGAAGTTCATCCGCTCGGCGCGGCGCAGCACCTGCCGGTGGCCCTCCACCCAGAGCATGGTGCCCTGCTCGTCGCAGACGGAGAGCAGATGGGCCCCGTCCTCGGCGATGGTGCCCAGCAGCTCGCGGAAGAGCGGCATGGCCCGGGCCAGCGGGTGGACCTCCCGGCGCCGGGCCAGCCCGGCGTCGTCCATCTCGACGCCCGCCATGCTCTCGGGGGCCAGCCGTGCCCCGGCGCAGCGGCGCCAGGATTCGGCCACCACGTCGCGGACGGGTGCGGCGACGGTGCCGCCGGTGAGGAAGCGTTCGTGGGCCCGGCGCAACTGCCCGGCCCGCTGGACCGCGTCGGCACCGGCCTCGAGTGCCAGCCATGGATTGCGCACCCCGTCATCGTGCAGCGGGTCGGGGCCGCAGACAACGGCTGCGGCGCACTCCGCCCGGCGGGCCGCCGGATACGGCCGTGCCCGGGCCGCCGGCCGGGGATCCGGCCGGCGGCCCGGTCGTCCGGGGCGGGGCATCCCGCGCGCCCCCGGCTCCCCCGCCGGGAGCCGGGGGCGCTCCCCGGAGCGGTCAGACCTCGACGTCCTCCAGGATGCCGAGCGCGTCGGGCACCAGGACGGCGGCCGAGAAGTAGGCGCTCACCAGGTAGGAGACCAGCGCCCGCTCGTCGATGCCCATGAAGCGCACGTTCAGGGAGGGTTCGATCTCGTCCGGGATCCCGGTCTGGTGCAGCCCGATGACGCCCTGGTCCTCCGCCCCGGTGCGCATGGCCAGCACCGAGGTGGTGCCGTCCGCCCGGATCGGGATCTTGTCGCAGGGCAGCAGCGGGACACCCCGCCAGGCGTGTGCCGTGCTGCCCTCGACCTGGACGCGCTCGGGGTAGATGCCGCGGCTGCTGCACTCCCGGCCGACAGCGGCGATGGCCCGCGGATGCGCCAGCAGGTACCGGGTCTTGCGGCGGCGCGAGATCAGCTCGTCCAGGTCCTCCGGTGTGGGGGCTCCGGTACGGGAGCGGATGCGCTGGGTCAGGTCGGCGTTGTGCAGCAGCCCGAACTCGCGGCTGTTGACCAGTTCGTGCTCCTGGCGCTCGCGCAGCGCCTCGACGGTGAGCCGCAACTGCTCCTGGACCTGGTTCATCGGGTCGTTGTAGAGGTCGGCGACCCGGCTGTGCACCTTGAGCACCGTCTGGGCGACGGCCAGCTCGTACTGGCGCGGGTTCAGCTCGTAGTCGACGAACGTGCCCGGCAGCGGAACCTCGCCGAGATGGCCGGAGGCCAGCGCGATGTCGGCCTCGCCGCGCCGGTTCTGCGCGGGCAGGGTGCGGGTGAGGACCGTGTCGAGGTGGTGGCGCAGCGGCGGGGAGGCGTCGGCCGTCCGCCGGAACGTCTCGCGGGGCAGCGCCAGCACGGTGCAGCGCGTGGTGGCGCGCAGGGTGTGCTGCCAGTTGCCCGGGTCCGGGGTGAGGATCTGGTCACCGGCGTGGTCGCCGTCGGCGATGACACCGAGTTCGATCTCGTCGTCGTACTGTCCGGCGGCCTCCTCGACGACCCGGCCGTGCGCGATCAGCAGCAGTTCGTCCGCGGGTTCGCCGCGCACGGCCAGCGCGTCGCCGGGCGCGTACTCGCGCTGGACGAACCCGTCGGCCAGGGCGCGCAGGGCGGTTTCGTCGGCCAGGCCGCGCAGCAGCGGGATCTCCCGCAGTTCGGCGGGGATGACGTCGACCTCGGCGCCGGTGGAGACGAACTCGATCCGGCCGTCGCCCAGGGTGTGGGTCAGCCGGCGGTTGACGCGGAAGGTGCCGCCGGTGGTCTCCGTCCAGGGCAGGACGCGCAGCAGCCAGCGCGGGGAGATCCCCTGCATCTGGGGCGGTGTCTTGGTCGTGGTGGTGAGCTTGCGGGCGGCCGCCGTGGAGAGGCTGGCGCGGTCCTGCCGCAGTTCTTCGGGATGCGTGGTCATGTATGCCCGGTTTCCTGGTGTTTCCGACTGCCTGATTTCCGGAGAACGCTTTTCCGGTCACCGCCGAGGGCGGCATTCCGGGCCGGGACGGATGCCCCGGCGCGCGGGTCAGTGGCCGATCTCGACGTCCTCGAGAATTCCGAGCGCGTCGGGCACGAGGACGGCGGCGGAGTAGTAGGCGCTCACCAGATACGACATGACGGCCTTCTCGTTGATCCCCATGAAGCGGACCGAGAGCCCCGGGCTGTACTCGTCGGGAATTCCCGTCTGGTGGAGTCCGACCACGCCCTGGGCCTTCTCGCCGGTGCGCATCGCCAGGACGGAGGTGCTGCCCTGCGGGGTGACCGGGATCTTGTTGCAGGGGAGAATGGGGACACCGCGCCAGGCGGGCACCGAGTGCCCCTCGTGGTCGACGGACTGCGGGTAGAGCCCGCGCCTGCTGCACTCCCGGCCGATCGCGGCGATCGCCCTGGGGTGGGCCAGGATGACGCTGGGGTCCTTCCACACGGTGGCCAGCAGCTCGTCCAGGTCGTCCGGGGTGGGCGGGCCGGAGCGGGTGTGGACGCGCTGCCGCGTTCCGGCGTTGTGCAGCAGACCGATCTCGCGGTTGTTGACCAGCTCGTGCTCCTGGCGCTCGCGCAGCGCCTCGACGGTGAGCCGCAACTGCTCCTCGAGCTGGTTCATCGGGTGGTTGTACAGGTCGGCGACCCTGGTGTGGACGCGCAGCACGGTCTGGGCGACTTCCAGTTCGTACTCGCGGGGGCTCAGTTCGTAGTCGACGAACGTGCCCGGCAGCGGCGCCTCCCCCACGTGCCCGGACGCCAGCTCGATCGCGGACTCGCCGTCCCCGGTGCGCCGGGAGGGGTTGAGGGCGTCGGCGGACGCCAGGTGGGAGCGGAGCGAGTCGGCACCGGCCAGTACGGCGTCGAAGGCGCTGCGCTCCAGAGTGAGGACGGTACCGCTGGTGAGCGCGGTCAGGGTGCGGTCCCAGGTGCCCGTCTCGCCGGTCATCAGCTGGTCGCCGACGAAGTCGCCGTCCGCGAGCACGCCCTGGGTGACGTCCTCGTCGTACCGGCCCCGGACCGACTGGCGCAGTTTGCCGTGTGCGATCAGTACCAGCCGGTCGGCGGGCCGGCCTTCCTCCAGGATCACCTCGCCGGGGCGGAAGTCGCGCTGCTCGCACCGGTCGGCGAGGGCTCCCAGCACCGCATGGTCGTCGTAGCCGCGCAGCAGCGGCAGCTCGGTGAGCTCCAACGGGATGACCCGGACCTCGGCGCCGGTGGAGACGAACTCCACCCGGCCGTCGCCGAGCGTGTGGGACAGCCGCCGGTTCACCCGGAAGGTGCCGCCCGTCACCTGCACCCACGGCAGAGCCCGCAGCAGCCACCTCGAGGTGATCCCCTGCATCTGCGGGGGCGTCTTCGTGGTGGTCGCGAGATTCCGTGCCGCTTCCGTGGCGAGGCTCTGCTGCGCCTGGTCCGCACTCCCGTTTCCGGAATTCCGCTCCGCCGCAGTCGTCATCCGACACCGCCAATCCTTGTGATGCGCCGTCATATGGCTTGATGCGCAGAGAAGTTAAATGGGTCGCAGGAGAGGGGGCAATCGCCCGAAAGAGACGGGCAAGCCCCGAATGCCCGCGCGATTCACGGGTAAGATCACCAACTTTTCTTACCGAGCGTGACGATTCCTCGGTCGATCTCACCGTGCGCGACATTCTCATCGCATCGCGGCCCCGCCCGCCCCTCGACCCGAGCAGATGTGCGGAAAAAACGGGCGTACACATGTCCGATCCGCGCCCGGTGTCCGGCAGCCGAAGACCGCTCAGTAAACTCTGCGGATCACGAGGGGAAAGCAGCGAGCCCGCGACCAGCCCGAGGACGGAGAGGGGACCGACGGACCGAAGAACCGGCAGCCGGTCGCACGGCAGCCGGTGCACTGTACGGCCCGGGGCTCGACGCCCTCCTCCCGTGCGGGTACCGCACCCGGTGGACGAACGGCGAGAGGGGGTGCAGCGGTGCGCGCTGTCGCCGGTCTGTGGCGCTGGCGGAGGAACCCGCTGTGCCGGCGCACCGACCGCCGGGAGGCCTGGCTGGCCCTGTGCGCGGGGCTGCTGATCGCCCTCGCCGCCCCGCTGGCGGGATGGGCCGCCACCGCGACCGCCCACGCAGCACTGCTGCGCACGGCACACGAGCAGCAGCATCAGCGGTCGCGGGTCCCGGCGACGGTCCAGCACGTGCGGGTGCTGCCGCCGTTGGACTCCGAGACCGAGACCGGCGCCGGGGCGCAGAACCGCCATCGGATCACCGCACGGTGGGAGGGGCCGGACGGCGCCCCGCACACGGGCGTCGTCGTACTCCGCCACCCCGTGCAGCCCGGCGCCCGCTTCCCGGTGTGGACGGACGCGCACGGGCGTCTGACCTCCCGTCCGATGAGCACGCACAGCGCCCGCTCCTACTCGCTGCTGGCCGGGCTGGCCATCGGCGCGCTCACCGCCGGAGGGCTGGAGGCCGCCAGGCGCCTGACCGTACGGTTGCTGCTGCGGCGCCGGTACGCGCGCTGGGACGAGGAATGGGTGCGCATCGGGCCCGACTGGGGCCGTACCGGAACCAGCACCTGACAACCGCCCCTTCCCGGCATGTCCGTTCCGAACGGTTGTCCGCGCCGGTCACTCGCTCGGACCCGTCACCGCAGAGCACCAGCGCACGCTACGGTGGTGCGGCCGGCCCGGACAGCGCACGCAGCGCTCCGCGCGACCGGCGCAACGCATCTCCGCACGCACGAGGTTGGGGCACAGCACTCCATGGCACAGGGCTCGGTCCAGGTGACGCACAGCGGCACGTCGCGGTGGCGGCGGCGCACGGGCGAATACGCGTCGTTGTCCGCCGCGCTGGAGGTGGCGGGCGACGGTGACGTCCTCACCGTGGCACCCGGCACCTACCGGGAGAACCTGGTCATCGAGCGCATGGTGACGCTGCGCGGCCCCGAACGCGGCGGATCCGGACCGGTCCGGATCGCCCCCGCGGACGGGGTGGCGCTCACCGTGCGGTCCGCCGCGCTGGTCCAGGACCTGCAGATCGAGGGCCAGGACTCGGCCGTGCCCGCCGTGCTGGTGGAGGACGCGGCGCCGGAGCTGGCCGGGCTGCGGGTGATGACCCGCTCGGCCTCGGGGATCGAGGTACGCGGCGGCGCCCGGCCCACGGTGCGGCGCTGCACCGTGGACAACCCGGCCGGGATCGGCTTCAGCATCACCGGGGGCGCCGGGGGCGTCTTCGAGGAGTGCGAGGTGGTGGCCGCGGGCCAGTCCGGCATCCTGGTGCGGGACGGTGCCCGGCCGCGACTCGCGCACTGCAGGGTGCACCTCGCCTCGGGCGCGGGCATCGCGCTGCAGGGCGAGGGCAGCACGCTGGAGGCGCTGGGCTGCGAGGTGTACGAGATCAAGGGCAGCGGCCTGAGCATCGCCGGGCGCGCCAGCGGGCACTTCACCGACTGCCGGGTGCACCGCACCTCGACCGACGGGGTCACCCTGGACACCGACGCCGTGCTCACCCTCGCCGACTGCGACATCCACGACATCCCGGAGAACGCGGTCGACCTGCGGTCCCGCTCCGTGCTGACCCTGACCCGCTCCACGGTGCGCCGCTTCGGCCGCAACGGCCTGTCGGTGTGGGACCCGGGAACCCGCGCGGACGCCAACGGCTGCGAGATACACGAGAGCACCGGCGACTACCCGGCGGTGTGGGTCAGCGACGGTGCCACCGCGGTGCTGGACACCTGCCGGGTGCATTCGGTGCCCGACGCGCTCTTCGTCCTGGACCGGGGCTCCCGCGCCGACGTCCTGGACAGCGATCTCTCCCAGGTGCGCGGCACCGCCGTCTCGGTGAGCGACGGCGCGGTCGTGCAACTGGACGACTGCCGCATCAGCAAGGCCGCCACCGGCGCCTGGTTCCGCGACCACGGCAGCGGCGGAGTGCTCAACGGCTGCACCATCGACCAGGCGGCGACCGGCGTGATCGTCACCAAGGGCGCCGATCCCACCATCGAGCGCTGCACGGTCAGCGGTTCCGGCGAGGCCGGGTTCTACGTGTCCGCCGAGGGACGCGGCACCTTCCACAACTGCCGGGTGTCCGGCTCGCGCGGCTACGGCTTCCACGTGATCGACGGCTGCCGCACCACGCTGCGCCGCTGCCGCACCGAGCGGTGCACGCGCGGCGGCTACGAGTTCGCCGAGGAGGGCCCGACCGTCGAGGACTGCAGCAGCGACGAGAGCGCCGCCGCGGTCAGCGCGACGCCCGCCGCGCCCTCCCCCGCTCCCTTGGCCGCCCCACCCGCCGACGGCTCGGCGGGGCTGCTGACCGCGCAGGCCGCGGTGCCCCGGCAGCGCTCGGAGAGCCCGTCGTCGGCAACGGCACCGGCTGCCGCCGCACCAGGCGACGGCGCGGCCGAGGCGAGCGCGGACGAGGAGGCAGCGCGCCCCGCCAAAGAAGTGCTGGGCGAACTCGACGGGCTGGTCGGGCTGGACGCGGTCAAGCGCGAGGTCCGGGCGCTCACCGACATGATCGAGGTCGGCCGCAGACGGCAGCGCGCCGGGCTGAAGGCGGCGTCCGCACGTCGGCACCTGGTCTTCACCGGGTCGCCCGGCACCGGCAAGACCACGGTGGCCCGCCTCTACGGCGAGATCCTGCACTCCCTGGGGGTGCTGCGCCGCGGGCATCTGGTGGAGGTCTCCCGCGTGGACCTGGTCGGCGAGCACATCGGGTCCACGGCGCTGCGCACCCAGGAGGCGTTCGAGAAGGCCCGGGGCGGCGTGCTGTTCATCGACGAGGCGTACGCGCTCGCCCCGCAGGACTCGGGCCGCGACTTCGGCCGCGAGGCCATCGACACCCTGGTGAAGCTGATGGAGGACCACCGGGACGACGTGGTGGTCATCGTGGCGGGCTACACCACCGAGATGGAGCACTTCCTGGCCGCCAACCCCGGGGTGGCCTCGCGCTTCTCCCGGACGATCACCTTCGGGGACTACGCGCCCGAGGAGCTGCTGAGCATCGTCGAGCAGCAGGCCGAGGAGCAGGAGTACCACCTGGGCGGCGGCACGCGGCAGGCGCTGCTGGAGTATTTCGGGCAGCTTCCCAAGGGCCCCTCGTTCGGCAACGGTCGCACCGCGCGGCAGACCTTCGAGGCGATGGTCGAGCGGCACGCGGGCCGGGTCGCGCAGCTTCCCGACCCCAGCACCGAGGACCTCACCCTGCTCTATCCCTCGGATCTGCCCGGCCCGGGCTGAGCGGTCGGCCGGCCCCCCGTACCGGACCTCCGCCGGTCCGGCTGCCGGCCGGGGCGCCCGCCGGCTTCCTGCGGCGGGCACCGGGGCGCGCCGGCCGCGACGGCCCGCCGGGCGCGGTCCGCGAGGCGGGCCAACAGCCCGGACCGCTCCTCGGCGAAGGCCGGGTCCGCCCGGTAGTCCCCGTGCGCCAGGATCGGTTCGGGCAGCGGCAGCTCGCGGGTGCGGCCGTAGGCGACGGGGTCGCGCAGCGGACCGCGGTCGACTCCGACGCACGCTTCGGGGGACCCGGGCTCGGGAACTCCGGCGCGCTCGGGCCGCACGGGACCGCCGATCGGGTCGGTCAGCCGCCACAGGTTGCGCCAGCACTCCAGGTCGCCGTGCAGGGCGGCCAGCCGGTGCGGCCCGAAGTAGGCGGGAAACCAGCGCCCGTAGAGCCGTTCCAGGGGTGAGCCGTAGGTGAGGAGCGCGACCTGGCGGCGGGTGCCGGGATCCAGCTGCCAGACCGCCGCTGCCGCCAGGACGCTGCCCTGTGAGTGGCCGGAGATCACCAGGCGACGCTCGGGCCGCCCGTCGGTCCACATCGCCATCCGCCAGGCCAGGTCGGGCACGGCGCGCTCGGCGTAGCAGGGCGGCGCGAACGGGTGGGCACAGCGCGGCCAGAAGGTGCCCACGTCCCACAGGATGCCGATGGTGCGGCGGGCCGAGGCGTCCCGGTAGGCGCGGCGGCCCCAGGCCAGCAGCAGGACGAAGGCGAACCCGACCAGCCAGGAGCCGAGGGCCTGCACGGCGTCGGCGGTTCCCGCGACGACGCCGGGGGCCCCGTCCGTCGCCCGCCCGGGAACCTGGCCGGTCAGCAGTGTGCCGAGCACGGCCGCACCGCCCGTCACGAGGGTGGCGGCGGCGACGGCGGCCACCAGCCGGGGTGCCCGGTCGGTGAGGCCGGCCCGGGCGATCGTGGCGGCGATCCGGCGGGAGCGGGACGGGTCGGGCAGCGATGCGGGGTAGCCGGCCGCCACGTCGTCGGTGAGTCGCCGGGTGCCGCGCCACACGTGCACGGCGGACCAGCCCGCCAGCAGCAGCACCAGGGCGAGCAGGACGGGAATGATGGACGCCTGCCAGGTGAGAATGGTCGGCGGGCCGGCGATGCGGCCGCCGCCGGACCCGCCGGGGCCGTCGAGCCAGTCACCGACCCGTTGGCAGACCCCGCCGGAGAGCACGCCGCCCAGCGAGCAGGCGAGCATCGCCACGCATCCGGAGGCCGTTCCGCGCAGCGCCGTGCGGGGAACCCGCGTGCGGCGGTGCAGTCGCAGGCCCAGCACGCCGAGCGCGACCACGAGCGTGCCCTGGAGCACCGCGAGGACGCTGAACGTCTCATCGCCGGGGAGGGTGCCGCCGGAGGTCCATTCCGGACGGCTCCAGCCGGTGTGCACGACGGCCGACAGCAGTACGGCGAGGGAGGCCGGGGGCAGCCCGCGCACCGCCGGCGTGTCGGCGCCGTCGTCGGGTTCGGTCTCCTTGCGGCCCCGGCCGCAGACGACGAACAGCACCCAGGCGGCCCCCGCCAGCACCAGTCCCGTCAGCAGCCGTCCGGACAGGTCCAGCGCGATGCTGCCGCCGGGTGCCCGGTCATGCCGGGCGGTGGCGGCGGTGAGCGCGGCGGCGACGGTCAGGAACCCGGCGGCGGTGTGCGCGGCTCGCAGCCGGGCGACGAGGCGCTTGCCGTACCAGAAGCCGGGCAGCGACAGCGGCGGCCGTCCCTCGGCCGCGGGGGCGTCCTCGGGGACGGTGCGCTCCAGCGGCGGCTGGGATTCGTAGGCGCTCCAGGTGCGGTGCGAGAGCCACCACAGCAGGGCGGTCACGGCAGCCGGCAGCACGGCGGCCAGGGCGAGCCGGCGGCCCGGCTGGCTCCACCAACTGCCGTGGGCCGCAGGCTCCTCGGGCGCCGCCAGGAACGCCAGCCAGGAGCGTTCCCC
Organism: Streptomyces sp. NPDC007025; assembly: GCF_042869455.1. Lineage (NCBI taxonomy): Bacteria > Bacillati > Actinomycetota > Actinomycetes > Kitasatosporales > Streptomycetaceae > Streptomyces > Streptomyces sp. NPDC007025. The sequence goes on along the minus strand of NZ_JBIAFT010000002.1, from coordinate 223,291 downwards.
GGCGCAGCGGGCGGCCCCGGCGCACTGCCAGGCGACCAGGTCGAGTGCGACCTCGCAGGCCGCGGCGACCAGCAGCACCGTCAAGGTGAGCGCCAGCAGCCGCACCAGCAGGCCGTGCAGCCGTACGGTGCGGGCACGGCCCCGGGCGGCGGGCCGGGTCCAGTGGGCCAGGTTGGCCACCATGAACGGCAGCAGGATCAGCCACAGGGCGCGGGCGGCGTTGCCGGAGGTCAGGTTCGACCAGCAGTACGCCTCCGGTACCGCTCTGCCCGCGTAGTCCTCCGGGCGCTGCTCGGCGTCCGTGTCGTCCGTGCGCCGGTGGATCGCCGCCGTGCCGTCCCCGGTGACGCGTTCGGTGCGCGGGTCGCCGAGCATCTCGGCGGCGGTCGTCCCGCCCACTCCGTGTACGAGCAGTTCCAGCGCGAGGCCCGGCGCGTCGCCGGGTGCGCCGCTGGGTGCGTGGTCTGTCGGCACTGTGCTTCCCCCGGTTCCCCCGAACGGTGTGTCAGCTTCGTGTCGGCCGATGCCAGCATCACTGCCCACGCCGCGCTGTGCCAGCCCCTCACGGGTGAATGCGGGGTACGCGGGGCTCGATCGAGACAGCGGCGCGGCTGTGGCGCACGTGGGAGGATGGGCCGACCGGAGGCCTCCCCACAGCCCCGACACCCGGTCGCGAAAGGAACGGAGACAGCGGCAGTGAGCGACAACCAGAACCTCCTCGCCGAACAGCGGCGCGCGCTGATCCTGGAGGAGGTGCGGCGCCGGGGCGGCGCCCGGGTCAACGAGCTGACCAGGAAGCTGTCGGTCTCGGACATGACGGTGCGGCGCGACCTGGACGCGCTGGCCCGGCAGGGCGCCTTGGAGAAGGTGCACGGCGGCGCCGTGCCGGTCGCCGAGGCCAGTACGCACGAGCCGGGGTTCGAGGCGAAGTCCTCGCTGGAGCTGAGCGCGAAGGAGGACATCGCGCGGGCGGCGGCCACCATGGCCCAGCCGGGCACCGCGATCGCGCTCTCGGGCGGTACGACGACGTTCGCGCTGGCGCGGCACCTGCTGGAGGTGCCGAACCTGACGGTGGTCACCAACTCGGTGCGGGTCGCCGACGTCTTCCACTCGGCGCAGCGGAGCGGCGCCGGGGCCGGGACGGCGGGGAGCCGTCCGGGCGCGGCGACGGTGGTGCTGACGGGCGGGGTGCGGACGCCCTCGGACTCGCTGGTGGGTTCGGTGGCGGACGCTGCGATCCGCTCGCTCCACTTCGACGCGCTGTTCCTCGGGGTGCACGGCATATCGGTGGAGGCCGGGCTCTCCACCCCCAATCTGGCGGAGGCGGAGACGAACCGGCAGTTCGTGGGCTCGGCCCGCCGGGTCATCGTGGTCGCGGACCACACCAAGTGGGGCACGGTGGGGCTGAGTTCGTTCGCCTCGCTGGACCAGGTGGACGCGCTGGTGACGGACAGCGGGCTGCCGGCGGCGGCACGGGAGGAGATCCAGGAGCGGCTGCCGGAGCTGGTGGTGGCCGGCGAGCCGGACGGCGACGGCTTCGCGGGCACGCTCTGAGCCCGCCCCGCCGCCCGGCGCGCCGCGCCGGGCGGCGGGGCGGGCTAGTGCGGCTCCGCCCACTCCCCCGAGGCCAGGAACCGCTCCAGGGTGCGCGTGTAGGGAGCGATGTCCAGACCCTGCCGGGCCAGCCAGGAGTCGGCGTAGTACTTGTCCAGATACCGCTCGCCCGGATCGCACAGCAGGGTGACGACGCTGCCCTGTTCACCGGCGGCCAGCATCCGGGCGACGATCCGCAGGCTGCTCCACAGCCCGGTGCCGGTGGACCCGCCGGCCTTGCGGCCCAGCACCCGGTCCAGCTGCCGTACGGCGGCCACGCTGGCGGCGTCCGGGACCTTCATCATCCGGTCGACGGCGGCGGGCACGAAGCTGGGCTCCATCCGGGGCCGTCCGATGCCCTCGATCCGCGAGCCGCAGTCGCTGGTGGCTTCCGGGTCGCCGCGCGTCCAGCCGTCGAAGAAGCAGGAGTTCTCCGGGTCGGGGACGCAGACCCGGGTGTCGTACTGCATGTAGCGGATGTAGCGGGCGAAGGTCGCCGAGGTGCCCCCGGTTCCGGCGGTGGCGACGATCCACGCCGGTTCCGGGTACCGCTCCCCGGCGAGCTGCTGGTAGACGGACTCGGCGATGTTGTTGTTGCCCCGCCAGTCGGTGGCCCGTTCGGCGTAGGTGAACTGGTCCATGAAGTGGCCGCCGCTCTCCGCGGCGAGCCGTGCCGAGACCTCGTAGACGGTACGCGGATCGTCCACCAGGTGGCAGGTGCCGCCGTGGAACTCGATCAGCCGGGTCTTCTCGCTGCTCGTCGTGCGCGGCATCACCGCGATGAACGGGACGCCGATCAGCTTGGCGAAGTATGCCTCGCTCACCGCGGTGGAGCCGCTGGACGCCTCGATGACGGGCCGCCCCTGCCGGATCCAGCCGTTGCACAGCGCGTGCAGGAACAGCGAGCGCGCCAGGCGGTGCTTGAGGCTGCCGGTGGGGTGGGTCGACTCGTCCTTGAGGTACAGGTCGACGCCCCACTCCTCCGGCAGCGGGAAGGCGAGCAGGTGGGTGTCGGCGCTGCGGCCGCTCTCGGCCCGCACCTTGCGTACCGCCTCCTTCAGCCAGCCGCGGCGGTCGGGGTCGCTGCGGTCCACGTCCTGGGTGGGGAGGCCGGGGACGGGAGGGGCGGGTTCGGTGGTGCTCACAGGCCGATCATAAAGGGGGGTCGGTAGACGGCGGTGGACATGGGCATGCTCCCGGCAAGGGGTCGGGCTCTCCGGGGGTGTACGCGCACCGCCCGGGGGTACCCCGGTACCTCTGCTGGGCAGATCCGGTGGGAGCCGGTGGGAGGCGGTGTGCAGTGGCGGAGCCGGAGTTCGACGCGACTGGGGTGGGGATCAGCCGGATGCTCCGCTCCCTCACCCGGGCCGGCCATGTGCTGGTGCGGGACGGGGAGCTGGTGCTGCTGACCAGCTACGGCAGCGAGATCGACAGCGCGCCGGTCGACGAGGTGCGGATCAGCGGCTACGGGCTGCGCGACCAGGTACCGGCGACGCTGCGCGGCAGAAGTTATCTGCTGCGCCTGGGCCAGGAGCACCGGGAGGGTCTGCTGTCGGCCCTGCGGACGGCGCGGGCGAAGGCCGCCGCGGAGCGCGGTGTGCTGGGCCGGTGAACACGACCGCCTGCCGCCGTTCCGTGACCGGATCGTCGCAGCGCGTTTGCGCCGCGGCCGGTCCGCTCCCATCCTGGCTCTGTAGCGCACATCACATGTGATCCGTCCCCGCCCACCGGCGGCCCCTCGTGAGGGAGTCACAGTCGTGATCAGTCCACCGAGCAGCACCCCTGCACCGGCTCCGGCGCGGCACTGCGCCGTGGAGTTCCAGGCGCTGCCCCCGCGCATAGGGCAGGTCCGAAGAATCGTCTCCGCGCAGCTGCGGTACTGGCGGCTGGACGCCGTCCTGGACATCGCGGCGCTCCTGCTGACGGAGTTGCTGGCCAACGTCCACCGGCACGCGGATCCCCGGGGCGGCGGCGCCGGTCCGGCTCCCGCCGACAAGCACTGCACCGTGGAACTGTCCCTGGTCGGGGACCGACTGACGGTCTCGGTGCACGACCACGACCCCCGGCTGCCGCGCGTCCGCGGCGCGGCGTCCGACGAGCCGCTGGCCACCAGCGGGCGCGGCCTCGCCCTGGTGGCGTCGCTCAGCGAGAGCTGGGGGGTGCGGGCCCGGCCCGACGGATCGGGAAAGACCGTGTGGTTCTCGCTGCCGGTGCCGGCCCCGGAGCCGGCCGCGCCGGTCGGGGGCCGTACCGGCCGTGCCGCCCGGGACGCCGCCGCACCCCGGCAGCCGGCCGCCGGTCCGGCCCCGGTGCCGCCCCCGGCCGAGGTGGAGCCGGCGACAGCGGGCTGAGAAGGGGAGGCGCCCGGTACGGCCACGGCGACGGCCACCGGACCGGCTCCCACCGCGCCCTGGCCCGCAGTGGGCTGCGGATCCGCCGGATCGGGAGCAGGGCCGGCTCCCAGGCACCCGCGGGCACCGCGAGGACGAAGGTACCGGCGATGCCGGGCGGCGCGCCGAGCACAGCCGGCCCCCGCGGCACAGGGTCGAGGGCAAGGGTCATCGGGCTGCGGCGGTGCGGCTCATCGCCCGCCCCCCGCGCGCTCCGCGTGCCGCTCGCGGCTGCTCTCGGCCAGCACGGAGGTGCGCCGCCAGAACTCGTCCTCGTCGATCTCGCCCTGCGCGAAGCGCCGGTCCAGCAGGTCCAGCGGGCTCTCGGTGCCGGGCGCGGCGTACCTCCGCCGCTGCCAGGGTCCCCGGCGGCCCCGGAGGACCGTGCGGCGCAGCAGGAGGACGCAGGCCGCGACGAGGGCGGCCCAGATGAGCGGGAAGAACAGGATCCAGGGGCCGGGTCCCCCCGCGCCGGTCCAGTGGGCCAGGGTCTGCATGATCGTCAGCTCCTCGGTAGCGGCCGGTGGTGCCTTGCGCTGCCGAGTCTGCGCGCGGGGAGGGGCTCGGGGCGTCGTACGGCCGGTGGCGGTACGGGTACCTCTCCGGGAGTACCGCGGGGGTGCCGGGCTGCTCCGCTGGCGGACGCCCGGCGGGGCTACTCCGCCGGGAGCTGGTCCCGGTGCCTCGGGGCGGCGGACTCGCGGCGCATGCACACCCGGGGCCGGCGGTCCAGCCCGGCGGCGGTCTCCCGGGACCGGATCTCGCGCAGTTCCGGACCGAGTTCGTGCGCGGCGAGGGTGCGGAAGCCCAGGCGTGCGTAGTACGGCGCGTTCCAGGGGACGTCGGTGAAGGTGGTGAGGGTGAGTGCGGGTATCCGCTCGGCCGCCGCCCGGGCCGCCAGGTGGTCGAGGAGGGCGCGTCCGATGCCGCGCCGGGCGCGGTCCGGGTGGACGGAGAGCTGCTCGATGTGCAGGCAGCCGTCGACCGGTTCGGTCAGCGCGTAGGCGACCGGCGGGCCACCGTCCGGGGCGGTGGCGACCCACAGTCCGCCCGCTTCCGCGAACGCGCGCAGGCACTGCCGGGTGGGCGGCTCGTCGTCGGCTATCTCCGGCATGCCGATGTCGCGGAACCACCGGCCCGCAGCCCGTTCGATCTGCCGGAGCCTGCCGAGTTCGCGTACGGTACCCGCTCGGATGCGCATGGGGGTCATCCCCCCAGCACCGCGAGCGGGTCGTCGAGCACCGGCTGCCAGGCCAACTCGGCGGCTCCGACGAGGGAGTTGTGCGCCAGTTCGCTGGGCAGGACGGGGACGCCGCCGCTGCGTCCCCACAGGCTGCGGTCCGCGACGACGCCGCGCAACCGTTCGCCGTCGGCCTCGACCAGGGCGCGGTGCAGTCCGGCGAGCACGATGCGGTCGGGGTTGAGGATGTTGACGAGTCCGGCGAGGCCGAGCCCGAGCCGGTCGACGAGGCGGCCGGCCGCCTCGCGGACCGCGGGGTCGGTGCCGTACTCCGTGCGGAGCAGTTCGGCGGCCTGGGTGAGCAGGGAGGTCCCGGGGCTGGCCGGGCGTCCGGCGGCGGCGAGGAACGCCGCGGGGTCGGTCTCCACGTCCAGGCAGCCGCGGCTGCCGCAGTGGCAGGGGCGGCCCTCCGGGTCCACCGTCAGATGGCCGACCTCCAGGGCCAGGCCCGAACTTCCGGTGTGCAGCCGCCCGTCCAGCACGAGCGCGCCGCCCACGCCGTGGTGGCCGGTACCGACGACGAGCAGGTGGCGGGCTCCGCGTCCGGCGCCGTGCCGGTGCTCGGCCAGCGCGGCGACGTTCAGGTCGTTGGCGGCGAAGCCGGTGACGGTGGCGCTGTCGGCACCGGTGACCCCGGCCTCGGCGAGGCAGGCCCGGAAGGTGTCGCGCACCGGGGCACCCGCCTCCCAGGCGAGGTGCAGCGGATTGAGCGCGGTGCCCTCCGGTTCGGCCACGGCGGAGGGCACCGCGAGTCCCGCGCCCACGCAGCGGCGTCCGCCGGAGCGCAGCAACTCGGCTCCCGCGGCCACGACTTCGCTGATGACCTGCGCGGGGTCGGCGTCCACGGTGCCGCAGCCGGGCGCCGTGGCGACGATGCGCCCGCCGAGGCCGACCAGCGCCGCGCGGTAGCCGTCCGCGTGGATCTGCGCGGCGAGCGCGACGGGTCCCGCGGGGTCGACGGCGAGCCGGTGCGAGGGCCGGCCCTGACTGCCCACGGGCGCGGCGGGGTGGGCGTCGACGGCGATGAGCCCGAGGGCCTCCAGTTCGGCGGCGACGGCTCCCGCGGTCGCGCGGGTCACCCCCAGTTCGGCCGTGAGCACGGCGCGGGTGGGCGCCTGCCCGGTGTGGACCAGCTCCAGTGCGGGCCCCAGGGCCGAACGCCCTCTTTCCAACCTCGTTGTACGTGTGCGGGTCACGCCTCTATTCTCTCTTTGTGCCGACACTAAACAAAATACGGTCGGCGCTCGCCGGTGCGAAGGAGCGCGGCGGCCGGCCGCCCGCCGCTCCTCACCATCCGGACCTGCGCCGCTTCCGCCACGCCCTGACCGCCTTCTTCGCTCTCGATGGTTTCCTCTTCGCCGGATGGGTCGTCCGGATCCCCGCCGTCAAGGCCCGGACGGGCGCCTCGGACAGCGACCTCGGTCTGGCGCTGCTCGGCCTCTCGGCGGGCGCCGTGGTCACCATGATGGCGACCGGACGGCTGTGCACCCGCTTCGGCAACCAACCCGTCCTGCTCGGCTGCGGATTCCTGCTGCCCCTCAGCGTGGCACTTCCGCCGCTCACCCGCTCACCACTCGCCCTCGGCCTCGTACTGCTGGTCTTCGGCGCCGCGTACGGCGGGATGAACGTCGCCCTCAACAGCACCGCGGTCGACCTGGTGGCCGCGCTGGAGCGCCCCGCGATGCCGGGCTTCCACGCCGCCTTCAGTCTCGGCGGCATGCTCGGTGCGGGCCTGGGCGGCCTGCTGGCGGGCGCATTGAGCCCCACCCGGCACCTGCTGCTGCTCGCCGCGGCCGGGCTGGCCCTGGCCGCACTCGCCGCCCGGCCGCTGCTGCGCTTCCCGCTGACCGCCGCCCGGCGCCCGCAGCGCCCCCGCCGCGCCGGCCCCGCACCCGGACACGACACGCCGCGGGCGGGCACCGGCCCCGCGCCCGCCCCGGAACCGCCCCGCCGCGACCGCCGGGCGGTCGCGATCCTGGGGACGATCGCCCTGTGCACCGCGTACGGCGAGGGAGCGCTGGCCGACTGGAGCGCGCTGCACCTGACGGACGACCTGGGCGCCGGCCCGGCCCTCGCCGCCGCCGGCTACTCGGTCTTCGCCGGGGCCATGACGGTGGGGCGGCTCTCCGGCACGACGCTGGTCGAGCGCCTGGGGCCCGGCCGCGTACTGATCTGGGGCGGGGCGCTGGGCTGCTGCGGCATGCTGCTGGGCACCCTCGCACCGTCGGTGTGGGCGGTCCTCGCGGGTTTCGTGCTGACCGGCCTCGGCCTGGCCAACATCTTCCCCATCGCCATCGGACGGGCAGGGGATCTGGCAGGGCCCGGCGGGGTGGCAGCGGCCTCCACGCTCGGATACGGCGGAATCCTGCTGGGCCCGGTGGCGATCGGATTCCTGGCGGAGCGGTTCTCGCTGCAGGCGGCGCTGCTGACGGTCGCGGTGCTGGCGGGAGCCGCCGCGCTGACCGCGGCGGCGGCACGGCGCGCCGTGCTGCCGGGCGGGTGAGCACGGGCCGGGCCCCACCTGGCCGGATCCTTGCGTTCATCGTCACTCCAGCCAGTGGTCCGGCGGCCCCGCGGCCCGCACAGTGGTGCGCATGAACGACACCTGGACGCTGGATCGCAGCTACGAAAGTACCCTGGGGACCGTACGCTGGGCCGCCCTGGGCGACCCCGCGCTGCCGCCCGTCGTACTACTGCACGGGACACCCTGGTCCTCCTACACCTGGCGGAACGTCGCCAGGAGCCTCGCCGGACGCCACCGCGTCCATGTGTGGGACATGCCCGGATACGGCGCTTCGGCCAAGTACGCGGGGCAGGAGGTGTCGCTGCGCGCCCAGGGCGCGCTGTTCGCCGAACTGCTGGACCACTGGGGTCTGGAGCAGCCCGCCGTGGTGGCGCACGACTTCGGCGGCGCCGTCGCCCTGCGCGCGCACCTGCTGCACGGTGCGCGCTACTCCCGGCTGGCACTGGTGGACGTCGTGGCTCTGGCTCCCTGGGGGTCGCCCACTTATCGGCTGCTGGGCGAGCACTCCGAGGTGTTCGCCCAGCTCCCGCCCGCGCTGCACGCGGCGCTGGTACGCGAGTATGTCTCCTCCGTCGGCGGTCCCGGCCTGCCCGGGGACGTCGTGGCGCAGCTGGCCGCGCCGTGGCTGGACCCGGCGGGGCGGAGCGCCTTCTACCGGCAGATCGCTCAGAACGACCAGCGCTGGACCGACGAGATCGAGCAGCGGTACGGCGAACTGGCGCTGCCCGTCCTCGTCTGCTGGGGCACCGACGACGCCTGGATCCCCGTCGACCGCGCGCACCGGCTGGCCGCGGCGATCCCGGGCGCCCGGCTGCGGCTGCTCGAGGGCGCCGGACATCTGGTCCAGGAGGACGCCACCGCGGAGCTGACGAGGACGCTCGCCGGCTTCCTGGAGGAGTGAGCGGGTGTCACCGGCCGGACGGCCCGCAGCTCTCCGGCCGGGTGCCGGCCCCGGTGCGGAAGTGATCACCGCCACCTGTTACTCGGCAGTAGCAGCGTGGTAGCTTCGCGGCCATGGCTCACGTGCTGCGCACCCCGAAGGGGTTGCTGCGCGCCCTGAACTGGTACCCGCCGTACCGGTTCGCGGGCATCCGCGTCCTGGAGATCGCCGACGACTGGAGCAGCGCCCGGGTCCGGCTGAAGCTCGGCCGGCTGAACCGCAACTACTTCGGCACCCAGTTCGGCGGGTCGCTCTACTCCATGAGCGACCCCTTCTGGGCGCTGCTGGCGGTCAACCAGCTCGGCCCGGACTATGTGGTGTGGGACAAGAGCGCGGAGGTCGAGTTCGTCTCCCCCGGACGCGGCGACGTCTACGCCGACTTCACGCTCACCGAGGACCGGCTTGAGGAGATCCGCGCCGCGACGGCGGACGGCTCCAAAGCGCTGCCCTGGTTCGAGTCGACCGTCACCGCGGCCGACGGCACCGTGGTCGCCCGCGTCCGCAAGCAGCTCTACGTGCGCCGCAAACGGGACAGATGACGGGGCCCGGTCCGCTCCGCGCGCCCGACGCGCAAGTCCGGCCCCGCGGAGCCCCGGCTCCCCGCGCGGATTGCGGCCGCGGCGTTCAGCCGAGCCAGCCCGGGCGCACCAGGCCGGACTCGTAGGCCAGGACGACGAGCTGGGCGCGGTCGCGGGCGCCCAGCTTGACCATCGTCCGGCTCACATGGGTCTTGGCGGTCAGCGGTGAGACGACGAGCCGGCGGGCGATCTCCTCGTTGGAGAGTCCGATCCCCACCAGCGCCATCACCTCCCGCTCGCGCTCGGTGAGTTCGGCCAGCCCCTCGACCGCGGCCGGTTCCTTGGAGCGGGCCGCGAACTCCTCGATCAGCCGCCGCGTGACGCCGGGCGACAGCAGCGCGTCGCCGTCCACCACGGCACGGACGGCCCGCAGCAGTTCGTCCGGCTCGGTGTCCTTGACGAGGAACCCCGAGGCTCCCGAACGCAGCGCCTCGAAGACGTACTCGTCCAGCTCGAAGGTCGTCAGCATGACCACCTTGACCTCGCTCAGCTCCGGGTCGGAGGTGATCCGCCTGGTGGCCACCAGGCCGTCGACCAGCGGCATCCGGATGTCCATCAGCACCAGATCGGGAGCGTGTTCGCGTACCAGCGCGACCGCCTCCGCGCCGTCGGCCGCCTCCCCCGCCACCGCGATGTCGGGCTGCGCGTCCAGCAGCGCACGGAATCCGGCCCGCACGAGAACCTGGTCGTCGGCGAGCAGCACACGGATCACGGTCTCTCCTCGGTTGGCCGGAGCGCTCACTGTAGCGGCGGCGGCTGCTCGCCGGAGCGCAGCGGAAGCGTCGCGCGCACCCGGAAGCCGCCGTCCGCGCGCGGTCCCGCCTCGACGGTGCCTCCGAAGGCGGCGATCCGCTCGCGCATCCCCACCAGCCCGTTGCCGCCGCCGGTCGGCCCCGAGCCGGTGGCCGGGCCGTCGTCGTCGATGCGCAGCTCCAGCACGCCGCTGCCGTAGCGGACCCGCACACGGGCGGTGCGCGAGCCGGAGTGGCGCACGACGTTGGTGAGCGCTTCCTGGACGACGCGGAACGCCGCCAGGTCCATCCCCGGCGCCAGCGGCACCGGCGTGCCCTCGGTTCCGGTGGTCACCTGCAGCCCGGCGCTCGCGGCCTGCTCGGCCAGTTCACCGAGCCGGTCGAGGCCCGGTGCCGGCGCCCGAGGCGCGTCCCCCGGCGTCCGGAGCGTCGCGAGTACCTGGCGGACCTCGCCGAGCGCCTCCTTGCTGGCGGACTTGATGGTGCCGAGCGCGGTACGCGCCTGCTCCGGGTCGGAGTCGAGGAGCGCGAGCCCGACACCCGCCTGGACGTTGATCACGGAGATGCTGTGCGCCAGCACGTCGTGCAGCTCGCGGGCGATCCGCAACCGCTCCTCGTCCGCCCTGCGCCGCGCGGCCTCCGCCTCTTCCCGTTCCCGCCGCGCCCGTTCGGCGACGCGGACCCGGGCCAGCTCGCCGGCCGTGCACAGCGCCACCATCCAGACGGCCATGAACAGGTCGGTTCCCCAGGCCCCCGGACCGTCCTCCCCCGGTGGCAGCCACCGGTAGAAGGCGTGGGCCGCCAGCAGCCGGCCCACCAGCAGCATGCCCAGCGCACCCCAGGTCGCGTACCGGTACCCGGCGACGAGCGCCCCGAACCCGGCCACCACGACGCTCAGCAGCACCGGCCCGTAGGGGTATCCGGCGGCCAGGTACCCCAGCGTCACCGCCGAGGTCCCGAACACCGCGGTCCGCGGGAAGCGCCGGCGCAGCAGCAGCAGAAGCGGCCCGAGCGCCAGCAGCAGCCGGGCCGCGGGATCCAGGTCCGCGGCCGTGCCCCGCTGGTTGTGCGCGGCGAAACCCGAACCGGCCTGCTGGATCGCGAGAACGGCGAGCGAGGAGGGCCAGGGAAGGTGCCGCCGCTGCCCCGGACCGGGCCCGAACCGGGGCCACCACGGGGGAGGCGTTCCCGGTGTCCCGCGCGTCCCCGCGGCCGGTGCCGCGGCCGGTGCCGTCCCGGGGCCGGCGACCCCGGGCTGTTCCGCGGCGCCGCCGGCCGGGCTGGAGGAGGGTGTGCTGGTCACGCCCTGCACGCTAGCCGTGTCGCGGGCAGCGCGGCGTCAGCCGGGCGCGGTGGTCCCGGCTACTCCGCGGGGAGTACGCGGGCGGTTCGGGCGGAGGCTCAGCGGGGCGCGGCTCAGCGTCGGAGGCCCACCTGGTCGGCGAGACGCTCGGCGGCATGGTCGAAGAACGCGTCGCGCGCGTCGATCACGTTGGCGAACTGCCCGAACAGCTCGAAGCCGACCAGGCCGAAGAGCTGCGCCCACGCCGCCACCGCCTCCGCGGCCACCGCCGGGGGCAGCGGCACCCCCAACTCCGCGACCAGCCGTTCGGTGTCCCGCAGTACCGGCTCGGGCGCGGCAGCGGCACGGGCGGGCACGCGCAGCGCCCCGACCGCGTAGGCGTCGCTCAGCACCGTCAGCATCGCCAGAGCGGAGCGGGAGGCCGGCCGGATGGTGGTGGACGGTGCCGCGTACCCGGGCACGGGCGAGCCGTAGAGCAGCGCGTACTCGTGCGGATGCGCCAGGCTCCAGCCGCGGACGGCGCGGCAGACGGCGCGCCAGCGGACGAGGTGCGTGTCTCCTGCCGACTCGGCTTCGGCGAGCGCCTCCTCGGCCGCTGCCCCCAGCGCGTCGTAGGCGTCCGTGATCAGCGCGGTCAACAGGTCGTCACGGCTGGGGAAGTAGCGGTAGAGGGCGGAGGAGGCCACCCCGAGTTCGCGGGCGACGGCGCGGAGGGAGAGCCGGGAGGCGCCCTGCTCGGCGAGCTGGCGGCGCGCCTCTTCCTTGATCGCTTCGGTGATCTCACCCCGCGCCCGCTGGCGGGCGCCCTGCATCCTGCTCATACGGAGCAGTGTGCCAGCTGCGCGAGCAGCGCTCAACAGCGAGAGCACCGCTCACCGCCCGCACGTACCGATTGCCACACACCGCCCGCACACACCGCCCCGGCACACTGCGGTCTCCGACGGCGCCCGGTGTGCGAGCAGTGCACAGCAGCGAGAGCGCCGCTCAACATCCCGGGCAGGCGCGGTCCCCGACGCGCCGACGATATGGCACCCGGCGGGTCGGGGACCGCACCTGCCCGGGATTCACCAGCTGATCCCCGCCGCCACCGGCCGGTGGTCGCTGCCCGTCGCCGGCAGCAGCCACGCGCTCTTCGGCTCCACACCGCGGACCAGGATCCGGTCGATCCGCGCCATCGGGAACCTCGCGGGCCAGCTGAAGCCGAACCCGTCCCCGGCGACCTCCTGGGCGGAGCGCAGCAGGGAGGTGAGGCCGTCGAACGCGCGGTCGTCCATGGTGCCGTTGAAGTCGCCGAGCACCAGCATCCGCTCGCCGCGCTCGGCGGCGACGGCCGCGGCGAGCTTCCGCACACCCGCGTCCCGCGAGTCCGTCCAGAAGCCGCTCCCGGGCATCACCCGCACGGACCCCAGATGCACCACGTACACGGCCAGCGGCCCCTTCCCCGTGGCCACCGTGGTGCGCAGCGCGCGGGGCGGTTCCTCCGGGCCCTCGGCCCGCGCCTGCTCGGCCAGCGGCCCGGCATCGCCCCGCAGGACGTCGACCGGCCGGGTGTCCGACAGCGGCAGCCTGCTCCACAAGCCGACCGTGCCCCGCACGGTGTGATACGGGTACTCCTTCGCCAGCTCCTTCCCGTAGCTGCCCGCGGCCCGGTCGGTCAGCTCCTCGAGCGCCAGCAGATCCGCGCCGGAGGCAGCCAGTTCACGGGCGGTGCCGACCGGATCGGGGTTCCCGGCGGCGACGTTGTGACTGACCACGATGAGGTCACCGCCCCCGTGGGAGCTGTCGCCGAGCAGCCCGCCGAACAGGTTCAGCCACGCCGTGACCGGCAACAGCAACGCGACGGCCGCGCAGGCGGAGCGGCGCCGCAGCGCCCCGGCGAGCAGCACCGGGACGAAGAGGCCGAACCACGGCAGGAACGTCTCCACCAGGCTGCCCAGCCCGGCCCGGTCGGTGAGCTGCCCGTGCAGCAGCAGAAGCAGGCCGAGCAGCAGCCCACCCGCCGTGAGCAGCGGGCCGCGCCGCCACGGGCCCGGCCGGGGACGGCCCTCGGGCCGGGTTCCTTCGCCGTAGGCCGCTGAACTGCCCGCTCCGGTCACCGCCGTGTCCGCCTGTGTCGTCGCCGCCGTGTCCGCCTGTGTCATCGTCGGCTGCTCCCGCTCATTCGTGCTCTCGCTGTCCACCGGGGCTCCCTGCTCACTGCCGCATGCGCGGGTCATGGGTGGGGTCGGCATACCTCCGCGGGCAGCCACCGGTGGTCGCCCGGGCGCGCAGTTCGTAGTGCCAGGGTTCGTTCTCGTAGATCCGGCACAGCGCGTAGGCGGCACCGTGCCGGGACAGCCAATCCGTCGCACCGGACCCTCCGACGTCGACCGCCTTCCCCTGGACATGCGGGGAGCTCGCCGCGGTGGCCACCCAGCGGGCGGCCCTCTCCGCGGATCCGTACCGGGCGACCGCCTTGCGAAGGAGGTCGTTCTGGTAGCCGGGCGAACGCCCGCCGCTGTTGACGTAGAAGGTGACGCCGCCGCTCGCGGCGTCCTTCGCCCCCCGGCGCAGAGCCTTGAGCAGTTGCGGATCGAGTTCGGCCACGGCCGGATACGTGTCGTCGAGGACCGTCACCCCGTCGGGGACGACACCGTCGGCCACCCCCGCAACACCACTGGACCCGCCGCGCGGCGGGGTGGAGTCCGAGGGGCCGGCGGCCGGCCCGGATGGCGTGGAGGACCGGGAGAAGTCGGGCGGGAGCGGCCCGGACATCGACGTCCGAGAGGTGGGAACGGCGGCGCCTCCCGCGGTGACAGCTGCTGCGGCCAGGACGGCTGTCAGGCCGACGACGGTCAGCCGGCGAGCGCGAGGGGGCGGTTTCCCCGCCGGGGGCTGGAATCGGGACATACCTCGAGTGAAGACAACCGGGTGTTGCCGGCACGTATGCGATTCTCGATACGCGGACGATATGTGCCGACTCATATCCTCGATGCATGCGTGTCTTGCTCGTCGAGGACGAGCCCTATCTGGCCGATGCGATCCGCGACGGCCTGCGGCTGGAAGCGATCGCGGCCGACATCGCCGGTGACGGCGACACCGCCATGGAACTGCTCGGCGTCAACAGCTACGACATCGCCGTCCTCGACCGCGACATTCCCGGCCCTTCCGGCGACGAGATCACCAGACGCATCGTCGCCTCCGGCAGCGGCATGCCCGTGCTCATGCTCACCGCCGCCGACCGCCTCGACGACAAGGCATCCGGGTTCGAGCTCGGCGCCGACGACTACCTCACCAAGCCCTTCGAGCTCCTGGAGCTGGTGCTCAGACTGCGAGCCCTCGACCGGCGGCGCGGCCACAACCGGCCTCCGGTACGGCAGATCGCGGGCCTGCGCCTCGATCCGTTCCGCCGCGAGGTCTACCGCGACGACCGCTACATCGCCCTCACCCGCAAGCAGTTCGCGGTCCTGGACATCCTCGTCGCCGCCGAGGGCGGGGTCGTCAGCGCCGAGGAGCTGCTGGAGCGTGCGTGGGACGAGAACGCCGACCCGTTCACCAACGCTGTCCGCATCACGGTCTCCGCGCTGCGCAAGCGCCTCGGCCGACCCTGGATCATCGCCACCGTGCCGGGCGTCGGCTACCGGATCGACCCCGCACCCGCAGCCGGGCACGGTGGTGCCGGCCGTGGTTAGGCAGCCCGGCTTGAGCGTCCGCCTCAAACTCACCCTCAGCTACGCCGGATTCCTCATGCTCGCCGGCGCCCTGCTGCTCGTCGTCGTCGTGGGAGTGTTCCTGCTGCGGCAGGGATGGCTGCAGACCAATGAATCGGGGGCGGTACGACTCACGCCGGGCACCCTCTTCGTGCGCGACTTCGCCCCGACGGCAGCCGCTGTCATGGTGTTCCTCCTGGTGTTCGGGCTCCTGGGCGGATGGGTCCTCGCCGGACGCATGCTCGCCCCGCTGGACCGCATCACCCATGCCACCCGCACGGCAGCGGCCGGATCGCTGTCCCACCGGATCCGGCTGCCGGGCCGCCGGGACGAGTTCCGCGAACTCGCCGACGCCTTCGACACGATGCTCGCGCAGCTCGAAGCACACGTCGCGGAACAGCGGAGGTTCGCCGCCAACGCCTCGCACGAACTGCGTACCCCGCTGGCGATCTCGAAGACGCTCATCGACGTCGCCCGCGCCGATCCGCACCACGACACCGGGGAGCTCGTCGACCGCCTGCACACCGTCAACACCCGGGCCATCGACCTCACCGAGGCACTGCTGCTGCTCAGCCGGGCCAGCCGGGGGTCCTTCACCCGGGAGGACGTCGACCTGTCCCTCGTCGCGGAAGAAGCAGCCGAAGCGCTGCACCTGCTCGCGGAGAAGCACGGCGTCACCCTGGAGACCAGCGGCGACATCGCCCGCACGAGCGGTTCGCCCGCGCTCCTGCTGCAGCTCACCACGAACCTCGTGCACAACGCGATCGTCCACAACGTGCCGGAAGAGGGCCAGGAAGGAGGCACCGTGCGGGTGCACACCGGCGTCCGGCCCGGGTCCGTGGTGCTCACCGTCGAGAACTCCGGGGAGCGGCTCACCCCGCAACTGGTCGCGACCCTCACCGAACCCTTCCGGCGCGGCACCGAGCGCGTCCGCACCGACCAGGCCGGCGTCGGGCTGGGACTGGCCATCGTCAAGACCGTGACCGAGGCGCACGAGGGAACCCTCACCCTCACCCCGCGCGCGGCGGGGGGGCTCCGGATCACCGTGGAGTTGCCCGCAGCGTCAGGAGGGTGAGCTCCGGGGCCCCGAGGCCCGCCCCCCCCTCCACGAGAGCACTGCTCTTGTTTTGGAGCACTAGAAGTGCAACACTGCTTCACGACGAGAGCAGTGCTCTCAATTCGGATCACCGATTCAACGACTGACCACCCTGCTGGTCCGCTTCCCGCCCACCCGACCACTCCTCGACGGAGGACACCGATGTCACCCGAGCCGTACGTCAAGCGCCCCGGCTGGTTCACCAACAAGGTGCTGAACCGAACCGTCTCCTGGCTCTCCAGGAGGGGTGTCAGCCTGGTGGGTTCACGTGTACTGGCGGTCAAGGGCCGCAAGAGCGGCGAGTGGCGCCGCACACCGGTCAACCCGCTCCGGCACGAGGGAGGGCTCTACCTGGTCGCGGCTCGCGGGCACGTCCAGTGGACGCGCAACATGCGGGCCGCGGGTGGCGGCGAGCTGTTCCACGGCCGACAGGGCCGGCACTTCACCGCCGCCGAGGTGCCCGACGCGGAGAAGCCGGAGATCCTGCGGGCCTATCTGCGCAAGTGGAAGTGGGAGGTCGGGGCGTTCTTCCAGGTGGGCCCGGACTCCTCCGACGAGGAGATCCGGGCGGTGGCGGACCGCCATCCCGTCTTCCGGCTCACCCTGACCGACTGAGGGGCGCAACCGCCGGGCGCAAGGGGACCGTACGTTCCGTAGGCCACGCGTCACCGCTCGGGGCACCCCGTAGTGCGCACCCTCCAGCGGGCCCCGCAGCCGACCGGGCCTCCGCAGCCCCAGCCTCCGCAGACCACCGACCCGGCAACGGAGCACGGAGTCGACCTGGACCCATGCCTGCCGTGGGGCCCGGGGCGACGCCCCCCGGCCCCCGGGCCCCCGCCGGTGCCGGGGGGCGCCGTACCCACGGCACCGGGGGTCGCCGGCAGCGGGACCGTGCTCCCGAGGCGGTCGCGCGGCTACGCCTGACGGCCTCCCGCGGCCGGCTCGTCGCCCCCGCCGCCGTCACCGTCGTCCCGACCCTCGTGGCCGCCGGGGGTGTCGCCGCCGGTTTTGGACGCGGAGTCCGCCGCCCCGGATGCGGACGCGCCGTCCGCCGCCCGGGCCTCTGCGGCCTCGCGGCGGTCGAAGGTGTCCAGCGCCCGCCGGGCGAGCGGGTGGACCCGGACGACCTCGGCCAGGGAGGTGGCGCCGCGGGCGAAGCGGGCGAAGACGTTCCACGCGGGGCGGAATCCGGTGAGCGCGGCGTGGAAGACCCCGGGGCGGCGGGAGAAGATCCGCAGCAGCCGCCGTCCCACGGCCATCTCGACGCCGAGACCGGCCTTGATCGCGAAGGCGTAGTTGAGGGCCTGCCGGCGCGCGTCCACCGCGTCGTGCGCCTCGGCGATCCGGACGGCCCACTCCCCCGCCAGGCGCCCCGAGCGCAGCGCGAAAGAGATGCCCTCGCGGGTCCAGGGCTCCAGCAGGCCGGCCGCATCCCCGCAGACCAGCACGCGGCCGCGGGAGAGCGGCGAGTCCTCGGCCCGGCAGCGGGTCAGATGGCCGGAGGAGACGCGGGGCTCGAAACCGGCCAGACCGAGGCGGCCGATGAAGTCGTCGAGGTAGCGCTTGGTGGCAGCGCCCTCGCCGCGTGCCGAGATGACGCCCACGGTGAGGGTGTCGCCCTTGGGGAAGACCCAGCCGTAACTCCCGGGCAGCGGGCCCCAGTCCACCAGCACCCGCCCGGCCCAGTCCTCCGCGACGCTCTCCGGGACCGGGATCTCGGCCTCCAGGCCGAGATCGACCTGGTCCATCCGGACCCCGACGTGGGCGCCTATCCTGCTGGCACTGCCGTCGGCGCCGACCACGGCGCGGGCGAGGACCGGCTGCTCCTCACCCGCCAGCACGACGGCGACCGTGCGTCGGTCGGGCACGGCCGGGCCGTGCTGCTCGACCCGGGAGACCGAGGCACCGGTACGGATCTCCGCACCGGCCTTGACGGCGGACTCGACCAGGCCGTTGTCGAACTCGTCGCGGTTGACGAGCCCGAAGAGCATGTTGCGCGAGCGCCGGGTACGGGACAGTTTGCCGTTGAGCGCGAAGGTCACTGCGTGCACCCGCTCCCGAAGCGGCAGGTCGAAGCCGGGGGGCAGCGCGTCGCGGGACGGGCCGATGATGCCGCCGCCGCAGGTCTTGTACCGGGGCAGTTCGGCCTTCTCCAGCAGCAGCACGCTGCGGCCCGCGACCGCGGCCGCGTAGGCGGCGGAGGCTCCGGCGGGCCCGGCGCCGACCACGACCACGTCCCAGACGGGGCGCTCCTCGCCGCCGGCCGCGCTCCCTTCGACGGGCTGGTCCGCCGGATCCGCCCCGGAGTTCTCCGCAGGCTCGACGTCCTCGTTCCCGGCTGCGTGCTCGCTGCTCACGATGTGTTGTGCTCCCGCTTGACCTCGGCGTACGGATGGCCCACCGCATCCTACGGGCCCGCCCATGTGCGATACACATGTCTCCGTACACGTGTGCCAACGTCGCGCCCACAAGGAGCGTTCCCATGCAGCACCCTCCGTCCGACCCGACGGCTATGCCTCACTCATCTGCTTCGTCTGCTTCCTCCGGGTACTCCGGACCGGCCGCACCGGGCTCCGGTGCCGGTGCCGGACGGGGAGTGGCCGCGACGGTGGCCTCGCTGATGCCACGGGCGCGGACGGAGCTCGCCGAACTGGTGGCCTTCCGCTCGGTGGCGGATCCGGAGCAGTTCCCCAGGAGCGAGTGCGAAGGCGCGGCCGACTGGGTCGCGGAGGCGCTGCGCGCCGAGGGCTTCCAGGACGTGGCCGCCCTCGAGACGCCCGACGGCACCCGTTCCGTGTACGGATTCCTGCCCGGCCCGGCGGGAGCTCCCACGGTGCTGCTGTACGCGCACTACGACGTCCAGCCGCCGCTGGACGAAGCGGCCTGGCACACGCCGCCGTTCGAGCTCACCGACGGCGCCGACGGCCGCTGGTACGGACGGGGTGCGGCGGACTGCAAGGGCGGGTTCATCATGCACCTGCTGGCCCTGCGGGCCGTGCGGGAGAACGGCGGACTGCCCGTATCGGTGAAGATGATCGTGGAGGGCTCCGAGGAGCAGGGCACCGGCGGTCTGGAGCACTACGCGCGGCAGCACCCCGAACTGCTGGCGGCCGACACCATCGTCATCGGGGACGCGGGCAACTTCCGCTGCGGCCTGCCGACCGTGACGGCTTCCCTGCGCGGTATGGCCCTGCTGCGGGTCCAGGTGGACACCCTGGAGGGCAATCTGCACTCGGGGCTGTTCGGCGGCGCGGCGCCGGACGCACTGGCGGCGCTGCTCCGTACGCTGGACTCGCTGCGGGACGCCGAGGGCAACACCGTCGTCGACGGCCTGGCGGCGGACGCCCGGTGGGAGGGGATGGGATACCCGGAGGACGACTTCCGACGGGACGCGAAGGTGCTGGACGGGGTCGCTCTGAGCGGCGGCGGGACCGTCGCCGACCGGCTGTGGGCACGGCCCGCGGTGACGGTCCTGGGCATCGACTGCCCGCCCGTGGTCGGTGCGACCCCCTCGGTGCACGCATCGGCACGTGCGCTGGTCTCACTGCGGATCCCGCCGGGCGCGGATGTGGAGCAGGCCATCGAACTGCTGATGGCGCATGTGGAGTCGCACGTGCCGTGGCGGGCGCGGGTGTCGACGGAGGTCGTGGGCAAGGGCCAGCCCTTCACCGCCGACACCTCCAGCCCGGCGTACACCGCGATGGCCGCGGCACTGAGCACGGCCTACGACGGGCAGGAGATGCAGGTCGCGGGGATGGGCGGCTCGATCCCGCTGTGCAACGCGCTGGACGCGCTCTACCCGGACGCGGAGATCCTGCTCGTCGGTCTGAGCGAGCCGGAGGCGCAGATCCACGCCGTCAACGAGAGCGTGGACCCGCGCGAACTGGAGCGGATGGCGGTGGCCGAGGCGCTGTTCCTGCGCGGCTACGCGGAACAGGCCGCAGGGGCCTGAGCCCGGGCCCGGGCGCAGGCCCGAACCCCTGGCGTCCGCGGCGGGTCCGGCCCGGAGGCGGGTCCGACGGAGGCCGCCGCGGACCCGGCTCCGGGTCCGGGTCCGGGTCCGGGTCCGCCGAGGGCCGCCGGGCGGGGAAGGGACGCCCGGCTCAGCGCAGCAGCCTGCCCGGATCGGCCGCGCCGGTCGGGACGCCGCCCTCCAGGTACAGCGGCTGTCCCGCACGGCGGGCCCGCAGAGCGCAGCGGAGCCGCTCCAGCCGCACCGGAGGCAGCAGTTCCGCGGCCTCGTCCTCGGTGACGAACCGCCAGCCGCGGAGTTCGGCGCTGGGCAGCAGGAGAGCAGCGGCCTCTCCCGGGGCGAGCCGTCCGCCGTCGAAGAGGAGCCGCATCCCGCCGAACCCCGGTGGGCGCGGCGCTTCCCAGTCGGCGACGAGCAGCCCGAGCTCACCGGTCAGCCGCAGCCCGAGTTCCTCGAACACCTCGCGCACTCCGGCGGCGCTGGGGGCCTCCCCGCGCTCCACGACGCCGCCGGGGAACTCCCAGCCGGGCTTGTAGGTCGGGTCGACGAGCAGCACCCGGTCGCGGTCGTCGAACAGCAGGATCCCGGCCGCGACCGTCTCGGCCGTCGGCTCGGGGGTCTGCACGATGTCCACGGCCCCCTCCCCCGCGCCGATCGCCTCGGCGAGGCGCTCGGCGGTGTGCCGCGGACCGAGGTGGGTGGTGTCGATGGTGTGTGCTTCCGACTCGATCCAGGGCAGCGCCTCCTGGTAGGGACGCAGATGGCTCAGGCACCAGGCCCTGGTGGTGCCGCCGTCCGCGGCGGCGCGGGTGTCGATCCGCTCGCGCAGCACGGCCTCCTCGGCGTGCAGCAGCAGGTGCCGTACGGGGATGCGGCGCGCGGCGAAGGCGCCGAACATCTCGTCCCGGTACTCGCGGCGCAGCAGCGTCATGGGTGTGATCAGCGGCCCGGGCACCTCGCTCAGCAGAGCGGCGGCCGTGTCCGCCACGAGCCGCCGCCACGAGCGCAGGTCCTGGAAGTCGGCTATCTGTGCCAGGTGTTCCTTCGGCAGCATCCAGCGCAGCTCCGCGCCGATGACTTCGGGATCGTAGAGCGTGCTGCCTGGGAGCAGGTCCAGGAGTTCGTACGCCGCAGTGGTCTTGCCCGCGCCGAAAGCGCCGTTCAGCCAGACGATCACGGTGTTTCCCCCTCATCCGTTGTCCCCGTTCAGTTGCCCGCATCACCCGGTGCGGGAAACGCGCCGGGGCGGCTCTCCCGGCGCTGAACGAGGCACGGCGCCCGCGCCCCGGCGCGTATGGCAGGCGCGTGCGACCCCTGGGAAGGGGGAACGGCATCGACGGACGGAGGTATCCGGGGCGGCGTCAGCGGGGGGACCAGCCGGGGTCGCGACCGGAGAGCATGAGCAGCCGTTCGAAGGGAGTGGCACCAGGAGGCGGCGGGATCTCCTCGCCGAAGACCCCTGCCTTGCGGGCCATGGGCGCCATCTCCGCGAAGGCGGGCCCGGCTTCGTCGAGCACGGCCGGATCGGGCCGGTAGTCCTGGTCCGTCGCGCGGGCGAGGTCCCAGCCGTGCACCAGCAGATCGCCCATCACCATGTGCGCGACGGTGCGCTGCGGCAGCCCCATGCCCTGGGAGACACCCTCCAGTGCGTCGGGGGCCGACCACGCCGACGCCAGCTCGACCGTCTCCGCGCGGAAGCGGGCGCGCCAGTCCCCCGCGAGCCGGTCAGGGGTGCTGCTGAAGTCCGCGGTGCCCCGGCCGGCCAGCTCCTGGAATTCGATGACGACATGGAAGAGGTGGTTGAGCAGGTCCCGCACATCGTAGTCGGCACACGGCGTGGGCAGGCCCAACTGCTCGTCCCGCACCCCGCGGACCACGGGGTCGGTCGCACGGGCCGCGCTGTCGATGAGAGGGGAGATCGTGTTCGCCATGCCGCCACGCTAGGCCGGGCCCGCGGCGGCGACTTGAACAAACACGACATAGGATCCGCGTCATGGCAGGTCGCAGCGCTCCGCCAAGGAGCGGGAGCACCGGCGAGGGCGATGCCCCCCGCCGGGACACCCGGGGCATCGTGCAGCCCCCCGGCCTGCTGGCGCGGGTCGACTTCCGGCGCAGGCTCCCGGCCGAACCGCTGCGCCGGTGGATCGAGCACTACTGGCTGATCGACTGGAATCTGGAGCGGCCCTACGTCGCCCGGGTCGTACCGCACCCGTGCGTCAACCTCGTCCTCGAGCGGCGCGGCCCTGCGGACGCGACACCGGCGACGGGGCTGCTGTACGGGGTGGGCACCGGCGTGTTCGCCACCGAACTCGAGTCCGTCGGACGGGTTGTCGGGGTGCAGTTCCGGCCCGGCGGGTTCCGGCCCTTCCTGCCCGTGCCCCGCCCCCTCGCGCAGCTCACCGGTGGAGGGCTCGCGCTCGACGAGGCGTTCGGCCCGGACGGCGCCGCGCTGCCGGCCCGGGTGCTGGCCCCGGACCGGGAGGGAGCGCGGGTGGCCGCGCTCGACGCCTTCCTGCTCTCCCTGCGCCCTGCCGCCGACCCTGCGGCCGAAGAGGCCATGGCCCTGGTGCACCGGGTGCGCACGGACCGCTCGGTGCTGCGGGTCGAGCACCTCGCCGCGGCCGGAGGCCGCTCCGTGCGGAGTCTCCAGCGGCTGTTCGCCACGTACGTCGGGGTCACTCCGAAGTGGACGATCCTGCGGTACCGGGTCCATGAGGCGATGGAGCGCGCCGACGGCCCCGGGACCGACTGGGCCCGGCTCGCCGCCGAACTCGGCTACAGCGACCAGTCCCATCTCATCCGCGACTTCACCGCCGCGGTGGGTGTCTCCCCCGCGGCGTACGCCCGCGCCGCAGCGGCGGAGCCGCGCCCTCCGGCCTCCGCCGGCCCGGAGCACCACGCCCCGGGGACCGGGCACGCGGGGCCTGCCGACGGAGGACTCGGTACCGGAGGGCCGGACCGGCTCCCCTGACCCGGACCCGCGGCCGGGGGCGGCTCAGACCGCGCCGGTCTCCAGCAGTTTCCAGCCCGCGGCCCCCGCGCCGATCAGCCCGGCGTCGGTACCGGTGGCGGCAGGGGCCAGTGCGAGGTCCTGGACGTAGGGCAGGGTCGCGTACCGCTTGAGCTCCGTACGCAGCGGGGTGAAGAGCACCTCGCCCGCGCGGGCCACACCGCCGCCGACGACCGCGATCTCGACCTCGACGAGGGCGGCGGTGGCGGCGATGGCGGCCGCCAGGGCGCGAGCGGCCCGTTCGAAGGCGGCGCGGGCGGGCGGGTCGCCCGCGCGGGCGGCGACGGCCACGCCCGCGGCGGTGGCGTCCTGGTCGGGTCCGGGACGCCAGCCCGCCTCCAGGGCGCGGCGCGCGATGTTGGTGCCGCTGGCGACGGTCTCGACGCAGCCGTAGGAGCCGCAGGGGCACAGGGCCCCGTCCATGTCGACGCTGATGTGCCCGATGTGCCCGGCGTTCCCGGTGGGCCCCGGGTGGAGGGCGCCTCCCAGGATCAGGCCCCCGCCGACGCCCGTCGAGACGACCATGCACAGGGCGTCGGAATGGCCCTTGGCGGCACCCTGCCAGTGTTCGGCCGCAGCGATCGCCGGGCCGTCGCCGATGAGCGCGACGGGGAGCCCGCCCGCCCCGGCGCGGACCCCGGCGACGAGCGGGTGGGCGCGCCAGGCGGGGATGTTGACCGGGCTGACGGTGCCGGCCTTGGCGTCCACAGGGCCCGCGCTGCCGATGCCGACCGCGCCGACGCGGTACCAGTGGGGGGTCGCGGTCAGTTCACCGAGCACCTCGTCCACGGTCGCGGCCATCCGCCCGGCGCTCTCCTGCGCGGGGGTGGGCCGCTGGGTGCGGGCCAGGAGCCCGCCACCGCTGTCCACCAGGGCACCCGCGATCTTGGTGCCACCGATGTCGAGCGCGGCGACGAGGTCGTTGGGCATGGGCGGTCGGCTCCTGCGCGTGCGGGGGCGGGCCCGCACGGTGCGCGGGGCGGACCGCACAAGTCTTGCAAGACTTCCGTGATCTGACAACGTTGTCCAGACCTGCCGGGCCGACGCCGCTATGCTGCTCCGTACCGCGATCACCGAACCGGCGCACCCCCGCCGGACCGCACCCACCGCCCACCACCCCGCACCGCGCCGACCTCCGCTCCCCAGGACAAGGACAGCACCCGTGGCCGCCGACGCCCCCGACCCCGCCCGCCCCCCGCTCCCCGCGAGCCCCCGCGCCACAGGGACGCGCCGCGGCGGGCGCCGCCACGCGGGCCGGCCGACGATGAAGGATGTCGCCGCCCAGGCGGGCGTGGGCCTCAAGACCGTCTCCCGGGTCGTCAACGGCGAGGCGGGGGTCTCCCAGGACACCGAGCAGCGGGTGCAGGAGGCCATCACCTCGCTCGGCTTCCGGCGCAACGACAGTGCCCGCGTGCTGCGCAAGGGGACCACGGCCAGCATCGGCCTGGTGCTGGAGGACCTCGCCGACCCGTTCTACTCCCCGCTCAGCCGGGCGGTGGAGGAGGTCGCCCGCGCGCACGGGGCGCTGCTGATCAACGGGTCCAGCGCGGAGGACCCGGAGCGGGAACAGGAACTCGCGCTGGCGCTGTGCGCCCGCCGCGTCGACGGCCTGGTGATCATCCCGGCCAGTGACGACCACCGCTATCTGGCCCCCGAGATCGCCGCGGGTGTCGCCACCGTCTTCGTCGACCGGCCCCCGGGACGGATAGCCGCGGACCTGGTGCTCTCCGACAACTTCGAGGGCGCACGCGAGGGCGTCGCCCATCTGATCGCCCACGGGCACCGGAGGATCGGGTACATCGGCGACCGGCCCGGGATCCACACCGCGCAGGAGCGGCTGCGCGGCTACCGGGCCGCGATGGCCGAGGCGGGACTGCCGGTGGCGGAGTCCTGGGTGGCGCCCGGCGGCACGCACGCCGACCGGGTGCGGGCCGACGCGGTCCGGATGCTGGGGGGCGGCCGCGGTGACGAGCCGGTGACCGCGCTCTTCTCGGGCAACAACCGGGTGACGGTCACGCTCGTACGGGTGCTGGCCGCACCCGAGCGGCGGGAGCGGCCGGTGGCACTGGTGGGGTTCGACGACTTCGAGCTGGCCGACCTGCTCTCGCCACCGGTCACGGTCGTCGCCCAGGACCCGGCCGACCTCGGCCGCAGCGCGGCCGAACTGCTCTTCAGGCGGCTGGACGGCGCCGACGACGAACCGCGGACGGTCTCGCGCCCGACGACGCTGATCGCCCGCGGCTCGGGCGAGATCCCACCGAGCGGCTGAGCGCGCCGCCGACGGGGAGGGAACGGCGGCGCATCGGCCGCCGGAAGCCCGCGGCACGCTCCCGGCACTCGCCCCCGCACCCGCGGTCTCCCGCGGTGCGGACAGGGCCGTCGGTCCGCCCAACTCCCGTGCTTAAGTGGGTACATGGCTGACAAGACCCCGGAAGGGACACCCGCGGCGGACTCCGCGGCGGCGCCCGCCGCCCCGTCCGCTCCCGCCGTGCTCACCGCGGCGCCCGGCTACCAGGTGCGGCGCCTGTACCAGGCGTATCTCGCGGGGTGGTTGCGGACGGTCGGCCCGACGCTGACCGGACCGCAGTTCGCCGTCCTGACGACGGTGGGGGGCAGCCCCGGCTGCGACCAGAGTTCGCTGGCCTCCGCCGTCGCCCTGGACACCTCCACCATGGCGGATCTGGCCCGGCGCCTGGAGGATCGCGGGCTGCTGGAGCGGCGGACCGCGGCGGCGGACGGCCGCCGCAAGCTGCTCTTCCTCACGGCGGAGGGCGAACGGGCGCTCCGCGAGGCCGACGGCCGGGCGCGGGACCTCAACGAGCGGCTCCTGGCCTCCTACGAGCCCGCGGACCGCGAACGGCTGCTGCGCGAGCTGACCGCTCTGGCCGACGACTGGGAGCGGCTGAGCGCCGACGTCTGACCGGCGCGCGCCCCGCCCGGGAATGCCGGGACGGGACGCCCCTGCGACGACGGCGCGGCACAGACCTGGCCCGCCCGGCCACGGTGCCCGGACGGCCTGTCCCGCCGCGCAACTGCGCGCGGCATCGGTCCCGGGCCACCGCGCGGGGACCGGGCGGCCGCGCGAGACCTGGGCGGCCGCCCGGAGAACGGGCGGGCTCAGCGGCCCGCGAGTCGGTCGAGCCCGGCGCGGTCGAGGCCGGAGACCGCGGTGACCTCGGCCGCGTCGAGCGCGCCGCAGTCGAGGCCGCGCAGCAGGTAGCCGCTGAGCGCGCGGGCGGTCGCCGGCTCGTCCAGCACCTCGCCGCCGGCCTGCTCGACATAGGCGGCCAGTCGTTCGCCGGCCCGCCGCATGCCCTCGCGGTAGAAGGCGTACACGGCGGCGTAGCGGGTGGGCAGATGGCCGGGGTGCATGTCCCAGCCCTGGTAGTAGGCACGCGCCAGCGAGCGCCTGACCAGTGAGTGGTGCAGCCGCCAGGCGTCGTGGACCTGTTCCCGGCCGCCGGTGGGGATGACGTTGGTGGAGCCGTCGGAGAGCCGGACCCCGGTTCCCGCGGCGGCCACCTGCATGACCGCCTTGGCGTGGTCGGCCGCGGGGTGGTCCATGGCCTGGTGGGCGGCCGAGACTCCGCAGGAGGCGCTGTAGTCGAAGGTGCCGTAGTGCAGCGAGGTGGCGCGGCCCTCGGCGGCGTCGATCAGCCGGGCGACGGTGGCCCGGCCGTCGGCGCCGAGGATCGACTGCGTGGTCTCGATCTGGATCTCGAACCCGATCCGGCCCGGCGCCAGGCCGCGGGCCTTCTCGAACTCCTCGCACAGCCGGGCCATCGCGGTGACCTGCTCGGGGTAGGTCACCTTCGGCAGGGTGAGCACCAGTCCGCCGGGCAGTCCTCCCGCCTCCATGAGGCCGGTCAGGAAGAGGTCGAGGGTGCGGATGCCGCGGTCGCGGACGGCCGCCTCCATGCACTTCATCCGGATGCCCGCGCAGGCGGGAGCGGGTCCCGGGGCGCCTTCGGCGAAGGTGTCGGCGATCAGTGCGGCGGCCCGGAGGGCGGCGGCGTCCTCCTCGTCGTCGGGCCGGACGCCGTAGCCGTCCTCGAAGTCGATGCGCAGGTCCTCCACGGGCTCCCGGCTCAGCTTGTCCAGGATCCGCGTGTGGACCGGCCCGGCCAGCGTCTCGTCCATGCCGAGGACCCGGGCGAGGGAGGCGGCGTCCGGCGCGTGCGCGTCGAGCAGCGCCCGGGCGGTTTCGCCCCATTCCCGTACGGTGCCGGGCGTAACGGTGTCGGCGGGGACATAGACGGTGTGCACCGGCTGCCGGGTGCTCGGCTCCCCCGGGTAGCGGCGGGCGAGTTCGGCGTCCACCGGCTCCAGCAGCCGGGACACCCCTTCCAGCACGCCGCTGCCCAAGCTGGTCCCCACGGTCCCGCCCTGCGCCATCTGTACTCCCTCTCCCGCACTCCGACCCGACATCAACAAAACGTTGAAGTCGGTGCCGTGACGCTAATGGCGGCCTGACCAGCCAGTCAAGGGCTCCCCGGGAGCGGGCACGGCGGAGCCACCGGGGAGAGCGGGGACGGGCCCGAACCACGGTTTCCGGTCGTCGTGAAACACGATGATCAGGCCATACGGCCAGGGCGAGCGCGCGAGACGGGAGTGTCGCCGCAGGCCGCGGGAGCGGAGAGGTGTCACTTTGCGCCACTGATTCAATGCGAAACGTTACCGAAACAACGGGGGTCGATGTGCTTTGTTCACGCGGACTCGGCAAACTCACTTTCGCCGATAGATCCGGCACTTACCCCAAAGCGGAAGGAAGCACACAATGCGGAAGACCGCACCCTGGCGCACCGTCCTCACCACGGCGGCTGCTGTCACGGGCGCCGTCAGCGCCCTCGCGCTCACGGCAGCACCCGCCGAGGCCGCGCCTGCCAAGGCCACCTCCCTGTACGCCCCCTCGGCCCTGGTGCTCACCATCGCGGACGGCGAGAGCGCCGCGACCACGGCACCCCAGCGTGCCGTCACCCTGAACTGCATGCCGGCCCCGTCCGGCAGCCACCCCGCAGCGCAGGACGCGTGCGCCCGGCTGCGGGCCTCCGGCGGGAACTTCGACGCCCTGGCCGAGGGCGGCGAGCAGACCTTCTGCACCAAGGAATGGCGGCCCATCGTGGTGACCGCCCAGGGCGTGTGGCAGGGCGAGCGCGTGAACTACGAGCGCACCTTCGCCAACGCCTGCCAGAAGCGGATCGAGGGCAGCTCCGTCTTCGCCTTCTGACCGGCCCCCGGAAGCCGCCGACGGAGCCCACCCGGCCCCGGAGGCGGTGTGGGACGAACGTACTGAGCCCCGCACCTGACCGGTGCGGGGCTCAGCCGTCGAGCTGCCGGGTCGAGCTGCCGGCGAGTCAGCCCTTGCGGGCCTTGATCTCCTCGGTGAGCTGGGGGACGACCTGGAAGAGGTCGCCGACGACGCCGTAGTCGACCAGGTCGAAGATCGGGGCCTCGGAGTCCTTGTTGATGGCCACGATCGTCTTCGAGGTCTGCATTCCGGCGCGGTGCTGGATCGCGCCGGAGATCCCGGTGGCGATGTAGAGCTGCGGCGAGACGCTCTTGCCGGTCTGGCCCACCTGGTGGGAGTGCGGGTACCAGCCGGCGTCGACCGCGGCGCGGGAGGCGCCCACCGCGGCGCCCAGCGAGTCGGCCAGGCCCTCGATCAGCGGGAAGTTCTCGGCGCCGTTGAGGCCGCGGCCGCCGGAGACCACGATCGCGGCCTCGGTCAGCTCGGGTCGGCCGGTGGACTCGCGCGGGGTGCGCGACGTGACCTTGGTGCCGGTGGCGGTGTCGCCGAAGCCGACCGCCAGCTCCTCGACTGCGCCCGCGGCGGGGGCCGCCTCCGGGGTGGCCGAGTTGGGCTTGACGGTGATGACCGGGGTGCCCTTGGTGATCCGGGACTTGGTGGTGAAGGCGGCGGCGAAGACCGATTGCGTGGCCACCGGGCCCTCGTCACCGGCCTCCAGGTCGACCGCGTCGGTGACGATGCCGGAGCCGAGGCGGACCGCGAGCCGCGCCGCGATCTCCTTGCCCTCCGCGGAGGAGGGCACCAGTACGGCAGCGGGCGAGACGGCGTCATGGGCCGCCTGCAGCGCGTCCACCTTGGGGACGACGAGGTAGTCGGCGTACTCGGACGCGTCGGCGGCCAGTACTCGGGTGGCGCCGTACTCGCCGAGCGTCTTGGCGGCATCCGCGGCGTTCGGGCCGAGGTGCACGGCGACCGGTTCGCCCAGCCGGCGGGCGAGGGTCAGCAGTTCGAGGGTGGGCTTGCGGACGGCGCCGTCCACGTGGTCGACGTAGACAAGGACTTCAGCCATGGGGTGCTCTCCTGCGGAAGATCAGTGGGAGGTCGATGGGACGAGGGTGCGGCCGGTTCCGGGCGGAGTCGCCGCGGCGGCCGGGCCGTCTCAGACGAACTTGCGCTCCGCGAGGAACGCGGCGAGCTGCTTGCCGCCCTCGCCCTCGTCGTCGACGACGGTGCCCGCGGCACGCGGGGGGCGCTCGGCCACGTCCTCGACCTTGGTCCAGGCGCCTTCCAGGCCGACCTCTTCGGCCTCGATGTCCAGGTCGTCGAGGTCCAGCGACTCGACGGGCTTCTTCTTGGCGGCCATGATCCCCTTGAAGGAGGGGTAGCGGGCCTCGCCGGACTGGTCGGTGACGGAGGCGACCGCCGGAAGAGGGGCCTCGAGCTGCTCGGTGGCGGTGTCGCCGTCGCGCCGCCCGGTCACCTTGCCGTCCGCCACGGAGACCTCGGACAGCAGCGTCACCTGCGGCACGCCCAGCCGCTCGGCCAGCATCGCGGGCAGCACGCCCATCGTGCCGTCGGTGGAGGCCATGCCGCAGACGACCAGGTCGTAGCCGGTCTTCTCGATGGCCTTGGCCAGGACGTAGGAGGTACCCAGCGCGTCGGTGCCGTGCAGGTCGTCGTCCTCGACGTGCACGGCCTTGTCCGCGCCCATGGACAGCGCCTTGCGCAGGGCGTCCTTGGCGTCCTCCGGGCCCACGGTGAGCACGGTGATCTCCGCGTCGTCGACCCCGTCCGAGTCGGCGATCTGCAGGGCCTGCTCGACCGCGTACTCGTCCAGCTCGGAGAGCAGCCCGTCGACCGACTCGCGGTCGGTGGTCCGGTCCTCGGCGAAGTGCCGGTCACCGGTGGCGTCGGGCACGTACTTCACACAGACAACGATCCTCAAGCTCACGCCGGCTCTCCTACTGCTTCGACTCACGGGTTCCGGTCCGGTTGGGACCGGGCGTCCGTCCACAATATTACTCGTCAGTACATCCAGCACGTTCCCCGTTCTCAAGACCGCCGAACTGTGACGTTGCCAACCGTCGCCGACGGGGAGCGGGAACAGCCCAACTCCATCACGCGGGACGGTGCGAAGCGAGTGCCCCGGGGCAGGATCTCGATCACTCCGGACCCGCGGCCGCCGGGGACGCCTCGACCGCGGCCCCCAGCGCCGCGATGACGTCCGCCTTGCGCGGCTGCCCCGTCGCCCGCCTGACGATCCGGCCCCGGGCGTCGAGGACGAACACCGTGGGGGTACCGGTCACCTCCAGTTCGCGCACGAGCGTCAAGTGCTCCTCGGCGTCGACCTCGAGGTGCGCGACGCCCTCGACCATGGCGGCCACCTCGGCGAGCGTGCGGCGGGTGGCACGGCAGGGCTGGCAGAAGGCGCTGGAGAACTGCACGAGAGTGGCCCGCTCCCCCAGCCGCGCACCGGCACCGAGCATCCCGGGGCTCAACCGCTCCATCCGCTCCACCACGAAGACCTCCATTCCTGTGATTCCTGCGATTACCGCGTGCATACGGACAAGTCTGCCGTGAGGGTAGCCAGGAGCAACGCTTTGGGGAACGATCTGCCGGAGTCGGAAGTTACGCCCCCGTAAGTACCGGCATCCCGAGACGAAGGGTTACCCCGACGTGGCAGATCTCCTCTACCCGCCGGTGATCGGTGCGGCACGAGCGTGGTTCAAGGCTCTCGACCTGCGCTTCGACATCCGCGGCACCGAACATGTGCCCTCCCGCGGCGGCGCCGTGCTGGTGAGCAACCACATCAGCTACCTGGACTTCCTCTTCACCGGCCTCGCGGCACGCCCCGCAAAACGGCTGGTGCGCTTCATGGCCAAGGAGTCGGTCTTCCGGCACAAGGTCTCCGGACCGCTGATGCGCGCGATGAAGCACATACCGGTGGACCGCTCGCGAGGTGAGCACGCGTACGAGCACGCGCTGCAGGCACTGCGGTCCGGCGAGGTCGTGGGCGTCTTCCCGGAGGCGACCATCTCCCCGTCCTTCACGCTGAAGGACTTCAAGAGCGGGGCGGCCCGGCTGGCACAGGACGCCCGGGTACCGCTCGTCCCGATGGCGCTGTGGGGCACCCAGCGGCTGTGGACCAAGGGACACAAGCGGGACTTCGGCCGCAACCACTTCCCCGTCGGCATCCGGGTGGGCGAGCCGATCGAGGCAGAGCCGCACGAGTCGGTGCGCGGCGTCACCGAGCGGCTGCGCGAGCGGATGCAGGAGCTGCTGGAGACGGCGCAGCGCGCCTACCCGGCCACGCCCCGGACGCCGGACGACACCTGGTGGCTGCCGGCCCACCTCGGCGGCAGCGCGCCCACCCCCGCGCAGGCCCGTACGCAGTGACCGGGTGGCCCCGTGACCGGGTGACCGGATGACCGCGGTGACCGCCCCACCGGGCGCCGGCTCCGCCCGGTGATCCGACGGCGGGGCCGGGGGCGCCGGTCCGGCCGGACCCTACCCGTCCGCCCGGTCGCCGTCCGCGAGCAGCCGCAGCAGCGGGGCCGTCGCCAGCACCCGCTCGGCGTCCTCGTCCGGCAGCGCGC
The DNA here is from genome assembly GCF_042869455.1 of Streptomyces sp. NPDC007025. Lineage (NCBI taxonomy): Bacteria > Bacillati > Actinomycetota > Actinomycetes > Kitasatosporales > Streptomycetaceae > Streptomyces > Streptomyces sp. NPDC007025. The sequence goes on along the minus strand of NZ_JBIAFT010000002.1, from coordinate 191,359 downwards.
CGAGCCGCTCCAGAAGCACCGCGGCCTCGCCGTGAGCCACCCCGCGCAGCGCGGCGGCCCCCTCCCCCGTGACGGCCACGCGCGCTGCGCGGCCGTCGGTGGGGTCGGGCTCCCGGCGGACGAGCCCCGCGGTCTGCAGCTCCGCCACGGCGGCGGTGGCCGTCGGCTGCGAGCAGGGGACCCGGTCGGCGATCACACCGATCCGGCTGGGACCGGCCTCCGTCAGCAGCGCCAGGACGATCAGCTGGGTGGGCTGCAGCCCACCGGTCGGCCCGGCCCGGCGCAGCGACCGCAGCACCCGGTGCAGGGCCAGGACCATCTCGAACGCCGCGTCCTGCCGGGTCCCCATCGCTCTCCCACGAGTTCACCCCGGCCCCCTCGGCGGATCGGGAGGCGGCCGGGTCCTGCTTCGGATCAGGAGAGTGTAAGCGTGGGCGCGTACATGTCGATCCACAGCGCCAGATCCAGGGCGCGCTCCATGCCGTACCGGGCTTCCCGGGCGCTCCCGGCGGCCGGGGTCCGGGCCATCCGCTCCAGCCGGTCCCTGCTGACCAGGTCGAAGACCGGGTGGGAAGGCGCCGCCAGCAGCTCCTCGACGTTCCGCTGCAGCGCCCTGTGGTACTTCGGGTCCTGCGTGGCCGGGTAGGGGCTCTTGACCCGGTCGTAGACGGAACGGGGCAGCACGTCGGCCGTCGCCTCGCGCAGCAGGCTCTTCTCCCGGCCGTCGAAGGACTTGTAGGCCCAGGGCGTGTTGTAGACGTACTCGACCAGCCGGTGATCGCAGAAGGGCACCCGGACCTCCAGGCCCACGGCCATGCTCGCGCGGTCCTTGCGGTCGAGCAGGACGCGGACGAACCGGGTCAGATGGAGATGGCAGAGCACCCGCATCCGGTACTCGAAGTCGCTCTCCCCCTCGGCCCGCCGGATCCCGGAGACCGCGTCGGCGTAGCTGTCCCGTTCGTAGCCGGGCAGGTCGAGGGCGCGGGCGACGGAGTCCTCGAGCAGACCGCCCGCCACGCCGGGACTGTGGGCGCCCCGCACCAGCCACGGGAACGTGCCGCCCCGGCGCGCGTCCTCGTCGAAGAACTGCTTGTAGCCGCCGAACACCTCGTCGGCCGACTCCCCGGACAGTGCGACCGTGGAACGGCGCCGGACGGCCTCGAAGAGCAGATGGAGCGAGGCGTCCATGTCCCCGAAGCCGGCGGGGATGTCGCGGGCCCGCACGACCCGGGCGCGGAGCTCGGGGTCGGCCAGCGCCTCGGAGTCCAGGACGATGTCCTGGTGCTCGGCGGCGGAGTCGCGGGCGACATCGTGCACGAAGGGCGCGTCGGGGGTGGCGCGGAGTTCGTCGGCGACGAAGTTCTCGGTCTGGCCGGCGAAGTCGACGGCGAAGCTGCGCACCGTCCCGCCGCTCGCGCGCAGTTGCCGGGCGGCCAGCGCCGTCATCGCCGAGGAGTCGAGGCCGCCGGAGAGCAGGGTGCAGCGCGGTACGTCGGAGACGAGCTGGCGGGAGACGATGTCGTCCAGCAGCTCACGTACCCGCTCGACGGTCTCGCGACGCCCGTCGGTGTGCGGGCGGGTCTCCAGCCTCCAGTAGGCGCGGGTGCGCAGACCCTCGGGGCCGACGGTCACCACCGTGCCGGGCTCGACCTCGCGCATGCCGTCCCATATCGCCTGGCCGGGCGTCTTGACGAGGGTGAGCAGCTCGCGGAGACCGTCGGCGCCGACGGCGCGGCGGGCCAGCGGGTTGGCCAGCAGCGCCTTGGGCTCGGAGCCGAACAGCACGCCGTCGGCGGTCTCGGCGTAGTAGAGGGGTTTGACGCCCATCCGGTCGCGGACCATGGCCAGCCGCCGGGAGCGGCCGTCCCAGACGGCGAACGCGTACATGCCGTTCAGCCGTTCGGCCAGATCGGTACCCCACTCCAGATAGGCGCGCAGCACGACTTCGGTGTCCGACCGGGTGCGGAAGCGGTGTCCGCGGTCGGAGAGTTCGCGGCGCAGCTCGCCGTAGTTGTAGGTCTCGCCGGAGTAGACGAGCACGACGGGCCCCTCGGGGGTCTCGACGGCCATCGGCTGGCTCCCGCCGGGGAGGTCGATGATCGCGAGCCTGCGGTGACCCAGGGCGACGGGGCCGGCGATCCAGGTTCCGGCCTCGTCCGGACCGCGGCAGGACATGGTCTCCGTCATGGCCTCGGCGGTCGCGTGCTCGGCCGCCAGGTTCCGTCCGTAGGCCACCCATCCGGTGATTCCGCACATGCTGCCCCTCCGTCCGGTTCCGATCTCCGGCGGTGCGGCCGGCGCACCGCCACTGCTCCGGAGAGGGCGGGCCGGAAGGAGCCACCGGAGATCAGATGTATTGACCATCTATACATCTGGCTTCCTTTCACCTCCCCGCTCCGGGCAAACCCACGGGGCCGGCGCACCGCATGGTTCGCGCCACCGGGAGCCGCCGTGGGGGCGCCCCGTGGCTCTCGGGGCGCCCCCGGCTACGGCGTACGTGCGGACGGGCCGGAGCGCGGAGCGGCCTCCCCCGCCCGCGGCGTGCCGGCCTCGTCGCCCGGCGCGGGGCCGAGGACCGGGGCCGCATCCGCGACCGGGCGCCGCGAGCGGATCTCCCGGGCCCGGTCGAGGAGGATGAGCGGCACGGCGGCCGCGGCGAGGGCGGCCCCGATCAGGCAGACCGCCGTGAGAGCGGCGCCCCGGGCGAGCGCGGCGGCCGCGAGCACGGGGGTGATGCTGATACCCAGCTGGAAGGCCGAGACGGTGGTGGCCCCGGCGAGGGTCGGCGCCTCGGCCGCGATGGCGAAGACCCGTCCGTACAGAGCGGGGTTGAGGACGAACGCGGCGATGCCGGCCAGGAGGACCGTGGGCACCACCGCCCACACCCGGTGGATCGCGGCGACCATCACGACCGACAGCAGCACGGTCGCCGACGCGCCGGTGAGGAGCGCGAGGTGCGGGCGCCGGTCGGAGACCCGGCCGCCGACGGACAGCCCCACGAAGGCTCCGACCCCGAACAGCGCCAGGACCCCCGGGACGGCCGCCTCGGAGAGGGCGGTGATCTCCTCGAGCATCGCGGCCAGGTAGTTGAACGTGATCATGTAGGCGGCCGTGGTGAGGACGGTGATCCCGTAGATGCCCCACAGCGCCGGTCTGCGCATCGTGGCCAGCTCCCGCCGCACGCTCGGCCCGGCGGACCGCTCGGCGCGCGGAGCGGCGGCGGGAAGCCCGGACAGGCAGCCGAGGATCCCCGCGGCCGTCAGGGCCACGACGGCCCAGAATCCGCCGCGCCACTCGGTGAAGTGGCTGAGCAGCGTACCGGCCGGACCGCCGGCGACCATGGCCACGCTCAGCCCGCTGACCACGACTCCGGAGGCGCGGGCGTTGCGGTCCGGTGTCACCAGGCTGATCGCGGTCGCCGACGCGACGGCGAAGTAACCCGCGTAGGCGATGCCCGAGATCACCCTGGTGACCAGCAGGACCCGGTAGTCGCCCAGCAGTCCGACGGCGACGCAGCCGGCGAAGACACCCTGGGTCACCACCAGCGCGGTGCGGCGGGGCCAGTGCAGACTGAGCACGGCGAACGGCGGTCCACCGACGACCACACCGAGCGCGAACGCGGTGATCAGGAACCCGGCCGAGGACAGCGTGATGTCCAGGTCCTCGGCCACCGCCGGCAGCACACCGGCCATCAGGAACTCCGCGCTTCCCATCGCGAACAGGCTGAAGCCCAGCAGGTACACGCCGAGGGGCAGCCTGTCGGGGCGGCCGGCGCGGGAGGTCTCCGCGGTGCCCGCCATCAGAGCGCACCCCCCGGGCCCGGCTGCTCGCCCCGGACTGCGGCGGACAGCTCCCGTTCGAGGAGCCAGGCGCTCATGCTGAGGGCGGCGGTCGAGCCGGCCCCCGCGGCCGTGACGACCTGCGCCCGTGGGTTGACGACGTTCCCGGCCGCCCAGACCCCGGGTACGTCCGTGGCGCCCTGCGCGTCGACGGCGACGAGTCCGCTGACCGGGTCCCGGCCCGCTCCCAGCACGGTCAGGATCGCGTCGTGCGGCGCGGGCCGGGGCGCCACGAAGACGGCTTCGCACACCAGGGACTCCCCGTTGTCCAGCTCGATCCCGACCGCGTCCCCCTCCCGTGTTCCGGCGGGTGACCCGACCCGGGTGACCCGTCCGTCGACCAGGCGCACTCCGTACGCCGTGAGGCGCTGCCGCTCGGCGGCGCCGATCTCGATGCCGTTGACGCAGAACGCCACCGTCGGGCTGTAGCGGCGCAGCAGCGCGGCGAGATGCACCGACACCGCCGCCATGGGGCTGCCGAGCACGGCGAGGGAGCGTCCCCGTACTTCGTAGCCGTGGCAGTGCGGGCAGTGGTGCACCTGGGATGCCCATCGCTCGGACAGTCCGGGGATGTCGGGCAGTTCGTCGCTCAGTCCGGTGGCGACCAGCACCGACCGGGTGCGCACGGTGTGCTCGTCCCCGAGCCGCAGCTCGAACGTCCCGTCCGGGGCGCGCCGCGCCCCGGCCACCGATGCCCGCAGGAGTCTCCCGCCGTACCGGCCGAACTCGCTCTGCCCGGTGGCGACGAACTCTCCCGGCGCCATGCCGTCCCGGGTCGGGTACCCGTGCATGTGGTCGGCGGGCCCGTTGCGGGGAGCGCCGCCGTCGACGACCAGGGTCGCGAACCGCGCCCGTGCGAGCACGATCCCGGCCGCCAGGCCGGCGGCCCCGCCGCCGACGACGACGGCGTCCCATGTACTTACTGCAGCGGTTGCTGCGTCCATTGCGGATCACCTCCACCGACAGAATCGGGAGGGCGTTCCACTTTCGACAAAGCCTCTTGCCGATTCCGGGACACATTGGTTTGACTGCACCCATGGACCAGCAACCGAGCGTCGGTGCCGTGCTCGAACAGATCGCCCCCCGGCTGCGCCGCGCCCGTCAGAAGAAGGGCGTCAGCCTGGCCGACCTGGCGCGCGCCACCGGCATCTCGACGAGCACGCTGTCGCGGCTGGAGTCGGCGCAGCGCAAGCCGAGCCTCGAACTGCTCCTGCCGATCACCGGCGCGCTCGGCATCCCGCTCGACGAGGTCGTGGCCGCGCCCCGGATACTGGACCCGCGGGTGCCGCAGCAGCCCACCAAGAAGGACGGGCGGGTGCTGATCCCGCTGTCGCGGCAGCAGGGAGAACCCCGCGCCTACAAGATGACCATCCCCGCGCACGACGATCAGCCCCATCTGCGTACCCACGCGGGCCACGAGTGGCTCTATGTGCTCCGCGGGCGGCTCCGCGTCCGGCTGGGCGACCAGGACTTCGTCGCGGGAGCAGGCGAAGCCGCCGAGTTCGACTGCCGGATTCCGCACTGGTTCGGCGCGGCCGGACGCGGCGACGTCGAAGTCCTGAGCCTCTTCGGAAAGCAGGGCGAGCGCATCCACCTCCGCACCCCGCGACGCTGACGCGGGAGCCCGCCGTGCGTCCGCCGGACGGCGCTCGCAACCGGGAGGCCGACCGGCCGGAGGCGAGGCCGCAGGCGGGCCGGCCGCGGACGCGCCCGGCTCCGGCGGGGCCGGTTGGGTCGGCCCCGCCGCCCGGCCGATGCGGCTAGAGCGCCGTGTCCAGCAACTGCCACAGCCGCGCCGGACCCGTGGCCTGCCGCAGCGCCCGCACCACCACCGGGTGCGGCTCGGCGTAGAGCACGGGGTAGTCGCACTCCCCCTTCTCCGGCCACACCGGAAAGGCGAGTTGTTCGCGGTCCAGCCTGAACTGGGCGTTCACTCCCGGCTTGTTGCCCCGCGCGTCCTGCCGCACCCAGTGCCGCGAGCCCGGGAGCCGCACCGCGATCAGCCCGTGGAGGACGTTCAGCTTCTGATAGCAGAACCCCGCGGGGACGCCCTCCGCGCGCAGCAGGGCGACCAGGGCGTGGGACTTGGCGTGGCAGATGCCGACCCGCTGGGCGAGCACGTCCGAGGCCCGACAGGTGATCCGCCAGTCCTCGACGTCGGCGGAGTGCGAGATGGTGTCGCGGACGAATTCGTAGGCGGCACGGGCGTACGCGGCCGTGTCGCCGTCGGCGCCGGAACGCAGCCGCGCTGCCGTCTCCCGCACCAGGGGATGGGTGTGGTCGACGACGTCGTCGGCAGCGAGGTAGGCGGAGTCGTCAGCGGTGACGGGGGTGAGCTTCATGCCGCGCCAGCGTACGGCGCGGCCCGCCGTAACTCAATACAATTACGACGGACCGCATAAGTATTCGGGCGGCTATGCGGAGTGCCCGGCGCTAACGCCCCATCTCCTCGCGGAGCGCGGCGAGGAAGCCGTCCACGTCCTGTTCGGTGGTGTCGAACGAGCACATCCAGCGCACCTCGCCCACCGCCTCGTCCCAGAAGTAGAAGCGGTAGCGCTTCTGCAGGCGTTCGCTCACCTCGTGCGGCAGCCGCGCGAAGACGGCGTTCGCCTGCACCGGGTAGCGGATCTCCACACCCGCCACCTCCCGCACACCCGCCGCCAGGCGCTGGGCCATCGCATTGGAGTGCCGAGCGTTGCGCAACCACAGGTCGCCCGCGAGCAGGGCCTCCAACTGCACCGATATGAAGCGCATCTTGGAGGCGAGCTGCATCGACAGCTTGCGCAGATGCTTCATGTGGCGGACCGCGTCCGGATTCAGCACCACGACGGCCTCGCCGAAGAGCATGCCGTTCTTGGTGCCGCCGAAGGAGAGGATGTCCACGCCCGCCGCGTTGGTGAACGCGCGCATCGGGACGTCCAGCGCCGCCGCCGCGTTGGCGATCCGCGCCCCGTCGAGGTGGACGAGCATGCCCCGCTCGTGCGCGTGGTCGCACAGTGCGCGGATCTCCTCCACCGTGTAGAGCGTGCCCAGTTCGGTGTTCTGGGCGAAGGAGACCACCTGCGGCATGGCCCGGTGCTCGTCGTCCCAGCCGAACGCCTCCCGGTCGATCAGCTCCGGCGTCAGCTTGCCGTCCGGCGTGGGCACGGTGAGCAGCTTGAGGCCGCCGACCCGCTCGGGCGCCCCGCACTCGTCGACGTGGATGTGCGCGGTGTCGGCGCAGATCACGGCACCCCAGCGGTCGGTCACCGCCTGCAGCGCGACGACGTTGGCACCGGTCCCGTTGAAGACCGGGAACGCCTCGGCGCGCTGCCCGAAGTGGCTGCGTACGACCGTCTGGAGGTGCTCGGTGTAGTCGTCGGCGCCGTAGGCCGACTGGTGCCCGCCGTTGGCCAGCGCCAGCGCCGCGAGGATCTCGGGGTGCGCGCCCGCGTAGTTGTCGCTGGCGAAACCGCGGATCTCCGGGTCGTGGCGGCGCTTGGCGTCGGTGCCCGGCGTCTCCCCGGGACGGCCGGGTCGGTTCAGGGGTTGGGCGTCAGCCACAGGCGGGTTCCGTTCAGCTCTTCGGCGGGCTCGTTCCAGGTGTCGGCGACGGCCTTGGCGAGGTCCTCGACATCCGTGAAGCCCGCGAACTTCGCGTTCGGCCGGTCGGCCCGCATCTGGTCGTGCACCAGCGCCTTGACCACCAGGATGACAGCGGCCGCCGATGGCCCGCTCTCGCCCCCCGCCTTGCGGAAGGAGTCACCGAGCGCCAGCGTCCACGCCTCGGCTGCGGCCTTGGAAGCGGCGTAGGCGGCGTTGCCGGCGGTCGGCTTGCTGGCCCCCAGTGCGCTGATCAGCAGGAACCGGCCGTCCCCCGCGCGCTTGAGCGCGCCTTCGAAGGCCAGGGAGGTGTGCTGGAGCGTGCGCACCAGCAGGTTGTGCAGGGTGTCCCAGTCGGACAGGTCGGTCTCGGCGAACGAGGACGAGCCGCGCCAGCCCCCGACCAGGTGCACCAGGCCGTCGATCCGGCCGAACTCCTTCTCCGTCTTGTCCGCCCAGGCCCGGGTCTCCTCCAGGCTGAGCAGGTTGACGGTGTCACCCGTGACGGTGGCTCCCCCGTGCGCGAAGCGCGCGGCGTCCACGGCCTGGGCGAGGCGCTCCGCGTCCGCGTCGCAGGCGACGACGGTGGCGCCCTCCTCCGCGAGCCGCAGCAGCGTCGCCTGCCCGGCTGGACCGGCCGCCCCGGCGACCGCGACCACCCGGCCCTGGAGGCTGCCCTCGCCGTTCCCCTCGTACCCGCGCCGTGTCGTGCTGTCCGTCATCTCCGTCGCCTCCTCGTGCTCCTGCCCACCGCTGCGCCCCTGGGTCGACCCGCTCACGCGGCGGCCCGGACGGGGCCGTGCGCGGTGATGCCCTCGGTCGATGCGATCACACTGCGGAGCTTCTTCGCGAGGGCTTCGTAGAACATGCTGAGCGGAAACTCGTCGGGCAGCACCTCGTCGACCAGCTTGCGCGGCGGAAGGGTCAGATCCAGCGCGTCGGGGCCCTTGGCCCAGGTGGAGCCGGGGTGCGGGGCCAGGTAGCGGGAGACCAGCTCGTACGCCTTGAACCAGTGGACGATCTTGGGCCGGTCGATACCGGCGCGGTAGAGCTCCTCGATCTCCTCGCGCAGCGCGACGGTGACCCGGCGGGCCAGGTCCCAGTCGATGGAGAGCTTGTTGTCCCGCCAGCGCAGCGCGTCGTGCTGGTGGAGGTAGGCGAACAGGAGCTGCCCGCCGAGGCCGTCGTAGTTGCGCTGGCGCGCTCCGGTGACCGGGAAGCGGAAGAGCCGCTCCAGGATGACCGCGTACTGGACGTCCCGACCCTGCGGCAGGCCGTCGCCCTCGAGCTTGACCGCCTCGTGGAAGGCGGTCAGGTCGCAGCGCAGCTCTTCCAGGCCGTACATCCAGAACGGCTGCCGCTGCTTGATCATGAACGGGTCGAACGGCAGGTCGCCGTGGCTGTGGGTGCGGTCGTGCACCATGTCCCACAGGACGAAGGCCTGCTGGCAGCGCTCCTGGTCGGCCAGCAGGCCGCGGGCGTCCTCGGGCAGCTCCAGGCTGGTGACCTCGCAGGCCGCCTCGACGACGCGGCGGAAGCGGGCCGCCTCGCGGTCGCAGAAGATGCCGCCCCAGGTGAAACGCTCGGGCGCCTCGCGGACGGCGATGGTCTCCGGGAAGAGCACGGCGGAGTGCGTGTCGTAGCCCGCGGTGAAGTCCTCGAAGGTGATCCCGCAGAAGAGCGGGTTGTCGTAGCGGGTGCGCTCCAGCTCGGCCAGCCAGTCGGGCCAGACCATGCGCAGGACGACCGCCTCCAGGTTCCGGTCCGGGTTGCCGTTCTGCGTGTACATGGGGAAGACGACCAAGTGCTGGAGGCCGTCGGCGCGGTTGGCCGCGGGCTGGAAGGCGAGCAGCGAGTCGAGGAAGTCGGGCACACCGAAGCCGTCGTCGGCCCAGCGGCGCAGGTCGGCCACGAGGGCGCGGTGGTAGTCGGCGTCGTGCGGCAGCAGCGGGGAGAGCTCCTGCACGGCGGCCACCACCCGGTCCAGCTCGGCCCGGACGTCCGCACGGGCGGGAGCACCCTCGGCGTCGAAGTCGATCGAGCCGTCCTTGGACTGAGCGGGCCGGACCGCCGCCACGGCGGTCTTGAGAACCGACCAGGCGGGGTGCGCGGCCACACTTTCGGCAGCTCCGCCCGGGGACGGCGAAACACCGCCCGGTGCGGGCGCGGGCGAAAGAATTTCCGTCATGTTGACCCCTCCACAGGAGAAACTCGCGTAGGAGAACCGTATCCGGACGGGCGTCCGCACTCAAGGGGAGGATGCAGGAGAATATCCTGCACGAACCCGGGGTAGGCCGCTATTTTTTCGGCGCAACGTCGATGACGCCGCTGCCTTTCCCAGTTCCCACCGCTCTGCGCAGTATGCGGCCGGCGTCGGGGCAGTGCCTGCCCCGCGGGTGCCGCGGCGCTCCGCGGCGGACCGCTAGGGTGGGCGGCCACCGCCGTCCCCGCCGAAAGCGAGCGCGCCGTGCCACTGCTGACCGTCGGACACCGCGGAGTGATGGGCGTCGAGCCCGAGAACACGCTGCGCTCCTTCGTCCGCGCCGAACGCGAGGGGCTCGACGTCCTCGAACTCGACCTGCATCTGAGCAGCGACGGCGCACTGGTGGTGATGCACGACGCGGACGTGGACCGCACGACCGACGGCAGCGGGCCGATCGGCGGCCTCACCCTGGCCGAGCTGCGCCGACTGGACGCGGGGCGGGGCGAGCGGGTGCCGGTCTTCGACGAGGTCGTGGACGCGGTGTCCAGCCCGCTGCAGGCCGAGATCAAGGACCGGGCCGCGGCACGGGTGCTCGCCGAGACGATCGGCAAGCGGGACCTGCACGACCGGGTGACCGTCATCTCCTTCCACGCCGACGCGCTGCGCGAGACCCGCGAACACCTGCCGGAGATGCCGCTGGTGCTGGTGGCCGGGCGCTCCTCGCCGACGGCCCCGGAGCGCGCCCGGGAGCTCGGCGCCGGGATGGTCTCGCTGGAGCTGCGGCACCTGGAGGCCGGCATCGTCGAGCGGGCGCATGCCGCCGGGATCCAGGTGATCAGCTGGACGGTCAACACCGAGGCGGAACTGGCCCGCGCCCGGGAGCTGGGACTGGACGGCGTCGTCACCGATCTGCCCGCGATCGGGCAGGCTGCCCGGCGCCCGCTCGGCGACGGAGCGTACGGGGACCCGGCGCCCGAGGGCGCCGCCTCCTGACCTCGCGGCCCGCCGCGTGCGGGCCGACCCCGGCCCGCACCGCCGCGGGCCGGCCTCACCCCAGCGGCTTGACCAGCAGCTCGAAGGCCAGGTCGGGGCGCTGCGGCAGACCGAAACGCTCGTCGCCGTAGGGGAAGGGGCTCAGCTCGCCGGTGCGGCGGTAGCCGCGCCGCTCGTACCAGGCGATCAGCTCCTCGCGCTGCCGGATCACCTGCATCCGCATCCGCTGGGCGCCCCACTCGGCACGGACCGTGCGCTCCGCCTCGGCCAGGACCGCGCGGCCGACACCGCCGCCCTGCCGCAGCGGACTGACGGCGAACATGCCGAAATACGCCTCCGTACCGCGGTGTTCGAGCTGGCAGCAGGCGACGAGAGCGCCGTCCCGCTCGACGGCCAGCAGAATGCTCTTCGGGTCGCGGACGACCGCGGCGACCCCCTCCGCGTCGGTGCGCTGCCCGTCGAGCAGATCGGCCTCGGTGGTCCAGCCCGCCCGGCTCGCCTCGCCCCGGTAGGCGGATTCCACGAGTGCGGTCAGCGCCGGGATGTCCGCCTCGGCCGCGTGCCGGAAGGTCAGGGGCAGCTCGCCCCGCTGTGCCGTGTCGCTCATGTCCGCCGACTCTAACCGGAGCGCCGCGGAACTAGAGTGCGGGCATGGTGCATGTACTGAGCAGCCGGGTACTGCTGCGGCCCACCGATCCGGACCGGTCGCGGGCCTTCTACGGGCGGACGCTCGGCCTGGAGATCGCCCGCGAGTTCGGTACCGGACCGGAGCGGGGCACCGTCTACTTCCTGGGCGGCGGCTTCCTGGAGGTCTCCGGACGCCGCACGGAGACCTCCGGAGAGCCGCAGCCCGCCCTCCAGCTCTGGCTCCAGGTCGCCGACGCGGCCGGGGCGCACGAGGAGCTGCGCGCGGCGGGCGCGGAGATCCTGCGCCCGCCCGTCCAGGAGCCCTGGGGCCTGATCGAGATGTGGATCGCCGACCCGGACGGGCACCGGCTGGTCCTGGTGCAGATCCCGGCCGACCACCCGCTGCGCCACCGGCCCGGCATCTGACCCCTCAGACGCCGCGCCCCGCCCCGGCGGCGGGCAGCAGCCCGGCGAGCACCGCGACGCCCTCCGCAACCGAGGGGGTGGCGGCGGCGTGGCCGAGGACGAGGCCGGGGCGGCCGGGGCCCCGGCTGCGACCTGGGCCCCGGCAGGCGCCTCACCCGCCGCTCCTCCGCGGGCCCGGGGGCGGGCCGGAACGGCGGCGGGTCAGCGGATGGGCATGCCCGCGAGGGTGCGGGCGATGACCAGGCGCTGGATCTCGCTGGTGCCTTCGAAGATCGAATAGATGGCCGCGTCCCGGTGCATCCGCTCGACCGGGTACTCGCGGGTGTAGCCGTTGCCCCCGAGGAGCTGGACGGCCTGCGCCGTCACCTTCTTGGCCGTCTCGCTGGCGAACAGTTTGGACATGGAGCCCTCGGCGGACTCGAACCTGCGGCCCGTCACCCCCATCCAGGACGCGCGCCACACCAGGAGCCGGGCGGCGTCGATGCTGGTGCGCATGTCGGCGAGCTGGAAGGCGACGCCCTGGTTGTCGATGATCGGGCGGCCGAACTGCTCCCGCGTCCTGGCGTAGTCGAGCGCGACCTCGTAGGCGGCGCGCGCGGTGCCGACCGCCATGGCGCCGACCGCGGGGCGGGACGCCTCGAAGGTGGCCATGGCCGCGTTCTTGACCCGCTCGCCGCTGCCCTTCCTGGCCCGCTCGCGGGCGCGGGCGAGGCGCTCGTCGAGCTTCTCCTTGCCTCCGAGGAGGCAGTGGCCGGGCACGCGGACGCCGTCGAGGACGACTTCGGCGGTGTGCGAGGCGCGGATGCCGTGCTTCTTGAACTTCTGGCCCTGCGAGAGTCCGGGGGTGCCGGGCGGGACGATGAAGGAGGCGTGCCCCTTGGAGCCGAGCTCGGGGTCGACGCTGGCGACCACCACGTGGACGTTGGCGATGCCACCGTTGGTCGCCCAGGTCTTGGTGCCGTCGAGCACCCACTCGTCGGTGGCCTCGTCGTACTTGGCGCGGGTGCGCATGGCGGCCACGTCCGATCCCGCGTCCGGCTCGGACGAGCAGAAGGCGGCGACCTTCACGTCCGCGGCGTCGCCGTACATCTGCGGCACCCAGGTTCCGATCTGCTCCTCGGTGCCGTTGGCGAGCACGCCGACCGCGGCGAGGCCGGTGCCGACGATGGAGAGCGCGATGCCCGCGTCGCCCCAGAACAGCTCCTCCATCGCCATGGGGATGCCGAGGCCGGTGGGGTCGAAGTACTGCTGGGCGTAGAAGTCGAGCGAGTAGAGGCCGATCTTGGCCGCCTCCTGGATGATCGGCCAGGGGGTCTCCTCGCGTTCGTCCCACTCGGCGGCCGCGGGGCGCATCACGTCGGCGGCGAATCCGTGGAGCCAGTCGCGGACTTCCTTCTGGTCGTCGTTGAGATCCAGGGCGAACTCGGTCTCGGCCATCGTCGGGGTCCTCCGCCTGTAGAGGTTCGTTACCATCGGTAATCCGCAGTCTGTTACCCGCGAGTAGACCCTGTCAACTCCCGCTCACCCACCGCATCCGTGCACGTGAGGGTGTTACGTTTCGGCGCGGCAGGAGCAGCGGACAGGGGCGGGGAGAAGCACCATGGGGACGACACCGACAGACCGGTCCGACCGGACCGACCGGTCCGACCGGGACCCCCGGGCAGAGCACACCGGGCAGCGCCGCCGGGAGCTGCTGGAGGCCGCCGAGCGGGTCGTGCTCCGCGAAGGCCCCGGGGCCTCCATGAACGCGATCGCGGCCGAGGCAGGCATCACCAAGCCCATCCTCTACCGGCACTTCGGCGACAAGGGCGGCCTCTACCGCGCGCTCGCCTCCCGGCACACCGAGGCATTGCTGAGCTCGCTGCGGGCCGCGCTGGACGCGCCCCGGGAGCGGCGCGAGCGCGTCGAGGCCACTCTGGACACCTATCTGTCCGCCATCGAGGCACATCCTCAGGTCTACCGGTTCCTGATGCATCCGGCCGAGGGCAGCTCGTCCGGCGGCGAGCGGGGGTTCGACGTGGGCCAGCACTCGGCCCCGCTGCTGCGGCAACTGGGCGAGGAGCTGGGCGAGGTGATCGCCGAGCGGCTCGACCTGGGTCCGGGGAGCGAGGGACTGGCCCGGGTGTGGGGACACGGCATCGTCGGCATGATGCACGCCGCCGGGGACTGGTGGCTGCGCGAGAAGCCCTGCGACCGGGCCCTGCTGGTGCGGCACCTGGCCGATCTGCTGTGGGGCAGGCTGGCCGCGGCGGGCGACCGGGTGGGAGGCGCCCGGTTCTGACAGCCGCACGGCCGCCCCCGCTCCGGGAGGGTGCCGCGCCGCTCCGGACGGCACGGAGCCCTGTGCGACGGCCGTCAGCCGGCGCCCGGTTCCTCCGGAGCCGGGCGCGACCACGGTGCCCTGCGCACCGCCCGCAGCGTACGGCGCCGGGCCGGTCCGATGAGCCGCTCGGTGTAGACGCGGCCCTCCAGGTGATCGCACTCGTGCTGGAGGCAGCGCGCGAAGTAGCCGGTCCCCTCGATCCGCACCGGCGCCCCGGTCAGATCCTCGCCCTCGACGACGGCCAGGTCGGCGCGCGGCGTGCGGGCCTCCAGGCCGGGCAGCGAGAGGCAGCCCTCGGGACCGCGCACGGTCACCCCCTCGGCCCGCACCAGCCGCGGATTGACCACATGGCCCCGGTGGCGGAGGTCCTCGTCGTCGGGGCAGTCGTAGACGAACACCCGCAGCGGCACCCCGATCTGGCAGGCGGCCAGCCCGACTCCGCGGGCCGCGTACATCGATGCGTACAGGTCCTCCACCAGCGCGGGCAGCGACCGGCGGGCGTCCCCGTCCACCGGGCGGCCGGGGGCGTGCAGCACCGGGTCACCGTAGGTGCGCAGCGGATGCACCGCGCCCGTACTGCCGGGGATGGGGCCGCGTCGCATGCCCGCCAGCCTACGCCGGAGCCCGCGGTGCCGATCTTCCCAGGGTGGCGCGGTCAGGGGTGCGGCCGGATCTCGGTAGGCTTCTCTTCTACGCGAGGGGCAAGGAGGTTCACACACATGGCAGGCAACACGGAGCCGCTGTCGCCGCGGTCCCGGCTGGCCGTGACGGCGGGCAAGGCGGCCGCGGCGGTGTCGCGGGCTGCGGGCCGCGGCAGCGGGTCGGTGATCGGCGGCAAGGTAGCGCTCAGACTCGACCCCGACCTGCTGCAGCGGCTCGCCCACCACCTGGACGTGATCCTGGTGTCCGCCACCAACGGCAAGACGACGACCACCCGGCTGATCGCCGAGGCGTTGCGCGCCAACGGCGAGGTGGTCTCCAACGCGCTGGGCGCCAACATGCCTGCCGGTATCACCTCGGCACTGGCCGGCGGCTCCAGCGCCCGCTACGGCGTCATCGAGGTGGACGAGAAGTATCTGTCCGGTGTGGCCAAGGACGTCACCCCCAAGGCCATGGCGCTGCTGAACCTCTCGCGTGACCAGCTCGACCGGGCCGGTGAGACCCGGATGCTCGCCGAGCGCTGGCGCGAGGGCCTCTCGGGGCAGCAGGCGGTGATCATCGCCAACGCGGACGACCCGCTGGTGGTCTGGGCCGCCTCCTCCTCACCCAATGTGGTGTGGGTCGCCGCGGGCCAGGAGTGGAAGGACGACGCCTGGTCCTGCCCGGCGTGCGGCGGAGTGATGCAGCGTCCCGGCGACGACTGGTTCTGCGCCGAGTGCGGATTCCGCCGCCCGACGCCGACCTGGGCGCTCTCCGGCGACCACGTCCTGGACCCGCACGGTGCCGCCTGGCCCATCCACCTCCAGCTCCCGGGCCGCGCCAACAAGGCGAACGCCGCCACCTCCGCGGCCGTGGCCGCCGCCTTCGGGGTACCCCCGCAGGTCGCGCTGGAGCGGATGTACGCCGTCAAGGCCGTCGCGGGACGGTACGACGTGGTGCAGTACCAGGGCCGGGACATGCGGCTGCTGCTGGCCAAGAACCCCGCCGGCTGGCTGGAGACCTTCTCACTGATCGACCCGCCGCCCACCCCGGTGATCCTCTCGGTGAACGCGCGCAGCGCCGACGGGACCGACACCTCGTGGCTGTGGGACGTCGACTACGGGCGGCTGGCCGGGCACCCGATCTGCGTCATCGGCGACCGCAAGCTCGACCTCGCGGTCCGGCTGGAGGTCGCGGGTGTGGACTTCCAGGTGTGCGAGAGCCCCGAGGACGCGGTGCGCCGCTGCCCGCCAGGGCGGATCGAGACGATCGCGAACTACACCGCGTTCCAGGACCTGCGGCGCGCCGTCGGCAACTGATCACCCGTATCTTGGGGATTCGGGCCCTCGCGCGCCCGACCCATTCGACCCGCTCAAGGAGACTGGCGGCATGAGTGACACGAGTCTGCGTCTGGTATGGGTCTACCCGGACCTGCTGAGCACGTACGGCGACCAGGGCAACGCGCTCGTGGTGGAGCGGCGGGCCCGGCAGCGCGGACTGGACGTCCAGCGGCTGGACGTCCGTTCCGACCAGCCGATCCCGACGTCCGGCGACATCTATCTGATCGGCGGCGGTGAGGACCGTCCGCAGCGGCTGGCGTCCGAGCGGCTGCTGCGGGACGGCGGGCTGAACCGGGCCGTGGACAACGGCGCCATCGTCTTCGCGGTGTGCGCCGGCTACCAGATCATGGGCCACGAGTTCGTCAACGACCTCGGGGAGCGCTCCGCGGGGCTCGGGCTGCTGGACGTGGTCAGCGGCCGCGGCGAGGCCGAGCGGTGCGTGGGCGACGTCCTGGGCGACGCGGACGAGCAGCTGCGCCTCCCCCAGCTCACCGGTTTCGAGAACCACCAGGGCGTCACCCACCTCGGCCCCGGGGTGCGCCCGCTCGCCCGGGTGCAGCTCGGCCACGGCAACGGGACCGGCGACGGGACGGAGGGCGCCTGGCGGGACACCGTCTTCGGGACGTACCTGCACGGTCCGGTGCTGGCCCGCAATCCGCAGATCGCCGATCTGCTGATCAAGCTGTCGCTCGACGTGAACGCGCTGCCACCGACCGACGACACCTGGTACGAGGCACTGCGCCAGGAGCGGATCGCCGCGGCGACCCAGCCCGCCTGACCCGCCTCCGGCGCCGTCCGGCCGGAAAGCGGTGCCGACCCGCCCGTGCCGGCCGCCCCCGTGCGGGCGGCCGGCACGGGCGGTTCTAGTCTGGTGCGGGCTTATCGGTCGGTTGCGGGAGAGTTCGGATGGATCACGGCGAGCACGGCATGACGATGGACCTGCCACCGTTCACGGTGGCGCGGGGCCTGGAGTTCACGGGTGAGCCCTTCTTCCTGGTCGGCTGCCTGCTCGCGCTCGCGCTCTACGGCTGGGGTGTGCTGCGGCTGCGCCGCCGCGGCGACGCCTGGCCGGTGAGCCGCACGGTGGGCTTCGTGACGGGTGTGGCGACCGTGGCGCTGGTGATGTGCACGGGGCTCAACGACTACGGCATGGTGCTCTTCAGCGTGCACATGGTGCAGCACATGGTGATCAGCATGCTCTCGCCGATCCTGCTGCTGCTGGGCGCGCCCGTCACGCTCGCGCTGCGCGCCCTGCCCTCGGCGGCCCGCAGCCAGGGGATGCGCCGGGGCCCCCGGGAGGTGCTGGTGGCCCTCCTGCACAGCCACTACGTACGGGTGATCTCCCATCCCGCGTTCACCATCCCGCTGTTCATCGCCAGCCTGTACGGGCTCTACTTCACCCCGCTGTTCGACCTGCTGATGGGCTCCATGGTCGGGCACATCGCGATGATGGTGCACTTCCTCGCCGTGGGGCTGGTCTTCTTCTGGCCGATCATGGGGGTCGACCCGGGCCCGCACCGGCCGGGGTACGTGATGCGGATGCTGGAGCTGTTCGCGGGGATGCCGTTCCACGCCTTCTTCGGGATCGCGCTGATGATGGCCTCCGAACCGATGACGGAGACCTACGCGGACCCGCCCGCCTCGCTGGGGGTCAGCGCCCTCGCGGACCAGAACGCGGCCGGTGGGATCGCGTGGGCGTTCAGCGAGATCCCCTCGGTGCTGGTGCTGATCGCGCTGGTCTTCCAGTGGTACGTCACGGAGCAGCGGCAGGCCCGCCGCCGTGACCGCCGGGCCGACCGGGACGGCGACAAGGAGCTGGCGGCCTACAACGCGTACCTCGCCGCGCTGCAGACAAAGGGCTGACCGCGCGGGCTCCGCGGCCGACCCCGCGGGCTCCGGGACGCCGCCTCGCGGACCCCGTGCCTGGATTCCACTCCGCGCCTGGATTCCCCTGCCCGGGGGGACGGGAGGGGGTGCGGCCGGCCGTCCCGGGTGCGCGGTGGCGCACAGGGCCCCGAACGGGTGACGATGGAGGTCGGCCGCGGCCCCTGTGCGTGCGCGCCGTGCATCCCGGGGCCGCCGGGAGGAGGACGGTTGTCATGGCTGGGTTGACGCGGATGCCGGTGTCCACGAAGGCGATGACCGTGTGCACGGTCGTGGGCCTGGTGGTGGTGACGGCCTACACCGCGGCGCTGGGGAGCAGCGGATGGCTGTGGTTCTGCTGGGTGGTGCTGGGACTGGTCACCCTGGGGGTGTTCGCGACCCGGGACTGAGCCGGGGCCGCGGCGGCGGAGACCGCGGCCGGGCCGAGGGCTGCCCTGGCCGAGCCGGGCCGCCCGTCGGCTGACAGCAGGGCAGGCCCGACGGGGGCGCACAGGGTGCGGGCCGTGCCCGGATCACAACCCGTCCGGACGCGCGAGCCGGGCCGTCCCGGCTCCGGGACAGGTGAATCGAGTGAAAGGCCGGGCCCGCACCCTGCCGGCAGGGTGCGGGCCCGGCCGCTACGTCACAGGGGCCGACCGTCCGTCGCCGCCCGCCGTCGCGGGCGGCGGCGAGCAGCCGCCGGTCAGCCCCCGGCGGCGAACTCGGCCAGCAGCGCGTTGTCGAACGCCTTGAGGTCGTCCGGCTTGCGGCTGGTGATCAGCTTGTTGGCGCCGCCGTCGCAGACCTTGACCTGCTCGTCGACCCAGGTACCGCCCGCGTTGCGGATGTCGGTGCGCAGGCTTGGGTACGAGGTCAGGGTGCGCCCGCGCACCACGTCGGCCTCGATCAGGGTCCAGGGGGCGTGGCAGATCGCGGCCACGGGCAGCCCCGCGTCAAAGAACCCCCGCACGAACCCGACGGCGTTCTTGTCGGTGCGCAGCAGGTCCGGATTGGCGACGCCGCCGGGCAGCACCAGCCCGTCGAAGCGGGTCGGATCGGCCTGGGAGACGAGCTGGTCGACGGGGAAGGTGTCGGCCCGGTCCAGGTGATTGAACGCCTGGACGGCCTCTCCGCGGATGGAGAGCAGGACCGGTGTGCCGCCCGCCTGCTCGACGGCCTCCCACGGGTCGGTCAGCTCGATCTGCTCAGCGCCCTCGGGCGCGACGAGAAAGGCCACTCGCACGTGCCTCACGTCCCTTCGTCGTCTCCGTGGTCCATGGCGTGCGCACCTGCGGGTCCCCCGCCGAGCGGACACCTATGCCTCGGCGCCCGGAATCCGTGCCGGCCCGCGGTGGTGCCGAGCCGGCCCCCGGGCCGCCGGGCGGGACCGGAGGAGAAGTCGTCAGCCGCCGGCCTGCCGCCGCCCGCTTCCGCGCGCTCCGGCCGCGTCGCCCGCCTCGGGGTCGTGCTGCTTCCCGGACGGCAGCACCGGGTGGCGCCCCAGAATGAAGACCCCGACGACCACCGCCAGCAGCCCGATCACCTCGCCGGCCAGCGCACCCGGCGTGAGCCGGATGGAGTCCCCCAGGAAGCCGATCCCGCAGGCGATCCCGGCCAGCGGCTCGGCCGCCGTGAGGGACGGCAGCGACATCCGCAGCGGACCGCCCTCGAAGGCGCTCTGCACGAGCACCAGCCCGATCACGGCCAGTCCGACGATGGCGTAGCCCTGCCAGCTCAGCAGCACACCGACCGCCCCCGAAGCGCTGTAGATGTCGCCGACGACCCGGGTCAGGGCGTCCTGCAGGCCGTAGAGCGCCCCGGCTGCGGCCGCCAGCAGCGGCGGCTCCTTGAAGAGTTCGAGATGCCGCGCGATGAGCACCAGGACGAGCGCGATCCCGGCGAGGTTGCCGAACACCAGCCAGTGGCGCAGGGCACTGGCCTGGTACTCGGTGCCCTCCGGCCGGCCGGCCACGATGAACGCGGTCACTCCCCCGCTGAGCAGCACCACCCCGGCCCAGCCCGACCAGCCCAACCGCTGGCTGCTCAGCCGCCGCGCGAACAGCATCGCGAAGAGCAGATTCGTGGCCAGCAGCGGCTCGACCGTCGACAGATGCCCCTTCATCAACGCGAACGCGCTGGTGAGCTGGCCGACCACCATGCTGCCGATGCCCAGCAGCCAGCGCGGAACCCGCACCAGGTCCAGGAGCAGCCGGAAGGAGAGCACATCGGCGGTGGGTGCGCGGGCGGCGGCGTCCTGTTGCAGCACGAAGCCCAGGCCGAGGAAGCAGGCGGCGACCAGCCCGTAGACGTAGACAGCCACGGGACGCCCCTTTCCACCGACCGGACGGTACGCGTGCCGGTCGACCGCGTTCGCACGCGCGTCCGCCCCTTCGCCCGGGAACAGCGTCGCCGAGACTAGGCGCCCGCGCCCGGCGACACCACGCCACCCGCCCCGGTGGCGGGCGGCACGCCCCCTAAGCATGAAAGTCCCAGGTCCGAATGGCGCTTCGGCACCCGCCGCAACCGCACCCCGCTGCGCGCGGCGCACGGCGCACGGCGCACGGCGCACGGCGCACGGCGCACGGCGCACGGCGCACGGCGGGACGGTCGCCGTGCACCGGTCCGCTCCGGCCGTGCCGCCACCTCGCCGCCGCGCGGACCACCGGGTGGGAGCCCGGCGGAGCCGCCCCCGCTTGCCGAGCCCGGGCCGAGGGCGGCTGTAGCCCCGACGGGGATGCTGGCGCCCGGAGCCTCGGGCCGAAGGGACCAGCGACCATGACGGGAGCCGGGAAGTGAGAGCGGAGCCCTTTCCCCGGGAGCGGCGGCACACCGCGTACTTCTTGCGGGGGATCCGTGCCTGCGCCCCGGTCTTCCTGGGAGCGGAGGTCGACATGACCGCCGTGCGGCACCACCGGCGGACGGCCGGGGAGCAGGGCGGCGGACCCTCGACCGTCGCCTATGTGCTGTACGCGGCCGCGCGGGTGCTGGCCGCGCATCCCGAGGCGAACGCCGCGCTCCGCGGCGGCCTTCGGCCCCGTATCGCCCACTACGACACGGTGGCCGCGAAGCTGGCGCTGGACAAGAGGACAGGCGGGCGCCGCGTGGTCCTCTCGGCGGTGCTGCCGGACGTGCACCTGATGGGCCTGCCGGACATCGCCCGCAGCACGGCTCGCTTGCGCGACGGCGACCCGGACACGCTGCCGGAGTTCGCCGGGGTGCGCATCCTGCGACGGCTGCCGGCGCCGCTGGGGCGGCTCGTCTACCGGGCGGGAACGCGGCCGCTGCGCCGCCGCCTCGCCACCACCGGCACGTTCTCCGTCACCTCCCTGGGACACCGGCCCCTCACCTGGTTCCACTCGGTCGGCGGCACCACGGTCACCCTCGGCCTGGGCGCGGTCGCCGACCGTCCGGTGGTGCGCGGTGGCGCGGTGACCGCGGCGCCCGTGCTGCCGCTCTCCCTCACCTTCGACCACCGGGTGATCGACGGGGCCGAGGCGGCGGATGTGCTCGGCGACATCAAGCACGCGTTGGAGAACTTCGCCCGGCCCGGCCCGGACGGCGGTGGCGCCGCGGGAGGAGGAGCGCTCGGGTCCGGCCCGGCGGGCCTCGACCGACGGCGTCCGTGAGGCTCACGTCCGACGGGAGGCCCGGGCGGGGCCACCCGGACCGGAACACAGAGGTCCGGCCGGCCGGCGGCGATGTCCGGCCTGCCTGCGGCGGATTTCGGACACGCCCCGGAGCGCCGGCGGCCCGGACTGCCCGGTGCCGCCCGTCGGCGGCCACAACTCCCCTCCCGTGCACTCTGGTTGCCCACGCCCTCTAGGCTGGGAGGCGAGGTCTTCCGAGCTGTCCATGACATCCACACCTTCCGACGGAGTGCGTATGACCACGGCGTCCGGCGACGCGACCGGCCACACCTCCTCCCGCGGTCCGCGCGCCGGCGGCCTCGACCGCTGGCTGCGCCGTATGGCCGCCGCACCGAACGCCCGTACCCGGCTGATCTGCTTCCCGCACGCCGGAGGTTCGGCCGGCTTCTTCTTCCCTCTCCTGAAGTCCCTGCCGGACACCGTCGAGGCGTACGCCGTGCAGTATCCGGGGCGCCAGGACCGGCTGGCCGAGCCGTGCCTCACCTCGGTGGACGAGTTGGTCGACGCCGTCTGCGAGGTGCTGCGGCAGGAGCCCGCCATGCCCCTGGTGCTGTTCGGACACAGCATGGGTGCGACTCTCGCCTTCGAGGTGGCGCGGCGCCGGGAGCGGTCGGGAGCCGGGTCGCCGCTGGGGCTGATCGTCTCCGGCCGCCGGGCGCCTTCCCTGCAGCGCACGGAGACCGTCCATCAGCGCGACGACGCGGGTCTCGTCGCCGAGATCCGCCGGCTGAGCGGCACGGACGACTCGCTGCTGGACGATCCGGAGATCCGCGGGATGTTCCTGCCCGCCCTCCGGGCCGACTACCGGGCGATCGAGACCTACCGCATGGCGCCCGGCCCCCCGCTCCGGTGTCCGCTGAGCGTCTTCGTCGGGGACGCCGACCCCCGCGTCTCCGTCGCCGAGGCGGAGGCGTGGCGCGAACAGGCGGACGGGGAGATCTCTCTCCAGGTCTTCCCCGGCGGCCACTTCTACCTCAGCGACCGGCCGGAGGAGTTCTCCGGCCGCCTGACCACAGAGCTGGGCCGGCTCTGCGGACCCGTTCCCGGGCCCCGCTGAATCGTCCCGGAGCGGAGGGCTCGGCCTGGGGCCCCGAGGGGACGTGGGCCCCAGGGGGCCACCGGCACGGCTTCGGCGCGGCTTCGGTGGTGAGGTGCCGTTCCGCGGCATCGGCGTTGACCGGACGCCTGCTTCGGCAGGCGCTACGATCGTCCCGATCACACCAACTGATCGTCAGTCAGAAGAGTCGGTGGGGAGTCAGTATGAGTCCGATCGGATACGGTCGCGGACGGTCAGCCGCGCTGCGCCCCGACTCCCCCGCAGACCGGTCCGGCCCACGGAAGACCCCCGCCGCGCCGGGCCGGCAGAGTCAGAGGTGACCCCTTGTTCTACTACGTACTGAAGTACGTGCTGCTGGGGCCGCTGCTGCGGCTCGTGTTCCGGCCCCGGATCGAGGGCCTGGAGAACGTGCCCGACGAAGGGCCCGCGATCGTCGCGGGGAACCACCTGTCCGTCTCCGACCACTTCGTGATGCCGGCGATCCTCCGTCGCCGGATCACCTTCCTGGCCAAGGCCGAGTACTTCACCGGGCCGGGGCTCAAGGGTCGGCTGACCGCCGCGTTCTTCCACAGTGTGGGCCAGATCCCGGTCGACCGCTCCGGAAAGGGCGCCGGGCAGGCGGCCATCGACGAGGGACTGGGGGTGCTGGGCAAGGGCGAGTTGCTCGGCATCTATCCCGAGGGCACCCGCTCCCACGACGGACGGCTCTACAAGGGCCGGGTCGGGGTGGCGGCGATGGCGCTCGGCGCCGGGGTGAAGGTGATCCCCTGCGCCATGGTGGGCACCTTCGAACTCCAGCCGCCGGGTCGCAAGCTGCCCCGCATGGGACGGGTGACCATCAGGTTCGGGGAGCCGCTGGACTTCTCGCGGTTCGCCGGAATGGAGCAGGAGCGGGCGGTCCTGCGGGCGGTGACCGACGAGATCATTCACGAGATCATGCAGCTCTCCGGCCAGGAGTACGTGGACATGTACGCCCCCGACGCGAAGGCGGCGCAGGCAGGAGAAGGGGCCCGCGGCAAGCAGCCCGGGAGCGGCCGGCAGCGCTGAGCTCCGGACCCCGGCGCGGCGGCGCGGGGATTGGGTGAGGTCGCGGCGACGCCGGTGCGGGCCCGGCCGGATCTCAATTCCGGCCCGGCCCGCACGCGGGGTCAGGCTGTCGAACACGCCGTCAACGGCGGACCGCCCCGGCGCCGGCGCCCGGATTCCTCAGGGCACCATCGTGGGCACTGCCGCGGCCTCGGCCTTCGCCGCCGCCTTGGCGGGGGACTTGACCGGCTCCGGGGTCGCATGCGGAGCGCAGGTCACATCCTTGCGGTCGACGGTTCCCTTCAGGAGGTAGGCGTCGACGCGCTCGTTGATGCAGGGGTTCTTCAGGTTGGTGATGCCGTGCGAACCCGCGCCCTTCTCGGTGATCAGGCGGGAGCCCTTGAGCCGCTTGTGCAGCTCGACACCGCCCGGGTAGGGCGTGGCGGCGTCCCGGGTGGCCTGGACCATCAGCACCGGGTAGGAGGTCCTGGCGCGGATCTCCAGCGGCCGGTGCTGCTTGACCGGCCAGACGGCGCACGGATAGTTCATCCAGGCGTTGGCCCAGGTGAGGAAAGGGTACTTCGCGTGCAGCCGGGTGTTGTCCCGGTCCCAGGTCCGCCACCTGCTCGGCCACTTGGCGTCGTTGCACTCGACGGCGTTGTAGACGGCGTTGCCGTTCTCGCTCGCCTTGTTGCCCGCGACATCCGACATGTCCGGCGCTCCGGCGTCGATCAGCGGCTGCTCGTCGCCGTTGCGGTAGGCCGACCACACCGCGGCCACCCGGGCCCAGGCGGAGTCGTAGTACGGCGCGCTCTGGAAGACGCCGAGCAGTTCGGCCGGGCCGACCTTCCCGCCGATGGGGTGCTTCTTGGCGGTGGCGCGCAGCTCCCGCCACGCCGCCTCGACCTTCCGGGGCGTCGAGCCGATACCGTAGACGTCGTCGTGCTCGGCCACCCACTTCTTCCAGTCGTTCCAGCGGGTCTGGAAGGCCACGTCCTGGTCGAGGTTGACGTCGTACCAGATCTTGCGCCGCGACGGGTTGACGATGCTGTCGGTGATCATCCTACGGATGTGGCGGGGGAAGAGCTCGGCGTAGACGGCGCCCATGTAGGTGCCGTAGGAGACGCCGAGGTAGTTGAGCTTCTTGTCGCCGAGCGCGGCGCGGATCACGTCCAGGTCGCGGGCGGCGTTGGGCGTCGTGAGCTGCGGCAGCAGCTCACCGCTGCGCTCCTGGCAGCCGTCGGCGTACTCCTTGGCGAGCTTGCGCTGGGCCCGCTTGTCGGCCTCGCTGTCCGGGACCGGGTCCGCCTTGGGTGCCTTGACCCACTCCTGCGGGTCGGCGCAGGAGATGGGCGCCGAGTGCCCGACACCGCGCGGGTCGAAGCCCACGAAGTCGTAGGCACCGGCGGCCTTCGCCCACAGCGGGTTCTTGTCCGGGATCCGGGCCGGGAAGTACAGCCCCGAGCCGCCGGGGCCGCCCGGGTTGTAGACGAGGGAGCCCTGCCGCTTCGCCTTGCCGCCGGTGCTGCGGGCCCGGTCGACGGCGAGCCGGATCTTCTTGCCGTTCGGCTTGGCGTAGTCGAGGGGAACGGTGACCCAGCCGCACTGGACGCCGTCCCTGATGCCCCAGTCAGCGGGGCAGTCCTTCCAGTCGATACCGGCGCGGGCGGCCCGGGCCGCGGCCTTCTTGACACCGCGCGCCTCGGCGGCGCCCGAGTGCTTCGAGCGAGCCTGCGGCCCGCTGCTGCCCTCCGCGACGGCGGACGGCACGGATATGAGCCCGGCGGTGAGGGCTCCGGCGGCGATGGTGCCGGCGGCGGCTATGGCCGCCTTCCGTCTGTTCACGTGTTCCCCTCCGGGTACTGCCGACAGTGACGGCGGTGGTCGTTGACCACGACAGTGATGGGCGACCACGGTGGTGGTCTTCAGAGGGGATCCTTCATCCTCGTCGGCGGCAGGGGACAGGGCGCCGGATCGTTCTTTACCAAGAAGTGAACGTCAGTGCGGTATCGAGGACCCGGCGCAGCCGCAGCGCGTCCAGAGCGACCGCGGTGACCAGCAGCGCGGGCCCCGCCAGCGGGGTGACGACCGCCGACTCCCCCGGATTCCAGGCCAGGAGCCGCTGCTCGTCCGCCTTCTCCGCGCCCACCAGGAGGAGTTGGCCCACCGCCCGGTGTCCGCCCAGGACGGCGCCGCCGTCCCAGCCCGGAGCCCCCGGCCCCAGGTCCAGCTCCTGGTCGAACAGCGGGCGTGCGCCGTACCGCACGGTGAGACGGCTGCCGAGCCGTCCTGGCTCCTCCCCCGCGCGGCCCAGCACCTGTTCGTCCCGCACCACCAGGCGCCCTCCCCGCGCCACTTCGGCCCGCAGGTGCTGGCGCAGCACGCTGCCGCGAACGGAGACCAACTGCTCGGGCAGCCAGCGGAGTCGGCCCCCCTCCCCCACCTCGAGCCGGACGTCGTAGCGGGCGGGCTCGGTCGTCCGGCCCGGCAGCGCGAGGGTGGCGGCGCTGCCGTCCACCCGCAGCGCCGCGCCCGCCTCGGCGCGGACCTCCAGGGCCAGTCGGTCCCCGCTCAGCGGCGCGCTCATCGCACCGACCAGCGTGACCCGCGCTGCGGCCGGGTCGGCCGAGCGGGTGCGGCGCGGCGCGAGGGGACCGGCCCCGCTGAGCAGCGGAAGTGCGGTGCCGCCGCGTCCGTCGGGTACCGCCGTGATCCGGGCGCGGGCGCTGACGCTCGCGGCGGACCCGGATCCGGACCCGACTGCGGCTTCGGCCGGGGCCACCCTCATGCCGAGCCCGCGGCGGACGCCGGTTCCGCCGCCGTCCAGGCGGCGCGCTGCTCGCGCACCCAGTCCGCCAGCGGCAGCACACCGGGCTCGGTGCGCAGCGACTGGAAGAGCACGGGCAGCCCACCGCGCTGCCGCTCGGCGTCCCGCGCCATGCCCGCCAGGTCGGAGCCGACGTACGGCGCGAGGTCGGTCTTGTTGACGACCAGCAGATCGGCGGTGGTGACACCCGGACCGCCCTTGCGGGGGATGTCGTCACCACCCGCGACGTCGATGACGAAGATCTGCACATCGACCAGGCCCTTGGAGAAGGTGGCGGTGAGATTGTCGCCCCCGGACTCGACGAGCACCAGGTCCAGCGGGCCGACCGCGTCCTCCAGGTCCTCGACGGCTTCCAGGTTGGCGGAGATGTCGTCCCGGATCGCCGTGTGCGGGCAGGCTCCGGTCTCCACCGCGGTGATCCGCTCCGGCGGCAGCACGGCCTCGCGGAGGAGGAAGGCGGCGTCCTCCCTGGTGTAGATGTCGTTGGTGACGACGGCGAGCGAGAACCGGTCGCGCAGCGCGCGGCACAGCGCCGCGACAGTGGCGGTCTTGCCCGAGCCCACCGGTCCGCCGAGTCCCACGCGCAGGGCGCGGTGGCGGCCGTCGGGCAGGGTCGCCGAGGCGGTGTGCCGCTCGGGACCGGGTGTGGCGTGATCGAGATGCACGGGCTCCTCCTGGGCTCGGTGACCGGTCTGCGGTGACCGGGGATCGGTGTTCGGCCGCCGACGGCTGTCGGGCGGGCGGGGTCGGGGGTACGGGAGGTATGAGAAGTGAGGGAGGTACGGAAGGCTGCCGGGGTCAGGAGGCGAAGAGCCGGACCTGCCAGGCGGCGTGCTGCTCGGCGGTGATCTCCAGCAGCGGCCCGGAGGCGGCGGGCAGCTCCTCGACCGGCCCCTGGGCGGCGGCCTCGGCGCGCCGGGCCACCTCGTCCGCGGCGGGCGCGAGCCGGGCCAGGACCGCGGTCGCCTCCAGCGGGTCGAGGCTGAGCAGCCGGACCACCGCGGTCGCCGGGGAGCTGATGCTCTCGTATGCGGCGGCATGCGCCGCCTCCAGGGGCCCGAGCCCCGCCGAGCGGGCGGCGAGCCCGAGCACGACCGGCTGGTGCGCGCCCTTGGGGCGGGCGGCGGCCAGCGCGTCCAGGTCCGGCCCGGGCCAGGTCGCCCGGGCCGTACGCATCAGCTGGCGGCCCAGTCTGCGGGCGGTGCGGCGCAGCGCCGGGGAGGGGGTGCGCGCGTCGGCCGCCTCGTCCAGCGCGAGCGGATCCTGCCCGGCAGCGGCGGCAGCGGCCAGGGCCGCTGCGGTCAGACCGGTGGTGTGCAGCCGGCCGCGGCAGAACTCCGCCAGGCCGGACGCGCTGCGCACCCGTCCGGCCCGTACGGCTGCCTCTGCCCCGCCGGAGTGTGCGTGCCCTCCTGCGGGGAATCTGCCGTCGGCGAGCACCAGCAATGCGGCAGCAGCGCTCATCCCGCAGACCTCCACTTGTGTTCCGGGGGACGCCGCTCGGCGCGGCTCCCTGTTGTCGGTTTCCCCGGCGTTCCGGCGGCGCGGGGACGGGAATGCGGTGCGCCGGCGGCGCCGGTGCCGCCCCCGCCGGGGCTGGCGGCGGGACGGTCCACGGGTCAGAACAGGAAGTAGCGCTGGGCCATGGGCAGGGACGCGGCAGGTGCCGGCTCGACCAGGGTGCCGTCGATGGTGACGGTGAAGGTGTCCGGGTCGACGCGCACGTCCGGGCGGGCGTCGTTCTGCCGCATGTCGGCCTTGGTGACGGGCCGGGTGTCGCGGACCGCGACGAACCGCTTCGCGAGGGGAAGCCGGTCCGGCAGCCCGTCGTCCAGGGCGGTCTGTGTCACGAAGTTCACGGAGTTCGCACCGGGAGCGCGTCCCGTCCCGCCGAACATCCGCCGGGGCAGCACCGGCTGCGGGGTGGGGATGGAGGCGTTGGCGTCCCCCAGCTGCGCGGAGGCGATCTGCCCGCTCTTGAGGACGAGTTGCGGCTTGACCCCGAAGAAGGCCGGGTCCCACAGCACCAGGTCGGCAAGCTTGCCCGGCTCGACGGAGCCGATCTCCGCGTCCATGCCCTGCGCGACCGCGGGGTTGATCGTGTACTTGGCCACGTAGCGGCGGGCGCGCAGGTTGTCGGCGCGGGTGTCGCCCGCGAGGGCGCCGTACCGCTCCTTCATCACATGCGCCGTCTGCCAGGTGCGCAGCACCACTTCGCCGATGCGGCCCATCGCCTGCGCGTCGGAGGAGATGATCGAGATGGCGCCGAGGTCGTGGAGCGTGTCCTCGGCGGCGATGGTGCTGGGCCGGATGCGGGACTCGGCGAACGCGAGGTCCTCGGGGACGGCCGGGTTGAGGTGGTGGCAGACCATCAGCATGTCGAGGTGCTCCTCGATGGTGTTGACGGTGTGCGGCCGGGTCGGATTGGTGGAGGAGGGCAGCACGTTGGGCTCGGCGACCACGGTGATGATGTCCGGCGCGTGCCCGCCGCCCGCGCCCTCGGTGTGGTAGGCGTGGATGCCGCGTCCGCCGATCGCGGCGAGGGTGTCGCCGACGAACCCGGCCTCGTTGAGGGTGTCGGTGTGGATGGCGACCTGGGCGCCGGTCTCGTCGCAGACCGACAGGCAGGCGTCGATGGCGGCGGGGGTGGCACCCCAGTCCTCGTGGATCTTGAATCCGACGGCTCCGCCGCGGAGTTGGGCGCGCATGGCGGCGCGCGAGACAGTGTTTCCCTTGCCGAGCAGCCCGACGTTGACCGGCAGCCCGTCCATGCCCTCCAGGGTGCGGGCGGTGTGCCAGGCGCCCGGGGTGACGGTGGTGGCCTTGGAGCCCTCGGCCGGTCCGGTGCCGCCGCCGACGAGCGTGGTGATTCCGGCGGCGAGCGCCTCGTCGGCGAGCTGCGGGCAGATGAAGTGGACGTGCGCGTCGATGGCGCCGGCGGTGAGGATCCTGCCGTTGCCCGCGATGATCTCGGTTTCGGGGCCGATGACCAGGTCAGGGTGGACCGCCGTCCATGGTGTCGGGGTTGCCGGCCTTGCCCAGGGCGGCGATCCGCCCGTCGCGGATTCCGACGTCGGCCTTCACGATGCCCCAGTGGTCGAGGACGAGCGCACCGGTGATCACGGTGTCGGGAGCGCCCTCGGCCCGGGTGGTGAGGGCCTGGCCCATGGACTCGCGGATCACCTTGCCGCCGCCGAAGACCGCCTCGTCGCCGGCGCGTCCGGGGCCGCCGCACAGATCGTCCTCGATCTCGACGAGGAGCGAGGTGTCGGCGAGCCGTACGCGGTCGCCGGTGGTGGGGCCGAACAGGTCGGCGTAGGCCGCACGGGAGAGTTCACGCATCGAGGGTGCCTCCCGCGGTCGAGCGCAGTCCGGCGACGATCCGCCGGCCCCCGATGGGCACGAGGTCGACCTCGACGGGGATGCCGGGTTCGAAGCGGACGGCGGTGCCCGCGGCGATGCCGAGGCGCCTGCCCCAGGCGGCCTCCCGGTCGAACTCCAGCCCGGGGTTGGCCTCGGCGAAGTGGTAGTGGGAGCCGACCTGGACGGGCCGGTCGGCGGCGTTGAGCACGGTCAGCCGGGTGGTCTCGGCGCCTGCGTTGAGGGGTACCGGTTCCTCGGCGAACCGGATCTCTCCGGGGATCATGGTGTGGCGACTCCTCGCGCGGTCAGGAGCGGTCAGGACACAGGGTCGTGCACGGTGACGAGTTTGGTGCCGTCCGGGAACGTCGCCTCGACCTGGACGTCGTGCAGCATCTCCGGGATGCCGTCCATGACGTCCTCGCGGGTGAGGACCGTGCGTCCGGACTCCATGAGTTCGGCGACGCTCCGGCCGTCGCGGGCGCCCTCGAGCACGTGCGCCGTGATGAGCGCGACGGACTCGGGGTGGTTCAGCCGCAGTCCGCGCTCCCGGCGTCGCCGGGCGACGTCGGCCGCGACGTGGATGAGCAGCCGCTCCTGTTCGTGCGGGGTCAATCGCATTGTCTCCACCTCACCGTCGTCACCGGGCCCGGGAACGCCCTGGTCACTCGCGGCGACGACCACGCCCGGTAGGTGTATCACACATACGTTTGTGTGCCGCCGATGGATCCGGAGAGTACGGCCGGGCTGTTTCAACGGCGTTAAGCCACTTCGCCTCCGTCAACTCCCCGGCCGCGGCTCGCTTCGGCGGTGCTCGCGCCCCGGCCCCTCGTCCGCCGCGTCGACCTGCGGAGAGCAGGGCCGAGCCGACTCCGCCCGGACCGAGCGGGAGCCTTGCGGTCGGCGCTTGCACCTGCCACGACGCGAGCAGCGTGACGCCGACTCCGCGGACGGGGAGGACCCACATCCTCCGGCTTCCGCAACGCTCTGTCCGATATGCGCTCTTGACGGAGGCGACACCTCCCCCTGAACCTCATGTCCACGTCATACCGCACCACTTCGTGTCGCCGCTCCGGGCGACACCCCGCCGACTCGGCGGTCCCCCACACCCCCACACATCGGAGTCACAGTGATACGCGGACACCGCAGACCGCAGCACCGTGCCGCCCTCGCCGCCGCGGCGAGCGCCGCGCTGGCACTCGCCCTGCTCGGCGCGGCCGACGGGACGGCACTGGCCACTCCCGACGCCGCCGCAGCACGCGCGGCCGAGGCACCCGACATCGACGTCTCCGCCGTCCGGCAGGACCTCCAGGACCTGCAGTCGGTCGCCGAGGCCAACGGCGGCAACCGGGCCCACGGCAGCCCCGGCTACCGGGCCTCGCTGGACCACATACGCACGAAGCTGGACGCCGCCGGGTTCGAGACCACCGTCCAGGAGTTCACCAGCGGCGGGGAGACCGGCTACAACCTGATCGCCGACTGGCCCGGGGGCGACACCGGGTCGACCCTGATGACCGGCGCCCATCTGGACTCGGTCCGCTCCGGACCCGGCATCAACGACAACGGTTCGGGTTCCGCCGGGATACTGGAGACCGCGCTGGCCGTCTCCGCCGCGGACCTCAAGCCCGCCAAGCACCTCCGGTTCGCCTGGTGGGGAGCGGAGGAACGCGGGCTGGTCGGCTCGGGCCACTATGTCGACAGCCTCTCGGAGGGCGAACTCGGCAGGATCGACACCTATCTGAACTTCGACATGATCGGCTCACCCAACGCGGGCCACTTCGTCTACGAGGACGACGCCGCCGTCGAGTCGGTCTTCGCCGACTGGTTCAGCTCGAAGGGCATCGAGACGGAGGCGTCCGAGGAGACCAACGGGCGCAGCGACCACGCCTCGTTCAAGAGCGCGGGCGTCACCGTCGGCGGCACCTTCACCGGCGCGGGCGAGCGCAAGACCCAGGCGCAGGCGGACAAGTGGGGCGGCACGGCGGGCCAGCCGTACGACCCGTGCTACCACTCGGCCTGCGACGACACCTCGAACGTCGACGAGAAGGCACTCGACCTGCACAGCGACGCGATCGCCCACGCCGTCTGGGAGCTCAGTTCCTGACCGGCTGGGCCCGGGAGCTCAGCTCCTGATCCACTGCCCGTACGGGCTCACCGCTCCTGGCCCGGCCGCCGGTCTCCGGCGGCCGGGCCACGGTGCTCCGCGGCGATGCCGAACCGCCGCGCCTCCCCGGGCACCGCACCACCGGCCTCCCGGATCCCGGAGACGGTGCTGACGATCTCCTCCGGCGCCTGCTGATCCCGGTCGGCGGCCTCCAGACGCTCCAGGTCCGCGGCCGAGACCAGCGCCGCGAGCGGCTTCCCGTGCCGGGTGACCACCACCCGCTCCTCGCCGTAGACGACCCGATTGATCAGCTCCGCCAGTTCGGCCCTCGCCTGCGTCACCGGAATCTCGTAAGCCATCCGGCCATTCTAGGGCCGCCCACAGAACCGCAGGTCAGCGCGCGTGTGCGGAAGTCCGGGGCAGTGTGCCGCCAGGCGGGCCGACCCCGAGGACCGGCCCCGGCGCTTCGCCCGCAGCGGAATGCGCCCTGGACAGGGGGCCGTTGGAGCCCGTTCATGGCACGCTGCTCAACGTACGTTCTGTACAACCTGTACGTTTCTCGCGTGAGAGTGGAGTGCGACGCCATGCGGAACCAGCCACCAGCACCGACAGCCCGGTACGTCCTGCCGGAGTTCACCGAGCGCACCAGCAGCGGGACGCGGACGATGGACCCGTACGCGAAGCTGCTCCAGGAGCGGATCGTCTTTCTGGGCAGCGCGATCGACGACACCTCCGCCAACGACGTGATGGCGCAGTTCATCCACCTCGAACACGCCGCACCGGACCAGGACATCTCGCTGTACATCAACTCACCGGGCGGCTCGTTCACGGCGATGACCGCGGTCTACGACACGATGCGGTTCGTCAGCTGCGACATCGAGACCGTGTGCATGGGGCAGGCGGCCTCGGCCGCCTCCGTGCTGCTGGCGGCCGGGACCCCCGGCAAGCGGCTCGCGCTGCCGGGCGCGCGCATCCTCATCCACCAGCCGTCGCTGCACGAACCCGTGCACGGGCAGGCCGACGACCTGGAGATCCAGGCACGGGAGATGGCGCGCACCCGCGCATTGCTGGAGGAGCTGTACGCACGCCACACCGGCCGGCCCCGCGAGCGTGTCAGCCAGGACCTCGAACGCGACACGATCCTCACGGCACAGCAGGCCGTCGACTACGGCCTCGTCGACCGGCTGACCGCCACCCGGAAGCCGGCCCTCTCCCCGGCGCGGCGGTGAGCCGGCATGCCCCGCGACTGGCCGCCGGGCCTGCCGCCGCTGCCCGCGCTGACCCGCGCCGAGAGCGAGCTGGTCGACACCTATCTGGAGGCGCTCGACCTGGTCGGCCGGATCAACCCGGCGCGCGGCCACGACACCTACGGAGCGCTGCGCGCCGCGCAGGGCCTGGTCAGCAAGGCGGTCCGGCTGCGGGACGCGCTGGCGCTGATGCACGAACGCGGCGAGAGCACCCTGCACGCCGCGACGCTGGAGCGGGCGCTGCGGGTGCTGGAGGGCGACCGGCGCGCGGAGCGGGTCCTGCTCCCGGCGCCGGAGCCGGACGGGCCCGGCGGCTGAGGCACCCGGCACACCGGATGCCTGCGGGCCGGGGCGCCCCGCGGACCGGGATCCAGTGGTGCGCGGCGGCACACAGCGGCGCCCGAAATCCAGGTGACGGCCGTGACCCCGACGGCTAGGCTCCCGATCATGAACTCGGCTCTGCTGCTCGTCTCCCCGCCTCCCGCGTAGGGCGGGCGGCCACGCGCGACTGCCGCGGCGGACGGACGACCGCCGCCGCGGGGTCGGTGGTGCCCGCGAACGGGTCCGATCACCGACCTCTCCTCACGCGGAGCACATTCGTGTCGACTTCTTCCGCCGGTTCCACCGGCTCCTTCAGCCTGCCCGCCGGGCAGGGCCTGCTCTTCCTCGCCGCCGCCGGTGCCACCTGGGGCACCACGGGCGCGGCAGTCGATGTCCTCCACTCCGCCAGCGACCTGGGGCCGCTGGCGATGTCCTTCTGGCGCTACGTCGGCGGGCTGGCCCTGCTGCTCGTGGGCCGGGCGCTGCTGCGGCGGCGCCCGGGCCGTGCGGGCCGCCCCAGCCGTCCCGTCCGCGACACGCCGGCGCGCGGCCGCCGTTCCCGGTACGGGGTGCGGCTGTCGACCGGCCTGTGCATGGCGCTCTTCCAGACCGCCTACTTCGCCGCCGTGCCGGCCACGGGTGTGGCCGTCGCGACGATCGTGACGCTGGGCGCGGCACCGGTGTTCGTGACACTCGGCGCCCGGATCGTGCTGCGGGAGCGGCTGGGCCGGGGCGGGATGTGCGCCGTCGCCGCCGCACCCGCCGGGCTCGCCGTCCTCGTACTGGGCGGGGGCGGCGGCGAGGTGCGGCCCGCCGGTGTCGCGCTCGCCCTGCTCTCCGCGGTCTCGATCGCGGTCTCGGTGCTGCTGGCCCGGTGGGTGGGCAGTACCGGTCTGCCGGAGAGCGCTTTCACCCTCACCGCGTGGTCCCTCGGCGTCGGCGCGGTGGCGCTGCTGCCGTGCGCGGCCGTGGAGGGAGTGCTGCCGCACACCGGGGAACCGCTCCGGGTGGCGCTGCTGCTCCTGTACGTGGGAGCGGTGCCGACGGCGCTGGCGTACCCGCTCTACTTCGCGGGTGCGGCCGTCGTCCGGGCGGCCACGGCGTCGGTGGTCATGCTGATCGAACCCGTCAGCGCGACCGCCCTCGCGGTGGGACTGCTCGGGGAGCGGCTGACCCTGCCGATGCTCCTGGGCGCCTCGGTGCTGCTGGCCGCGGTGGTGCTGCTGACCCGGGCGGAGACGGCCACGGCCGGCTCCGAACGCACCCGCCTGCTGAGCACCCGCTGCTGACGCGGCGTTACGCTCCGGCGGATGGACACACTGGCGAAGATCCTCGAGTCGGCCGCACAGGGCGGATTCCCGCCGCCCGACGGCGGACTGACAGTGCTCCCCCAGCCCTCGCCCCGGGACGCGGGAGTACTGGCACTGACCGGGCACACGGTCGTCTTCGCCGACGTGCCGCCGGAGTGGGTGCGGCGCCGGGTGCCGCCCGACGACCCCGGCGCACCGATGGGACCGCCGTTCCTCGGCGCGCTGTGCCGCAGGACCGGGCGGGAGGCGGGCGGCATCGACGTGCTGCTCGTCCTCCCGCCGGGCACCGGCCCCGCACCACGGCACGAGGAGCTGCGGGAGATGCGGAACCCGGCCGGGACGCCGGGTCCGGCGCATCCGCGGGTCGCCGACGCCCTGGCGCACCGTTCGCAGGTCCGCGTCTGGAGGACGGCCGGCGGGAGCACACTGGTGACCGGCACGGGCGTGGCCGGGCGGTGGGAGGTGGCCGTCGAGGTCGAGGCCGCGGCACGTGGCGCCGGACTGGGGCGGGTGCTGGCGGCCGCGGCCCGGACCCTGGTGCCGCCGCACGAGGCGCTGTGGGCGCAGGTAGCGCCCGGGAACGCGGCGAGCCTGCGGGCCTTCCTCGCCGCGGGATTCGTCCCGGTCGGTGCGGAGGTGCTGCTCCGGCCGAGGGGCGGCGCCGGGACCGCCGGGTGACGAACCCGCAGGGCGCGCCCGCCGGCTCGGCGCGCCCGGCGCGGGCCGCTCATCCCGCGGGCAGCGGCAGCCAGGGAATCTCCACCCAGATGGTCTTGCCGCCGTCGGGCATGGGCGCGACATGCACGGTGCCGCCGGACTCGGCGGTCAGCGAACGGATGATGACCAGTCCGCGCCCGTGGTCCTGCTGGGCCGCGGCCGACAGCCGCCGCGGTCTGCCCGGATGGCTGTCGGTGACTCCCAGGCGCAGCCGTTCGGCCTCCTCCAGCCGCAGGTCGACGGTGAAGCTGGGCGATCTGCCGAAGGTGTGCTGGACGGCGTTGGTGGCGAGTTCGGAGACGATCAGGCGGAGCACGTCCATGGCGTCCGCGCCGTCGGGCAGCCCCCACGCGCGGAGAGCGTCGGTGACATGCCGGCGCGCGGCCGTGACGGAGGCCGGTGCAGTCGGCAGGGTGATCGTCGCTTCCTGGTGGTCCGCCATGGCGAGGCCGTCCCTTTCCGGGGCCGTTGGCTCCTCCGTCGCGCGGCGGCGGGCTCGTTCTGGGCCCGCCCGGGAAGACTCGGGGAGCGCCCCCCCGGGAACCGCTGCGCGACAGCGTGCCACTCCGCACGGCGCCGTGCGCCCGATCGCCCTGCCTGCCGGGAGTTGTGTCGCCCGAAGCGGTGAACTCTGCCGCGCCCGGCCCAAGGCAGCCCCGCCGGGGGCGTATCGCGGCTGCCCGCACATCGGGCGCCCGGGAAGCGCGGGCGCGGCCGAGCCCCGGAACCGCTGGCTCAGCCGGTGCGCGGCGCGGCGGCGATCACCGTGTCGGCCGCGTCGGCGAGCACCTGCTCGGCCAGGTCGCCGCGGGCGGTCAGACGCAGCCGGGAGATGCCGTCGGGCACGGACGGAGGACGGAAGCAGCCGACCTGGATGCCCGCGGCACGGCAGGCGGCCGCCCACTCCACCGCGGCCTGCGGCGAGGGAGCGCGCACCGAGACGACGGCGGCGTCCGGCCGGGTGGCCTCCAGCCCGGCAGCGGTCAGCCGGGTGTGCAGATCGGCCGCGGCGGCCCGGGTACGGGCCGCGCGTTCGGGCTCCGCGCGCAGCAGCCGCAGGGCGCCGAGCGCGCCGCCCGCCGCCGCGGGAGCCAGCCCGGTGTCGAAGATGAAGGTCCGGGCGGTGTTCACAAGGTGCGCGATCACGTGCGCGGGGCCCAGGACCGCGCCGCCCTGGCTGCCCAGCGACTTGGACAGGGTGACCGTGGCGACCGTGCCGGGCGTGCCGGCCAGCCCGGCCGCGCGGGCGGCACCCCGGCCGCCGTCGCCCAGTACACCGAGGCCGTGTGCGTCGTCGACGAGCAGCCCGGCTCCGGCCGCCGAGCACACCCCGGCCAGCTCCGCCAGCGGTGCCGCGTCCCCGTCGACGGAGAAGACGGAGTCGGTGACCACCAGCGCGGGTCCCTCCGCCGCCTGCCGGGGGTGCCCCGCCAGTTCCTTGGCGACGGCCTCCGGGTCGGCGTGCGCGGCGACGGCCGTACGGGCCCGGGAGAGGCGGCAGCCGTCGATCAGCGAGGCGTGATTGTGGGCGTCGGAGATCAGCAGCCCGCCGCCGCCCGGCGCGTTGGTGAGCGCCGTGACCGCGGCGAGGTTCGCGGCGTATCCGGAGGAGAGGACGAGCGCGGCCTCGAAGCCGCAGAAGTCCGCCAGTTCGGACTCCAGCCGGGCGTGCAGTTCGGTGGATCCGGTCACCAGGCGGGAGCCGCTCGCTCCGGCACCCCACCGGCACGCCGCCGCGGCCGCGGCACGGACGACGTCCGGGTGCCGGGAGAGGCCCAGGTAGTCGTTGCCCGCGAGGTCCAGCAGCGGGGAATCGGCGGGCCGCGGCGCCAGGGTGCGCAGCAGTCCCGCCGCGCGGCGCTTCCGGAGTGCCTCGGCGGTCCACGCGAAGGGGTCCTGGGACATGGGAGCTCTCTTCGGTCACCCGCGCCCGCCCGTACCGGGCGGCGGGAGCGCCTGGCGGGTTGCGCGGCCTGGATGTTTGTAGGCAGTCAATAGAACCTAACCTGCCATAACGCCGGTCGACGTGTGACAACATCCACACCTCGCTCAAGCGGTCTTGTAGGCTTCCTCCATTACCCAGCAGGGTCGCATGGGCAAGGATCGTGCCCATGGACGACCTGCTGAACTCACTGGTGAACAAGGGGCTCCGCGGCGAGACGCCCACCCGGGACGAAGCACTCGCGGTGCTGCGGACCACCGATGACGACCTGCTGGACGTGGTGGCGGCCGCCGGCAAGGTGCGCCGCCGCTGGTTCGGGAAGCGGGTGAAACTCAACTACCTGGTGAACCTCAAGTCGGGGCTGTGCCCGGAGGACTGCTCCTACTGCTCCCAGCGGCTCGGCTCCGAGGCCGGGATCCTCAAGTACACCTGGCTCAAGCCCGAGGAGGCTGCCGAGGCCGCAGCGGCCGGGGTGCAGGGCGGCGCCAAGCGGGTCTGCGTGGTGGCCAGCGGCCGCGGCCCCACCGACCGCGACATCGACCGGGTCTCCAGGACGATCGGGGCCATCAAGGAGCGGAACGAGGACGTCGAGGTGTGCGCCTGTCTCGGTCTGCTCTCCGAC
Source organism: Streptomyces sp. NPDC007025 (assembly GCF_042869455.1). Classification (NCBI taxonomy): domain Bacteria; kingdom Bacillati; phylum Actinomycetota; class Actinomycetes; order Kitasatosporales; family Streptomycetaceae; genus Streptomyces; species Streptomyces sp. NPDC007025. Next base: position 153,344 of record NZ_JBIAFT010000002.1, on the reverse strand, counting down.
GGCCAGGCGGAGCGGCTGCGCCAGGCGGGGGCCGATGCCTACAACCACAATCTCAACACCTCGGAGTCCACCTACGGGGACATCTGCACCACGCACACCTACGAGGACCGGGTGGAGACCGTCAAGCAGGCCCGGGGTGCCGGACTCTCGCCCTGCTCCGGTCTGATCGCGGGCATGGGGGAGACGGACGAGGACCTGGTCGAGGTGGCCTTCTCGCTGCGCGGGCTGGACGCGGACTCGGTGCCGGTCAACTTCCTGCTGCCGTTCGAGGGCACGCCGCTGGCCGAGGAGTGGAACCTCACTCCGCAGCGGGCGCTGCGCATCCTGGCGATGGTGCGGTTCGTGTGCCCGGACGTGGAGGTGCGGCTGGCCGCCGGGCGCGAGGTGCATCTGCGGTCGCTGCAACCGCTGGCGCTGCACCTGGCCAACTCCCTCTTCCTGGGCGACTACCTCACCAGCGAGGGGCAGGCGGGCAAGGCCGATCTGGAGATGATCGCGGACTCCGGCTTCGAGGTGGAGGGCGCGGAGACGACCACGCTGCCCGAGCACCGGCGCGAGGAGTCCGGCTCCGCCCCGCACGAGCGGGTCGCGGTCCGGCTGCGGGGCACGGGGACGGAGCTGCCGCCCAATGCCTGAGAGCACCGTCCCGGCGGCGTCCGCCGGACCGGGCGCCGCAACCGAGGAGCTCCTGGCACTGGACCGGCAGCATGTGTGGCACCCGTACGGGCCGATGCCCGGGACGGCGGAGCCGCTGGTGGTGGAGTCCGCCGCGGGTGTGCGGCTGCGGCTGGCCGAACCCGCGTACGGACAGCGGGAGCTGATCGACGGCATGTCGTCCTGGTGGTCGGCCGTGCACGGCTACCGGCACCCGGTGCTCGACGAGGCCGTCCGCGACCAGCTCGGCCGGATGAGCCATGTGATGTTCGGCGGGCTGACCCACGAGCCCGCGGTGCGGCTGGCCGCGCGGCTGGCCGAGGTGGCGCCCGGCGATCTGGAGCACGTCTTCCTGTCGGACTCCGGTTCGGTCGCGGTCGAGGTCGCCGTCAAGATGTGCCTGCAGCACTGGCGTTCGCTGGGGCGTCCGGAGAAGCGGCGGTTGCTGACCTGGCGCGGCGGCTACCACGGGGACACCTGGCAGCCGATGTCGGTGTGCGACCCGGAGGGCGGGATGCACCACCTGTGGTCCGGTGCGCTGCCGGTGCAGGTGTTCGCCGACGCGCCGCCCGCCGGCTTCGCGGCGGAACCGGACCCGGCCTACGTGGCGCATCTGCATGAGCAGATCGAACGGCACGCGCACGAGTTGGCCGCCGTCGTCGTCGAACCTGTGGTGCAGGGCGCGGGCGGGATGCGGTTCCACTCCCCCGGGTACGTCAGGGCGCTGCGGGAGGCGTGCGACGCGCACGGCGTGCTGCTGGTGCTGGACGAGATCGCCACCGGCTTCGGCCGCACCGGGGAGCTGTTCGCGGCCGACCACGCCGGGGTGGTCCCCGATGTGATGTGTGTCGGCAAGGCGCTGACGGGCGGATATCTGTCGATGGCGGCCACACTGTGCACGCCGCGCGTGGCGGAGGGGATCGCGCGCGGCTCGGTACCGGTGCTGGCGCACGGTCCGACGTTCATGGGCAACCCGCTGGCGTCCGCCGTCGCGGGCGCCTCGCTGGATCTGCTGCTGTCCCAGGACTGGCGGGCGCGGGTTCGGCAGGTGTCCGCGGGGCTGCGCAGCGGGCTGGCGCAGGCCGCGGAGCTGCCCGGGGTACGGGAGGTGAGCGTGCTCGGCGCGATCGGGGTGCTGCGCCTGGACCATGAGGTGGACGTCGCGGCGGCGAGCCGGGCCGCGGTACGTGCCGGGGTGTGGCTGCGGCCGTTCCGCGACATGGTCTACGCGATGCCGCCGTACATCACCGGCGAGGAGGACGTGGCACGGATCGCCGCCGCGATGTGCGCGGCGGCTCGGGAGGGCTGAGATGCGGGGCGGGGCGGACATGGCGGTGGCGCGGGGCGTGCTGTGCGTCTCCGGAGCCGGTACGGAGATCGGGAAGACGGTGACCACTGCGGCGGTGGCGGCGTGCGCGCTGCGCGCAGGCCGTTCGGTGGCCGTGCTCAAGCCGGCCCAGACGGGGGTGGCGGCCGGCGAACCGGGCGACGTGGCGGAGGTGCTGCGGCTGGCCGGCGGCAGCGCGTCGGCACCCGGCGCGCTGACCGGCGCCGAACTGGCCCGCTATCCGGAGCCGCTGGCCCCGGAGACGGCGGCCCGGCGCGCGGGGATGCCGTACGTGTCGGCCGGGGATGTCGCCGAGGCGGCCGGGAAGCTGGCCGCCTCGCACGACCTCGTCCTGGTCGAGGGCGCGGGCGGGCTGCTGGTGCGGTTCGACGGCGCGGGCTCGACGCTGGCCGACGCCGCCCGGCTGCTGGCCGCGCCGGTGCTGGTGGTCGTCCAGGCGGGGCTGGGCACGCTGAACACGGCGGCACTGACGGCGGAGGCGCTGCGGGCCCGTCGCGTGGAGTGTGCGGGGCTGGTGATCGGCAGCATGCCGGGGGCACCGGGCCTCGCCGAGCGGTGCAACCCGACCGACCTGCCCGGGTACACCGGGCTGCCGCTGCTGGGCGCCGTCCCCGAGGGGGCGGGCGCGCTGCCGCCGTCGCGGTTCGGTGCGGAGGCGCCGGGCTGGCTGGCGCCCGAACTCGGCGGTGAGGCGGTCCCCGCGGCGCTTGGCTGAGCGGCGCCGTCGGCTCCTCACAGGGTCCAGGTGCGCAACTCGGCGGAGATCGCGGCCAGGTCGGCGGTGCCGTCCTTGACGAGCCGGGCCAGGTCGCGTATCCGCTCGGGAGAGGTGACGACCTTGAGTCCGCAGGCGACGAGGTAGCCGTAGGCCACGGCGGAGGCGAACAGCGCGTTGGAGCGCTCCAGGGCCGGTACGTGCAGCAGGAGTTGCAGCAGTGCGGCGGCCCGGTCGTGCGGCTCGGGGTAGACGGGGCGGCCGAAGACAGCGGCCTCGTGGCGGCTGACGGCGGCGACGAGCGCGCCGTAGTCGGTGACGCGGGGGTCGCCCGGGGTCTTCTGCTCGGCGAGGATCAGCAGCCAGGCGAGGTCGACGCGGACGCTCACGCCGCGGGCGGGCTTCCGGCGCCGCTCCCCGGGTCCCGCTCACCGGCCCCGGCCGCGTCGAGTTCCTCGGCGAAGACGGACGCGTAGCTCTTCATGAAGTCGGCTGCCGCGTCCACGAAGGAGCGGCCCACCTCGGCCGCGTCCCGCTGGACGAGTTCCTCGATGTACCGGTTCACGCTCACCCCGCGGGCCAGCGCCCGCTCCCTGGCGGCCTGCGCCGTGCCCTCGTCCACCCGGACGTTCAGTTGCGTCTTCGCCACACCACCACGCTAGCACCGTTCCGCTAGCAGTGAACAGGCGTGCGCGGCCCCGGGCGCGGGGTTCCGGAACCCGGACCCGGCCCCGCCTCACCGTGCCGGACCCCTTCATGGACAGGTTCGCTCCGGTGGTGGAAACACTCGGCGGAAGCTGAACCCGGCGCCGCCGACCGGCCGCCGACCGCCTGCCCACCAGGCGAAACGGCGTGGCGGCCGGGGGCGGCCCGTGCTGGGATGCGGGCCATGACGGATCTTGCGATACGCGCGGCGGCCGCGTCCGACATCGACCGGGTACTGGCCTTCTGGCAGGAGGCGGCGGAGGGAACCAGCGTCAGCGACGACCGGGACGGGGTGGCCCGGCTCCTCTCCCGGGACCCGGAGGCCCTGCTGCTGGCGGAGCAGGACGGGCGGCTGGTCGGCACGGTCATCGCCGGGTGGGACGGCTGGCGCTGCTCCCTCTACCGGCTCGCGGTGCTGCCCGCGCAGCGGCGGCAGGGCGTCTCCCGGGCCCTGCTGGCCGCCGCCGAGGAGCGCTTCGCTGCGCTCGGCGGGCGGCGCGGCGACGCCATGGTGTTGGACGCGAACGAGCGGGCACACCGGGTCTGGCAGGCCGCCGGTTACGCTCCGCAGCCTCAGTGGAGCCGCTGGGTCAAGCCGCTCGCGTCCTGACGGCCGGCGCCCGCGGGCGGGAACCGCGGAACCGGCCGGCCCGTTTACGCTGTACACGAAGCCGGGCCCGCACTCCCGCGGGCCCGGCACAGTCATCGGATCCGAAAGGTGTGAGCGTCCGCCCATGGGCGACCCTCCCAGTAGCAGCCTCCGACGTCGCGCGTACCGGCCACCGCTGTCCCACGATGGGAAGGAGGTGACCGGTCGATGACGGAAGTCCTGCTGCTGCTCGTGGCACTGCTGCTGTCCCTGGCCTGCGGCGGATTCGTGGCCGCTGAGTTCTCCCTGACCACCGTCGAACGCAGCGAGCTGGAGCGGGCGGAGCAGCGCGGCGACCGGGGTGCCAAGAGCGCGCTGGCGGCCGTGCGGTCCCTCACCTTCCAGCTCTCCGGGGCGCAGCTGGGCATCACCGTCACCAATCTGGTCGTCGGCATGCTCGCCGAGCCCTCCGTGGCCAAGCTGATCGCCGGACCGCTGCGCTCGCTCGGCGTACCGTCCTCGGCCTCCTCCTCCGTCGCCCTGGTGCTCGGCACCGCGCTCTCCACGGTGGTGCTGATGGTGATCGGCGAGCTGGTGCCCAAGAACTGGGCGATCTCCCGGCCGCTGCCGGTGGCCCGGGCGGTGGCGACACCGCAGCGGGTCTTCTCGGCGGCCTTCCGCCCGCTGATCCGCCATCTGAACAACACCGCCAACCGGGTGCTGCTGCGGATGGGCCTGGAGCCCACCGAGGAGCTGGCCTCGGCCCGCTCGCCGCAGGAGCTGGTGGCGCTGGCCCGGCACTCCGCCAAGGAGGGCGCGCTGGAGGAGGACACCGCCGACCTGTTCGTGCGCACCCTGCACCTGGCCGAGCTGACCGCGGAGAACGTCATGACGCCGCGGGTGCAGGTGACCTCGCTCGAGGTGCAGGCCACCGTGGAGGACGTCGCCAACGCCACCCGCGCCACGGGACTCTCCCGCTTCCCCGTCTACCGGGGGAACCTGGACACCGTCGTCGGCATCGTCCGGATCAAGGACGTGCTGGCCGTACCCGCCGCCGAGCGGCGGCTGCGGCCGGTGACCGATCTGATGCGGGAGCCGCTGCTGGTTCCCGAGTCGCTGACCGTCGACCGGCTGCTGGACCAGCTCTCGGGCGGCGACCGCAGCATCGCGGTCGTCATCGACGAGTACGGCGGCACGGCCGGTGTCGTCACACTGGAGGACATCATCGAGGAGGTCGTGGGCGAGGTGCGCGACGAGCACGACCCGCTGGAGACCCCCGACCTGGCCCCCGCCGGGGAGGACGCGGAGGGCCGGCCCGTCTACGTCGCGGACGGCGCCGCGCGCACCGATCAGCTGCAGGCCATCGGGCTGCGCACTCCGGAGGGCCCCTACGAGACGCTCGCCGGGCTGATCGCCACCGAGCTGGGCCGCATCCCGGCCGCCGGGGACACCGTGTCGGTCGGCGGCTGGGAGCTGACGGTCATGGACGCCAGCGGCCGCCGCGCCGCGCAGGTGCGGCTGTACGGACCGAGACCGGGTGACGACCCGGACGGGTCCGAGACCGGCGACCGGGCGGAGGCACACCGATGACGGTGCTCCAACTGCTGATCGGGCTGCTGACGCTGGTGGCCAACGCGTTCTTCGTGGGCGCGGAGTTCGCGCTGATCTCGGTGCGCCGCGCGCAGATCGAACCGCTGGCCGAGGAGGGCGACAAGAAGGCCCGCAAGGTGCTGTGGGGCCTGGAGCACGTGGCGCAGATGCTGGCCGCGGCGCAGCTGGGCATCACGCTGTGCACCCTGGTGCTCGGTGTGGTCGCCGAGCCCGCCATCGCGCATCTGCTGGAGCCGGTCTTCCACGCGGCGGGCGTCGGGGACGGCGTGGCGCACGGCGTCTCGTTCGTGATCGCGCTGTCGCTGGCGACGTACCTGCACATGCTGCTGGGCGAGATGGTGCCCAAGAACATCGCGCTGGCCGGGCCGGAGCGGACCGCGCTGCTGCTGGGGCCGCCGCTGGTGGCGCTGTCGCGGGCGCTGCGTCCGGTGATCTTCGCGGTGAACTCGTTCGCCAACGCGCTGCTCAAGCTGATCCGGGTCGAGCCGAAGAGTGAGGTCGAGGCCGCGTTCTCGGACGACGACCTCGCCCAGATGGTGGCCGACTCCAGTGAGGCCGGGCTGCTGGACGACCGCTCGACCGAACGGCTGCGCGACGCGCTGGAGCTGGGCAGGCGGCCGATCGCCGAGGTGGCGCAGCCGCTGCACAAGGTGGTGACGGCAGGCCGCGGCGTGACCCCCGAGGGGCTGGAGAACCTGTCGGCCGAGTCCGGGTTCTCCCGGTTCCCGGTGGTGGACGACGACGGGCGGGTGCTGGGCTATCTGCACGTCAAGGACGCGCTGGACGCCTCGCCCCGGGAGGCCGCGTTCCCGCTGACGGCGATGCGTCCCATCGCCCGGGTGCGGGCCTCGCTGCCGCTGGACGACGTGCTGGGGGCCATGCGCTCCAGCGGAACCCACCTGGCGGCGGTCACCGGCCCGGACGGGCGGGCGACGGGCGTGGTGACCATGGAGGACGTGCTGCGCGAACTCGTCGGCCAGGCGTAGCAGCAGGCCGCCGACTCGTCGGCCCGTGGACCCGTTGCCCCGAGAAGGACACCGCAAGGTCGTTGCTCGGGGCAACGGGCTACCATGGGCGACCGTGACCAGTGCCGCACCCGCCCCGTCCGCGGAACCCGCCCGCCCACCGGCCGCCCCTCGCTCGTTCGTCGCCCTGGGCGACTCGTTCACCGAGGGGATGTCGGACCTGCTGCCGGGCGGCGGTTACCGGGGCTGGGCCGACCTGCTCGCGGCCCGCCTCGCGGCCCGGGAGCCGGAGTTCCGCTACGCCAACCTCGCGGTGCGCGGCAAGCTGATCGGGCAGATCGCCGCCGACCAGGTCGCCCCCGCGGCGGCGATGGAGGCCGACCTGGTGACCCTGGTGGGCGGTCTCAACGACGTGCTGCGGCCCGGATGCGACACCGCGCGGGTGTGCGCGCTGCTGGAGGAGTCCGTCGCCACCCTGGCGCCCGCCTGCGGGACGCTGGTGCTGATGCGCAGCCCGGGCCGCCGCGGACCGGTGCTGGAGCGCTACCGGGCCCGGATGGAGCAGCTCTTCGACTTCATCGACGGGCTGGCGGAGCGGCACGGCGCGCTGGTGGTCGACCTGTTCGCCTCGGAGGCGCTGGGCGACCCGCGTATGTGGGCCGACGACCGGCTGCATCTGACGGCTGAGGGGCACAGCAGAGTGGCCGAGGCCATCTGGCAGCGGCTCGGGCTGCCGCCCGGGAGCGACTGGAACACCCCGTTGCCACCGGCCGCCGCGCCCTCCTGGACGGCACGGCGCGCCGCGGACGCGCGCTTCGCCCGGGTCCACCTGCTGCCCTGGATCGGGCGGCGGCTGACCGGTCGCTCCTCGGGTGACGGCCGCGCCCCCAAGCGCCCCGAGCTGGCCCCACTGGCCTGCGACGACGCCGCCGGCTCCGGGGCCGCGATCCCGCCGCCCCGGAGCGCCGGGGACCGCGCGGCCCCGTAGAATCGGGCGGCGTGAGTGACAAGCCGCGCATCCCGAACGTCCTGGCGTCCCGCTACGCCTCCCCCGAGCTGGTCCGCATCTGGTCCCCCGAGTCGAAGATCGTGCTGGAGCGGCGGCTGTGGCTCGCCGTGCTCAAGGCGCAGCGGGACCTGGGCATCGCCGTGCCCGAGGAGGCGGTGGCCGACTACGAGCGAGTGGTCGAGGACGTGGACCTCGCCTCGATCGCGGAGCGCGAGAAGGTCACCCGGCACGACGTGAAGGCGCGCATCGAGGAGTTCAACGCGCTGGCCGGGCACGAGCACGTGCACAAGGGCATGACCTCGCGGGACCTGACGGAGAACGTCGAACAGCTCCAGATCCGGCTCTCCCTGGAGCTGGCCCGCGACCGCACCGTGGCCCTGCTGCAGCGGCTGGGCGCGCTGGCGGGCGAGCACGCGGCACTGGTGATGGCGGGCCGCTCACACAACGTCGCGGCACAGGCCACCACCCTCGGCAAGCGGTTCGCGACCGGGGCAGACGAGCTGCTGGTCGCGTTCGAGCGGGTGGAGGAGCTGCTGCGCCGCTATCCGCTGCGCGGCATCAAGGGGCCGGTCGGCACCGCGCAGGACATGCTGGACCTGCTCGGCGGGGACGAGCAGAAGCTGACCGACCTGGAGCGCAGGATCGCCGAGCACCTGGGCTTCGGGCGCGTGTTCACCTCCGTCGGGCAGGTCTACCCCCGCTCGCTGGACCACGAGGTGGTCGGCACGCTGGTGCAACTGGCCGCCGCGCCCTCGTCGCTGGCCAGGACGATCCGGCTGATGGCCGGCCAGGAGCTGGTGACCGAGGGGTTCAAGGAGGGGCAGGTCGGCTCCTCGGCGATGCCGCACAAGATGAACACCCGCTCCTGCGAACGGGTCAACGGCCTCATGGTGACCCTGCGGGGCTACGCCTCCATGGCGGGCGAGCTGGCCGGGGACCAGTGGAACGAGGGCGACGTGTCCTGCTCGGTGGTGCGCCGGGTGGCGCTGCCCGACGCCTTCTTCGCGTTCGACGGGATGCTGGAGACGTTCCTGACGGTGCTGGACGAGTTCGGCGTCTTCCCTGCCGTGGTGGCCCGGGAGCTGGACCGCTACCTGCCGTTCCTGGCGACGACGAAGGTCCTGATGGGCGCCGTGCGGGCCGGGGTCGGCCGGGAGGTCGCGCACGAGGCGATCAAGGAGCACGCGGTGGCCGCGGCTCTGGCGATGCGCGAGGGCGCGGAGCACAACGAGCTGCTGGACAGGCTCGCGGCGGACTCCCGCATCCCGCTCGACCGCCCCGCGCTGGACGAACTGATGGCGGACCGGCTGTCGTTCACCGGCGCCGCGGCCGCGCAGACCGCGGAGATCGTCAGCCGCGTGCAGGAGGTCGCCGCGCTGCACCCCGAGGCGGCCGGTTACCGGCCCGGAGCGATCCTCTGAGCCCGCGGTTCACCGCCCGGGAGCTGGAGGCGGCCCGCGGGAAGCTGGTGCCGGACGTGGCCGCCGAGGGGCTGCGGGTGCTGTTCTGCGGCATCAACCCCGGGCTGCTCTCCGCCGCCACCGGCCACCACTTCGCCCGCCCCGGCAACCGGTTCTGGCCCGCCCTGCACGCCTCGGGGTTCACCCCGCGGCGGCTGCTCCCCGAGGAGGAGCGGGAGCTGCTCGCCTACGGGCTGGGCATCACCAACGTCGTCGCCCGGGCCACGGCGCGCGCCGACGAGCTGACCCGCGCGGAGTTCGCCGAGGGCGGGCGGCTGCTGGAGGCGAAGGCGGCACGGCTGCGGCCGAAGTGGCTCGCGGTGCTGGGCGTCACCGCCTACCGCGCGGCCTTCGACGACCCGGGCGCTGCGGTGGGGCCGCAGGAGCGGCGGGTGGGCGGCGTGCCGGTGTGGGTGCTGCCCAATCCCAGCGGGCTCAACGCGCACTACACGCCGTCCGCGCTGGCCGGGAAGTTCGGCGAGCTGCGGGCGGCGTCAGCCGAGGACTGACGGTGCGCTCCTGCCCCGCTCCCCCGCGGCCGCCAGGAGCTGCAGCGGAATGTCCTCGCCGCACCGGGCCAGCCCGACGCCCACCCAGCGGTCCCCCACCGTCCACACGGCCAGTTCGGCGGCCCGCCAGCACACCGTCCGCTCCGGCTCGGGCAGTGCGGCGCCCTCCGCGGCGGCCAGCAGATGCGGGCCGAGGTCGACCGTCTCCGGCTCGCCCCACCGCCGGGACAGCAGGACGATCAGCGCTTCATGGTCGGCGCGGATCTCCTGCTCGGCCTCCAGGAGTTCGGCCGGGTCGCCGTCAGGGTGCGGATCCGCGGTACGTAACACGGCAGTCCGGGCGGCGGGTTCGGCCCGCAGACGGCCGAGGGCGGCAAGGTGGTGCGCGAGGTGCATAGGGACAGTCAATCTTCCGGCACTGACAGCCGGTTGAGCGGCCCTGCCGCCGCGGGCCGCCGCGGGTCCGCGGCACGGGGGAGCCGCCCCGCGGTGCGGCCGCCGGTCGGCGCGGTGCGGCCGCCGCTCGCCGTGTCCCCGCGCAGCGGTTACGATCCGCACCACACGCACAGGCAGGGAGGCGGAGCGTGAGCAAGCTGACCGGACGGGACCCCTCCCTGCTGCGGCGGATCAACTCCACGGTGGTGCTGCGGGCGCTGCGCGGGACGACGGCTCCGGCGACGCTGACCCTCACCGAGCTGGTGCGGGCCACCGAGTTGTCCCGGCCCACGGTCGAGGGCGTGGTCGAGGATCTGATCGAGGCGGGGCTGGTCGCCGAGGCCGCGGACGCGGCGGCACGATCGGGCGGCACGGCGCGCCGCGGGCGCCCGGCGCGGAGCTTCCGGTTCCGCGCGGAGGCGGGCCAGCTGCTGGGCCTGGAGATCGGGCCGCACCGGGTGGCGGCCGTCCTCTCGGATCTGACCGGCCGGCTCACCGGCTCCCTGACCCGCGAGGTGGACGAGGCGGCGGAGGCCGAGGCGCGGCTGGAGCGGATCCGGGGCACCGTCGCGGAGCTGCTACGGCGCACCGGCACCGCCAGGGACGCGCTGCGCGCGGTCGGCGTGGGCACTCCGGGCATCGTGGAGGCGGACGGCACGGTGCGGCTGGGCACGGCACTGCCCGGCTGGACGGGACTCGCGCTGGGCGAGCGGCTGCGCCGCTCGTTCCGCTGCCCGGTGCTGGTGGAGAACGACGCGAACGCCGCGGTGCTGGCCGAGCACTGGAAGGGTGCGGCACGCGGTGTGGACGACGTGGTGATGGTGCTGGCCGGGCTGAGCCCCGGGGCCGGCTCGCTGATCGGGGGCCGGCTGCACCGGGGCTTCGGCGGAGCGGCCGGGGAGATCGGAGCGCTGCATCTGCTGGGCCGGGAGGTCACACCCGAGCGGCTGCTGTCCACGACGGACGAGCCGCTGCATCCGCTCGACGAGGCGGCCGTGGCCCGGGTGTTCGCGGAGGCGCGGGTGGGGGACGGCCGGGCGCGCCGGGCCATGGACCGCTTCCTCGCCCGGCTGGTGCACGATGTGGCGGCCCTGGTGCTGGCGCTGGACCCGGAGCTGCTGGTGGTCGGCGGCTGGGCCTCCGGGCTGGACGGGGTGCTGGACCCGCTGCGCGCCGAGTTGGAGCGCTACTGCCTGCGCCCGCCGCGGGTGGCGCTCTCACGGCTGGGCGACACGGCGGTGGCGACGGGGGCCCTGCGGGTGGCCCTGGACCACACGGAGAGCGAGCTGTTCACCGTGGAGGGCGGGACCGCCGGCTGACCGCCGCACTCGCGGTGGCGTCGGCCCCGCGGGCGGGCGGCCGGGTCAGCTCGCCAGGGCCGGTACCGGGTCCGTGTCGCTGAAGGAGAGCCGGCAGGTGTCTGCCCGGTAGGTCGCGACGGAGACCGCGGCGGTGCCGCCGTCGGACAGATAGCGCGTCGTGACGACCAGTACGGGCGCGCCGGGCAGCCGGTCGAGACGGCGCGCGTCCTCGGCCCGTGCGGAACCCAACTCGACCGTGCGGTCCTGCCCTCCGAAGGGGAGCCGGTGCAGCTCGCGCAGCACCGTGCGGGCGCGCGCCGCCTGGGATCCGTCGCCAGCGGGAACGGGGGGGAGCGAGGCCGTGGGGACGTAGAGCATCTCGGAGGCGACCTGCTGGCCGCCGGTCGTCCGGCTGCGGAGCACCGCGTGCACGGGCGTGTCGGCCGCCACGCCGAGGGTGCGGGCCACCGCGGCGGGGGCCGGCCCCTCCGCGTACTCCTCGGCGTGCCAGGCGTCGCCCGGGGCGCCGGGCCAGGTGTGCGGACCGGACTCGGATCCGACGTCGACGCCCACCCGGGGCGGTGCGACCGTGGTGCCGACGCCGCGCCGGCGCTGCAGGCGCCCTTCCAGCTCGAGCTGCTCCAGGGCCTGGCGGAGCGTCGCGCGGGCGACTCCGAAGCGTGCGGCCAGTTCGCGTTCGTTCGGCAAGATCTCGCCGACCGCGAACTCCGAGTCGAGCGCCTCGGAGAGCACCGTCCTCAGATGCCAGTACTTCGGCTCCGGCACCGTCTCCAACTGCGTGGTCCCCACCCTTGCCTCCGCAATCCCCGTACACCCGACGGACGGTGTGCGGCCGGTGTTTATGCGTCCTTGTTTTTTAAAGGTCCTTGCGTATGCCTACCGACCCTAGGACGCCCCCCACCCTTGGTCAAGACCAATGCCCCGGGGGGCGGACCCTTGCCGCCCGCCGGAACCCACTGCAATGATCGATCATCGATCACTGTCGGCCGCCGATGTCCGGAGGACCCCATGCCGCGCCCCCACACCCCCGCCGCGCTGCGGCGTGTCACCCTCGTCACCGGCGCCGGACGCGGCATCGGGGCCGCCACGGCACTGCGGCTCGCCCGGGACGGCCATCACATCGGCGTCAACTACGTGGCCGACGAGGAAGCGGCCACCCGCACCGCGGAGGCCGTCCGGGCCGCCGGGCGCGAGGCCGTCACCGTCCGGGCCGACACCGGCGACCCGCACGCGGTGGACCACCTGTTCGACACCGTGCAGGACGCCCTCGGCCCCCTGACCGGACTGGTCAACAACGCCGGTGTCTCCGGACCGCTCGGCCGGTTCACCGAGACCTCACCCGAGGTGATGCGGCGCGTCGTGGACGTCAACGTGACGGGGGCACTGCTGTGCGCGCGGCGCGCCCTGCGGGAGATGTCCACGGCCCACGGCGGGCAGGGCGGCGGAATCGTGAACATCTCCTCCTGCGCCGCCACTCTCGGCTCCCCCGGCGAGTACGTGCACTACGCGGCGTCGAAGGCCGCGGTCGACGCCATGACGGTGGGCCTGGCCAAGGAGTTCACCGGCGAGGGCGTACGGGTCAACTGCGTGCAGCCGGGGTCGGTCCTCACCGAGATGCACGCACGGATGGGCGACCCGGACCGGGCGTGGAAGAAGGCGGAGATCACCCCGGCCCGGCGCCCCGGGGAACCGGAGGAGATCGCCGACGCCGTCGCCTGGCTGCTCTCCGACGAGGCGTCCTACGTCTCGGGCGCGGTCCTCAGAGCCGCAGGCGGCCTCTGAGGCCGGGCCCCTCGCCCGCTCCCGCCAGGTGGGCGAGCTTGGCGGGGTTGCGGATCAGGTGGACGGTCCGCACCAGTCCGCCCGCCACCTCCAGGGAGAAGACCGTGTCCGGCCGTCCGGCGGCGGTCAGCAGCACGGCCGGACCGCCGTTGATCTCCAGGAAGCTGACCCCGAGCGCCGGGTCCCGCACGCCCTCCGGGGCGACGGCGGCCAGGAACCTGCTGATCCGGTCGGCACCGACCACGACCCGGCGCGGCGCCTTGGCCGCCCCTCCGCTGTCGGAGACGAGCCGCGCATCCGGCGCGAGCACCGAGACCAGTCCCCGCACATCGCCTTCGGCCGCGGCCTTCAGGAACCGCTCGGTCAGCTCCCGGCGGAGCGCGGGGTCGACCTCGAAGCGCGGCCTGCGCTCGGCCACATGCTGCCGGGCCCGCCCGGCGAGCTGACGCACGGCCGCCTCGCTCCGCTCCAGCGTCCCGGCGATCTCCGCGTAGGGGAAGCCGAAGGCCTCGCGCAGCACGAACACCGCGCGTTCCAGGGGCGAGAGGGACTCCAGCACCACCAGTACCGCCAGCGAGACCGACTCGGCCAGCATCGCGCGCTCGGCGCCGTCCGGGCCCGCCGCGGCCGGGCCCGGGCCGGTGAGCACCGGCTCGGGCAGCCAGGAACCGACATAGGCCTCGCGTCGGGACTGCACCTGACGGAGCCGGTCGATCGCCAGCCGGGTGGTGACGCGCACGAGGTACCCGCGCGGCTCGCGCACCTGCGCACGGTCGGCCGCCGCCCACCGCAGCCACGCCTCCTGCACCACGTCCTCGGCATCGGCCACCCGGCCCAGCATCCGGTAGGCCACGCCTTCGAGTACCGGGCGGTGCTGCTCGAAGACCTCGGTCGCATCAGCGGTCACCGCGCCATCATGCCACCGAAGGCTGATCCGCACGGCACACGGGGCTTCCCTGGACGGAAGCTTGCTGACATCGTGTCAACCAGTCGCAGCGGCGACGCCCGCCCCCGGGACGGAGCACCGTGCCGCCGACATGCCGCGCAGCACCGCAGGAACCCCAGGAGTGGCCATGCCCGCCGTCTTCACCCCGCAGACACCCGCAGGCACCTCCGCCTCCGTGGTCGAGGTCCCGGTGGCCGGAGGGCCACCGGTCGAGATGGCCTACGAACGGCGCGGCTCGGGCGAGCCGATGCTGCTGCTGCACGGCATCGGCCACCACTGGCAGGCCTGGGAGCCGGTGCTGTCGGTGCTCGCGGCAAGCCACGACGTGATCGCCCTCGACCTGCCCGGCTTCGGCGCCTCCCAGCCACTGCCGGACGACGCCTCCTACGGGCTGCGCCGTGTGGTGCCGCTGCTCGCCGCGACCTGCACGGCCCTGGGAGTCGAACGCCCCCACGTGGTGGGCAACTCGCTCGGCGGACTGCTGGCCCTGGGGCTTGGCCTGCACGGCGCGGCGCGTTCGGTCACCGCCCTCTCGCCCGCGGGCTTCTTCACCCGCCCCGAGCGGCTGTACGCCTACGGGGTGCTGCGCGGAATGCGGGCCGGGGCGCGGGCCCTGCCCGACCCGGTACTGGAGACACTGGCCCGCACCTCTGCCGGGCGCGCCGCCCTGACCAGCACCATCTACGCCCGCCCCGGGCGGCGTCCGGCCGACGCCGTGGTGGCCGAGACCCGCGCCCTGCGGCAGGCGGCGGGCTTCGCCCCGGTACTGGCGGAGGGCCGCCGCCCCGGGGCGCGCTTCGACCAGGACCTCGGGGACCTGCCGGTGACGATCGGCTGGGGCGACCGGGACCGGCTGCTGCTGCGCCGCCAGGGCGTCCGCGCCAAGCGCGCGATGCCCGGCGCCCGCCTGGTGCGGCTGCGCGACTGCGGCCACGTACCGATGAACGACGACCCCGCCACCGTCGCCCGCATCGTCCTGGACACGGCCCGGCACGCGGACGCGCGGCCGGGAACGGATCGCACCCGCGTCTGAGCCCCGGCGCGCGGCCGTCGGATCGGTCCGGGGCAGCCGGACCCGCGCCTCCGCGGGTCCGGTGGAGACCGTCAGCTCAGGGCCGTCTCGATGCGCAACTCCAGCGCGCCCGCCTCGCTGACCCGCTCGGCGACGGTCCCGTGCGGATCGGGGCGCCCGGCCGGGTAAGCGGCCCGCACCCGGGTGAGCCGGGTGACGGCCTGGTCGTAGCGGCCCAGGTCCACCTCGAGCGCGGCAGCCCGCAGCTCCGCGCTCGTCGCCTCGTGCAGGCCGGCCTCGCCGCAGGAGTGGAAGGCGGCCACGGCACGCTCGGCGTACTCGATGCCCCGGGCGTAGCAGTCCACCGCGGAGGCACCCGGCTCGCCGGGAGCCGGCACCGGCATCGGCTCGACCAGCAGTTCGGCCGTCTGCCGGTAGGTGTGGCCGACCTCCAGACGGAGCCGGAGGCGCTGCTCCTCGTCCCGGGGGCCCTCCTCGGAGCGCAGCACCCGGGCGATCTCCTCCCGTGCCGCGGCCATGAACCCCAGCGCCTCCTCGACCGGCGCACCCGACTCCATGGCCAGCCAGCCCCGGGCGTGCAGCGTACGGATCACCGCATGCGGATCGCCCAGCTCCCGCCACAGCTCCTCGGCCCGGCCGTACAGCTCGCCCGCCGCGGTGTGCCGGCCGCAGGCACGGTGGGTGTCGGCCGCCAGGTGGGTGACGACGGCGCACCCGTGCCGGTCCCGCCACCGGTGCGGCAGCTCGGCCGCGCCGCGGAGCAGCCCGGCGGCGGCCCGCAGCTGCTCGGGGCGGGTGCAGGACTGGCCGAGCCAGACGCACGCCTGCACGATGCCCGGTTCGTCGTCGCGCTCCAGCAGGCCGCCGAGGGCCTCGACCAGGACGGCGGCCGCCTCGTCGGTCTCCTCCAGGACGAGCAGGCAGCCGCCGAGCCGCAGACCGGCCCGGGTGGCCTCCGCGGCGCTGCCCGAACCCGCCAGCGCGTGCGCCGCGTGCCGGAGCGATTCGGCCTCCTCGGCCAGCAGGCCCTGGGCCGCGTGCACGTCGGCGTGCAGCAGGTGGAGGCGCGCGAGTTCGGCGGACGGACGGGCGGCAGCGCCCGGCCGGTCCTGCAGGGCGCCGCGCAGTACCTCGGCGGCGCGCTTGTGGTCGCCGGTCTCCATCAGCAGCCGGGCGAGAGCCAGTTCCGGCCCGGTGGCGGACCAGGGGCGGCCCGCCTCGTGGAAGAGGTCGGCGGACTCGGCCAGCAGCTCACCCGCGCGCACCGCGTCGCCGCGCCGGGCCGCCAGCGTCCCCCGGATCTCGACGGCCTCGGCGATCCCGGCCCGTACCGCGGGCTCCTCGCGGTACGGCAGCGCGAACGCGACCAGGCCGGCCAGCTCCTCGTCGAGCGCGTCGGTCCCCGGGCCCAGCAGGTCGGCCCGGTCCTCCGTACGCGCCGGTCCGGCGGCGTACTCCGCGTCGGCCGTCGGCGGCCGGTTGGCGCGGTTGGCCGCGTCGAAGGGGGTGCCGCCCTCGTCTCCCCCGCCGTCCTGCGGCCCGCCCAGCTCGTGCGCGCGCAGCCGGGCCCGGGTCAGCAGCACGGCGAGGGCGTGCCGGGCGCCGATGCGCCCCGCGGCGTGCAGATGCTCGGCCTCGGCGCACAGCGCGTCGAGGGACTCGGGCGGCACGGCTGCCCCCTCGGGGGCGCAGGAGGCGGCGGAAGCGGCCCGCGCCCGGCACGCGAGGGCTTCACCGGGCAGGTCGGCCCCGGCGAAGAGACTGGCGGCCTCCGCGAATCCGGCGGCACCGGCCGCCGGATCGGTGCGGGCCGCCGCCTCGGACCGGTGGTCGAGGAGTTCGGCCCGCGACGCCTGGTCGAGCCGCGCCCCCGTACGGGCGACGGCGTCGCCGGCCGCGGTCCACCGCGCGGCCGCCTCCGGGTGGCCGACGGCGCTCAGCCGCCGCGCCCGGGCCAGCAGCCGCTGCGCGTCCGGCGAACCGGCTCCGGACCCCGCACCGGCCTGCGGCCGGGACTCGGTTCCGCGTCCCGTATCCGGCCGGCTACCGGTCGCTCCGCCCGCGCGCTCCCCGCTCTCCGCCCCGCTTCCCGCACCGGACTCCGGCCCGCCCGGCGCCACGGGGGCCGCGCTCGGCGCGGGGAACGTGACGGCGCCGATCCCCAGCGGCAGGTGCGGGACCAGTGGCCGCGCATCGATGCGGCGGCGCACCGCCGCGCGGTGCCCACTGGTGCCGGCCCGCCGGTCGAAGCGTTGCGCCGTGTCCAGGGCCTGCGCGGCGGCGTACTCGAACAGTGCCGCCGCGCTCCAGTCCCGTCCCGGAGGGCCGGGGACCGGGAGGGCGGCGTGCCCCAGCTCGGCGAGCCGCCGCATCAGCAGGGCGACGGCGGACATCCACATCTGGTGGCCGGGCGCGTCCTGCTGCTCCTCCCAGCGCTCCCCGTCCTGCCCGGCGAGGATCTCCAGCCCGCGCGACTCATTGCCGGTCCGGGCGCAGAACTCCAGGTGCCGGGCGAGTGCGCCGCGCCCGGTCGGCGCCTCCCGGACCAGCAGGCAGCCCGCGAGATGCCGGCTCCGCGCCTCCGCGGCGCGGCCGAGGCGCAGCAGCGGCCCCAGCGAGGCGGCCAGCAGGTAGGGGCGCCGGTCAGCGCAGGCGTACTCGCCGCGCAGCACCGGTTCCCACATCCGCAGTGCCGCCTCGTCCTGGGCCGCTCCGCCGCCCGGTGCCACGGCCTCGGCCTCCTCGGCGCGCACGGCGTACGCGCGGCCGCGCCAGGCCAGTTCGCAGCCCGCACAGTCGGCGCTGCGGTCGCGTTCCGCCTCCAGCCAGGCGCTGTAGGCGCGCGCGGCCCGCTGCCGGTCGCCGAACCACTGCGCGACCAGGAACTCGCGTGCGTACACGGCGCGCCGGGACAGCCCGGCGCGGTCGTGCTCGCGGGCCTGCAGCGCGAGCCACTCCTCGATCTCCGCCACCGGGACCGCCGGGTCGCCGACCAGGTCCGCCACGGCCCAGCGGAGCGACCACAGCAGCGCGAAGGCGTCCTCGGGGTCGAACGCCTCCGGGTCCTCGTCCCGCAGCCGCAGTGCCCGTGCGACGGGGACGGACGTGGTGCGAGCCGCGGTCCCGAAGGTGCGGCTGGCGGCCAGGTGGAGCAGCGCCGCGCCCAGGGCGGCCCGGCCCTCCCGGGTGCCCGCCTCAGCGGCCGCCTCGGCCTGCGCGACCAACTCCTCGGCGCGGGCGACGCGCTCGGGGCCGTGCGGGGCCAGGCCGCTCGCACGGATGTCCGCACGAAGGTCGGCAGGCGTACGGCTGGTGGTCATCGGGCCTCCTGGGCCGGCGCGTAACGGGTCGGGCGGGATGCGGGTGGAGTTGTCCGTGAAGCGGCAATCCTAGGCCGCGGTGAGCGGTCGGACACACGCAGTCGCGTGCCGCCTCTTCTGTCCGGTGTGGCACCGGTGTTCACTGGGGCTTCGGATGCACGGCACGCGGAGGGAGCAGACACACCAGGGGAACGGGATACAGCTCGCGGGAGTGACGGGCGGCGTGCGGCGCCGCGGCCGATCTCCGGCGCGCGAGTGGTCCTCCGCGCCGCGGCCGGGGCCGTCTCCCTCCCACGCTCCGAAGGCGCACACTCACACCTCTCGAGGAGGCCGGCACATGGCACAGGACGATCCGACCGGCAGTCGCCCCGCACGGCGGGCCGTGCTGCGGGGCACGGCGGGCGCGGGCGCGGCGCTGTCGCTGCCGCTGCTCGGCGCCGCCGCCCCCGCGCAGGCGCGGCGCGGCAGGCCGTCCGCGGACTGGGGTGTGCAGGCGGGCGACGTGACGGCGTCCTCCGGTCTGGTGTGGGTGCGCGCGGACCGCCGGGCGCGGATGGTGGTGGAGACGGCCGCGACCGAGAGCTTCCGCAACCCGAGGCGGTGGCTCGGTCCGGTGGTGGGACCGGAGACCGACTTCACCGGACGCACCGCACTGCACGGGCTGCCCGCGGGCGAGCAGATCCACTACCGGGTGCTGCTGGCCGACCCGGATGATCCGCGGCGCGCGGGCCGGCCGGTGCACGGGACCTTCCGTACGGCCCCGGGGCGCCGGCGCGATGTGCGCTTCCTGTGGTCGGGCGACCTGGCCGGGCAGGGCTGGGGCATCAACCCCGACCGGGGCGGATATCCGATCTTCGACCGGATGCGGCGGCTGGATCCGGACTTCTTCCTCAACAGCGGCGACACGATCTACGCCGACTCCCCCATCCAGGAGCGGGTGGAGCTGCCGGACGGCAGCATCTGGCGGAACGTCACCACTGAGGAGAAGTCCAAGGTGGCCGAGACACTGGCGGAGTTCCGCGGCAACTTCCGCTACAACCTGCTGGCCCGGAACCTGCGCCGGTTCAACGCACAGGTTCCCTCGATCGTGCAGTGGGACGACCACGAGGTGCTCAACAACTGGTACCCGGGGGAGATCCTGGACGACGACCGGTACACCGAGAAGGACGTCTCCACTCTCGCGGGGCGCTCGCTGCGGGCCTTCGGCGAGTACTTCCCGGTCGGCACCCTGCCGCCCGGTGACGAGGACGGGCGCGTCCACCGGGTGGTGCGGCACGGTCCGCTGCTGGACGTGTTCGTGCTGGACATGCGGGCCTACCGGAACGCGAACTCGCCCGGCCGCAGCCCCGACGACCGCCAGGGCATTCTGGGCGAGCGGCAGTTGCGGTGGCTCAAGCGGGAGCTGTCGCGCTCGCGCGCGGTGTGGAAGGTGATCGCCTCGGACATGCCGCTGGGCCTTGTCGTACCGGACGGTGGCACCGACTACGAAGCCGTCGCACAGGGCGATCCGGGCGCCCCGCTGGGCCGGGAGCTGCAGATCGCCGAACTGCTGCGGCACATCAAGCACCATCGCGTCACCGGCACGGTGTGGCTCACCACGGACGTGCACTACACCAGCGCACAGCGGTACGACCCCGGCCGCGCCGCGTTCGCGGACTTCGCCCCGTTCTGGGAGTTCGTCTCCGGGCCGCTGAACGCGGGCGGGTTCGGGGCGCTGAAGCTGGACGGCACCTTCGGGCCCGAGCAGCGGTTCATCCGGGCTCCCGAGCGCGCCAACACCCCGCCGAGCGAGGGCGGGCAGCACTTCGGGCAGGTGGACATCGACGGCTCCACGGGGGAGCTCACCGTGCGGCTGCGCGAGGAGAGCGGCGCGGTGCTGTTCACCAAGACGCTCCGGCCGGGCCGGGTGGGCCAGTGAACCGGGCCGGGTGACGCGGTGACGGCACCGGATGCCGAGTACAGCTACACGCCGGTCGGCCGTACCGCGTACGGCGTGACCCCGCCCGGTTTCCGCGCACTGCGAGTCCGCATCCCGCTGGGCACCGGCGGGGCCGTCTTCGCGGCGGCCGCGCGAGCGCTGCTGGAATGGCGCATGCACCGTGCGATGGGCGTCCGCGTCGAGGCGGAGGCCGACCGCGCCGCACCCGGGGTGCGGGTGACGGTCGGTCTGGGGGTGGGAGCGCTGCGGGTGGGCGGACCGTGCCGGGTGGTGTGGGCCACCGAGGAGGAGCGGCGCGCCGGATGGGCGTACGGGACACTGCCGGGCCACCCGCAGCGCGGCGAGGAGGCCTTTGTGGTCGAACACGCGCCCGACGGCGCCGTCCGGCTGACCGTGCGTGCCTACAGCGTGCCCGCGGTGTGGTGGACGCGAGCGGCGGGGCCCGTGCTGCCGGTGCTGCAGCGGGGCTACGCACTCCGGTGCGGACAGGTGCTGCGCAGGCTGGCCCGGGAGTGACCGGGGCCGCTCCGCGGGGTCGGCTCCGAGGGCCACGGCACTCCCGGGGCGCTCCGGACCGGGGGGTGCCGGGAGGGACCGCGCCGCCTGCCGCAAATAGGACGTTTGCTCGGCAGGCGCTCTTTTTACGCACCTGTCATATGTCGTTCGTGGTCAGGCAACGACGCCCCGCGAAGGTGTTCGCATGGCTGATGACCCTGCCGCGAAGAAGACGGACACCACGACCGGCGGCGCCGCGCGCCGCCGACGGCGCGCGGCGTCGGCCGCACGGCGCGGTCTGCGGGCGTGGCGCGTCCGGCCCGGCCGCGGTGTACGGGGGCTGCGGGGCGCCGCGGCGGCGGTGCGGCGGACCCCCGGCAGCGCCACCGCGCTGTGGCGGGTGCGCACGACCGTGCGGGACGAACCCGGCACGCTCGCCCGGATCTGCGGCGCCCTGGCGGCGGGCGGCGTCGACATCCTCACGCTCCAGACACACCCGCTCGGCGACCGCACGGTGGACGAGTTCCTGCTGCGCACATCCGACGCGGTGGAGCCGCAGGAGCTGGCCCGGCTGCTCCGCGAAGCGGGCGGCACCGACACCTGGGTGGAGCGGGCCGACGCGCACGACCTGGTGGACACCCCGGCCCGGGTGCTCAACCTGGCCACCAGGGCGGCCCTGGACACGGCCGAACTCCCGCTGGCCCTGAGGGCGCTGCTGGGTCGCTGCTCGATCCGCTCGATCCCCGGCGACACACCCGCGGAAGGGGCGGTGGAGGGTACGCTGCTGCGCCTGCCCGACCCTGCCGGAGGAGAGATCGTCGTGGAACGGCACCATGTGCCCTTCACCCCCACCGAGTTCGCGCGGGCCCACGCGCTGGTGGAGCTGGATGCCCGGCTGGGGCGCCGAACGCCGGGGGAACGGCACGCGCTGACGCTGCCCGGCGGCCGGGCCGTCACCATCCGCCGCGCCGGCGAGGGCGACTTGGAGGCCGCGCTGGCCATGCACGCCCGCTGCTCGAAGCAGACACTCACCCAGCGGTACCACGGCCCCGTCAAGGGCGCCGACCGCTATCTGCGGCACCTGCTCTCCCCCCGGTTCGGCCGCACCCTGGCCGTGGAGTCGCCCGCGGGCGAACTGGTGGCCCTCGGACACCTGCTGTGGGACGGCGACGAGACCGAGGCGGCCCTGCTGGTCGAGGACGCCTGGCAGCGCCGGGGCCTCGGCGCCGCCCTGCTGCGGCGGCTGACCGACATGGCCCGCGAAGCCCGGTGCGAGAGCGTCTACGCGGTGACCCGGTCCTCCAACACCGGCATGGTCGCGGTGATGCGGGGGCTGGGGCTGCCGCTGGACTACCAGATCGAGGAGGGCACGCTGGTGGTGACCGCGGCCCTGGCGCCGGCCGCGGTCACGCCCCGCTGAGCCCCGGCCCCGGCCCCGACCGGGCGCGGAGGCCCGGCGACCGCGCCCGGGCCCCGGGCCTCGCGCCCCACCCGCGTCTGCCCGGTGCTGACGGAAGAGGTACCGGCGTACGAGGATGGGCCCATGTCCGATGCGATCAACACAGCGACCCCCGGCCCCCTGCCCCGCCAGGTGGCAGACACCTACGTCGACGCACTCGTCGAACTCGACCCGCTCACCGGCACCTACCTCGGGGTGCCCGAGTGCCACGGCAGGCTGCCGGACTTCTCCCCCGCCGGTCAGGAGGCGACGGCCGTCCTGAACCGCACCACCCTGGAGGAGCTGGCCGCGGCGGAGGCCCGACCGGGCGCCGAGAGTGACGAGGAGCGGCGCTGCGCCCGGCTGCTCCGCGAACGGCTCACCGCCGAGCTGGCCGTCCACGAGGCCGGCGAGGGGCTGCGCGCCGTCAGCAACCTCAACTCGCCGCTGCACGCGGTGCGCGGCATCTTCACGGTGATGCCCTCCGAGACGGAGGAGGACTGGAAGGCGGTCGCCGCCCGGATGCGGGCGATGCCGGTCGCGCTCGACGGATACCGGGCCTCGCTGGACGAGGGACTGGCCCGGAAGCTGTACGCCGGCCCCCGCCAGGTCGCCACCGTGCTGGAGCAGCTCGCGCAGTGGCTGGGCGAGAAGGACGCGGAGGACGACCGGGGCTGGTTCGCGGAGTTCGCCGGCGGCTGCCCCGACAGCCTCCGGCCGGAACTGGGCGAGGCCGCCGCCGAGGCCACCCGCGCCGTCACGGAACTGCGCGACTGGCTGCGGGACGTGTACGCGCCGGGTGTCGCCGGAACACCGGAGACGGTGGGCCGCGAGCGGTACGCGCGCTGGGCGCGCTACTGGAACGGCGCGGACCTGGACCTGGAGGAGTCCTACCGGTACGGCTGGCAGGAGTTCCACCGGTTGCTGGCCGAGATGCGCACCGAGGCGGAGAGGATCCTGCCCGGCGCCCGGACCCCCTGGGAGGCGCTGCGCCACCTGGACACCCACGGCGAGGCCGTGGAAGGCGTCGACGAGGTCCGCGAGTGGCTCCAGGCGCTGATGGACGAGGCCATCGCGGAGCTGGACGGCACCCATTTCGAACTCGCCGAGCCGGTACGCCGGGTGGAGGCCCGGATCGCCCCGCCCGGCAGCGCGGCGGCGCCGTACTACACCCAGCCGTCGCTGGACTTCTCCCGGCCGGGCCGCACCTGGCTGCCGACCATGGGCGAGACCCGGTTCCCGGTCTACGACCTGGTCACCACCTGGTACCACGAAGGCGTACCCGGACACCATCTGCAGCTCGCGCAGTGGACGTACGTCGCCGACAAGCTCTCGCGCTACCAGACGACCGTGGGCATGGTCAGCGCCAACGCCGAGGGCTGGGCGCTGTACGCCGAGCGGCTCATGGACGAGCTGGGCTTCCTGACCACGCCGGAGCGGCGGCTGGGCTATCTGGACGCGCAGATGATGCGCTCCACCCGGGTGATCGTCGACATCGGCATGCACCTGGAGCTGGAGATCCCCGCCGACTCGCCCTTCCACCCGGGCGAGCGGTGGACCCCGGAACTGGCCCAGGAGTTCTTCGGCATGCACAGCGGGCGCCCCGCGGACTTCGTGGAGAGCGAGCTGGTGCGCTACCTGGGGATGCCGGGGCAGGCCATCGGCTACAAGCTGGGGGAGCGCGCCTGGCTGGAGGGCCGTGCGGCCGCACAGCGCGCGCACGGCACCGCCTTCGACGCCAAGGCCTGGCACATGGCGGCCCTCTCACAGGGCTCCCTCGGCCTCGACGACCTGGTGGCGGAGCTCTCCGCGCTCTGAACTGCCGCCGGGTGCTGCCGGACCGGCCTCGGGGCGGGTCCGGCAGCACCCCGCCGGGCGGTCGGCCGGAGCACCGGGTCCCGGTCGTCCGCGCGGGCCCGCCACCGTCCGGGCCGCTCGGATGTCGGCGGGTGCGGCGGCGATCAGGTGTCGGCCGGGGCAGCCCGGTGGCGCAGAGTGGAGCCCGCGCGCGCCTTGACGACCTCCAGCTGGGCCGGCACCCGGCGGCGCAGGTCGGCCACGTGGCTGACGATGCCGACACAGCGGTCCCGCTCGCGCAGCGAGTCGAGGACGTCCAGCACTTCGTCCAGCGTCTGCTCGTCCAGACTGCCGAAGCCCTCGTCGATGAAGAGGGTCTCCAGCCGGGTGCCGCCGGCCTCCTCGGTCACCACGTCGGCCAGTCCGAGGGCGAGGGCCAGCGAGGCGAAGAACGTCTCGCCGCCGGAGAGGGTGGCGGTGTCCCGCTCGGCACCCGTCCAGGCGTCCACCACGTGCAGCCCGAGCCCGGATCTGCCCCGTCCGCCGGATCGTTCGTCGGAGTGCACGAGTGTGTAGCGGCCACCGGACATCCGGCCGAGCCGCGCCGAGGCCGCGGCCGCGACCTGTTCGAGCCGGGCGGCCAGCACGTAGGACTCCAGCCGCATCCGGCGCTCGTTCTCGGGTGAGGTACCTGCGGCCAGCCCGGCCAGCCGGGCGACGCGCTCGTAGGAGCCGCGCAGCGGCGCCACCCGCCGGGCGCGGTCGGCAGCCCCCTCCCCCAGCCCGTCCAGTGCCTCCACCCGGCCCCGCGCGGTGTGCAGTTCGGCATCCGCGCTCCGGAGCCGTTCCTCGGCGGCCTCGGCGACCTCCCGTGCCTCCTCCGGTTCCGCGGCGGGCTGGTCCGCAGCCGCGGCGAGCTCGGGGTCGGCCAGCTCCTCCGCCACGGCGGCCTCCTCGGCCCGCCGGCGCTCCAGCCGGGTCCGCAGCTCGCGCTGCCGGGGCTCGGGCAGTACGGCGTCTTCCGCTTCCTCGGGTGCGGCGAAACCGGCGCGGCCGGCCGCCTCCGAGCGCTGCGCGGCGGCTTCGGTGAGCCGTTCGGCGGCGCGGGCGGCGGCCCGGGCGGCCTCGGCGGTCCGGGAGAGCAAACCGACCCGGCGTTCCAGCTCCGCGCAACGGGCGGCGACGCTGGGCGCCTCGCCCCGTGCTCTGCTCAGCCGCTCGGTGAGCGCAGCCAGTTCCCGCTGGAGCGCCTCCCGGGTCGAGGTGCGCGCGGCGGCCCGGCGCTCGGCTTCCTGGCGGGCCGCGCTCCGCTCGGCGTGCTCCCGCTCGGCGGCGGCCAGCGCCTCGCGGGCCTCGTGGGCACCGGAGGCCTGGGCGCGGGCCCGGGCATGCTCCTGCTCCAGGGCGGTGACGGCACTGGCCAGTCGCTCGGTGCCACCGTCGGGCGCGGCCCCGGCTTCTTCGCCGGTCGCGCCGGCCACCGCTTCGGCCGCCGCCTCGGTGCGGCCGTCGCGCAGGGCGGCGAGCCGCTGCTCGGCCGAGCGGTGGTGCTCGGCCGCCCGCTGCGAGCGGGCTAGCGCCTCCTCCTCGGCCGCCCGGTCCACGTGCCCGGGCTCCGCACGGGCCGGTTCGGGATGTTCGGTGGCGCCGCACACGGCGCAGGGGGCGCCCGCGGTCAGGTCCGCGGCGAGCTCCGCCGCGATGCCGCGCAGTCGGCGCTCCCGCACCGCGAGCCAGTGTTCCTTGGCGTCGGCGGCCTCCTCCCGGGCCCGGCGCCGCACCTCGTCGGCCGACTCGATCTCGGCCTCCAGCCGGTCCCGGCGGTGCGCCGCCTGCAGGCGGGCGCGGGCGGGGTGCAGCCGGCCCGCCAGGTGCTCGGCGCGGGTGGCGGCCTCCAACGCCTCGGCCACCTGCCTTTCGCGCCCCTGCCGCTGCTCCTCCCATCCCGCCAGCCACTCCCCCGTCTCGCGGAGGAGGTCGTCGTCGGTCCGGGACTCGGCATCCAGCCGGCGCAGTTCGGTCCCGATCGCGGCAGCGCGCGGCTCCTCCTCGCGGGTGACCCGCAGAGCCCCCAGTTCCTGCCGCAGTTCGCCTTCCAGCGCTGACAGCCGGTCGGGGCCGGCGTCGGTGAGGGCGTCCGGGAGGTCCGCGCGCGCCTCCCGCTCCGCGGCCCGGGCCCGGGTGTGTTCCTGCTGTGCGGTGCTGTGCAGCCGCAGGGCGGGCAGCACCGCTTCGGCGGCCTGCGCCCGCTCCAGCCGCTGCCGCTCCGCGTCCCGCTCCGCAGCGCCCGCCGCCAGTTCGTCGGCGCGCTGCCGGGCGTGCGCGAACCGCTGCTGTGCCCGGGCCAGGTCCCGGACCGCTTCCAGCTCCCGGACGGCGTCCGTGTGCCGGGCTCGGGCGGTGTCCGCGGCGAGCGCCGCGGCGGTGCTGCGTTCCCGCGCGTAGGTCCTGGCCTGCGCCGCCCAGGCCAGGACGGAGTCGGCCAGGCCGGGGTCGCCGGGGCCGAGCCCGGCGGCGGGGGACTCGGCGGGCGGTGCCGCTCCGCCGCGGGCTCCGCTGCGGGCGCGGGCGCTTCCGCCACCCCCGGCACCCGGCGCGGAACCGCGGGCCGAGCGGGTGCGCTGGCCGGGGAGCGGGTCGGCGGCAGGGGTGTGCGCGGGCCCCTCGGCGAGCTCCGCGGGGTCGCCGACGGCCTGCCGCATCCGGTGGGCGAGGGCCAGCAGCTCCTCGTCGGCCGCGACGACCTCGTGCTGGGCGCTCTTGCGCATCCGCGCGAGTTCTTCCTCCACGGCGGCGAACCGGCTCGTGTCGAAGAGCCGGCCCAGCAGCTTGGCCCGGTCCTCGGCACCCGAGCGCAGAAACCGGGCGAAGTCGCCCTGCGGCAGCAGCACCACCTGGCAGAACTGGTCCCTGCTCATGCCCAGGGCCTGCCCGATCTCCTCACCGATCTCCTGGTGGGAGCGGCTGAGCCCCTGCCACTCGCCCGCGCCCGGATCCCAGGCGCGCAGTTCGCAGCGGGCGCGTTCGCGGGTGAGGCCGGTGCCCCGGGTCTTGGGCCGGAGCTGCTCGGGAGCACGGGTGACCTCCAGCCGCCGGCCCGCGACGGTGAGGTCGAGGACGACCTGGGTGCGCACGTGCGGATCGGCGTGGTCGCTGCGCAGGGTGCCGCCGGGCTGCTGGCGGGCGCCGGGCACGCCGCCGTAGAGCGCGAAGCAGACGGCGTCCAGCACCGAGGTCTTGCCCGCGCCGGTGGCACCGTGCAGCAGGAACAGCCCGGCCGAGGAGAGCGTGTCGAAGTCGACGGTGTGGGTGCCGCCGAACGGGCCGAAGGCGGTGAGGGACAGCCGGTGGAGCCTCAACGGGCCACCGCCCGCGCACCGTCCCGCGCCGGGGGCCGCGGCGCGCTCGGGGCGGCCGCTGCCTCCGGCTCGGCCTCGGAGACGCGGACGGCCTCCAGCGCCTGCCCGAGCATCGCGCGCTCCTCGGGCGCCGCCTGCTGTCCGGGGCGTACATGGCCGACGAAGTCCTCGGTGATCTGCCGGTCGGTGCGCCCGCTGAGCCGTGCGGCGTAGGAGCGGGAGTCGTCGTCCTCTTCCCGGTCGGGTGCGAAGACGAGACTGACGGTGTGCGGGAAGCGCGCGGCCAGGCGGGCCATCGGATCGTGCGGGCGGGCCGCGTCGGTGAGGGTGGCCTCCACCCAGGAGTCGGTGTACTGCTCCAGGGCCGGATCCTCCAGCAGCTCCGCCAGCCTGCCGCGCAGCCGGGCGAGCGGCCGGGGGACGGGGCAGGGCAGCCGCTCGGCCGCCGGTTCGCCCGAGGGGCCGAGATCGACCAGCCACATGGACTTCGGGTGCCCGGCCTCGGAGAACGAGTAGGCGATCGGGGTGCCGGAGTAGCGGATCCGCGCGGAGAGGGCCTGGCAGTTGTGCAGGTGGCCGAGCGCGACGTAGTCGATCCCCTCGAAGACCGAGGCGGGCACCGAGGCGACGCCGCCGACGGTGATGTCCCGTTCGCTGTCGCAGACTTCGGCGCCGGCCACGAAGGCGTGGGCCAGCACGACCGAGCGCGTCCCGGCCGGACGGGCGGCGAGGTCCGCGCGGATCCGGTCCGTGGCCGCGCGGAGTACGGCGGTGTGGCCGCCGCCCTCCGCGCCGAGCGTCTCCCGCACCAGCGAGGGCTCCAGGTAGGGCACTCCGTAGACGGCCACCGGACCGCCTCCGTCGGCGGGTTCGAGGAATACGGGCGTGCCGCACTCCCGGGGGTCGGTGCGCAGGTGGACCCCGGCGCGGCCGAGCAGTTTCGCGCCGACCCCCAGCCGGCGTGCCGAGTCGTGGTTGCCGGAGATCATCACGGTGGGCACGTCGAGGTCCGCGAGGCGGGAGAGCGTCCGGTCGAACATCTCGACGGCGGCGAGGGAGGGGACCGCGCGGTCGTAGACGTCGCCGGAGACCAGCACGGCGTCCACCGCCCGCTCCTCGACGGTGGCGACCAGGTGGTCCAGGAAGGCGCGCTGGGCGTCGAGGAGGCTCACGCGGTGGAAGCTCCGGCCCAGATGCCAGTCCGAGGTGTGCAGCAGACGCATGGTCAACGACCTTAAGGCCCACCACCGACAGTGCGGGCCCGCGGGCCCGTTCCGGGGCTGCGCCGGCCCGGCCGGGGGACTCCGGACGGCTCAGACCGTACCGAACGCCTCGCCGCCCACCTCGACTCGTGCGCTGCCCGCGGTCGCGTCGGCCAGCCAGCTTTGGAAGTCGGCCAGGTCGGCGTCGGGCAGGCCGATCTCGATGGCGACCTCCGCCCCGTAGCGCACCTCGCGCACCTCCCGCCCGGTGGCGCGCAGTTCGTTCTCCAGGCGTCCGGCGCGCTCGTGCCCGACCGTGACCGTCAGCAGCCGGAAGCGCCGCCTGGTGACGGTCCCCACCGCGTCCAGGGCCTCGCCGACCGCGCCACCGTAGGCGCGGATCAGGCCGCCCGCGCCCAATTTGACGCCGCCGAAGTAGCGGGTGACGACAGCCACCGCGTACCTCACCTCGCGCCGCAGCAGCATCTGGAGCATCGGCACTCCCGCGGTGCCGCCCGGCTCGCCGTCGTCGTTCGCCTTCTGGCTGCCCGCGTCTGCGCCGATGACATAGGCCGAGCAGTTGTGGTTGGCGCCGGGGTGCTGCCTGCGGATCCGGGCGATGAACTCCTGGGCCTCGGCCTCCGTGGCCGCGGGCGCGAGGGCGCACAGGAAGCGGGAGCGGTTGACCTCGGTCTCGTGCACGCCCTCCCCGGCCACGGTGACGTACTCCGCGGGCCCTGGTGGCTGCTCCTGCTGTGCGTGCTGCTCCTGGTGCATCCCGCCAGCCTATGGCCGCGGCCGCGGGAATCGGCGGGGGGTGCCGTCCGTTGTCCCTGGGAGCTGGGTCTGCCGCGGAGGAGAGAGTGATGTACGGCGATACCGGGACGGTGCGGGAGATTCTCACCGGGCTGGGTGACACCTGGGCGGTCGTGGGGCTGTCGCAGAACGCCTCGCGGCCCGCCCACGGGGTGGCCGAGGTGCTGCAGCGGCACGGCAAGCGGATCGTGCCGGTCCACCCGAGCGCGGAGACGGTGCACGGCGAGCGCGGCTACGCGACGCTCGCGCAGATCCCGTTCCCGGTGGACGTGGTGGACGTCTTCGTCCGCTCCGAGCTGGCGGGACAGGTGGCCGACGAGGCGGTGGCGATCGGTGCCCGGGTTGTCTGGTTCCAGCTCGGCGTGGTGGACGAGGCGGCCTGCGAGCGCACCCGTGCAGCCGGGCTCCGGATGGTGATGGACCGGTGTCCGGCGATCGAGATCCCGCGACTGGGATGAGCCCGGTGCGCTAGCGTCCCGGCATGATCGGCACACGCAGGGCGACGCCCGAGGACGCGGCGGAGATCGTACGGCTGCGCAGGGCCATGTTCGCCGCGATGAGCGGCCGGGACGAGCCGGGGCCGTGGGAGCGGGAAGCCGAGCGGACCGCACGTCGGCAGCTCGCGCTGGACGCGTCCCCTCTGCTGGCGTTCGTGGTGGACGGTGAGCGGCCGGATCCGCCGGGGCATCTCGCGGCGTGCGCGGTGGGCCGGATCGAGGAGCGGCTGGCCGCACCGGTGAGCCCGTACGGGCTGTTCGGATTCGTCTTCTCCGTGTGCACCGACGAGCGCTACCGCGGTCGCGGCTGTGCGCGGGCGACGACGGCGGCGCTGCTGGAGGAGTTCGCACGCCGCGGCGTCACACGTGTGGATCTGCACGCGACGCCCGAGGCGGAGGCGATGTACCGGTCGATGGGCTTCGCCGAGCACTCGATCCCGCTGTCGCTCGATGTCAGCACGCTGGACGCCGCCGCGGCGCGGGAGGAGACTCCGCCCCCGCCGCCCGGGTGACCGGCGGCCGGACGGTCCGCGGGGGGGCCGAGCGGCGGGCCACGGGCGCCGCGACGGGGCCGCGGCGCCGGTTCAGCGCGGTTCGGGGACCGAGACTGCCATGGTCATCTCGACGTTCTCCGGCCCGTCGTTGCGGTAGCCGTGCGGCACGTGGGACTCGAAGCACGCGGAGGTGCCGGCCGGAACCGGGTACGCGTCGCCGTCCACCTCGAGGGTGAGCGTGCCGGTCGTGACGTGCACGAGTTCTGTGGTGCCCAGCGGGTGCGGATCGGAGCTGCTGGCGTCTCCCGGCGCCAGCTTCCAGTGCCACAGCTCCAGCGGACCGGGCGCCTCGGCGCCCGCGAGCAGGGTGCTGTGGCTGCCTGCCTCGGTGGACCACAGCCGCACCGCCTGCTCCGGCGGCACCAGGCGGACCTGCGGCTCCTGGTCGAAGTCCAGCAGCGAGGTGATGCTGACGCCGAGCGCGTCGCCGATCTTGACGACGGTGCCCACGCTGGGGTTGGTGCGAGCCTGTTCGATCTGGATGAGCATGCCCCTGCTGACACCGGCCCGGGCCGCTAGGGCGTCGAGGGTGAAGCCGCGCTCGGCACGCAGGTGTTTCAGGTTGCGGGCGAGCGCCTGCGTGAGGTGGTCGAGGTCCGTCACGGTGTTCCGCACCATCCAAAATATTCAATGACAGAGTACATTGCGATGTACTACGGTGTGCTGGACTTGAGCGTTCACCACACTGTACTGCGAGGGATTCCGTCATGACCGCTGTCTTCGCGCTGGCCACCAGCCTCCTGTGGGGGCTGGCCGACTTCGGCGGCGGGCTGCTCAGCAAGCGGCTGCGCGAGCTGACAGTGGTGGTCGTCTCGCAGGGCGCGGCCTGCCTGGTGCTCGGCGTCATCGTGCTCGCCACCGGTGCCTGGGGCGAACTGGACCCGCGCCTGCTGTGGTGCGCGGTGGCGGCCGGAGCGATCGGACCGGTGTCGATGCTGTGCTTCTACCGGGCGCTGGCCGTCGGTCCGATGGGCGTGGTCTCACCCGTCGCCACCCTCGGCAGCGTCGCCGTGCCGGTGGCCGTCGGCATGGCCCTGCACGGTGAACGGCCGGGCCCGCTCCAGGCCCTGGGCACCCTGGTCGCCGTCACCGGAGTGGTGCTGGCCGGCGGCGTGGGCGGCGGAGGCGCACCCGTGCAGCGGCGCACGGTCCTGCTCACCCTGATCGCGGCCTTCGGCTTCGGCGCGACGATGAGCCTGGTCGCCGAGGCGTCCACGACCCTCGCGGGGCTCTTCCTGACGCTGTTCGTGCAGCGGGTGGTCAACGTCGTCGTGGGCGGCGGAGCGCTCTGGGCCTCCGTGCGGCGCGGCACACCGGCACTCCCCGAGGAGGGTCTGGGTGCGGTGTGGGCGGCCCTGCCCGCGCTGGCCTTCGTCGGTCTGGCCGACGTGGCCGCCAACGGGACGTACGCCGTCGCCGCGCAGCACGGCCCGGTCACGGTCGCCGCCGTCCTCGCCTCGCTCTACCCCGTCGTCACCGCGCTCGCCGCGCGGAGCGTGCTCCAGGAGCGGCTGCGTGCGCTCCAGACCACAGGCGCCGGGCTGGCGTTGCTCGGCACTGTCCTGCTGGCCTCGGGCTGACCGGAGCACCGGCTCAACCGCCGGACGAACCGCCGGACGGCTCGGCGTCCGGCGCGGTGGGCAGGTCGGCGAGGGCGACCAGCTGCTGCGGACTGACGCCCTCGGGAACCGGCATCGGCGGCGGGGTGCGCAGCGGCGGCTGCCACCCCTGCTCGGGATCCAGCCGGCGCACCACCCTGGCGGGGGCACCCGCGACCACGGCGTGGTCGGGAATCTCACCCCGCACCACGGCTCCCGCCGCGACCACCACGTTGCGCCCCAGCGTCGCCCCGGGCAGGACGACGGCCCCCGCGCCGATCCAGCTCCCCGCGCCGATCTCCACCGGTGCGGTGCGCGGCCACTGCTTGCCGACCGGCAGTTCCGGATCGTCGTAGGAGTGGTTGGTCGAGGTGATGTAGACATACGGGCCGCAGAACACGTCGTCGCCGAGGCTGACCCGGGTGTCCGCGATGATGTGGCTGCCCCGGCCCAGCACCACGCCGTTCCCCAGCCGCAGCACCGTCTCCGGCCCCAGCTCCAGATCCGGCATCATCCCCGCCGTCAGCGTGACGTCCTGGCCGACGATGCAGTGGTCGCCGAGTTCGATCCACGGTGTCCCGAAGAGCGTCCCCTGCGGAAAGGCGAGCCGTGTCCCGGTCCCGATGCGGCGGAACGCGTACGGCCCCGGGCGCCGCGCGGTGACGGCCCCCGCCTGCCGGGCCCGGCTCCAGAGGCCGTGCACGGCGCGAGAGGTGAGGGAGGAGAACGTGTTCCTGAGGGATGGCACGCCGTCACCGTAGCGCCCCGGCACCACCGCGCCCCGGTGAGGTTCCTCACCGGTAACCCCGGACGGCGCTTTCGCCGGGCGCGGGGTGCGCAGCCGCCGCAAGCAGCGGCATGCCCGGGCGCGGAAAGGCTCAGGAGGCCGCCGGCCGTTCGCCGACGGACGCACCGCGGTGCTGCTCGGCCAGGTCCACATAGCCGAGTGCGTTGAGGCGCACGCCCTCGAACTCCTCGTCGGTCAGCTCCCGCCGCACCTTGCCGGGCACCCCGGCCACCAGCGAACCGGGCGGCACGACGGTCCCCTGCGGCACCAGGGCCTGGGCCGCGACGAGGGAACCGGCACCGATGCGGGCACCGTTGAGCACGGTGGCACCCATGCCGATCAGCACGTCGTCCTCGACCGTGCAGCCGTGCAGCACCGCGTTGTGGCCCACGGTGACCCGGGCGCCGACCTCGACCGGAAAGCCGGGATCGCCGTGCACGGTGCAGTTGTCCTGCACGTTGCTCCCCTCACCGAGCACGATGGGGGCGGCATCGGCCCGCAGTACGGCGCCGTACCACACGCTCGACCCGGCCGCCAGGGTGACGTCGCCCGCGATCACCGAGGTCGGCGCATTGAACGCCGTGGGATCCAGCCGCGGTCCGTGCCCGCCGACCGTCACGATCAGCCCGTACTCTGTCACGCCGTTCTCCACTCCGGATGTCTCACTGCCCGGTCCCGCTCAGTCGCCGACCGGGGCCGACGGGGTGCCGTCGCGCTCGGACCGGCGGAGGTCCCCCTCCGCCGCCGGCGCTTGGTCGTCCCGCCGCGCGGCGGCACGCTCGGACCGGTGCTCCTCGACCGCTTCTGCGGCCACCTTCGCCGCCCGGCGCTTGACGAGCACCATGGAGGCGAGGCCGATCAGCACGGCGGCCACCAGCCCGAGCCAGGAGAAGCGCTTGAGCCACGCCTCGGCGACGACACCGACGTAGTAGATGACCGCGGTCGTACCGCCCGCCCACACCACGCCGCCCAGCACGTTCGCGGTCAGGAACTTCCAGTACGGCATCTTCAGCACACCCGAGAGCGGCCCCGCGAAGATCCGCAGCAGGGCGATGAAGCGGCCGAAGAAGACGGCCCACATGCCCCACCGCTGGAAGGAGCGTTCGGCGGTGGCCACGTGGCTGGGGCCGAAGTGCTTGGGGAACTTCCCGCCCAGCCAGTCCAGGAGCGGCTGGCCGCCTCTCCGGCCGATGGCGTACCCGATCGAGTCACCCACGACGGCACCGACCGTGGCACAGGTCCCCAGGATCAGCGGATCGATGTGCCCCTGCTGCGAGGACAGCAGCGCGGAGCTGACGAGGACGATCTCTCCCGGCAGCGGGATCCCCAGGCTCTCCAGCCCGATGACCACTCCCACCAGGAGGTACACGCTGACGGCCGGAACGCTCTCCAGCCAGTCCTGGATGTGCAACTGCGGCTTCCTCTCATGACATCGGAGCACGAGCTGCCATGACGGCACGAATTCGGAAGCCTACTCGACCACGCGCCGGCCCGCGTCCACTGCCTCGCGCGCCGCTCGCCGGCCGGAGGCACCGGGCCGGTCCTGCGGCGCGGCGCGGCGTCAGTCGTTGGGCCGCAGGGTCCACACGACGGTCATCTCGCTGGTGACCGCGCCGTCGGGGCGGCGGAGCGCGACCCGGACCGGGAACTCGGGGCGCTCTCCCCGGTCCAGCTCGGCGACCACCTCGGCGGCCGGGCGGCCGAGCTCGGCGGTGGCGGTGACCACCCCTTTGGCGATCTTCTTGAAGTCCATCTCGGCGCGTACCGGCAGCGGGACGGCGCGGGAGAGCTGGTCGGCGAACGCGGCCAGGGTCACCGCGCCGGTCGCGGACTCGGCGAGCGTGAACATCGCACCGGCGTGCGGGCCGCCCACGTGGTTGTGGTACTCGCTCTGGTCGGGCAGGGAGACGACGACCCGTTCCGGCGAGGTCTCCAGGTACTCCAGGTTGAGGGTGCGGGCCATGGGCACGGAGGCCCGCATCAGCTCGCCGATGTCCGGCTGCGACTGTGTG
This sequence comes from Streptomyces sp. NPDC007025, assembly GCF_042869455.1. Taxonomy (NCBI): domain Bacteria; kingdom Bacillati; phylum Actinomycetota; class Actinomycetes; order Kitasatosporales; family Streptomycetaceae; genus Streptomyces; species Streptomyces sp. NPDC007025. Next base: position 118,447 of record NZ_JBIAFT010000002.1, on the reverse strand, counting down.
GTCATGGCCGCACGTTACCACTCAGTAACTCGGGGCGGGAGAATCGTTCCTTCCCGCTTCGGCCCCATTCGTGTAGCGGGTCCGTACCGATCCAGGACCGGCCATGGCCGACACTACGACCGCACCATAGGGTTGTCGGCCATGTGGCCAGGACAGCAGCCGCCCGGGGGCGAGCAGAACCCGCAGCAGCCGAACCCGTACCAGCAGCCCGGGTACGGGCAACCGAACCCGTACCAGCAGCCCGGCTACGGGCAGCAGCCGTCGGGCCAGCAACCGGGCCAGGGGCAACAGCCGAGCCCGCCGGGCTACGGCCAGCAGGCCGGACAGGCTCCCCACCCCTACGGTCAGCCGGGCCACCCGGGGCAGTCGGGGCAGTGGGGCCCGGGGAGCATGCCGTCCCCCAAGGGCGGAGGCGGCGGAGGCGGCCGGAACAAGACCATCGCCATCGCGATCGTCGCCGCGGTCGCGGTCATCGCCGCGACGGTGGCCGGGGTCGTCGTCCTCGGCGGCGACGACTCGGGCGGGGGCAAGAAGAACGAGGCCGACAAGACCTCCTCGCCCTCGGTGAAGACGAAGCCGGAGAAGGGCGAGCCGGGAGGCGGCGGCGCCTCCAAGGACCCCTCGGACCCGGTGGTCAAGGGCTGGCAGACCGTCGTCAACCCCAAGTGGTACTCCGCCTTCGACGTGCCCGACAACGACGACTGGACCCTCGCGAGCACGGGCACCATCACCGGATTCGAGGACGACAAGGGCAAGGTCCTGGTCGCCATGTCGGCGCCCGCCTACTACAAGGACGACTGGTGCAAGCGCAGCAGCCGCGCCGGCGTCGGCACCAAGGGCGCGCAGGGCTCCAAGAACACCAAGGAGGCGGCGCGGATCGCGGCCGGCAACTTCGCGATCGCCGGCTACGACCAGAAGCAGAAGGGCACCCTCAAGGTCTCCGAGCCCAAGCCGTTCAAGAACGAGCACGGCATCAAGGGCCACACCGTCACCGCCAAGATCACCGGAGCCCCCAAGGAGGACAAGTGCTCCACCAGTGCGGGCAAGGTCGTCACGGTCTCCTGGATCAACAGCAACGGTGACCTGGCGATCTGGGTCCTCTACACCGACGCCGGCGTCAAGGACGAGGTGTCGGACGCCACCATCGAGAAGATGACGGGCAGCCTCCGCGACTACGACGGCGGCGGGGACGAGCCCCGCGGCTGACCCCGCCCCCCGGGCCACGGGGACCGGCTGCGACGGCGCCCTCAGTCCAGGCTGAAGGCGCCGTCCGGCGGTTCGGGGGACGGCACGGCGTCGCCGTCCTCGACCGCGCGCACCCCCCGCGTGAAGCGCTCCAGCGCCACGCCGTGCTCGACCCGGGCCGGGAACGGGTCGGCCGAGCAGCGGCGGGCCAGTTCCGCGAGCGGCTGCTCCGCACGGGAGGCGAGCAGCAGGATGTTGCCGAACCGGCGGCCGCGCAGCACCGCGGGCTCCGCGACAAGCGCGAGCTGCGGGAAGACCGCGACGAACGTGGCCAGTTGGGAGGCGAGGAAACGGAACGGCGCGGCGTCGGCGAGGTTGGCCACGTACAGGCCGCCGGGCCGCAGCACCCGCGCCGCCTCCCGCGCGTACGGCAGCGTGGTCAGGTGCGCGGGCATCCGCGAACCGCCGTACACGTCGGAGACCAGGACATCGGCACCGGCCGCGGGCGAGGACTCCAGCACGGCCCGCCCGTCGGCCGCCTCCACCGCGACCTCGGCACCGTCCGGGAGCGGCAGGTGCTCGGTGACGAAGGCGGTCAGCTCCGCGTCCGGTTCGGCCACCCGCTGCCGGGAGCCGGGACGGGTGACGGCGAGATAGCGGGGCAGGGTAAGCGCTCCCCCGCCGAGGTGGAGCACGTCCAGCGGCGCTCCGGGCGGCGCGGCGAGGTCCAGCAGATGGCCGACCCGGCGCGCGTACTCGAACTCCAGATGCCCGGGGTCGTCGAGGTCGACGTAGGACTGCGGGGCGCCGTCCAGCGTCAGCAGCCAGGCCCGGCCCCGGTCGATGTCCGGCAGCAGCTTGGCCGCGCCGCCCGCGACGGTTCTGATACGGGGTATCTGCTCCCCGTCGGCGTCGGTCTCCACCTCTCCATTGTGCGGGCCCCACGCGGCCTCAGCGCACCCCGGTCCCGGGGTGCCGGGGCGAGGGCAGGCGCTCCGGCAGCGGCACATAGGTGTCGACGGCGTCCCGCAGCGCCTCGATCGAGTCCGTCCAGCGCGGATCGCCGTCGAGCGCGCGGCGGGCGGATACCCGGACGGCCGGGACGTTCTCCCCGGCGAAGCCGTGCGCCGCCAGCAGCGCCCGCACCTGCTGCTCGACCCGTCCGCTCAGCTCGTCGCTGCCCGTTTCGGCCATGGTGAGGGCGACGACCAGATGGGCGAGGCCGCCGCGGCGCGCGAGCGCGAACTGCTCGGCGGTTCCCGGCCGCACGCCCTCGCGCACGGAGACGACGAGCAGCGCGCCGTCCAGACCGGTGCGGGCCCCGGAGGCGCCCGCACGCACCCGGACGGCCGGACCGGTGCCGGGATACGGACCGGTGCCGGGGTTCGGACCGCCACCGGGGGCCGGACCGGTGCCGGGCACCGCGCGCAGGGCCGGGTCCAGCAGGGTGTAGTGCCGGGTGTCGGTGGCGTAGCGGAAGCATCGCAAGCGCTGCCCGCGTGCCACCGGATGTCCGTCCGGGCGAACGGCGGCCGCGGGCCCCGGCTCCGGGCCCGGCTCCGGACTGCGGGGTGCCGTCCCCGGCCGGCGGGCGGCCAGCGCCGCGGCCAGTGTGGTCTTGCCGTGCCCGGAATGGCCCAGCGTGCCGATGGTGAGGTGGGGGACGGGGAACGGGGCGGTGGGCGGGTGACTGAGGCCGGACATGGGTGCCCTCCTGGACCGGTACGGACGAGTCGGGACCCCGGAAAGCAGCCGACCCTCCCCTGTGGGGTCCTCGGCCGGTCCGGGAGGGTCAGCGTCGGCGGAGACGGCCGCCGGGCGGAACGGAGTGGACGTGCGCGCCCGCCGCCGGCAGGAGGGCAACCCGCGCGGCGGCCGCCGCCGCGGCCGGAGCACAGAGAAGGGGCAGCCCGGGCACCCCGAGATCATCGCCCGTTCAACCACCGCCCGTCGAACGGATTTCGGCGGCCGCCGCACGGCGCCCCTTCCGGCCCTGGTGGAAGCGGACATGGCCGCCCGGAGAACAGCACTGCGAAAAGGCGCCTTCCGGGCATTCCGCACGGCTTCGCACGGCGGGGGAACCGATTCGTCGGTTACGCTCCCAGCGTGCCCGTCCCCGCCACGCAGCCAGACGGACTACCCGGCCGTCTCACCCGGACGCTGCTCTCGCCATGGTCCCGCCTCGTCCTGCTCGTCGCACTGCTGTGCGCGGCGGCGACGGCGATGCTGCTGTACGAGCCCCAGCGCCTGCTCGCCCAGGGCTGGCCCCCCGAGATCGCCGGCGGCGCGGCCGTCGCCCTCTTCGGCGCCGTCTACGGGGTGTGCACGGCGGCCTTCGTCCCACGCCCCGTGCTCAACGTCGCGGCCGGTGTCCTCTTCGGCGCGGAGGCGGGCACCTTCTCGGCGACGGCCGGCACGGTGATCGGCGCGGGCATCGCCTTCGGGCTGGGCCGGATGCTCGGCCAGGACGCCCTGCGCACCCTGCTGCGGGGCCGCTGGCTGTCCTCCGCCGACCGGCAGTTGAGCCGGCACGGCTTCCGCTCGATGCTGATCATCCGGCTGCTGCCGGGCGTACCGTTCGCGGCTTCGAACTACGGTGCGGCCGTCTCCCGGATGCGCTGGCTCGCCTTCCTGAGTGCGACCGCACTGGGCTCGGTGCCCAACACCGCGGCCTACGTCATCGCCGGGAGCAGCGCCGCGACTCCGACCTCGCCGGTCTTCCTGGCCTCGTTCGCCTTCATCGCGCTCTCCGGGCTGGCAGGCGGTGTGATCGCCTGGCGCAAGCGCGCCCAGTTGCGGGGCACCCCTGCGGGCGGGGACACGGCTCCCGGGTCCGCGCTCCCGCCCGAGGCCGGCGCCCCCGCCGCCGCGCCGGCACCGGTCCCCCACCCGTGACCCCGACTACCCCAGGGACGAGCTCCGCAGCAGATGTCTTGGTTTGAATCCTTCGTCCTCGGACTCGTCCAGGGACTGACCGAGTTCCTCCCGATCTCCTCCAGTGCCCATCTGCGGCTGGTCGCCGCCTTCGCGGGATGGCAGGACCCCGGCGCGGCCTTCACCGCCGTCTCCCAGATCGGCACCGAGACCGCCGTCCTGATCTTCTTCCGGAAGGACATCGGCCGGATCCTGTCGGCCTGGTTCCGCTCCCTCTACAGCCCGGCGGCCCGCGGCGACCACAACGCGAAGACGGGCTGGCTCGTCATCGTCGGCTCCATTCCCATCGGAGTGCTGGGGCTGACCTTCAAGGACCAGATCGAGGGCCCGTTCCGCGACCTGCGGCTGATCGCGTCGACGCTGGTGGGCCTCGGCATCGTGCTGGGCATCGCCGACCGGATGGCGGCCCGCGACACCAAGGGCGGCCGCCACCGGGCACGTCGGGAGCGGAAGTCCCTGGAACAGCTCACCGTGCGCGACGGACTGCTCTACGGCTGCGCGCAGGCGCTGGCGCTGGTGCCCGGGGTGTCCCGGTCCGGCGCCACCATCAGCGGCGGACTGTTCATGGGCTACCGCCGCGAGGCCGCGGCCCGCTACTCCTTCCTGCTGGCCGTGCCCGCGGTCCTGGCCTCCGGACTGTTCGAACTGGCGGACATCGGGGAGGGCCACGTCTCCTGGGGGCCGACCCTCTTCGCCACCGCACTGGCGTTCGTGGTGGCCTACGGCGTCATCGCCTGGTTCATGCGCTTCATCTCCACCCGCAGCTTCATGCCGTTCGTCATCTACCGGATCCTGCTCGGGGTGGCCCTCTTCGCCCTGATGGCGGCAGGTGTCCTCAGCCCGCACGCGGGCCAGCCGGTGGGCTGAGGCGGGTCTTTTCGGGGGTCTGGGAGCCTCGGGGTTCTTGGTGGCTTTTAGAGTTTTCTAGAGTCTGATCGAACCCGTTCCCCTTGATCATCTCCCATTCGTCTCCCATACACAGGCGGCCGATTCGTCGGCGTGCCCACTTGGGAGGTAGGACTGGCGCGCGACGATCGACCGCCTGCTGATCATCGACGTTAGGGCCAAGAGCAACAAAGATCGATCACTCGTTCGAGTGAGGCGTGCAACACGACTCCCCCGCAAGGGGAGTGCAGGGGGAGCCGCGGACCACCACGCGGTGCGTGGTGATGATTCAGGCTACGCGCTCCATACAGCTCCATGCAGCCCCATGCTGCTACCCGTAGGTTTGTGCAGCTCGGGGCGTCTCTACGGTGTGGCACCATGGGAGATGATCTTGGTGGGCGGGTTGACCCCGGCCTGCCGGTCTACGTGTACGTCCAGGTGGCCGACGACATCGCGCGCCGTATCGACGACGGCAGGCTGCCCCCGGGTGCACGCCTCCCCGCCGAGCGGGACCTGGCCGAGGAGTACGGCATCGCCTACGGCACCGCGCGCCGCGTCGTCCAGGAGCTTCGCGACCGCGGGCTGGCGATAACGCTGCCGGGGAAGGGTACCTACATTCAGGCTCTCGAGCAGGGGCCGGCTGACGGTGGCGACGCCTAGACTCGCCGCATGACCACTTCGGGGGTGTGCTGCGGCCGGTGTGTCTCGGCTGCCGCGGCGAATGCAGCGATCCGCCGCCATGTCGCCGGCCGTGTGGTGTGGACGCCGGAGGCCCTGGCGGAGCTGGATCGGCTACGCGCGCTGTGGCGCGAGGCTGTGCGTCGGGAGCTGACGGCCGCGGCGTGACTTGTCAGACGGCAACCGTAGGATCGCCGCATGGCTTCTGTGATCGATCCCGAGAAACATGCTGACCTGATCGGCCTGCAGCGGGCGGTGTTCGCCGCCGACCGCGAGCTGCACGCGTACTCGGGGGTCGAGGCGGAGCCGCTGCGGGGGGCTGTGAGGCAGGCTGCCGCGGTGAAGAACCGGGCCCTCGAGGAGTCGGGGCTCGTGCAGGAGCACGGCTGGTACACGGCCGAGCAGGACCTCAAGCAAGCCGCACGAGCAGCCGAGCGGGGCTAGGGCCGCCACTCCTCGCGGCCGAGGTCGCGCCATTCCTTGGGGTAGTGAGGCCGCTCTTTGCGGATCTCCTGCCAGGCGGCATCCAGCTCCGCTTCCCTCGCCGCCTGCGCTTCCGCCACCTCAGCGCGGGCCCGCTGGAGACCGTCCTTCTGCTCTGGCGTCACAGCCGGCACCCGGTACCGGTAGAGGAAAGCGCCGTCGTCCGCTCGCCGCAGAAAGCCGTCCTCGTGCTGGGGCTCGTACTCCGCCGCCCGCGTCACGGGCGGCGTCGGTTCGATGGGGGCGCTGAGTAGGTCGGCTACCGACCACGGGGTGGGGACCAGGTAGAGCGGCGGCGGCATCTCGCCGGACACGATGTGGCTCTGGCCGTCAGCGGGACCGCCTACAAGCCGGATGGTGCAGCTCATGGCCGCCGCTCCTCGCGGTAGTCGGGGTGACCCGCGTAGGGCAGGGCGAGGGCCCGGAACAGCGGGCATCCTTCGACGTCGTCGAGGCAGACGGAACAGCACTCTTCGTCGAGGTGCCACCGGAGGATACGCCGCTTGGCAGCAACCTCGGCGAGGACGCGGGTCGGATCGTGGCGGGCGATGAAGCGGCCGATCTCGTTGTCGATCGTGTCGCCGATGTAGGAGCTGGCTTCGGTAACGAGCGGCATCCAGTGTTCGCGGGCGTAGGTCGGTGCGTCCGTGGCGGCGCGTTCGTTGGTGTCGACGGCGGACACGCAGTCGTCGTCGTCCTTGAACCGCCAGTCCCCGGAACCGGCCTTCTCCGCAGCCGCGCGAGCTTCCTCAGCCTCCTCGTCGATCCGTGCCCGCAGGAACGCCACCAGGTCGCCCATTGCCTCTCCTTACGGATCCGGCCCCGCTGCGCTGTAGCGGGGCCGTCCGTCCACATGCAGCCAGCATGATGGATGTGATGCACCCAGTGTGACAGGGCCCGGTGACAAGCGGCGGGGGCTCGGGATGCGGTGCGGACCCCCGGCGGTTCGTGAACGTGCGAAAGCCTCCGCCTGTGTGGCGGAGGCTTGACGCTAGCCCCGCAGTGGCGGGGAGCAGGCGCCGGGCACCATGCAAGAGCCGACGCACACCAGGCCTGCGCGTGCAGGTAGGCAACCGCAGTCACTCAAGGAGAAAACGGGCTGCGCGCCTCACACAGGCGGTGGCTCGCTGAGTATGGCACAGGCAGAGGGGAGTCACGGAGACCCCTTGCGCCTTCCACATTTGGAAGCTACTGTGGTTGTCATGAGGTCAGGGGAACAGCCCCAGACCCCGCCGGAAGGAACCGGTCGATGAACACCACCGCCGCCGCCGCCGAGGCCAACGTCACCGTCGCCACCATCCGCACCTGGTGCCGCTACGGAGCCATCAACGCCGTCAAGCAGGCCGGCCGCTGGGTCATCGACTCCGCCTCCCTCGCCGCCCGCATCGCCATCGGCGCCCTCAAGCGGCCCGCCCGCACAGTCGAGTTCACCGTCGACACCATGACCGCCATCGGCGGCAACCGCTGGCAGAAGAACGGCCACGACCGCGTCTACATCAACAACTGGGCACACTTCGCGGGCATCGAGACCAGCCACTACAACACCGGCAACATCGCCTCCGCCAGCTACCAGGGCGCAGGCATCTCCAACAGCCAGGCGAGCAAGCTCCTCGGCTGCATCGACAAGGTGTGGTTCGACGCCGCCACCGGCAAGATCCACGCCCGCTTCGGCTGGAGCGAGTCCCGCGTCGCCGACCGCGACGAGGTCTTCGCCGCCGTCGTCTCCGGCATCCGCGGCGCCATCGCCGCCCTCTGAACCACCAGCACACATCCGAACCGAGAAATAAGGGGACAGCTATGACCACCACCACCGGCTACGGCACCTGGTGCAACCACGGCGACCGCTTCAACGTGAGCGTCGAGGCCAGCATCCTGGACGCCATCAACGGCGGCGACAGCGAATGGCAGCAGCGCATGGAGACGTCCGGCGCGCTCGACCGCATCGCCTCCGACTACCGCGACGCCATCGACAACGCACTGCCCGAGGGCGTGCACCTGGCGGGCAACGACTTCCTCGGCCCCTTCTACCCCGCCGACTACACCTGGGAGGGCGAGCTGAACATCAGCGAGATCATCGAGGACATCGACCTCTTCGCGATCATCCAGCGCCACGACGTCGACAACGCCTGACCGCATCACTCACAGCCCCCGACCGCCCGGTCGGGGGCCTCACCCTGGAGGCACCATGCCCGACTACACCGATCCGCCCGGCATGCCGGAGGACGAGCGCATGACCCCGGCCGAGTTGCGGGTCGTCCGCGAATGGCTCGGCTTCACCCCCGAATGGCTCGCCCAACACCTCGGCGTCAGCGCCCGCACCGTCCGCCACTGGGAAGCAGGGAAGTACGCCATCCCCGACGGAGTCCGCCTGGAGATCGAGGACCTGGAGCAGCGGACCGGCGAGTTCGTGTCCGGCCTGATCGGCAAACTGATGGACCTGCCCGAGCCGGGAGTGGTCACCTACCGGGACGACGCCGAGTACCACGCCGCCCACCCCGAGATCCCGTTCCCCGCCTCCTGGCACCGCGCTGTCATCGCCCGCATCGCCCAGGAGGTGCCCGGCCTGTCCATCGCCTACGCCGACAGCGTGGAGCAGCAGCAGTGACCATCCAGCCACGACAACTGCCCCGTAAACGGGCCCAGAGTATCCGCGCGACTGAGCGACTGTCCCTAGCTGGCGACGGCCTCCCCAAGGGCATGCTTCCCGGGGACGACAACCTCGTTCAGCTCTTCACCACGCACCTGCGGGCAGCCGACCTGTATTGGGCCGCCGACGACATGACCGCGCTGGCCATGCATGCCGGGCAGCAGCTCGCCGCAGCACGCTGGGCCACCGTCGACCGGCCCAGCCCTGTCGGCCTCCTCGTGTTCAACGGTGGTCTCAGCATGGTGGAGATGGCGCCCGGTCAATCAGGGCCCGTCGATGCCCTTGCGTGGGGACCCGGGCCAGAGCAGACACTCATCGTGTGGCACCTCGCCACCCGGGAACGCATGGGAGCCGGGCTGCCGCCGGAAGTAGTGCAGCGCTTCCCCCCAATGCTGGCCATCCGGGAAGTACGCCTCCCGGTCACCGCCGACCCCGTCTCCCTCGACGATCTGCCCGCCAGGGAGGGGATGCGTCCTTCCCGGACCATCGTCGCCGCGCTATCCGCCGCGTGGCACCTCATGCAGCAGCCGCAACTCGTTGACCGCGCCCGTGAGGAGACGCCCAAGCGGGACGCCCGATCGCTGCGCCGCGCCCAGCTTCCCGACGAAGGCGTCACGCTGGTGAGTCTGCGCCGCCAGTACCGGCCCCAGGACCGGGACCCCGACGAAGAGACTGATGGGCGCACCTACCGGCACAGGTGGGTGGTCTCTGGCCACTGGCGCAACCAGCCATACGGACCCGGCCGTGAGCAGCGACGGCAGCAGTGGATTCCCGCCTACGTGAAGGGGCCGGACGGCGCCCCACTGCTCTCCACTGAACGGGTGAACGTCTGGCGGCGGTGATCTCGAGATGCGCCGATGCCCATCGTGCTGCACGGTGGGCTTATGGCTGCTCCGGTGGTGGTGCATGCTCCGGATGGTGAGGGTGGCCGGCGGGTGGTGGCCCGCGGCCGGATCCTCGGTGTCGCCCACAACGTGATGGACGTGTTGGACATGCTGGAGACGGTTGGGCTGGAGCGGGAGCATGTCCGCCTCGACGACCCGCAGCTCATCGACTGGCGCGGCGGCGGAGCCTGGGAATGGGCACCTGGCAGCGGGTAGGGTCACACGACGGTGCCCCCGCCACTACGACTGGCGGGGGCACCATGCGTGCGGGCGGGGTCAGCGCTTCATGTGGTGCCCGCAAGGTTCGAGGGTGACGAGCGTACCGACCTCCTTGAAGTCTTCGTGCATGTACATCTGCACTGAGACGGATTCGGCGTTCATGGTCTCGACCAGCTCTCCGCAGACAGGGCAGGGCGGCGGCGTCTTTGTCTGCATCGCCTCTCGAAATAGGGCCCTGTGCTCCGGTGAGAACTGCTTGGTTGTGCCCTTCCAGGTGGCGAGCGGGCCCGCCACGTCCCAGGGGGTCTCGCCGTACACGTAGGCGCGGGTCATGATCACTTCTCCTCTTCGGTGAGTCTGGCGGCGAGTTTCGCGGCGAGGCTGTAGGCGGGATGGTCGTCGAGTTGGCGGCGGCGCCGGTTGTACCGCTGGGTGGTGCGCGGGTCGGTGTGGGATACGGCGTCTTGCACGTCCTGCAAAGGGACGCCGTTGGCGAGGTTGTCGGTGATGAACTGGTGCCGCAATGTGTGGGGTTTGATGCTGGCGGCTTGCGGGAGGCCGGCTTGGCGGGCGAGGACGCGGAGGTGTTTCCACGCTTCGGGCTGCGTCCAGCGGCGGCCGGACTCGGTGGTGAACAGCGGGCCGTCTTCCCGGTCGCCGAGGTAGGCGAGGAGCGCTTCGAGGGCGAGCGGTGGGATGGGTGCGGGCCGCTTCTTGTTGCCTTTCTGGGTGAGGGGCAGGGTGCGATGTCCTCGGTTGTAGCCGAGCTGGTTGGCGTTCAGCGAGAGGAGTTCGTCGATGCGGGCGCCGGTGAGGTAGAGGAGGGTGACGAGGGCGTAGGAGCGGGGTGCCCAGTCGCGTGCGGTTTCGATGAGCCGGGCGGTCTCCTGCTCGGTAAGGCCCTCCGTCGGGCTGTAGTCGGGGTCGATGGTGGGACGCTGGACACGGTTGAACGGATTGGCCTCCGTCAGCCCTACCTCGATGGCGTAGTCGTAGAACGAGGCGGCGCCTGAGAGTGTCTGTGCGAGCGTGGTGTCCTGGGGCGGTTTCCCCTGGCGGCCGGGCGTCTTCGCGACGTTGTTGGCGTAGGCGTCCGCGAGGGGGAGCCTCGCTTGAAGGGGGTGGGTGCCGGTGCTGCGCGCGTACTTCTCCCAGCGTCGGAACGCTCGCGCGTAGGCACGCTTCGTGTGGTCTGACTTCTGGCGGGCGATCCATGCCCCGGCGGCGGTCGGTAGGGGGTCGCCGTTGCCGTAGATCTCGGCGAGGTCGTTGGCGAGGTTGCGGGCCAGCTTGTGCCAGTCGTCGCGGGGGTCGTGCCGGTCGGTCGACAGCTCCGCCGACGGGCGCGGAACGAGGGCGGTCACAGGTAGCTGTCCAGCGACGGCGGCTCCGCGCGGAAGCGGTGGCCGCAAGGTTTGAAGCCGATGAGGACTGCGTCGTCCATGTCGCGCCGATCAACGATCGCCTCGCTCGCCGCCCCGCACTCCGGGCACTCCGGCAGCGGCGGGTAGTCAGGCTGCTGAAGAAGTCCCTGGGTGATCTTCTTGCGCCGCTCCTCCAGCTTGAACTCCAAGATGGCCGCCGACGGGCGGTCCATCGAGATCCAGTCCTGTGCCATGTCCACCTCTCTCGCCAGTATAGGATAACTGGCATTATCAACCATGCCGTTGGTTGATCGCCACCCCCGCGCGGGCAACGACGAAGGACCCCACTCCGATGGAGCGGGGCCCGCGATATTGCATGTTATCGGGGGCGAAGTGGCATCAACCGGCGTTCCGTCGGGCGGTGTTGCCGCACGCTCCCTTGACTCCACACCTACAGAACCTTAAGGTCCTTACATGTCGAGCAAGAAGGTCGGTATCGAGGAAGCCCGCAAGACCCTCGGCGACCTCGTCAACGAAGTCCGCTACACCGGCGCGGTCGTCACACTCACCCGCCACGGGAAACCCGTCGCCCGCATCACCCCCGTGGAAGACACCACGGACACCCCCCAACAACCACAAAAGGAGGACGCATCATGAAACTGGTCGACATCAAGAAGGACGGCACGACGACGGTCGAACTGACCGACGAAGAGGCGCACGCGATCCGCGACGTGCTGGGGCTGGCGCCGAGCACCGAGGCGTGGGGGCTTCACCGGCTCCTCTCCCACGCGCACGGCGACAAGGAGAACTGACCGTGGCTGACCGCCAGCGCAGGAAGTGCTCAGCCTGTGGGCGCCACTACCTCCTCACCAAGGACGGCACCGTCCGCCACCACCTGAACGGCAGCAGCAGCGTCGTCGACCCCCGTAGAGGGCAGCGCTGCGAAGGCGTCGGGAAGCCGCCCGCCAACACCAGAAAGGACTGACCATGCTGGCAGTGTCGGAACGCATCAAGGGGCCCGGTGGTGTCACGGAGGAGTTGATCTGGCACAAGCCGGTCGGCCCGGACCCGGACGCCACGTTCCAGGGGATCGCGTGCAGCGACGAAGACGGCATCGTCATGTCGAGCGGGAAGAGGGAGGTACCGCTGCGGCTCGACAAACCGGGCGAGCGCTGGTGCCCCGACTGCCTCACCATCATCCGCCGCTGATGCGCGCCGCCCCGGTAGGTCTAGTACCGGGGCGGCTATCTGCATGGTAGCCGCACACGACGAAGCGCCCCGCCGCCCGTGAGGGCAGCGGGGCGTTGTCATGCCGTCTCGTCCGGCGGCGGGGCGGGTTCGAGGAACGGGTTCGTGGACGGCGGCGGTGGCGGCTCCGGTGACGGTTCGGGCGGCGGCTCCACCCACCCCATATCCACCTGGCTGCCCAGGTCGGCGCCCCCCGGATCCGGAGCCGGCGTCGGCCCCGGCGACTGCAACGGCATGTCACACTCCAGTTCGGTTGTACTCGTCGACCAGATCCGGCGGCGACACCGGATCCACACCCGCAGTGCGCATCTGCATCGTCAGCTCGCCCACATAGCTGGCGAACGCACGGACGATGGACCGCAGCCGCGTCGTCTCCTGCCGCAGATTCCGCACCTCCGTCTGCAGGTCGTCGCGGATCGTCTTGAATGCCTCCAGGTCGGCGCGCCTCTGCTCCGGCTCGGCCTGCGCACGGGCCGCCGCCTCGTTGGCGCGGGCGGTGGCTTCGGCAGCGCGGACGGTGGCGCGGGCCACGAACCAGCCCCCACCCCCCAACACGCTGCCCGCGGCGGCCAGCAGTGCCGCCCACTCCCCTACTGTCATGGCGCCGTGCCTCTCCGGCCGCGGCGATGGCGGGGGACCGAATGCTCGGGCACCGACGCGGCCCACAGGATGACCCCCACATGGGAGGTGAGATACCAGACCGCGACCCAGGCGCCGCGGGGATAGTCACCGCGGATGGCGGCGACGGCGTAGGCGAGTGCCCACACGGTGGGGGGAACGAGGGCAACGATGAACCCGAACCGGTCTCGGCCGATACGGACGAGCGACGAGCAGATCATGATGGCGCCGGCGGCGACCCACAGCCAGCCCCAGTGGCTGAGCGAACACAGCCGGGTCAGGACGTCGAGGCCGCTGCTGCTGGCGGGTGTGGCGGCGATGAATCCGACACCCCAGCAGATTTTGCCGACACCGAGGATGAGGAGAAACGCGCCGCGGCGGCCCAGGTGCTGCTTGAGTCGTCGGGCCGCGCGGCACACCATCAGACCCTCGGCGCGGTGCTGGCGGATTGGGGGCTGCCGATGCCCTTGGCGAGGAGTCCCTTGACGAGGGATGCGGCGGCGGCGATCCCGGCCGCGGCGACGGTCTCCCAGAAGCTGGCGGAGAACATGTCGGCCGGGCCGGCGGCGAATGCGACACCGGCCGCGGCGACGACGAACGTGGCGAGCACACGCTCGACGAGGTCGACGAGGTAGGTGCGGGCGGTCTTCAGCAGGGTGGGGCTATCGCTCATAGCGGAGAATCCGTTTCAGAGAAGAAATGGGCTGATCGGCTTCCGGTTGCGGGCTAGTTGACCTTCTTCGACAGCTCGGCGACGGCGTCCTGAAGCTCGCGGACCCGGTCGTACAGCTCGCGGAGCAGGTTGCCGGGCTGCCAGGTCTTGTTCGTTGCCTTCGTGCTCGACGTGGACGGGGCGGGCAGCTTGTCCTGTCCCCACACGGCTTCGAAGACCTGCTTGTCGTTCATGTTCAGCTCCTCGCTGCTGTCGTTCGTTGAGTCGCCGCTGCTGGCCGAGCCCTTGAGGCGTGCGGCGACGTCGCGGCGGAATCGGTTCATGTCGAAGGAGGGGTCGGGCTTGCCCTCGATCGACGTTTCCTTGTGGCCGACCACGCTGTTGGCGGTCCAGCCGTGGTGGCGGCAGATCGCGGCAGCCCAGCGGACCGCGGCGTCGTACTGGACGCTCGGGTACGGGTCGTGGCCGGTGCCGAGGTTTTCGATCTCGATGCCGTAGAAGTGACGGTTGCCGTCGACTGTGCCGCTGGACGCCGAGGGCCGCGGGTGCGTGGACGACTCGTTGACGACGGCGTTGAACGCGTTGCGCGCGACCTTCCCCGCGTGGTTGGCCCGCCCGTTGCCGATCATCGTGGCGGTGCCGTCCTTCGCGAGATGCGTGTGGCACAGCGGACCGGGCAGGTCGGAGCGGCCGTTGTAGCAGAGGGCCCGGGAGCCGCGGCCCGCGGTGTGGTGGATGAGGACGCCGTTGACGCCGCCCCACTGGCCGACGTGGTTGCGGTTGTGGGTGCGCCAGCCGCTGTACCGCTCGGACACCTTGACACCCTCGCGCTTGAGGGCGGAGACGAACGCGCTCGCGGACATGGGTGTGGCCATGGGGCCTCCTCACAGAAAAGGCCCCGGCCGACGCGGCGGGGGCTGCGGTAGGTGGTGCAGGTTCAGAGGGAGCAGAACGTCCCGTTGAGGCTGACCCAGGGCGGGTTCTCCGACGAGGAGCCGATGCCGATGAGGACCAACGTCCCCTCCGGGTTGATGTCCAACTTCACGCTGGACAGGGTGGTGTCGACCACGCTGCAGGCGCAGGTGATGGTGCGCTTGGTCGACGGCCGGGCGGCCACGGGCAACGCCGTAGCGTTGATCTGGCTGCTGTTGGGCGGGTTGCCGCTGGAGTAGGTGATGCCGACCCCGCCCCGGAACATCAGGCTGATCTCGCCGAAGAAGTTGACCAACCGGTACTGGCAGGTGCCGTTGCTGTTGCCGTCGTGCGCGTAGCCGGACGCGAGGCTGATCGTCGTCCACTGGGAGGAGCCCGCGGCGAGGACGACCCAGGCGGTGCCGTCGTAGCCCGTGAACAGCTGCTCCGTCGCCAGCCAGGCCACCATCCCGGCCACGGGCGACGTGATGGTGGCGTTGCGTTCGGCAGCCGTCGAGAACCGCATCATCGACCGCGGGGTGAGGGCGTCGGCCAGCCCCTTCGTCCCGGCCCGCAGATCCGGCTTGTCGGAGTTCTCCAGCCAGGGCACGCCCTGGCCGTAGTCGTCGGTGGGCACGGGGCCTCCTAGATGGTCCAGTAGGTGATGCCGTCGAGCGCGATCCAGGAGGGCTGACTCGTCGTCTCGTAGATCCGCAGAATGCCGCTGTCGGTGATCTCCGCGCGGACGACCGCGGGGTTGATGGTGGAGTCCCGGGCCACCCCGAAACCGGCCTCCACACCGGCCGGCGGGCGGATCGCGGTAGGGATCGTGGCGATCGTCGACCCGTTGGCGATGGTTCCGGATGACGGCCCGACCCGACCGCGGAACGTCACCTGGCGGCCCTGCACCAGGTAGGCGGGGCTGTAGCCGTGGCCCGGCCACACGTAGCCGGATGCGAGCGTGAGGCTGGTCCAGCCGGCGCCGCTGCTCTCCAGCCGGCCGAGCGCAGCCCAGTTGCCGGAGCTGGAGCGGGTGACGACGATGACGTCCCCCGTCTGCGGTGCCGGGTAGCTGGGCAGACGGCGGGCGCGGATCTCGTCGCAGTCGACGGTGCCATCGCTGTTGACGGTGGTGACGGTGGCGAGCCGCCAGTCGGCGCCGCGCACGACGGGCGCCGTTTGGCCGGCTTCGACGGCGGCGCCGCGGATGGCTGCGGCGAGCTGCTGGGGGCTGATCCCGGTCACGAGTCCTCCCGTCCGCCGATGCACTGCACGGTGAAGTCGCCGCCGACCAGGTCGAGGGAGAAGGATTCGACTTGTAGGAGGTCGCGGTCTCCGCTGGCGTAGGTGACGCGGAGGACGTCGCCCGGCTCCAGGCACGGGTTCGGGACGCTGGACAGGTCCGCGGTGGCGTTCGGCTTCAGGCTGTCGCGGAGGAGCTTGTTCGCCGCGGCCTGAGCGAGGGTCGTCGTCGTCAACGTCGCGCTGCTGTAGAACGTCGGCACCCGGCCGAAGCTGCCGTACACGTAGGTCGGCGACGTCGGGTCCTCGTCGGCGGCGTAGGCCGAGACAGGCGGGGTGTCCTCCTCGGTGTTCTCCCCACGAGCCGTCACCCAGTTGTACATGCCGTCGCGGTTGTAGCCGCGGCTGGCGGAGACGAGCGCCCCCCGCTCCCCCGCATCCACCTGCCACGAGATCGGCGCGACCAGCAGGTCCGGCAGCTCGGCGATGACGAACTGCCCGTCGGCGTCCGCGTACACCTCGGCGCCGATGGCGGTGGCGCACTCCTGCACCGCCGCCCACCGATCCCCCTCCGCATCCCAGGTGCGCACCCCGATGACCTGGTCGGTGGCGTAGCTGGTGACGACCGCGCCCGGGATGGACTCCTGGATGAGACCGCGGATGGCGGTCACCGCGGTGACACCGCCGCGCGTCGAGTAGGCGGCCGTGAACTTGTCGTCCGCCACCGTCGCCTCGAGGCCCGAGGCTTTGATGTCCACCGGGCCGTAGTCGGGATCGCCGTCCACTGTGTCGACCCGCCCCCAAAACACCGGCACCGTCTCGATGCTGCCGTTGCCGTAGCGGATGCCCCGCTCGATACGCAGCCGCGCCCCGTAGATGGTGAGCTGCTCGCTTGGCGTTCTGGGGATGAGGCCGGTGTCGGGGACGGACACGGTGGCGGTGCGGCGCACAGCCTGCGACCTGTCCACCGTCACCGAGCCCGCGGTGTGCTCCACCTCCACAACACTGCCGTCCGCCTTGTGGAGCTGGACGACGGTGACGGGGGTGTGGGCCTCCACCAGCGTCGGCAGGAACCGGCCGGAGGGAGGCGGGTACACGTCACGACCTCCTGTCGATGGCGAGGTCGAAAACCGTCTCGTAGCGGTCGAGGACGTCGTAGCCGCTGTCGTACTCGAGAACCACGTCGAACACGGTCCAGGTGGCGGAGCCGACCTGCCCGCCAGTGGGCATGTCCACCTCGGTCAGCGGCAGCGTCCACTCCCGCCACTCCTCGCGGGCATACGTCACGATCCGCGGGTACTGCACCTCGCCCACCGCCACGTACACGTCGGGTTCGCCCATGCCGGGCGCGCACCGCCACAACAGCACGTTCCCGGTCGACAGCAGGAAGCGGAGTGCGTCCCGCTCCTGGTCGGTGCGTGTCCAGCAGACGAGGCTGCCCTCGCGGGACTGACGCACGTCCGCCAGCACCACGGGCGTGGCCCGGCCACGCACCCGGTACACGGTCTGCTCGATCGCCTGCTGCCACTCCGGCCCGGTCTTCACCGCCACCTGCAGTCCCACACCCGGCCGGGCCGGATCGGTCAGCCACGCGTAGTTGGGGTCGCCTGCGGTGAGCGTCACCGTGTCCGTGATTTTGTGGCTGTGGGCGCTGTCGTCGACCGCCACCGTCTCGATCACGTAGTACACCGGCACCCCGAGCGGCGCCTCATAGTCCTCGATGACCAGGCTGTCGGCCGGGATCGAGTAGCCGTCATACAGCCCCTCCGGGCCGCGGACCAGAGTGCGGCCACCGTCCGGCGTAACCCGCCACACCGTCATCAGATGCCCGACGCTCAGCTCCCGCAGGATGAGCTGCACCATCGCCTGCTCATCGAACGCAGCTACCTCTTCCCGCGGCAAGGTTTGCCACAGGGCCGGCCGGTCGAGCTGCATGACGCTGCTACCCGACGTCGCGGTGAGCGTGACCTCCACCTGGCCCTGAGTGGCGCCGGCCGGGGCGACAGCGTCATCGACGAGGAGCCACCAGCCGGGCGTCGGCGCATCAAACGTGATCGCGGTGCTGCTGGACAGGTAGGTATCGGTGTCGTCGTACCAGCGGACAGCGATCGCGATCTGCCACCCGCCCGCGCTGACCTTGAACCAGGTCTCGGCGCGCCAGTTGTCGCCCGCCGTCACACCTGGATAGATGCCGGACCGCAGGACACTCCCCGACGCCGTGGCCGACGACACGGTAAGCGCGTAGTAGTCGAAGACGTGCTCCGCGCCCCACGGCGACGACCGGGCGATGGTGGCCGGTCCGGAGGCGACCGCCCACGATCCGACGCCTTCCTCGAAGTCCCAGTCCGCCCAGGTGAGGAGGTTGCCGGTGCGGATCGCGGGGTTCGGTACCGCGCCCACCGCGCCGACGAACGCACCCTCAGTGCGTACCGTCTCCCCGGCGCCGGCTCCGGTGATGCCGACCGCCAGACTGGCGGCGACCGCGCCCGCCGGGGCTATCCCGGAGGTGAGCTGCCGGTACATGCCCGTACCCGGCGGCGCCAGTGGCCCCCGGTGCGCCTCCAGCACCGTGTCCGTCTCGTCGTAGAACCGCAGCTCCACCCACGTCGCCGACCCGGTGGTGGCGGGCCCCAGGTAGGCGAACGCCACATACTCGACGCCCGGCGTCACGGGCGGTCGCTCCACGCACTCGCCGCTCGCATCACCCGCCGCTGTGGCGGTCACCGCGACCTGCTCGCCGCCCGCGTTGTAGAACGACGCAGACCAGCTCGACACCGGCGCGATCCGGGAGACGGTCGCGTTCGACTCCGCAGCCCACGCCGACGCGTCGACCTCCCCGCCCGCCTCAGCGTTGAAGGACAGCAGGTTGCCGGGGTAGCGGATCGGCAGGCCCAGGTAGACGTTCTCCCAGTAGTGCACCACTCCCGCCCCGGCGACGGTCGACGACAGCAGCACCTGCGCCCGCGCCGCGCTGGAGGGGGCGACCCCGGCCACCGACACGCGATGCCAGCTCGCCGAGGCTGTCGCCGTCGTCAGCGACCACGTCACCGACAGTTCGGCGCCCGCCGCGTCCAGCCAGCGGATACCGATCCGCTCCGGCTGCGCCGACGACGACGCGTCCGCGAACGTCCAGTACAGCGAGCCGGCCTCCACCGGCACCGACGAGAACGTGCGCGCCTGCATCTCCCCAGCCGCCGCCGAGGTGAGCTTCAGGCAGCCGTCACCATTCCGCCCACCCGACGCCAGCGACAGCGCACAGTTCAGCCGCGCCGCCCAGCCGGACGTGTTCGGATCCACCATCTCCGTCGTCGCACTGAGGAGATTTCCCGGGATCGCCATGTCACCTCCCCGCCCGCGCACCCAGCGCCGTCAAAACCTCACCGTTCGACCGCCGCACCTCAGCCCGCGCGATATCCGTGATCTCCCGATCGCCGACGTACACGGTCACCGAGAGGTCGCCGAGTGCGGGCTCGTCGGTGCCACGTGCTGCAGCCCCCGTCAGTACGTCCCACTGCCTGCCAGTCAGTACCGGCTCGGGCCGGCCTGTTCCGTTCGCGACGAGGTTGAGGCCGGGCTGGAGCAGACCACCGTCGTCGTACCAGTGCGGCGACCTTGACTGCCACCTCGCCCAGGCCCTCGCCGGGGTGCCGTAGTCGTAGCGCTTCTTGATGTAGCCCATGCCCCACTTGATCTGTGTGGCCGGGTTGGTGCGCCAGTCCGCGCCAGCCGACCGCATTTTGGAAGCCGGAAGCGCCTGCGGAATCCCGTAGGCGCCTGAGCTGGGGTTTTTCGCGTTCCAGCGCCACCCGGACTCACGGGTCCACAACTTCTTGAGCGGCGGCCACTGCTTTTGCGACCAGCCGAACTCACCCAACATCTGGCGAGCCGTGGCCTGCGCGGCCTTCACCGACTTGCCGCCGCCACCACCGATGGCAGGCTTGAACCCGTACCAGTTCTTCCCGAACATCGGGCTGTTGTAGCCGCGGGCCCGGGAGCCGACGACGACGCCGTCGCCACCGCGCGACTCCACGTTCGTCCCGGCCAAGGTGCCCGCCGTGTGCCCCTTGCCCTTGTTCGTGATGCCGATCTGGTACGGGCTGCGCTTGTGGTACTCCCACCCAGCCGGAGCTCTCTTCCCGGAGAAGGAGAACGTGGACCACAGGCGCCCCTTGGGCTTCTTGCCCTGGATGACCTTCTGGATGCTGCTGAGGAACCCCGAGCAGTCAAAGCTCGGGTTGCCTGCGCCGCCCCACTGGTAGGGCTTCCCTGCCTGCGAGCGCGCCCACTTCAGCGCACGGGCGACGCCCTGCCCGCCCAGCTCCGAGGTCTCCGACCCCTTGATGGCGGACAGCGCCTCGGTGAGAAGTCCAGAGGGGACGGCCTTGGCCAGCGAGCCCCAGCCCTTGGTGCCGCCGGGCACCTTGTTGATCAGGGATCGGATGGGCTTGGCCGCCGCCGACGCGGCCTTGTACACGCCGCCCAAGGCGGCATCCTTCAGCTTGCCCAGACCCTTGGAGACGGACCCGGCGACCGCACGAGCACCCCCGGCGAGCTGCTCACCTGCCCCCTTGAACCAGTCGACGGCTCCACCCAGTGCGAATCCGGGCACACCGCCAGCCGCGGGAGCCGGACCGCTCTGGCCCGCTCCCCCGCGGGCCGCAGCCCGGAGCCCCTCGACGGCACCGTGTCCGCCGGCTCCCTGCACTTCGCGCGCGGTCCACACGTGCTCGCCGCGGGACAGCCGTGCGGGGATGCTGTCAGACGTCGCCGTACCCGGGCCGTGAACCGGGCCGCCGGTGGCGAACTTGAACACCGGCAGCTTCTTGATCGGCAGGACCTTCGCGGCCGTGTTCCACAGGCCGCGGACGCCCTTGTTGTACACGAAGTCGATCACCCATTTGATCGGCTTCTTCGTCAGGCTCTTGATCTTCGCCCAGGATTTGCCCAGGGCGTCCTTAGCCTTCCGGAAGCTGTCCGCGACCTTCGACACCGCGCTCTTGATGGCGTTGAAGGCGGGCCGGATGCCCTTCTCCCAGGCGACGCGGATCGCCGTCCGGATACCCGACCACACGGGCTTGATGATGTTCTTCCACAGCCACTTGAAGACGCCCGCCATCGTGCGGATCGCCGACTTCACGAAGCCGAAGTAGCGCTTGACGACGTTGGTCCACCACCAGGAGATGACCCTCCCGATGCCGCGGAACACGGGCGACAAGATGTTCCGCCACAGCCACGTTGCGACCTTCGCCACCAGGCGGAACGCACCCCGCACCAGCCCGAAGTACCGGCGCACGATGTTCTGCCACCACCAGGTGACCACCACGGCGATCCCGTGGAACACCGGGCTCAGCACGTTGTGCCACAGCCACACGGCGATCTTCGCGACCCAGCGGATCGCGACGACCAGCGCATTGAAAACCGGCTTCAGCACCACGTTCCACGCCCACAGGGCCGCGGTCTTGATGCCCTCCCACGCCGCCTGCACAGCGGTCCGGAACCAGCCCCAACGCTTGTAGGCGTAGACGACAATCGCGACGAGCGCGATGATCCCCAGGATGATCAACGTGATCGGGTTCGCTTGCATGACCGCGTTGAAGATGACCATGCCGATCGTCCACAGCCGCGTCACGATCAGCGCCGCGTACATGAGCTGGATCAGCCACGGCAGGGTCGTTGCGATCGACGCGATACCCCGGGCCAGCGCGCCCAGCACATCGAGGACCGGGCCCTGCAGAGGGATCAGCGCCTGCGACACGTCGAGGAACGCCCGCCCCAGGTCGCCCAGGGTCGACGCGAGTTTCGGTCCGAACTTCGCCGCGTAGTCCAGGAAGCGTTCGAACTCAGGCGAGCCCTTCAGCCCGGTGCCCCAGTTCGCGAACCGGCCGGTGATCGACTCCATCCGCTCGGAGATGGAGTCCATGTGCGGCAGGAACGCTTGGACGATCCCGGCCATGCCCTTGAAGATCCGGCCGAAGCTGACGCCGAGGCTGACGACCGCAGGCTCGACACTGCCCTGCACGTCCTTCTTGAAGCTCTTCCACCAAGGGGACTTGAAGCCGGCCGACACCCGGTCCTGGAGTGTCTTGATGCCGCGGGCCGCCGCCAGTACCAGCGGCGTCAGGCCCGGCAGGCTGTTCTTCATCCCGTTCAGGGCCCGCGTGAAGATCGGCATCACAGCCGGCTGCAAGCTCCGCGACCAGGCGGTGAAAGCCTTCCGGAGCGACACGAACGCGTTGAACGTGCCCCGCGTCGCCGGCGTCATCTTCGCCAACGCCGCCCGGTATTTCGCCTGTGCGGCAGCAGCCTGATCCGCGCCACCCGCCGCCGACAGCTCAGCCGACCGGATCTGCCGCTGCGCACTCGACACCGCATCCGCAGCCGACTGCTGCGCCACCGCCACGTTCCGGGTGGCCTCACCCACCCGCTCCTGCGCGGCAGCCACATCCCGCGCCGCCTGCGTCTGCGCGCGGGCCGCCTCCACCTGCGCGTCCCGCACCCCGCGCGCCCGGTCGGCCACCTGCTGCTGCGTCGACGCCAGCCGCTGCTGAGCCGACCGCACCGTGTCGCTACCCGAGACCCCGGCCTTGTTCGCCGCCGCGGTCTCCGCCTTCAGTCGCTTCGTCTCAACCGTCTGGTCCTTGAGGCGCTGCACCGCCTGGTCGTAGGCGAGCTGCGCACGAGCACGATCCAGCTCGCTGGACCCCGCATCCTTCATCGTGCGGGCCAGCGAAACCTGCGCCTCCCGCACACTCAGCACCGCATCCCGCTGAGAGAGCTGTGCCCCAGCCAACCGTGCGTTCAGATCCTCCAGCTCGCGGGCCGCCTCACGGCGCGCATCCGTCAGATCCTGCTGCGCCTGCCGGGCATCACGCTGAGCCGACGACAATGCCCGCTCCGCATCCTGCACCGCACGGGCAGCCGCCTCCTGCCGCTGCGCCGCGGTCGCCGCCGCGTCCGCGGCAGCCTGCCGGGCCTGACGCACCTGCCGCTGGGCCTGCGCGATCTGCCGGGCCCCGTTCCGCTCCGCCGCAGCCAGCGCTTGCTGGGCGCTCGCCTGCGTCAGGGCATGCCGGGCCGCCTGCGCAGACGCCTGCCCGCCGGACGCGGTCGCCCGCGACGCCGCCTCCTGCGCCGCCTTCTGCGCCTGCAGCGCACCGGCGATGTCCTTCACCGCGGGCACCGCGACCGCGGCCAGAGCACCCACACCGGCCGCCGCGACGGTGGCCGCCGCGGTGACCGCGCCGAGGCCCGCCGCCAGGGCGGGCACAGCGGGCAGGACAGCGACGCCACCCACCGCGATCGACAGTTGAATGAGGGCCCGCACCGCGGCGGACGTGTCCACCCGCACCCGCGCCGTCTGACCGTCGAGACGGTTCACCATGGCCTGCACGGCGGCGAGCTGCGTCGCGGCAGCAGCCGCGTCCACCCGCACCGCCACGTCCGCGTCCGAGGCGGAAAGCCGCTCCAGTCGGCCCTGCAGTTCGGTGATTTTCGCCTGGGCGGTGGCCGCGTCGATATCGACGCCGACCCGCACGTCCCGCAGCGCCGTCAACTGGGCCCGCAGGCTAGCGATCTCGCCCTGCGCGGGGGTGGTGTCCGCCCCAATGTTGATGTTGGGGAGGGACGATTCTGCCTGCTGCACCGCGGCACGAAGCCGCTGCCCGAACGTGCCGTCGGCCTCCAGGCGGATCGTGGTGCGGTCCGCCGAGATCCGGTCCAGCTCGGCACGCACCTCGGCGAGCTGTGCCCGCGCCGCGGCCGTGTCGGCCCGCACAGTCGGGTTGGGGTGAGCGGCGCCCAGCCGCCGCAGTTGATCCTCCAGCTCTGTGATTTCGGCGCGGGCCTCGCCCGTGTCGATGTCGACGCCGATGCGCTTGCCCGCGAGGGTCTCCATGCGGGCCCGCAGGGCCTGCAGGTCGGAGTCTGCCTCGGACGTGTCAGCGCCGACGGTGACGTCGGGCAGCGACCGGAACGCGGCCTCGATGCGGGCGCGGGCGCTCCTCGCGAACGCCCCGCCCGCCTGCTCGCCCTGCTTCGCCGCCGCCGGGCGGGCAGTCCGCCCGCCCTGGGTGACACCGTCCCGCAGCGCACCGCGGATCTCGGCGGTGATGCGGGCGGCGATCTGCGCGCCGATCTGCTGCCCGATCTGCAGGCCGACCTGCCCCACCTCGGACTGCATCGCCGGCCCGAAGCTACGCCCGGCCGCCTTGCCCGCGTCCTCTCCGGCTTTCGCCGCGGCGGGCACCAAGGCTGACTTGAGGTGGTTGTAGATCCCCTTGGTGTTGGGGATGACATCGACCTCGACGGATCCGACGGAGATGGCCACAGGAGGACTCCCTCCCGCGCGTCAGGCCGCGCCTCCGTTGATGAGCTGGAACAGCCGCTCGGCGGCAGCGTCCGACATGGGTGCCGTCTTCTTCTTGCGGGGCTGAGCCCCAGGGCGGCGGATCGGCTCGGGCTGATCCGGCCGCTGCGACTTCTTCTCCGTGTTGACGCAGATCAGCGTGTACTGGAGCTGCGCCACCCGGTCCGCCAGCAGCGCCAGCAACTGCTCGGCCTGCGACCAGCGGCCCTTCTCCGGCTCGCCCAGGTCCGCCTGCTCATCCAGCTCGACGTCGGACAGGCTGTTGCGGATGGCGGTCATCGTGTGCGACTCGGGCGGCAGATGCTGGATCAGCACCCGCAGCCACGCCCACGTCCGCCGCCCGGCCAGCACGTCGGTGATGTCGTAGTGCCGGTCGATGAGGTCAGCTCTTACCGCCTCCGGGTGCTCCTGCCAGACCGAGACGGCCCACCGGATTTCCCCAGGTCCTCACCCCCGGCGCGGGCCGCGGCCTCCGCGAACCGGCCGATCGCGTCCATGTCCGGGTCGAGGTCCTCGTACACCTCGACGTCGTCCTCGTGGAGGACGAGCGCCATGAAGGCGTCCATGTCGCCGGAGTTCAGGGCGCGGAACGCGGACGCGCGCCAGCGGCCGGCCGGGAGGGCTCGGACGTCCTTGGTGACGCCGTCGTAGCCGGCGAGGGGCACCGGCACGTAGGGGTCGAGTTCCTGCTCGGCTTCCGCCTCCTGCGCGGCGGCGGCGTCGAGTTCCTTCTTCGTCGTGGGCATAGCGCGGGCCTCTTCTCTCTTCCGGGCGCGGGCCAGTGGGGAGGTGGCGGGCCGGGCCCGCGCCAGAGGGCGGCCCGCCACCAGTCATGGGGGTCCGTCAGGACCCGGTGTACTCGGGCGTCGCAGGCAGACGGTCCGCGTGGTAGACGGTGTTGCCCTCCGTGTCGGGATAGGCGGTGATCGTCCACTCGTAGCCGGCCGTCTCGTCCTGCTTGTGGTTCACGTCCGAGCGCTCCGACACCTCGCCCTCGGGCACGTAGAACCCCTGCATGACGTTGCCGTCGATGACGATGAACCACCAGGCGCGGCGGTCCGGCAGCGGCGACGCGGTCTCCGCGTAGGTCGTCAGCCCGTCCTCGTCGGGCGCCAGATCCGCCTCGGCGATCCGGTACTGGATCGACTTGACCGTTGTCCGGCTGGTCTCCCACGCCGTCAGGCCGAACGTGCGGACGGACTTGGTGATGGTCGTGCGCCACGGCGACGTGTAGCCCCAGGGGGTGTACTCCTCCGAGTCCTCGTCGAAGCCCTGCGTCAGACCGTCCTCCGAGATGCCGCCGATGGGCTGCCACAGCCCCGTCGGTTGGATCAGCGGATCGCCAGGGGAGGTGGTTCCGACAGGCGCCGTCCATCCACCTCCGTTCGCACCGATCGCTGACAAGTCCGCAGCGCGAGTGATGTTGACCATCAGGGGGTCTCCCAACATGCGAAAACCCCGCACACGGGCGGGGTTGGCTTACAGGTCCGGCGCGGGCCTGGCCGGTCAGGAGACCGGGTGAACGAACATCTGATACGTGGCCCCACAGCGGCGGAGCCCCGTGTTCTCGTATGGGCGGATCGCGGGCGGCGGATCCGAGGAGATTCGCCCCCACGTGGCGTTGCTGGTCGTGCTGCCCCGCAGCTCGCCGAGGAGAGCGCCGCGGATCGTCGCCGACAGGGCGATCGCCTCACCGCGGGTGGCGGCATACACGTCGACGTCGACGAGCGCCCGGTCCAGCCGGAACCCGTCATCACCGCCAGCCGGAAGCCGCTGCACCTGCACCGTCGGCAGCTCGTTCAGCAGGTTGTTGTCGAGTTCGTCGCGCACCACCACGCCGCCGCCGAGCCGCTCCTGCAGCCAGCCGATCAGCTCCAGCTCGACATCCACCGACCCGACCGCCGCCATCACCGGCCGCCCGCCTGCGCCGCCCGCAGCAGCACATGATGCGCGTGGACACGTTCGGTGCCGTACTCCACCCACCGGGCATACGGCGCGCTGTTCCACACAGTGGCCACCGCACGGTCTTTACGGCGCCCGCCACGGCGCGTACTCGTCGAATGCCACGACGCCTTGTACAGACCCGGGTGCGGATCCCACGCCGCCGTACCCACCGGGGAGATGCCGGCCGCCGCGTCCTTGATGACGTCGGCGCGGCGCAGCATCTCCACCTCCACCATGCGGCTACGCAGCAGCTCCCCGACACCCTTCCGGGACATCTTGAACTTCGCAGCCATGCGCACCTCCTAGCCGGTGACCCGATCGGCAGCGAACTGCACCGGACCCGCAGTGCCTGTGAAGGGGCTGCGGCCCCAGTCGCCCGGCTGACCGGTCACCTCGCACACCTCGCCGCGGATACGGAACTGGTCCGTCGTCAGCACATCGCTCCCGGGCGGCGTGTAGACCGTGTAGCCGACGATGACCGTGTCCCGCCCCGTCTGCTCCGGGCCACCCACTGCAGGCGTCTCCGCCCGAGGCGTCACCACACAGCCCGGCATGTCCGTCTCCACCAGCGGCCCCGGAATCGGCTGACCCCGCGGGTCCCGGCCCGGCGACTCGCCACGCCGCAGACGCACCACCGTCTCCCCATACGGGTACGGGGCGGGCATCAGACCCAGCCCCAGCCAGGCTCGTACTCCAGGCCCGGCCCGTAGGAGTAGTCGATCGGATATGTCGGCGACGGGTCCGCGGTGTCCGGCGTCGGATCGACCGTGAACGCCCCGCCACGACCCGCCATGCTCTTGAGTGCCGACTTGTCGGCCTTCGTCAGATACAGGCCGCCGGACCCCTGCGGGCGCTGCACCGACATCGGCCCGATCGTCTCGTAGCTGACGCTCTGCGGGTTCACATACGCGCGGCCCGCAGCCGACAGCACCACAGCCTTCGCACCATCCGGCAGCGGCGTCACCACCGCCAGACACAGATTCGTGGCCTGCTGCAGCAGCAGATCCGCCCGAGCCCCCTGAATCTCGTCGAGACCCAGATACAGGGCCAGATCCTCCGCAGACGGCACCGTGTACGCCATCTGGGTCTCCTCTCAGGCGAGGGCCTCGACGGTGTCGCACCATGCAGCCAGCTCGGCCGCCGGATCCAGCTCCCGGGACCGGGCACGGGCCCGCTTCGCCGCCAGCCGGTACTCGGCCGGATCGCCCAGCAGTCGCCGCAGCACCGCCTCGTAGCCGTCGAGGTCGTTGCGGTCGACGAAGATCCCGGCCTCACCCAGCGACTCGCACAGCCCCGGCGTCGGATGCGCCACCACCGGAATCCCGGAAGCGAGCGCCTCACAGCCGGCCCGACCCCACGACTCATACGAGGACGGCATCAGCAGCACCCGCGTGCGGGCGTACACCTGCTGGGCCATGTCCTCCCCCGGCACCTGCGGCAGCACCTCGACGTTGTCGAGACCGTCGAAGTCGACCTGCTCGCCGTAGGCGCCGCGGACCGCGAGGAACTGCTGCTCCGGCATCCGCTCCGCCAACCGCCGCAGCACGTTCCCGCCCTTGGCTTCGCAGCAGTTGATGAGCGTCACCGCGCTGCCAGGCTTCGCCTTGTACTCGTCGGCAAACACCGGAGGCCGCACGATAAGGCTGGACGCGGGGCGGACGGACTTCGGGTACTCGGCGAAGAACAGCTCCGCCTCCGCCTCCATCCAGCGGCTGTTGTACACCGCCAGCGCCGTCTGCCCAGCCGCGGCGTCCCGGAACGTCGTCCTGTGCGTGTTGTGGCAGATCACCACCATCGGCTTGCCGTAGCCGCGGGCCAGAGACGACGTCGACGGCACGCACTCCAGATGCGACACCAGCACATCCGCCCTGCGCACCGCCGTAGCGAAGTCCAAGCGCGACTCCAGCGGCACGATGCGGATGCCCCGATACTCGTAGACCTCATGGGCCTTCCCGTACCGGGACAGCCACACCTCCACCTCGTGACCGCGCTCCACCAGCGGACGCAGCATGCTGATGAGCATGTGCTCGGCGCCCGCATTGTGCTCCGGCGGTGCCGCATGCACCCGGGCGACGAGCCTCATGCTCAGGTCCCGCTGGGGGTGCCGGTGAACTTGACGAACGCCTCGGCGTCGCCCAGGACGAAGCCGTAGTACGCCTCGGCCAGCAGCAGCACCAGGTTCTCCTGGAACGCCGAGTGGACGCCGCCCTCCTCGTCGATGTACGTCGCCTCACGGGACAGCTTGACGCTGATCTCCATGCCCACACCGAACGCCGCCTGCGACCAGTCGCCGCCCACAGCCCGGAGTCCGGAATCGGTGCTGGTCGACTGACGGCGCAGCTTGCCGCTGACGGAACGCGAGTAGGCGAGCGGCTCGCCGATCAGCTCACCCTGCAGAGCCGCCCCCGTGCCGGCGCCCGGCTGCCGGGTCTGCACGAACAGCGGCTCGCCCGTCGTCGATGTCGCGGACAGCAGCTTGGGCTTCAGCCGGTTGTCGGCGACGGTGCCGGTGTAGTCCCAGTCGTCGTCGATGATCTGGTCCAGGCCCTCGACGAAGTCGCCCCAGACGCCGCCCATGTTCTGCGCCGTGGTGCCCAGCGACACGCTCTTGCTGGTCATTGCCAGGTAGTCCGCGAACGGGCCGGTGCTGCCGGCCATGTTCTTGCCGTGGATGGTGGCCATGTCGAAGGCGCGGGCGAACGCGGTCGGAAGGTCCCGCTGCAGCTGGGTCCACAGGCCCGCCGCGTTGGACTGGGCGACCTCCATGGACACGGGGATCAGCGTCGCGATCTTCTTTCCGGACATCTGCTTGACCTCGACGCCGCCACTCGACAGCGGCTTCTTGCCGCCCTCGGCGACCCAGTCCGCGGTCGGCACGTCCAGCGGCACCGGCACCGCCGTGTTCGCCGTCATGGACAGCGGAACACGCCGCGCCAGCGACATGACCGCGGAGCCTTCGACGGACTTCTCGAAGATCGGGGCGACCAGGGTCTCCGGAAGGAAGACCGGGTCGACCGCAGACAGCTTGATCGGATCGGTGGTTGCCATCGGGGGCTACCTTTCTCAGTGGCCCCGTGCGAGGCCCTGCTTCATGAAGTCGGCGAACACCGCCGACGGGTCAGATGGGGTTCGATTGCCGTTGCCCGACGAGCCCTGAGACCGGTCCGGAGCAGGCCGCCGCGGGCTGGTGTCCGCCGGCTTCGCGAGATGCGGCTTCGCCTTGAGGAGCGCCTTGAGGTCCGCGCGGATCTGCTCCGCGTCGACCTCTCCGTCGTCGCTCACGTAGCCGTCGAGCGACAGGAACGCCGCAGCGTCCTCCGGGTCGGCGAACTCGCCAGCGGCCAAAGCCCGCACCTCCGCGCGGACCGCCCGCTGCTGCACCGCAGCGACGCGCTCCTCGGCGGCCTTGAGCTGGCTGGCAAGCCGCTCGGCCTCCGACTTCTGCGCCTCCTCGGCCTCCCACGCCTTCTGTGCGAACGGCTCCAGTTCCTTGGCCGTAGTCCGATACTTCGCAGCTTCCTTACGGAGCTTCTCGATCTCCCGGCGTGCCTTCTCCGGGTCGTGCCACGGATCCGTCTTGCCGCCCTCCGGGGGCTGCTCGGCGGTCTGCTGCGGCTCGGTTGACTGCTCGCCCTCCGCCGGCTGTTCCGGGGCAGGGCTGTTCGGCTCTTCGGGCATGGCTGAGTCGCCCTCCTGGGGCTGAGAAAGGGCCACCACCAGGGCAGCCACGGGGTTGTGTCAGTGAGCAGCAGGCAGATGCCCGTGCTCAGCCAGCGCCCGCCGGAAGCGAGCCAACTGGTCTCCGGAGTGCGGTGCGGCGTACTCCTGGTACAGCCGCTCCCACTCCTTGGCCTTGTCGGACAGCTCGAACGACTGCCCTCGGAAGATCGGGACCACGCCGCAATGGCAGCCGTCATGGGCCCGGAAGTTCGCCGTATCCCGCTCATACACCGCGCCGCGGATCGCGAGGGCCTTACAGAAATGGCAGGCTCCGAGCGCCGCGGTACGCGCCCAGCCGGTGGCCTGCCGGTCCCGGCGCACGGCCTCCCGCACCGCCTCCCGGCCCTGATCAGCCACGAGTTTCTGGGCGACCGCCTCCGCCTTCTTCCCGGCCTGCTCCAGCCGCACATCCAGCGGCGCAAGCTGCGCCGGCGTCGCCTCCTCCTCGGTCCGCGGCCACAGGTCCTTCGTGGCCCACCGCAGGCTGGCCTCAGTCTTCTCCACCGGAGGCGGACCGATCAGCGGCACCGTGAACCGACCCGTCACCCGAGCCGCCACACGCTCCGCCTCATAGAAATCCGCGGCCAGCGACACCGACGCGTCCGCATAGTCGTCGACCACAGCCCGCACAGCCTCGACCCAATCCGGCACCGACGCCTCCAGACGGGTCGGCACGATCAGCCGCCGCAGCTTCCGCACATCCCGCCCGAGCAGCCGCGTCAAACCCCGCTGCGCACGACGCCAGCGACCCACACGGTCACCGTCATCCGAGACCGTCGTCGCCACCGTCAGGCTCCTCTGGCTCCTCGTCCGGCTGGTCCTCCGCGCCGAGCTGACTCAACCGGTCCAGCACCTGGCGGCCCTGCGAACGGCGCCGCTCCGCCGCCACACGCTGCCGCTGATCCTCCGACAGGCCCGCCATCTCCAGCACGACCTCACCGTCCGCCGGGAGGATGCCCGCCTGGACGAGCTTCACCGCGGCGTCCGTCTGCTGCGCCACCGTCGGCGTCGCCGGATCCCGCCACACGCACTCGATCCGCCGTGTGCGCTCCGGCGGCTCTCCGTCACGCACCCACAGCGCCAGCCGCATCACATCCGACCACGCCCCGCCGAACCGGCGGCAGCGGCGCTCGGCACGCTTCACGAGCTGCGCCTCGCTGCTACGGATGGCGTCCGCCGAGGCCGGGTTGTCCGTCGTGTAGCCCAGGTAGTGCGGCGGCAGACCGAGCTGCGTCGCCATGATCCGCGCATACAGGTCGATGATCTTCGTGAAGGTCTGCGGATCGTGCGCAGGGAACTGACCGACCTGCGGGATCTGCCCGTCCTCATCCCGCTCCAGGGCCAGCACCCGACCGATGTATGTCTCCCACGCCGACTTGGTGTTGCCCTCAGCGTCCTGAAACGCGGCCTCCGAGGCACCGAGGATGTACCTGGGAGGTGCCCCATAGAACTCGGAGGTTATCTCCATGCTCATCAGCCGCCGGCACGCCGCATCCGTGATCGACATGACCTCCGGCGTGATCTCCGACTTGCCCACCCGGTCCGCGGTCCGCTGCCGATTCGCCATGCGAATCACCGGCACCACACCCAGGCCGTGCATGTCCCGGTCGAAGACCTCCCAGCCGCCGTTCGCCTCCGCCGCATGCACCGTCTCATCCGGCAGATACAGCGTGATCACGCGCACGCCATCCTCAACCGACTCCCGCAGCGCCGAGGTCGCCACCCGCGCACGGGCATCCCAGAACAGCGTCATATCCAGCGGCGACTCGGCGGTGATCAGCGGCGGGCAGTCATCCGTACCGCAATCCCCCGACCCGACCGCGATGTACTCCCGGCCGTAGGTCAGCGCGTCCAGATGCGCGAGCGACGACTCATCGAACAGATCGTTCGCCTCGGCGACCTCCCGCAGATCCTCCGCATCCGCACCATCAGCCCACCGGAACGCCTCCAACTCCAGCCGCTGCTCCAACGCCTCCACACCGATCCGCGGCCAGCCAATCACCGTATGCAGACCCTGCAGCTGCGGCGGAATGCTGATGCCCAAGTCCCTGACGAGCTGCTCGCCGTTGAAATAGCTGTCCAGCAGCTCCAGCCGGAACCGGTGCTCCATCAAATCCGTGCGCAGCGCCGTCACCAGCGCCAACTCATCATCCGACAAACCCAGCAAAGGCAGCTCAGGAATCGTGGCGGCCACAGGTCACCGCCCCTCACCTCAACACGACGACCCGCCCCTTACCAGGCGCGCCCTTCCGTTTCCCGAACTGCTCACTGTTCAGCACCATCCGCCGCAGCATCCTGGCGCCGATCGCACACACCGCCAAGTCGACCTTCCGCGCCGACTCCCGATGCTCCTTGCCGATCGAATAGCCCCAGGCGTTCGTCCGGCGCCGAGCGTTCGCGATGTGCTGCCGCAGCACCCTGTGCCCGTCATGCGGCACCTGCCGCTCAAGCACATCCCGGTAGAACCGGTCCACGGCCTCCGTGAATGTCTGCTGACGGCGCCGGTCCCGCATGTCCCACATGACCGCGTGCCGGTTCGCGCCACCCGACACGGCCTTCAGCTTCAGCTGACGCCCGTAGCGCTGCGCCCACGCGTCGATGTAGCCATCCCAGTACCGCTCGCCGTCCGCCTCGTCGAAACCCGAACCCGGGTCAGCGAAGAACGCCACCGGCCGGTACTCGGCAAACACGCGATCCACAACACCGTCGACCTGCTCGCGCGGCACCCGCCACGGCGTGTCCTCCAGCCAGTTCGCCGGCCGCTGCCACACACCCAGCGTCTTCACCAGCCCATCCGACAGACGGCAGCCAACCAAGCCGGTCGCGTCGTCGCTCTTCGAGCCGTCGAAGAACAGCACCAACTCATCCCGCGGCGCAAGGTCCATCCCCTCGTGCGGATTCGCGTCCCACTCGTACCGAGCCAGAAACGCATCCTCCGCAGCGACGATCTGGTTGAACCAGAACCTGCGCGACCGCGACGG
This sequence comes from Streptomyces sp. NPDC007025, assembly GCF_042869455.1. Taxonomy (NCBI): domain Bacteria; kingdom Bacillati; phylum Actinomycetota; class Actinomycetes; order Kitasatosporales; family Streptomycetaceae; genus Streptomyces; species Streptomyces sp. NPDC007025. The sequence goes on along the minus strand of NZ_JBIAFT010000002.1, from coordinate 85,465 downwards.
CGGATTCCGGGTATCGAGAATCGACGCCTTCAACCGGTCGATGTCCAGCCACGTTGAATCCCCCCGCACCGCCTCCAACGTCGGAACGATCCACTCCTCCGTCAGCAGCGCCTCAGCCGGCGCCTCCAACGAGTCGTAGAACAGGCCCGTGTCCAGCGCCCGACCCGACTGCGACGACTCGAAAGCCTCCCGCGTCCGCTCCGCGACACTGTCCTCACCTGGCTCGTAAGCGTTCGTGTCCGCCAACGTCCGCGCCTGGCCATCCGCCGACTTCGTCGCGTTCCGCTCGATGACCGCCGCCATCTCATGGCCGCCGTTGGACTCCACCCAGTGATGTGTCTCGCCCATCGACGTGAACGTCGGACGACCGCCCTCCAGCGCCCGCGGCGAACTCGTCACCGCCTCGATCCGGGCCCGCCCCTTGTCGGCATAGATGATCTCCTTGCCGAGGTCGATGCGGTACTCCTCCAGCGCCCGCTTCGTGAACAAGCTCGGGAACAGCGTCATCGTGTTCCGCGTCTGGTCCTGCGACACCGCCGCGATCTGCACCCACGCCGCAGGATGCTGTACCCCGATCGGCTGGCCCGGCGGAATCCCCCACTCGTCGCCCTCGTCCGCTACCCGCCCCGACGGCCGGCACGGGCCGACGAACTCGAAGCCCGCCCACGTCGCCTTCACCGGGTCCTTGCCCCAGCCCTTCAGGCGCTGCAGGACACCATCACGCCACAGGAACCGGTTCGTCGCCGGATCCAGCGCGTACCACCACAGCGTCAGCCGGGCCTGCTCGGGCGTGTACCGCCACGGCGCCCCCACATGGTGCTGCAGGTACGTCGCAGTCCACGCCAGACAGTGCCAGCCCAGCGTGTACTCGGGAAGGAGGAACCGGCCGTCCGGACCCCGCTTCCACGTCGGCCCGATCGTGAACGGAGTGACGACCTCGGGGACCCGCTCAGACTCCGCAGCCATCGAGTTGCCCGAGCACAAACCCGCGACGCGAAAGGTGCGCAACCAGCGCCTCGACCTGATCACGAGCAGGACTCCGCTCGAAACCAGGCAACCGCACCACGACGACATCCCTGATGCCATGCGACCGGCGGCCATCCGCGAACGAGAACTGACCCTGCGGAATCTCGTACCGCCGAGCCCAGCACAGCATTTCTTCCATGCTGCCCGCACACACCAGGAACCTCAGCACGTCAGCCCCCGATCGCAGCACGGTAGTCGGCGATCGCTGTCACGCCTGCCGGAGCCTGCTGCTGCGCAGGCTTCCGCTCCAGCTCGATCCGAGCCCGCCGGCGGTCCCCTTCCGTCGTCAGCAGCCGGGCCATCACGCTGTCGAGCGCCGACACGAACTGCCCATTCGGCGGCCGATCCGACGACAAGCCCCGCGACATCAGCTCAGCCGCATACCGGGCCATCGCCCAGTCCGACGGCTGATAGAACGCGGCCTGCCCCGACTCCCGCAGGCTGAGGTACCAGTCCCGCGCGATCGGATGCCACAACTCGTCCGGCTCCGGAAGCTCCGGCAGATCCACCGGCGCCCCCGACGGAGCCTTCGCCAGTTCGGGGCCCTCGTCCTTGTTCCGCCGTCGCCGCTCCTCCGAGCGCTTGGGGATAGGACCGTGCGTGCCCATGGCGACCTCCAGGGTCTGGCCCGCCTCCGGGGCGAGCGGGTGGGCGGATGAAGCACCGCGGGTGGGCGCCTCCAGGGCGACCGAGTCACGGTGGACGATCAAGAGGGCGGGGGCCTAGGGAACCCGTACAGACGGTCAGGTGCTATACGGCCCCGATGGCTGTGATCATGGGGGGAAGATCATCCCCCCAGGTGATCTTGAGGCGGATGATCTTCGAGAAGATCACGGATCATCGTGCGCGATCACTCCGACTGATCATTCACGGCTCGCGACGATCAACCTCGACCGCCGCGCACAGCCCGACGCCGCTCGCAGCTCACCGATTTCGATCACTCGACGAACATCAACTCGAACAGTTGCTCATGCTCGACACCTGATCACATGCCTCGCATGGCCTCACGCCTGCCTGCGCCCTGCCCCTACCGGTGCCCCACCACCGGAGAGGAGGGGTCCGACGTGGTGGCACCCAGCCTGCCTTGCCCATGCTCGGAGGGTTGCCTTGTGGCTGCGTCAGCTACCTGTCAGCTCGCCTTGGGTTGGGCAGCTCGCCTGGCGTTGAGGTTCCGTCGAGCGGTTCGATAGTTCCGACGCCAGCACTCCCGGCACTGTCGCCTGCCGGACTTGGGCTCGACGTAATACGCATCAGATCGAGTCAAGTCGTGGCCGTTCTTGCACCTGCCACCTTGACGAGCGTCGTATCCGCGTTGGATGTTCACGGCCCGTGCCACTGGCTCTAGATGTCCAGGGTTGACGCATGCCCGGTTGCGGCACAGGTGGTCCAGTTCGGCACCTTCAGGGATGGGGCCACAGTGTTCGGCGTAGAAGACTCGGTGGGCCAATCGTGTCCCGTGGATCTGGCGTGAGGTCCTGCCGTAGCCGTTGGAATAGCGCGCACCCTGCCACTCCCAGCATCCCGTTGGGGCGACGGCGTAGCGCAGGAGATTGTTCAGGTGCGGGTCGTCCGTGGTGCCGGTCGTCCTTGCGCGGCGGTAGTGGAGTTCGCACATGTCGTTCCTCAGCCGGCCCGGCACGCACTCTTCGTTGCCGATCTGGCAGGGGCACGTGCGTGTGCCCTGGCCTTGCAGGTTTATGGCCTGCTGGTCGCCGCATGGCTGGCAGTACTTGGCGTTGCCGTGACGGTGGGATATGTCCGTTCCGCAGTGTGCGCATGCGCGGGTAGCCTTGGGCATGTCGATCTCCTACTTGGATCGGCCGTGCCCCGGGAGTGTGTCCGCACTCGCCGGGGTCTGTGCTTCTAGTATCTCAACCGCCCCTGACAGCGTGGTCGTTCAGCGGCGTCGCCGTGCTGAAGTGCGGCCGACATTGCGGCGGTCGCCGGGCCAGACCCCTGTCATCTCCCGGTGGAGGCGGGCGCAATATCCGGCGGCGCGGCTGCCGAGGTAGCGCTTGAGGTGGCGCTTGCACCGGGTGAAGTCCGACGGGGTGTTCCAGCGGATCTTGGTGGTCCCGCCCTTGCCGGGGCCCCAGTATTGCTTCAGGGCGGCGGCATTGCCGCGGTTGCCCCTGTTGCTGCGTCCTCGCCCCTTGCTGGCCACGTGGATCACTCCTCGGGCTGCTGGTCCTGGTCGATGCGGGTGATGGTGGCTCCGCTGTGTGCGGGTATGGCGATGCAGGTGCCGTGTGGGTCGGCGAGTACAGCCCAGCCGTGGTCGATGGTGAGGGTGAGGTGGTTGTCCTCGGCGAGGATGTCCTCGCCCTGCCCCTTCGGATAGCGGATCAGGAACGCGGGCACGTGGTCACCTCAGCCCTGGATGCCGTTCGGGTGGGCGCCGTCTGCCGGGCCGCGGGTTGGCGCGTTGTGCGGCGTTGCCCTCGGCGCTGGACTTGCGGCCGTGGCATTCGGCGCACACGCCCTGCAACTTGGCGGGCTGGTGGTCGTCGGTCTTGGCTTTGATGTGGTCGCAGTGCGAACTGGGCCGCACGCCGCAGAGGACGCAGATCGGATCCCGGGCGAGGACTTCGGCGCGGATCTTCTTCCAGCCTCGGGGTAGCCGGCTCACACGATCCGAGCCCTGCCAGCCGCCGCTCATGGTTCGTCGTCTTCGTCGGCGAGGTCGTAGCCGCTGTTTTCGACGGCTTGTGCGGCGGTGACCATGCCGAGTGCGGTGACCCAGTCGACCGCGTCGGAGCGGCCTTTGACTAGGTGGACGCTGCCGTCGGCTTTGATGACTTTGAGGATGACGATGGCGTCCATGGTCATGTCGCCGTCGTCGATGTCGGCGGTGAGGCCGATCGCGTCGAGCATCTGCCCGATGGGCTGGTCAGCCACGGCGGGACCACCACCACACGCCGAGCGTGTTGCCGCGCATGGTCTCGACGCCGCCGCCGAGCTGGGCGAGGACGTGGTCCATGTCGTCGGGGTCCCACTGGTGCAGATGGGCTTCGTGCGGGTTGCCGTCGACGGCGCCCTGCTGGGAGTCGACGATGGGCACCGATACGAGGATGTGCCACGCGCCGGCGGCCTCGACGCGCTCCAGCAGTGCGACGGCGTCTTCGCGCGGCATGTGTTCGAGGACGTCGCCGAGGATGACAAGATCCCGGTGGAACAGGTGGTCCGCCGACTCGCGCACGTCTTCGATGTGGATCTCGTCGTACATGGTGCGGGTCTTCGTCGAGCGCAGCTTGTACTTGGCCACGTAGGGCTTGTGGATCTCGACTGCGGTCCACCACACGCCCTTGTGCACGGGCCGGAACAGTCGCGCGTAGGTGCCCTCTCCGGGGCCGACGTCGCACACGGTGTCGGGCAGGTGCCGCTCGAACCGGGTCAGGGACCAGTCCTTGCCCTCGGCGTCACTCGTCGGCATCAGTCCACCACCGCTTCGTAGTAGAGGATGGTCTCTCGGGGTGCGCTGAAGAGGATGCGCATCTGGTCGTCCATGAGGGTCAGCCAGTCGGGCCCTCGCTCGATGGCGGACACGGCGCGGGCGGTGCAGGTGTCGCCGTCGCGGAACTCGATGTGGTAGTTCGTCGGCGGCGGGTTCTTCACGTGGGTCATGGCGCGGGCTCCTTGTGTTGGGAGGGTCCTGCTGCCCGCACCCTCCCGACGGCGGGCAGCAGGGGTCAGGATGTTGGTGGCCGCCCCGTGCCCTCGGCGGGGCGGCCACCATGGGGCTCAACAGCTGGGCTGGAGCACCCGGTCTACGCGGCCCGCGGGGCGCGTTGGGGTGTGGGCCGGTAGGTGCGTGCGAGGGCTTCGATCTCAGGCAGGGCGTACATGGTGCGGGCGAAGTGTCCGATACCGAGGGGCCGGCCGTCACCGTCGAACTTGCGGATCTTCCCGCGTGACGCCCACTTGCGGATCACCTGCTGCGGGACGCCGGTACGTTCGGCGGCTTCGTGGGCGAAGACGAGGTCTTCGACCTGGAGGTAGATGACGTCCACGGCACACCCCCGACATGACGAAACCCCCGCACTCTGGCGGGGGTCCGGTGGCATTTAGGGCGCAGTGAGCCCGTCTGCGATCAGTGTGACATAGCCGGGAATCCTCCGGCAAGCAAGACCTCAACGGCGCCGAGTCACCCGGTCCACATGGGCGTGTCCCGTTGCCATTCCCAGCGCTAGGAACAGCGGGCAGGCGACCAGAGCGAAGACTGTGGTGTCGTGACCGGCGCCCTTCATGCCGGCCATGAAGCCGAGGTAGCCGACAGACACAGCGGCCATGAGTGCGATCGGCGGTACCCACTCGACAGACCGCTTGATGGCGCTGAAGGCCCGAACATTCAGGCGGTAGTAGGCGCGGGCTGCACGGACGATGAGCATGGAACCTCCAAGGGCTGCTTCCAGGGTAGAGGTGTGGCCCCGCCGCACTGGGGGTTTGGCGGGGCCACAAGGGGGGTGGCTGGCTAGTAGGCGAGGTCTTTCTTCAGCTTGTCCACGTCGGGGCCGCTGTCGGTCTTGGGCATTTTCCACCGGTAGGTGGTGCCGGCGCCGTCGGTGTAGAGGAGGGTGCCGCCGCGCTGGGCGTCGCTGAGGTCGAATACGGCGGAGTCCCACGCCCATGTGCCGGCTGCGATGTTGCCGCCGCCGTTGAAGTGTTCGGGGGTGACGTTGAATGCGGCGTCTCCGTCGCCGTCACCGATGGCCTGCCCGTCTGGTGTGGCCCATTTCCAGCCGCCTCCGCCGGCGGGGGCTTCTTCGGAGGTGTCGACGGCGTTGGTGGCTTTGTCTTTGGTGGTGACGACGGCGAACAGGTCGTTGTCGGGGGTTTCGCCGGTGGCTTTGTCGACGTAGACGACGGTGGTGGGTGTGATCTCCAGTTCGCCGGTGCCGTCGCCGCCGATGGTGGTTTGTGCTTCGCCGAGCTTGTGGTTCTTGGGCTGCTCGGGCTTGCGGGGTTTGCCGCCGTTGCCGACGGCGTTGGGGCCGCAGAGTTCGTTCCAGTCGGCTTGGGACAGGTCGGAGTCTTTCCCGCAGCCCTTGTCGGCGGTCTTCTTCGGCTCGGTGTCGGCGTGTCCGCCGCCGTCGTTGTTGCTGCAGGCGGTGAGGGGCAGCAGGGACAGGACGGCCACGGTCGCGTATATGCGGATCTTCACGATTCCCCCCTTGTGGTTGAGAAGCGGATCGTATCGACGGCCTGACGCCGTCGGGAGCCGTATGCGACGGGTGTGACCGTTCCGTGCCCCAACGGCCCCCGCTTCGGCGGGGGCCTACAGTGGGCGACACCGCCCCTCCCGATATCCCCGGGAGGGGCGGGCCGGGTCAGACGCGGACGAGGGCCTTGCCCAGTTCCTTGAGGAACTCCTGCTGGGTCTTCTTGGCGACGTCGTCGTCGGTGCACACGGAGCTGTTGTTGTACTCGGCGAGGGTCTGCAGGCCCTTGGGGATGTGTGTGTAGAACGGGCCGTACAGGTTCCAGGCGCGTTCGGCGGACATGGTGCCGCACATGGGCATGGGCCGGCCGGTGATGGTCGACGACATGCGGGTGAACGTGTACTCGTGGACGAGGTCGGACCAGGAGCCGGACCAGGTCTTGTTGGGGACGATGCAGTAGTAGGTCTTGCCGATCACGACGGCCTTCGCGAACTTCCGGCCGTCCTTGCCTGCCTTGTGCTGGGCGATCTGCTGGTCGATGGCGGAGAAGATTCCCATGGTGTGCTCCTTCGGTGGGGTGTGGTTAGCGCCAGGTCCAGGCGCTGCGGGTGTTGGCGGCGTTGCGGGCTGAGTCGGCGAGCTGCTGGGCGTCGAGGGCCCAGTCGGCGGGCATCTTGGGGTGCTGTGCGGCGGTGGTGAGGATGCGCGCCATGTCGCCGGCGTCGCGGGCGGTGACGGTGAACGGGTCACCGGACCGCCGGGCGAAGATGGAGCGCACGCGGCGCCAGTCGCGGCCGGGCAGCACGTGCGCGATGTGCTGGCCGAGGTTGCTGATGCTGGTGTACGAGCGGCGCATGTCGTCGCAGTCGGGGCGGTGCGAGATGTTCCAACCCATCGGGTTTCTCCTTCAGTCGTTGGCGCGGCGGTAGGTCGCGGCGAGGTCGGGGTCCTTGGCGGCTTCCTTGAGGCGCTTCTTCAGGTCGGTGTCGCTGTAGACGGCGATGCCGGTGCTCGATCCGGTGCAGCCGGGGAGGCGCTTGCCGGACCGGGATCGGATGGTGAGGACGTACTTCGCGGTGGGCATCGGGTTCTCCTTCAGCGGGTGATGGGTTCGGTGATTTGTGTCCAGCCGTGCATGTGCTCGGCCAGGGCCTGGTCGGTGGTGAGGTGGACGCGGTAGCCGGCGTCGTCGTGAAAGCGGAATGCCTGGGAATCGGCGGGGGCGGCTACTGTCCCGGTCTTGACGAACTTGATTCGGCCGGTCGGGTCGCGTCGGGTGACTCGGACCCGGTCTCCGGGGGCGGGTGTGTAGCTCGGCATGTGTTTCTCCTTCAGATTTCAGATGCCGCGGTCGGCGGCGCTGGTAGCTGCTTGGGCGAGGACGGCCGCAGCGTGCGCGGTGCTGGCCAGTCGCCGGTTCTGTTCGGGGATGGGGTCACCGCCGCCGAGAGCCCGGCGCAGCAGCAGACGGGCTTCGCCTTCGTCGGCGTGGGTGCGGGCTTCGGCCCGGATGGCTTCGGCGAGGCACATGCCGCCGCCGCTGTTGTGTGCGGCGTCTCGGCACCAGCCGTCGCGGAGGATGCGGGCTCGGGCCCGTTGGAGGAGCGCGGCGACGGGGGTCTGCTCGACGGCCGGCTGGGTGTCGACGGGCAGGTGCGGCACCGTCGGCGTGTCGAGGTGGGCGGTGTTCACCGCGTGGGCGAGGGCGGCCTCGTCGAGGCGGACGGTCATCGCAGCGTCGGCCATGGCCATGCGCGTCTCCAGGTCCAGCTCTCCCGCCGGGGCGACCGCCGGGGCGAGGGTGGCGGCGGTCATCGGGCCACCTCGGCGAGGAACTTCTGCAGCGGTCCGGTGCCGGACGGCCCCCACACCGGGTGGACGACGGCGACGGGCTGGGCGTCGCCGACGGCCCGGTAGGCGGTTCGGTGGATGCCGTGCCACATGCTGCGCAGGACCCGACCGTCAACACGCTGACCGAACACGGTGATCGGCTCGCCGTTGCGGTCGGTGACGACAGTCCACTGGCCGCCTGTCGTGGCCCGGAGTCCGTGCCGCTGGGCGGCGCGCCTCACGCGCTGCAGCATGTCCGGGTCGGCGACGAACCCCTCGACGGCGGCGCGCTGCCTCCAGCGGGCTCCGTCGTAGCCGGCGCCATCCGTCCCGGGCTGCGAGCAGGTGGTGAGGAACCCGGCCCGGTTGGCGGCAGCCAGAGGCGACACGAGCGGGCGGGTTTCCTCGTCGGGGCCGTAGCCGGCTTCGTTGCCGGGCCACGATTTGAGGTCGCCCTCCAGCCAGCGGGCCATGAGGTGGCCGAGGTCTGCGACGGTGCGGGCGTCGGCCCATGTGCGGCGGTCCGCGCGGGACATTCCCATGATCGAGTCTCCTGTTCGGCAGATGGTGCATATGTGGATCTTTCGGGCATTGTGGTACGTCGAGAGGTACGACAGTGGGGGGATAAGTGCAGGTGGGAGGTCAGTCAGAGGTACGTCACGGACTGTCCGAGGACTGCGCTCCCGACAGCGACTGTCGGACCTGTGTCAGACCTGCGACCTGCGGCGATCCCGTCGGCGACGTACCTCTGTCGGACCTCATTTCGCGCTCTGACCGGCCTGGACGATGTCGTCGAGGGTGTAGCCCGTCGACCGCTCCCCGCCGTCCGGGGACGGCACTCGGCGGGTCTCCAGCTCGACACCGGCCGCGTCGAGCGCGTCCTTGACGAGCTTCCCGGCGCGGGTCGCGTAGGCCCGGTCGGACTCCCCGTCGCGGCGGGCGTACTTCGACGGCTCGTGCACAGCGAACGCAGAGATCACCTCTCCGTTGGTGACCGACCCGCGGCCGGTCGCCTTCGCCAGCATCTCCAGCCGCTCCAGCACCGTCACCCGGCTGATGCGGCCGTTGCCGCGCTCGCCGCCGGCAGCCGACGACACGCCCGTCTCTCGCATCAGGTATGCCTCGATCGGGTCGTGCCACTGACCCGGCAGTCGTCCCGCCTCACGCCGCAGCTCGATCGCCTCGGCCGCGGCCACACGCTTCTCCTCCGGCTTCACCAGGAAGGAGCGGGCATCTACAACGCCAGTCTCCGGGGTGGACAGCCAGTGCCGGCCGGGCTGGTTGATGGGGATGCTGGCCGCGTTGTACCCCTCCCCAGTCATGCCGTCGCCGAGGATCGTGTTCGAGGCACTACCAGACTCGGTCTTCACCGCGGCCCGGCCGACGTGGTTCTGCCGAAGCCGGCCGCGGACCACATCCACCTCGGGCACCTGGGTGAGGTCGATGAGGATGATGCCGAGCGCGGCAGCGACGGCGGCGATCTGCGCCAGGTTCTCGGTGATCTCGTCGGCCCACTTGCTGGTGCCCTTGGGCGTGTAGGTGGCGAGTTCGTCGATGACGAGCAGCTCGATGCCGCCGAGGAGGCGCATCAGCTCGCCGTAGTGCTCATCGTCGATCTTCTCGAGGTTGTGCTGGTCGAGGATGTCGGACCGCCGGTCCAGGTCGTCGAGCACGCCGCGGAGGAACACGGCGAGGCGCTCGGGGTCGCGCTTGACGAACGTTGCCAGCAGCGGAGCGAACGGGTTGTGCTCGGCGGTGCCCTTGCCGTCGAAGACGCGGATGTTGACCCACGGGTCCTTGGCTGCCCCGATGAGGAGGTTGGCGAGGAACATGCCTTTGCCGCGGCGGGTGGCGCCTCCGACGAGGAGAGACGTGTCGCGAATGTGGAAGGAGATCGGGTTGCCGCGCTTGCCGAACGAGACGGGGATCCCGGTGTGCCAGGTGTCGGTCGGCCCGCGGTGCTGCAGGAGCGGCGAGGGGCGCACGACGTCGAAGGGGTTCTGGTCGGACACCCAGATCTTCAGGCGTGAGGCGTTGGAGCCTTCGCCCCGGTCGACGTCGAGGTCCATCCAGTCCCGATGGACGCCGAGGGCGGAGGCGAGCTGTTCGGCCTTGGTCAGGGCGGCCGTGGCGGGGATACCGGCGGGGAGTTCCGCGGTGTAGGCGGTGCCGGGGCCTTCGGTGCGGGGCAGGCCGACGCCGGTGATCTCGTCGGCGCGCCGTTCGGGGACGATGCCCGCTTCGACGAGGGCGCGGCGCATGGTTTCCTCGCCGAGCTGGCTCGCTTCCCGCGGCGCCTGGGACGGGCCGACCTCGCCCCTGGTGGGCTCGGGGGCGGGCGGGGTCGGCCGTCCGTTCACTGCACCGACGACGAAGGTGCCGATGGTGAGGGCCAGGTCGACCCAGAGTCCTCCGGTGACGACGCCGGTGGCGAGACCAGTAGCGCCCGCGGTCCCCCAGCCGCCGGTCTTGATCCAGTGCCAGCGCTTGTGGAGCCGGTATGCGGCGCGGCGCTCGGTGAGGCTGCGGCGGGCCGAGTCCTCGGCCGACACATCCCCCGACGCCGCCTTCAGCTCTGCCTTGGCGGAGGCGATCATCTGCGGGTAGTCGTCGCGGCGGGCGTCCAGCCAGCGGCGGCCGAGCTGCCGGTAGCCACGCACCGTCCACCCGACGTACAGGCGGTTGTCTGCGGCGTGCTGCCGGGCGCGGGCGGCGAGCGCCGCACCCGACTCGATCCACGCCGGCCGCACCGACTGCCCCTGATGCTCGACCACCGTCCCCTCAAACGGAGCCGGGGTGTCCTTCACGAGGGCCAGCGGAGGCCGGTCGGTGGCTGCCTCGGCGGCGTCGGCGGGGACCCGCACAGTGGTGTCGATACTCATCTCGTCGGGTCCTCTCACTTACCGTCGGCGGCAGCCGGCTTGGCCTGCTCGATGGCCGCCTGCTTCTTCGCCCCAGCGCTGTACGGCTGCGTGTCCCCGGGGGTCCGGCGAGGCGGTGTGCCGCCGTTGAAGCGGCGCCCGTCGGGCGCGTCAGGAGCCTTCTTCGAGCGGGCAGCCTTTTGGGAAGTGATCAGGGAGAACTCGCCCTCTATCGGCATCTCCGTGACCGTCTTCATTCGGGCCTGCGCAGCACGCGCCGTCGCCTCAATCTCGGTGGTGTAGCCGACCCTCTTCGAGCCGGTGACGACGTACCACGCCTCGCTCCAGATGGCTTCGGTGACGACCGCCTCACCGCGGGCCGAACGCAGCGACTCTGCTACCTCCCACACGTCCGGGTGCCGACGCTGACGGTCGCTGTCGCGGCGTTCCTGCTCGACCTCTGCACGCCGCTTCTGGTCGAGCCGCTCCGCCGCAGACTTCTCCTCGGCGGCGCGTTTCTCGGCCTTCGCCCGCTCCCGATCCTTCGCGGCGGCCTTCTCCGCCTTCTCCGTCGCGCGCCGCTCCCGGAACGAGGGAATGCCGTCGGCTTTCTGCGCGATGCCATGCTCGTAGGCCATCAGCACGATCGGCCCACCCAGCGAGGCGATGGCGCCGATCAGGCCCGCGTTGAAACCGATCCGCGCGTCGGCCATACCGCCGTACAGGTTGATGGCGGCGGCGATCAGCGCACCGAGCATGATGCCCACCCGGTACGGGGCCACGTCGCGCTTGTGGGCCACCGCCCACGCGGCGCCGCACGCGAGGACCAGAGCGAAACCCTCCAGCAGGCCGGGCGCGGCGATGAGGAACGGCCTCTCGGGGTCCCAGAAGTGCAGGAACTGCACCGGCGCGGCGATGATCAGACCGACGGCGTAGATTCCGCGGGCCCCCCACTTCCAGTACCTCTCGCTGCGCTGCTGCTCCGCGGCACGGTCAGCCTCTTGCTGCGCCTCCTCGGCTTCCTGCCGCTCGGCCTTGTCCTTCGCGGCCCGCTCCTCAGCGGCCTTGCGCTGCTGCTCGGCCATGTGCCGGTCGTGCGCGGCCTGGTCCTTCTCCAGCTTCAGCCGGGCCCGCTCGTTGGCGAGGCGCTGCTTCTCCGCCTCCTCCTTGGCGACGATCTCGGCGGCCTTGGCCTTGCCCTCGGCCTCGATGCGCAGGGCTTCGGACTCGGCGTAGGACTTGGATCGGATCGCGTCCGCCTTCGCCTGCTCCACCGGATCGGCGGCTTGGCGCTCGTAGCCGTTGACGTGCTCGGTAGCGGTAGACATCGGTCAGCCTCCTTCCGGTCAGACAGTTGAGTGCGGTCGGTTCTGGTGCTTGCTGGCGGCATCGGTGCGGATGCGGCCTTCGTCGATGGCCCCGTCGAACACGAGGGCCATGACGACGAGGCCGGCGATGGCGAGCCGTACCGGGGCGGGGGCGTCCAGCCCGACGAACCAGGCCAGACCCGCGATCAGCAGCGCGAGACGCGCCCTCGTCGCCGCGATCAACATCGAGATGTTCATGACGTCCTTCCAAAACTCAGGGGTGGGGTGCTTGGCCGGTTCTCCTTGGGCGCCCGGACCTCGTGCCGGGCACCCGCGGACAGCCGGTCAGCGGCTGTTCTTCTCCAGGGCCTTCAGGGCGACCGCGGTCTCACCCCGGCTGTGCGGGGCCAGCTCCTCCTCGACCGCGGCCCTGATCTCCTGCTCGGAACGACCCATCCGCTGCAGCCGCTCCATCAGCGTCACCACGCGGTCTGCCAGCTCGTTAGAAGCCATCTCGTCTTCCCTCCCTAGTGGTGGTCCGGCCGGTCTGGCCGGCTCCCCTCACCGCCCGACTGGGGGTGTGCCGGGCGGATCGGGCAGCCGTCAGCCCCGCGAATCGGACCGGGAAGGCTGCTGCTCGGAGGGGTCGGCGTCGATCCAGTCGAGGCCACCCCAGTCGGCGACACGGTCAGCCCACTCCGCCGCCACATCCGCCAGCGGACGCGACCGGCCCGGCCACACGAACTCGTCAGCCACGAACAGGGCCACCACACCGGCGCCCGTCGCCAGCAGAAACGCGGGCAAAAACCCGACACCCTGCGTGAACAGGAACGACGCCAGACCGGCAGCCACAGCCCACGAGACGAAGAACTCGGCCAGAGACAGCAGCCACACGACCACCGTCGCCACAACAGCCCGCATCACCGACCACCCGCCTCGGGCTGCGGCACCGCGCGGCACTGCTTGGCGTGGGCCTGCGCCTCACCGCGGGCGTCCGCGAGACCCGCCTGCGGGCTGTCCGGGTCCGACCGACGGTTCGACACCTGCTGCCCGCAGCCGCCGCACGGGCCGCCGAAGTTGTTGACCGGGTCGGGGCCGAACAGATCCACCGCCGCCCCACCCACCGTCAGATAGCGGGCCACCAGCCCCGCCGGCCAGGCACTCACGCCGCCACCCCCGCCGGCTGGGCGCCGAACAGCTCGATGGCGTGCAGCTCGTCGAACAGCGGCACCGAGTCGTCCGGGTTGGCCACGTCGTAGCGGCGGGCCTCCGCCAGCAGCCGCAGCTCGTCGAACCACACCCCCGTCCGACGCGCGGCGATGTAGTCCGTCACCAACTCCGCACGGTAGGCCGCATTCGCGTCCGCCACCGACACGGCGGCCCGGCGGTGGGCGGACAGGTCCGAAACCGTGGCGGCGTCGCCGTCGGACAGGGAGACGGGAGACGAGGACAGGGTCGTGACAGGATTCATTGCGGGTCCCTCCATGGGGGATCAAGGCCCCGGCCGGCGGTTGGGTCGCACGGCCGGGGCCGCTACGGGGTGAGAGTGAGATCAGGCGCTGGGCATGGCGTCGACGACGCGGCGCAGGTGCTCGACGTGGGCGGCGATCCGGTCCAGCTCGGCGCGCGCCTGGTGCTTGGACAGCTCGGAGAACTCGCCGGAGCCCGTCGCGTCGAACGCGAACCTCGGGCGGGACTCGCCGGCGAACGACCACTCGGCGATGTGCCCGACCAGAACGTCCTCCCGGCGGCTCACGCCCACCGGCGCCGAAACCGACAGGGAGTCGGACGAGTGGGAGACGTCCTCCAGGAAGTACTCGTCCCGGGCGGCATGCACGACGGTGCACCACGCCGGACAGTCGACGATCACACGCTGACCGCGGACGTAGGCGACGGCCTGGCGGGGGTGGTCCCCCGAGCTGGCGGGGGCGGACGTGGCTACACTGCTGCTCATGGGGTTGCTCCTTCTGCGATAAGGGGCTTCCTCGCCCCGTTCGGTGTTGGCGCACCGGACGGGGCTTTTTTCGTGGCCTGTTGTTCCGCCGCGATGACACCTATAGTTGCAACATGACGAAGCAGGCGCAAGTCCTTCGAGGAAGATTCCCGAGACCGAACCCGGACGGCTGCTGCCACGTGTGGCAACATGCCGTCATGACGAGCGAGGAGAGAGAGCGGGAAGCGGCAGCCCTGACGGAGCTCGACAAGCTGACCGCCACCTACAGGGAGGCCGAAGAGTCCTTCGACCGGGCCCGCCAAGCTCTCCAAGCTGGGATCGTCAAGCACCTCATGGAGCGCAACGCCGCCCCCGGGAAGATCGCGGCGCACAGTCCTTACGATCGGAATCACATCCGGCGTATCGGCATCCAGGCCGGCGTCCCTCCGCTGCGCAGTAAGACCGTGCGCAGCACCCAGGCGTCCGACTGATTCGTACTGGCTCATGTCGTCGTCCGTCATGCCTTGAGGTAATCGCGGAGCGCACACATGAGGACACCGTGAGCAGCACTCACTCATAGATCACGCACAGGCACAGGGGGACCCATGCCTGAAAGGCAGCAAGGCATCGACTTCGTCGCCGAGCTGAAGTACTGGCGGGACGTGCGAGGCTTCTCGCAGTCGAAGCTCGCCCAGGCGGTGGGCTACACGCCGTCCTACGTCTCGAAGGTCGAGGGCGGCACCCAGCGACCGTCGGAGTCCTTCGCCCGCCAGACGGACACGGTGCTCCGGGCTGGTGGTGCCATCGTGCACGCCTACCGCGAGCTGGAAGCGCAGGGCCGGCCCGTTCCCGCCCAGCATTCGGGTCCGGACCACGGGGCACCGCACGAGGCGAGCCTCATCGTCGAGCACGAGGACACCGCCCTGTTCTACGACGGGTCGACGTACCGGGCCACGCAGCGCCGCCGCCTGTACAACGACAGCCCGGATCCGATCACCCAGTACCTGATCCGCATCTCCGTCGACCGCTACCCCGGCAACCCGGAGCGCTCCAATCAGCACTATCGGGAGAACCCGCTGACCTGGGGAGAGATCGACCTCAGCGCCAGCATCGACGGTGAGCCGTTGACGTGGACGGTGCGGCACGACCGGGACGCGTTCAAGGAACTGTGGCTGCTGCTGGAGAACGAGCACGGCCGCTACCCGCTCTACCCGGGCGAGGCGGCGTGGCTGGAGTACAGCTACACGGTCGGCGACGACAAGTGGGGATCCTGGTTCCAGCGGGCCGTGAGGCTCCCGACCCGCCGGCTCAGCGTCCGGCTGGACTTCCCCGCCGATCTCGCCCCGACCGTGTGGGGCACCGAGACCACCATGACAGCGACGGCGATGCCGTTCCGTACCGCGATCCGTCGCACCGACGAGGACGGCCGGCGCGTCTTCTCGTGGTCGACGGAGGACCCGCCGTTGCATGCCCGCTACAGGCTCGAATGGAAGTTCCGCAGTCAACCAGAGGAGGAGATCACCACGGACGTGACCGCCGTGAGGCCCAGCGACCGCATGCAGGAGATCGGCATCGTCCAGGAGGGCGACCCGATCCTGACGAAGACGGCGCGCGAGTTCACCCTGCCTGACGAGGCCGAGGACGCCCGCCGCGTCATCGCCGAGCTCGTGTCCGCGACTGAGCGCGCATCCACGGTGCACAACTTCGGCAAGGGCATGGGCATCGCCGCCCCGCAGATCGGCATCGACCGGGCTGCCGCCATCGTCCGCACCCCCGACGGCGAGAGCATCACGCTGCTGAATCCGCGGTACGTCGAGGAGTCGCAGGAGACGGACGAGCAGTACGAAGGCTGCCTGAGCTTTTTCGACGTGCGTGGCATGGTGCCCCGGCCCCTGTCGGTCAGCGTCGAGCACACCGGCATCGACGGCCAGAAGCGCATCACGATCTTCGAGCGAGGCGTGGCCCGGCTCGTCGCCCACGAAGTCGACCACCTGCACGGCATGCTCTACCGGGCCCGCATGCGGCCGAGCGTCGAGCCCATCCCGGTATCTGAGTATCGGGGCACCGGGAGCCGCTGGAGCTACGGGGAGGGACGATGAGCATCGACGACCCCATCGCTTCGGAGATGACCGACTACGTTGTCCTCGGCCCCTTTGAAATCGAGGATGACCCAAACACCTGGTACGCCGTACAGCCCAAAGAGGACACCTCATGGAGGAAAGCCGCCAAGCAAGAGGCGGCAGCGCGGGGCGATGACGTCCGTACTGCGGTGTACAGGCTCCGCGACAGTGATGACCAGCTTCTCTATGTCGGCATCAGCACCAAGCCCCCGCAGCGTTGGGTACAGCATGCACAGAGCAAGAAATGGTGGCCGGAGGTCGCCACCCTGTGCCTCGAATGGTGCGACAGCCAAGCAGAAGCGCGAGCCGTGGAGGCGCACGCCATCAGGGTAGAACGGCCGCAACACAACATCGTGCACAACAGCAAGCCTCGCAGTCGGGCTGAATGGATCTGCATCCGTGAGACGCGAGTGTCTAGCCGTCCTGCGCACTGGGTCGAGGCGGAGTAGCCCAGCTACCGCTGACCGCCTGACCCCGTACACGACGATGCCCCCGGCCGCGGGTTGCGGCCGGGGGCTTTCGTGTGGGTCAGTGTGCGGTGGTGAGCTCCATGAAGGTGACGACGCCGGTGGTGTCGTTGATGGTGATGGTGACGAGTACCAGATCCTTTGCGGCGGTGCGCATGTGGACGGGGCCGTCGTCGTACCTGGTGAGCTTCTGGGTGGCGTTGTGGGGGTCTGCCCGTAGGTCGTCGATGAGGCTGAGCACGCTGTCGCGTCCGTCGTCGGGGAGTGCCCATACCTGCTGCTGGATGTCAGTCGGAATGATCACGCGCCAGGTCACGCGGCGTTGCTCCCATGTTGCCGACGGTTTGCGGCGTCGGCCCGGAGCTGTTCTAGGAACGTGTCGGTGTGGGCCTCGGCCTCGGGGGACTCACGGTACTCGGGTGGGAGCTCGCCGTGGTCCCGAATGTAGGACTGGATCTGATCGAGTCCGAGCTTGGAGGCTTCCCACTGTTCGACGAAGCGTGTCCATCGGGCGATGACGTCGGGGAGTCGGTCGACTGGCGTCAGGTTGACGTCGCGCATGAAGGTCGCACGGAGCTCGGGGTGTGGCAGGGCGTGGGCGATGGTGTCGATGGTCCACGGCTGTTCGCTCATGCCGGCCCCTCATGCTCAGAAATCCTGTAACTCGACACTCGTTGCTCGTGACTGTTCGTGGTTGCGTATATCTCGTCTCAGTGACACGACATTAGCGCGGAGGTAGAGGTCGGCGCAGGGGTGTGGGCACATGTGTTGAGGTGTCTTCCATGAGTTTGGTGGGAGTTTTGGTGAAGCCGTGTTGAGGGTTCACGCTTCCGGCCGCGCGTAGATCCACACGCTGTATGTGCCGTCGCTGGTGGCCTCGGGTTCGCTGGGTCCGCTGCCGCCGGTGAGGTGGGCGAGCTGGTAGGCGGCGCGGGTGGCGATCTGCGGGTCGCCGGCTTCGATGGTGATGCGGACGTGGCCGGGCAGGTCGAGGGGTGTCATGCCGGGGGTGACACGGCGAGGCCCCCGCCGGTTGCTGGCGGGGGCCGGGTTCACTCGGTGGTGTGGTGGATGGCTCGGACTTCGAGGGCGTCGGCTTCGAGGTCGATGGCTGCTGCTGCGGTGTCGAGGTCACAGTCTGGGTCGTCGGCGAGGTTGCGGCACGAGTCGGCGACGGCTCGGAGGAGGGCGAGGACGTTGCAGGCTGCGATGTAGGGCTGCCCGTTGGTGGCGGTGACGATGGGCATGCGGTTGCTGGCCGGCTGAACCGTCTCGTCGCTCATGCCGCGGCCCTCTCCGCCAACGGGAGCTGCCGGAGTTCGGCCCACCCGTATTGGGTGCCGCATTGGCAGCGCCGGCCGGGGGTGTCGAGCGTGATGCGCATGGTGGCGTCGCACAGGGCGCAGACGACGGTGACGCGGCGGGCGGGCGGCTCGCCGGACACCTGGGCTCGACACGCGGATACGGCGTCCCTCACCTCGGTGAAGAGTTCACGGAACGCCTCATGGTTCTCGGCGGCCCAGGGGAGGAGGATGCGGAGCCGGCTGACGGCCTGATCAAGCTGGCCCTGCAGCCCGCCCTGCCAGCGGGGGTGCCGATAGCCCAGGTGCTCGTGGATGTCGACGAGCCAAGTCTGGAGGATGGTGACGACTCCCCCGCGGCTGGCCAGCGACAGCGGCTCGAGCCGTATGGGCAGCGGTGCGGTGCGGCTGCCGGAGACGCGGGCGCTGTCGCCGACGGTGCCGGGGGTGAGGACGGTGGCGAGCTGGGCGTACAGCCCACGCGGCCCGGCCAGATCCTGCAGCAGCCGGTCAAGCTTGCGCACGCAGGCGCCACACGCCTGATGCCCGAGCTCGCTGTCCCACAGGTTCTGCTGGCAGACGGTGCAGGTGGTGGTGTCCATGGGTGGCTCCTGTCGCGCAGGGTGCGGGATGGTGGCCCGGCCGTGGGGGCGGCCGGGCGGTGGGCTAGCGGGTGTAGCGGCGGGTGGGGATGGTGGTCTCTGGGTGGGCGCGGAAGGTGGCGGGGACGGACACGGCCGCCGTGATGCTGTCGAGGGCCCGGTCGAGGCTGGCGAGCGTCTCGCGCTGCCGGGCGGGGTCGGTCACGGGTGGCTCCTGTCGAGGTGCTGTCCGAGGTGTCCGCCGTACATGGCGAGGGCTGCGGCGATCTGCTGGCCCCAGCCGTCGGGGTCGTTGGGTCGGCCGGCTGCGTCCCATTCGGCGCCGAGGTCTTGGAGGGTGTTCCAGTAGGCGCGGCAGGAGTCACAGGCTGTGGTGATCTCCTGCCGCTGCCACGTCATGGCTGCTCCTCGATGGCGCGGATGGTGTGGCAGGGCCAAGTGGTGAGGCAGGTGTTGCACCACGGGCCGTGCGGGTTGGAGTCGTCGCGGGCGTGCAGCGCGCGGACGGCGGCGAGCTGGTTCTCCAGCCGGACCGCCACCTCACGCGCCCGGTCACGCTCGGCGCGGAGTTCGGCCTGCTCGGCGTCGGCCACGGCCATGGCGGCGACGGCGAGGTCGTCACGGACGAACCGCAGATCCACGTAGTCCGCTGTGATCGCTTCCGCGTACCGCTCGCGGCGCCATGCGGCGGGTGCTTGGTCTGTCGCGCATCCGCAGCCCCAGTTGTGGGTTTCGGGGGTGGGGCAGTGCTCGGTGTGGTCGAGACCCGCGTCGCACGCCGGGCAGTCGCGGTCCTGTGCGCCCGCCTGCGGCGCGTTCTCGGTGTCGGCCAGGCTGGGTGTCGCCGGAACCCCTGTGGGGCCGTCCTGCGGGCGCACAGCAGGCGTCTCGGGGATGCTGGGATCGGTCATCGGGTCGGCTCCTCGGTGGCAGCCCGGACTTGACCGGCGCGCTTGCGCAGATAGGCCGCCATCTCGCGAACAGCGGCACTCTGCAACTCGGTCTCGTGGTCGAGCCCGCCGAACCTTTCGCGCTCCTCGTGCTCAGTCCGGGCTTGGCGGGCTTCCATCTCGTCGGCGGCGTCGTGGTACGTCTCGGCACGGACGACGGTGCGCACTTCGGCGGCGTGCTGGTCGATGTGGTGCTGGCGGAGCTGGGCGTGCGTCACGCCAGTGGTGAGCGCGTCGTACAGGGCGTCACGGGCGGGGGTGCTGGGGTGCTGGGTCATGCTGCGGTCCTTTCGGCGACTGGGCGGCGTTTGCCGCGGAGGAGGTTGCAGAGGGCGCCGGCGCTGTAGCCGGTCTCGGCAGCGAGCTGGGCGTAGGTGGCGCCCTCGGTCCGGCGTTGACGGAGCTTGTCGAGGTCGGCTTCCGTGAGGAGCCGGCGCCCGTTCCAGGTGCCGGTCTTGGTGCGGACCCGCTTGTCCCGCGGCAGGGGGCGGGGGGTTTCGTGTTCGTGCCACAGGCCGAGGACGGCACGGCGGGCGAGGCGGAGCCGGGCGGAGAACGCGGGCAGGTGCAGGCCGAGAGCATCGGCGGCGGCCTGGTGGTCGCCGGTGGCGGCCAGCGCTTCGATGGCCTGCTGCTGGAGGTCGGTGAGGTGGGGCCAGATCTGGGCGAGTGCATACCGCTCGATGAGGGTTTCGTCCCAGGGGAGGTGGCCGCGGGTCTGCCAGAAGCGCTGGAACCCGGGGAGTGCGCCGCGGCCGGCTTGCATGTCGCGGCGGTCCCAGCCGTGGTGGTGCATCTCGTCGGCGACATGGGCGTTGGAGGCGTGGAGGCCGACGTTGACGAGGTCACGGCGGGTGGGCCGCTCCGGGGTGGTGAGGAGGTGCTCGACGATGGCGTGGTGCACTGCCGCGTACCGGTCGTCGGCGCCGGCCAGGTGCCAGCGGTCGGCGGCGATGGTGTAGCGGGTGACGTGGTCGAGATCGCGCATGCTGTAGCCGTGCAGCAGCGGCTGGTCGGCGGCCCTCACGCGGCGGCCTGCTTGTCGCCGCGGTCCCGGTCCCGGTGGTTCTCGAGTGCCTCGGCGACCTTGATGGGGTCCTCGCCTTTGCGGAGCGCGTCGGCGGCCTGGGTGATGACCGTGTCGAGCCGGGTGATCAGCCTGTTGGTGCGGGCCTTGCGGTCCTCGCGTGCCCGTTCCTCGGCGAAGAGTGACTTCGCCTGGTGGTCCTCGTGTTTCTTGTCGCGCAGCAGGTGGGCGGTGGACAGGAGGCGGATGACGCCGTGGGCGTAGCTGAGCATCGTGGAGGTGTGCCACAGCACCCACGCTTTCTCGTTGATGGCGTCCATGGCGGCCCGCTCCAAGGGGTTGAGGGGCTCGTCCTCGCGGAGGATCGCTTTGGCTTTCGCGGCGGCGTCCTCGTCCCGGGTGTCGTAGGGGTCGGTGATGGGTTTCATGCGGCTGCCTCCTTGGGTGTGGTCGCGGCGGGGGCCGTGCGGGTGGCTGTGTGCCCGCTGGGCGGCCGTTGGTGGTCCGGGTGGGGCTCGGGAGCCTCCCGGTCGCCTGCGGCGCTCTCACGGCCGTGTGGCGGCTCGGCGATGTCGGTGGCGGTGATGAGCCCCCGCGCCATGGCCAGCGCGACGGCGTGGGTAGCGGTGCGGGCACCGAGCCGGCGGTGGGTGGTGCGCAGGAGCCAGCGGACCGTGTCGAGAGACACGCCCATCCGGTCGACGACCTCGTGCGCGGTGCAGCCCCGTGCGGTCCACAGCAGCGCCTCGTGCTGCCGGGCGGTGAGGAGTTCGCTGGACTGCACGGCGGGAGGACTCACATCGAGGAGTCCGGCCCGGCAGGCGAGGAGGACAGCGTTCGGTGCGTTCGCTGCGCCGAGCTTGCGGAACACCTCAGTCATCAACTTGCCGACGCTCTTGCTGTCGATGCCGAACTCCCGGGCGAGGTAGCTGTGCGTCTTGCCGAGGGCGACGAGTCGGAGGGCGTCGAGTTGGTGTGCGCTCAGCGGGCGCTTGCTGGGCCCGCGGCGGGACGACGGCACCGGGCCGGTCATGCGGCACGCTCCAGGGCGGGCTGCCCGGCGGGGGCGAGTCGTGCGGCCGCGGGCATCCGGTCCTGCAGGAGCCGGAGCGCGGCGGCGGCCTGCTGCCGCACCACCCCGTTCCCCAACGCCTTCAGCGCGGCGGGCCGGGTGATGCCCGGGGTGTCGACGACCCAACCGGCGGGCAGGCCCATCATCCATTCGGTGAAGGCGGGGCTCAGGCGTCCCAGATCGTCAACTGGTCGCGGGGCCCGGCGTCCGAGGACGTGCTCCCAGCGTCGGATGGCGGGCCCGTAAGCGCCCCATTCAGTGTCGGGTTGCCCCGGCTGTACGTCGAGCTCGCCCGGTCCCCGTCCGAAGCCGTGGGTGTCGGCAGGAGTTGCCCGCTGAACACGACGTCCGACAGCGTCCACCCGTTGTGGTGCTGCGAGTCGGGGTTCGACCGTCCTGCTGTCGCGTTGCGGGTGCCGGTCGCGTCCCCCGCCATCGGTGTTGGCAGCAGGTGCTCGACCTCGTCGGCCAGCGTCGGCCCGTGCCCCCCGCTCTTGCGTTTGTCCGGGTGCTGCGATCCGCCGTTCACCGCGAGCTGCGCGGTCGGCGTCTTCAGTAGCCGGCCAGGCGCAGATGAAGACTCGCTTGCGGCCGTGGGGAGCGCCGACCTCCGATGCGGCCACCCGCGCCCACTCCGCATCGAACCTGAGGGTGGCCAGGTCTCCGAGTACGGCTCCGAGTGCTCGAAGAGTCCCTCCGGCAGTTCCCTCATCCAGAGCTTCGCTGTCGGGTCCCAGGTCACGGTGGGCTTTTCGGGAAAGGAGTCCTTCGACATTTTCGATCACCAGCAGTCGGGGTCGGAGTACGGAGATGGCGCGGGCCATGTGCGCCCACAGCCCGGAGCGGGTGCCGGGCACCAGTCCGGCGCGTTTGCCGGCGCTGCTGATGTCCTGGCAGGGGAAGCCGCCGGTGAGGATGTCGACCGGGCCGTGCTCCTCGAGGACGGCGTGCCAGTCGATGGCGGTGATGTCGCCCAGGTTCGGCACGGTCGGCCAGTGCCGGTGCAGGATCTGCGCGGGCCACTGGTGCCGGTCGGGCTTGCCGTGCTTGTCGGGCGGCTCGAACTGGGAGTGCCACACCAGGTCGCCGCCGTACACGTCCTGCACGGCCAGGTCGAGGGCGCCGGTGCCGGTGAACAGGGAGCCGATACGCGGGATCATGCGGCCTCCTCCAGTCGGGGCGGGGGTGGGAGGACGCGGCCGGGCACTACGGCCCAGGTGCAGGTCCATATGTGGCGGCAGGCCCGGCACCGGTACGCGGCGGTGAGGGACCCGCGGGCGGCGATACCAGTCGTCGGCGCCGTCGGGCCGGCCAGGCAGCGCGGGCAGCCATCGGCGTAGCCGTTGTCGCTCATGCGGTCTCTCCCTTCCAGTGGGGTGCGCAGTCAGGGCAGGTGGGGCTGGGGATGGGCCCGGAGGCGGCGGTGCCGCACGGCCAGGCCCCGGGGCGCGCTATGTGGTACGGCGGCGCCTCGTCCTCGACTGGCTGCTCGGGCTGCGGGGCGGGCTTGCCGAGGAGCGCGGCGAACAGCGACTTCAGATCGCCCTGCTTGCGGATCTCGGCCATGTCTTCCGGGGTGAAGTTCATGTCGCCGCCATGTCGACAAAACGGCTATAGTGCCCTTGAAACGCCACGGTGATCGTGGCTTGGGGGCCGTCGCGGTGCTTGGCGACGATGACGTCGGCTTCACCGGCGCGCTGCGAGTACGGGTCGTAGGCGTCCTCGCGGTGGAGGAGGATCACGACGTCGGCGTCCTGCTCCAGCGAGCCGGACTCCCGCAGGTCGGACAGCAGCGGCTTCTTGTCGGTGCGCTGTTCGGGCCCGCGGTTGAGCTGGCACAGCACCACCACGGGGACGCCCAACTCTTTGGCCATGAGCTTGATGCCGCGGCTGAGTTCGGAGACTTCCTGCTGCCGGTTCTCGGCCCGCCGTCGGCCGCTGGTCTCGACGAGCTGCAGGTAGTCGATGAGGACCAGGTCGAGGCCGGTCTGCTGCTTGATCTGTCGGCAGCGTGCCTTGATCTGGGTGAGGGTGCGGTTGGGTGTGGCCTCGATGGTCAACGGCGCCTGCTGAAGCTTGGTCAGCGTGTTGGCGAACGCGGCCCAGTCCTGGTCGGCCATCTGGCCGCCGCGCATCTTGTGCAGGCCGATGCGGGCTTCGGCGGAGATGATGCGGTGCTGCACGCCGCGGCGGGACATCTCCAGGCTGAACATGGCGGCGGGCCGGTTGTAGCGGATGGAGCAGGACCGGAGCATGTCCACGCCCAGAGTGCTCTTCCCGAGCCCGGGCCGGCCCGCGATGATGACCATCTGCCCGGGGTGGAGGCCGTGCAGGAGGGTGTCGAGGTCGGCGAAGCCGGTGGGGACGCCCATGCTGCGGCCCTCGGCGGCGAGCTGCTCCAGCTCGGCTGCTACCTCGTGGAGGTCGTCGCCGAGGAGAGCACAGTCGGCTTCCTCGCGGATGGTGGTGACGGAGGCGAGTTCGGCCTGGGCGGCGTCGTGGGCTTCGCTGGCTTCGCCTTCCCCGCTGAATCCGATCTGGGTGATGCGGATGCCTGCTTCGACGATGCGGCGGCGGACGGCGCAGTCGCGGACGATCTCGGCGTAGTAGCCGGTGTTGGCCGGGGTGGTGCCAGCGCTGAGGATCTCGCCGATGTAGGAGGGGCCGCCGACCTGGCCGAGGATGCCGAGCTCGCGGAGGTAGTTGGCGAGGGTGACCTGGTCGACGGGTTCGGTGCGGGTGTAGAGGTCGGTGATGGCGCGGAACAGGGAGGCGTGGGCGGGGCGGTAGAAGTCGTCGGCTTCGACGGTTTCGACGGCGGCGCTGATGGCCCTCTTGGCGAGGATCATCCCTTTGAGGGTGCAGCGTTCGGCGTCGAGGTCCTGGGGTGGGGTGCGCTCGAGGTGTTCGTCGGTCACGGGATGCTCCTGAGGGGTTAGGCGGCGTGGCTGGTCTGGGTGGGGTGGCACTTGGGGCAGGGCCGTCCGTTGCCGTCGGCGTCGAAGAGCTTCCGGAGGTGGCCTTGCTGGGCGGCGACGCGGTTGCCGTCGGCGCATTCGCCGCACCAGGGCGGCAGGTGGTCGGGAACGGGTGCGGGCTTGCGGATGCGCTTGGGCAGGTCTCCGATGCGGCGTCGGAGGATCGGCGGGTAGCTGCGGATGCCGTCGGGGTTCTCGGTGAGCTTGGCGGTGAGCTCGGCGTCGAGGTCCCAGCCCTGGCTGTCGATGGCCTGGAGGAGGTCGGGTGCCATGGCTTTGGCGGTGACGGGTCCGATGGTCCAGGGGTGTGGGAGCTGTTCGAGGAAGGCGGCTGCGTCGGCGAGGTCGTCGTTCTGTTGCTGTCTGCGATCGGCAAGGTTCGACGGCGCCGCGGGGCCCTCGTCCTCCTTGGAGGGGGGAGGGGTCTTAGGGGTAGGGGTAGGGGGAGGTTCTGACCCCGCCTGCCGAGGTCCTGACCTCCCCTTAGGGGAGGTTGTGACCTCCCCTGGCGAGGTTGTGACCTCCCCTTGGCCACTCGAAGGGGAGGTTGTGGCCTCCCCTTCTGCGAGGGTGGGGAACCGGTACCGGCACTGCTTGCCCGGCACCGCATACAGAGCACGACCGTCCTTGCCGAACGTGATCGGGATACGCACCTCGAGGCCGCGCTTCGCCAACCGCTGCAGAGCAGACTTCAGGCTGCCCTGCCCGGTGAGCCCCGCACGCTGCGCCAGGACGTGCGCGTTGAAGTCAGGCCACGTCTTCCGCTGGGGGTCCTCGTCCCGGACGTTCTCGCCGATGGCCACAAGCACCATGCGTTCGGCGGGTGTCAGGTCGGCGGGAGCGTGGAGGAGGACTTCGACGACACGCTTGATGCCCATCACCGCACCTCCGCCCGCAGCGCGGCGCCCCGGCGGGCGGGCTCATGCGCCTGCTGCAAAGAATCCAAGGTCACGGCGTTTCCTCCGGGTCTGACGGGCGGCTTGCTGGCTATGCGGCGGTGCGTGTGGTTGTGGGGTCGAGTGCGGCGCGTTCGCGGGGGGTGTGTCCGCCGGTGATGCCGTGGCGGTCGGCGGCCCGCTGCCCTTGTTCGGCGGTGAGTGCGTCTCGGAGGCACTGCGGTTGGATGGGGCAGCGTGTGTGGCAGATGCGCATCGCTTGGGCGGCTGCGGTCTTCCAGGCGTGGGTGTGGCTGCCGCCGGGCGGGAACCAACGGTCGGGGTCGTCCTGGCAGGGCGCTGGCTCGGGCCACAGGTCGCGGATGGTCATGCCGCCTCCACCAGCAGTTGGGCCTCGGCGGCGGCTTTGGCTGCTGCTTCCTCGGCTGCCTTCTTCGCCTGCTTCTCTGCGGCTCGCTTGGCCTGGAGGTGGCCGATGCACAGGCCGAGTCCGACCTTGGCCCGGTTGCAGCCGTCGGCGGTGCAGATGCGCTCCGGGGGCAGGAGGCCGGCGTCGGCGAACCATTCGCAGATGAGCCGCTCGTAGATGCACAGGCGGGTGGAGGTGGGTTTGATGCCGTATCCGGCGCGGCCGAGGAGGAGCGCGGCTTCGCGGCGTTCGTCGTCGGTGAGGAGGCGGGGGTCGTAGTCGTCGCGGGCGGCCCGCTCGACGGCGATCCAGTCGACGCCGGTGGTCTCGTCGGTGGGCTCGGCGGGGGGTGTGGTGAGCCGGAAGGCGTTGCTGTAGGTGCGGGCGGCGGTGAGGGGCCGGTGTGCGTAGCGGGCCATGTCAGTGTTCCTTCCTGGTGTTGTGGTTGATGGCGGCGCCGAGTGCGAGGCCGGCGAGGATGGAGATGCCGGTCCAGGCGGCGAGGAGGTGGAGGAGGCTCATGCCGAGACCTCCGCGAACAGGTCGTACTGGCCTGCCAGGACCCGGTTTGACCACACGACTTCGGTGCGGTCCTTCGCGGTCTTGGCGTTGCCGGTCATGGTCTGCTGCGTGTAGCGGTTCCAGCCGGCGTACAGCTCGTCGTAGAGCGGGCTGTCGTAGCCGGACAGCACCACTGCGGATCGGCAGTCGTGCAGTGCGGCCGCGAGCTCCCGGTGGTCTGTCTCGCCGCGCATCTCGCACCGGTAGTTGCTGAACGGGCGGGTGGTGCCGAGGTAGGGCGGGTCGACGTACAGCAGCACGTCCTTCGCAGCGCCGTACTTGCCGATGATGTCGAGGGCGGGCAGGCACTCCAGAGACACGGCGGACAGACGTTCCGCTGCGGCGGCGAGCCGGTCGACGTAGGCGGACATGTAGCCCGGCATGCCGATGGTGGAGCCGGCGGGGTCGATGTAGTGCCGCCACCCGGTCTGTCGCAGCGTGCCGGACCGTCCCTGTGCGAGCCGGGACCAAGTGCGGCGAGCCGCCTCCAGCTCGTCGGACGCGGGCTCGTGGCTGACCGCGAGCTCGGTCCGGGAGTGCGGGGTCAGGGCGCAGGCTCGGACCAGTTCGGTGGGCCGCTCGCGCAGGACTCGCCACATGTTCATCAGCTCGCCGTCGAGGTCGTTGACGGTCTCCATCGCAGCTGGTCGCTTGGCGAGCAGGACGGACAGGCCGCCGCAGAACGGCTCGACGTAGTGCTGGTGCTCGGGCAGCAGCGACACGATCCACTTCGCAATGCGGGCCTTCCCGCCGAAGTACGGCACCGGCGGCTTCATGCGGCGGCGCTCCCCTGCTGGCGGGGGCGGCGCTGTATCGCTATGAGGTGGCCCTTGATGGAGAGCTGCCACACCGCCACGGGGTGTCCGTGGGTGGTGGGTGAGGTGGAGGGCACGTACTGCCCGGTGTGTTCGATCACCCCGCTGGAGCGGAGGGCGTTGAAGGCGGCGCCGAGGTGCCCGTGCGCCAGGTCGGGCAGGAGGCCGCGTGCGTCGTTCGCGGAGAACTCGTCCTGCTGGAGGCCGAGCATCCACACGGCCTGCTCCACCAGGAACCGGTCCCAGTCGGACGTGCGGGCGGCGATGGCGGCGAGGGTGGCGTCCCGGTCCGTGGCGGCCAGACGCTCAGCCGGAGACAGGCGGCGGGTCATCGGGCCGCCTCCTCGGTGACGGCGGTGGTGTCCTCCAGCAGGCTGTGGAGGCGGTCGCCAGCGGTGCTGACCTTGCTGGCCCAGATGTCGCCGAGGTCGTCGCGGACGGCGGCGGCTTCTTCGTGGTCGAGTTCGACGAGGATCTTGTTTCCGGTGGTTGAGATCTGCACTGGTGCCTCCTGTGAGTACGGTTGGCTTGGGGCCGCCCCGCCTGTTAGCGGCGGGCGGGACGGCCCGGGCGGGTTACTGGGTGGGGGGCTCGTCGAGGAGTTCGCCTTCGAGGACTTCGCCGGTGTCGGGGTCGACGTCGTCGAGGGGGGCGGCCTGTACGGGCGGCAGGGGCGGCGTATCCGGGGCGGGCTCGGCGGCGACTTCCTTTGCGGCGCGGAGCTGCTCGCGCATGTACTCGGCGGACGTCGGCACCCACTTCGCCAGCCGGCGTACCGCGGTCTTGAGCCACATGGCTTCTTCGTTGGTCTGCCACGGGGAGTACTGCGAGTTGCGGCTGTCGGACTTGGCCTTGGCCTCCATGACCTGCCGCTTGTTGAGGACGACGACCTTGGAGGTGGCGCCGTCCTTCATGACGGCGTAGGCGTACACGCCGACGAGGGGGCCGCGGTCGTCGGCGAACCAGTCGATCTCGTGGATGGGGCGTTCGTCGCGGCCGGGGGTGTAGCGGAAGGTGTCGCTCTGGCGGACGGTCTCGACGATGACGGAGGACACGGCGCCGGCCCGGTAGACGAGCTCGACGATGCCCTGGTAGCCGACGATGCCCTTGATGATCGGCTGGCCGCGGTGGGCCTTGGACTTGCGGGAGGTGAGGTAGAACTGTTCGGTGCCGGGTTCCAGGCCGAGGCGGGCGGCGGTCTTCATCTCGCGGAGGAACACGCCGACGTCGTTGCGGGCGGCCTCCTCGAGGTCTTCGTTGCCGCGGATTGCGCCGACGGCCAGGCGGATCCACTGGTCGAGGTTGATGTGGGAGGGGACGAGGGCGGCGTACTCGTCCCGGTACTGCTGAAGCTGCGCGGCGGGCCCGTCGTCCCTCTTGGCGACGGCGTTGCTGATCTGGTTCATGCGGCGTCCTTCTGCTGGTAGGGGGTGAGGGAGTGGGTGTGGCCGTCGCGGACGGTGCGGTAGGCGATGCGCCGGTCGCCGTGGACGGCGCGGTAGCCGGTGCCGATTCGGTCGAGGACTTCGGCGGCGGCCTGCCGCTTGTGGGCTTCGGCGGTCTTCTCGTCGCGGACGGCGGCGAGGTAGCGGTCGGCGAGTTCGGCGGGGATTTCGACGTCGATGTCGTCGCGGCCCTCGGCCTGGGCGCGGACCGTCTGGTAGGTGGCCGTGCTGTCGTCGATGGCGGGCCGGATACCGTGGCGCACGTCGTGGAGGAACGTGAGGGCGGCTTCGCGCATGAGCGTGGCGTCGGCCTCGTCGTAGTCGACGTGGTATTCGCGGTAGTCGCAGCCGCCGATGAGGACGGCGAACTTCGTCCACGGGAGGCCGAGGGTGTCCATCTGCCACTGCACCTGGCAGCGGTAGTAGATGGGGAACTCGTCCGAGCCAGTGGGGCCCCAGCCGTCGCCGGTGGGTGAGGTCTTCACCTCGAGGAGTCCGTTGGCCTCGTGGGGCACGGTGAACGGGTCGGTGGGCTGGGGGTAGACGAGCCGGTCGGGGGTGGCGCGCTGCCACTCGCGGTCCCGGTGCCGCCACGTGCCCGCGGGGGCCGCGAGCTGGCCGGGGTGCTCGTCCTCCCACTTCTGGGCGACGGGGTCTTCGAGGCGGTTGCCCCACTCGACGGCGGGTGTCATCTCGAACGGTGCGGTGGGCAGTCCGGCTTTCTTGTGCCAGAGGCTGAAGCGGGACTGCCACGGGGAGAGGCCGAGGATGGCGGCGATCTCGGTTGCGGTGACGGTGAGGCCGGTGCGGGCTTCGTCCCATGCGGCTGTGCCGGGGGTGAGGTGTCCGATGAGGATGCCGTCGGGGGCTGCGTAGGGGTGCTCGGTGGTGGGCATGTCGCCTCCTTTCGGGTGTGGTGTGCCGGGGCCACCGCGGTGCGGTGTCCCTGTGGGGTGGTTGGTGGCCCGCGCCGGGGGCCCTTGGTCATCCGCCGGCGCGGGACGAATCAGGCGGCCTCGGCCCGCTCGGTAGCGGCGGCGATGCCGTCGCAGGTGGCCTTGTCGGCGGCCTGTCGGGCGAGGATGCGGCTGTTGTTGGCCGCCGCGCCGAGGAGGAACGCGGTCGCCTCTTCCTCTGCGGTGGACATCGGCATGTTGTCCTCGCGCTCCCGCTCGGCGCCCCAGCAGCGGACGCACAGGAGGGGCTGCTTCTCCCGGTCGCACCACTCGCAGGGCACGGGGATGGCGTGCATGTTGTGGTCGGGCTCGTACAGGAACAGGGGCCGGGTCTGCTTGCAGTGGTCGCAGCGGGCCTCGATCGGCGGAGTCACTGCCCCTCCTTGGGGAGTTCGTGGTTGGTCACGGCGGGGATCGCCCGGGGCCGGCTGCTGCCGTGGAGCCGCGTGTTCTGGTGCGCGGCTTGTTCGGCTTCGACGGCTTCGCGGGCGCCGTCGAGGGCGTCTTGCAGGTCGGCGATCTGCTGCTGCAGGCGGACGAGTTCGCGGAGTGTGGCGAGGGCGAAGGCCATGGCGTAGGTGCACACCTCGGCGGCGGTGCCGTTCACGCGGCCACCCCTCTGGTCCATGCCGCGTCGTTGATGCGGGTCGGGTGGATGGGGATGAGTGGCCCGTACATGGCGTACACGTCGGGCAGTGGGAGGGGCTGGCTGTCGTAGGGCCGGGTGTGGCTGGGGCGGCCGGGCCCGTAGGGGCGGCGGATCGACTGCATCAGCGGCTCACCGGCCGGGCTGTGCTCGCCGGTCCACGTCCAGTGGGTGCCGAACACATCCGCGTGCTCGATGTCCAGGTCGAAGACCGTGCCGTCGTGCGTGAACGTCATCGGGACTCACCCCGCTCGGCGGCCAGTTCGGCTTGGAGGCGCATGACCTCGTCGATGAGTTCCGGCACGGCGGTGCGCGCCTTGGCGATGAAGAAGGCGAGGTTCTCGCCGTAGTCGGGGACGGTCGCGACGTGCCCCGCCTGCGGGTTGTCGGACGGGTACTCGACCCACCAGTCGCCTTCGTCGCTCGGTCGGTAAACCCACGGACCCCGGTAGGTCTCGGGGATGGTGCGGCGGATCTCCTCCAGCCGCTCGTCGGTCATCGGTGCGGCCAGACCCTGCTGGGCGGTGCCGGGCAGGTGGTAGACGAAGCCGTCGATGTCGCCGTTCTGGTTGATGGTGGGCAGGCTGTGGCCCGCCAGCCGCGGTTCCCAGGCGGTCATGCGGCACCTCCAGGGAGCACGTCGATGTGGGTGAGGGCGATGCAGGCGCTGTGGCCGTGGACCCAGACGACGGCGGTGTGGCCGCCGAGGACGGTGGCCCGGCTGCGGGTCGTCGTGTCGATGCGGGTGGCGGTGGCGTCGTCCTCCGGCCGGGCGCCGGGGTAGGCGATGACGCGGGTACCGACGGGATACCGGGCGTTGAACTCGTCGGCCCGGACCCCGGCGGCCTTCGCCTCGTCGGTCATGCATGCGGTGCAGACGTTCATCGACCACCAGTGCTCGCTGGAGTTGGGATCGACCAGCGGCGGGAGCGACGCGCGCAGGTACCGGTCTCCGGGCTGGATTCGGGTGTGGCAGAGGTGCATGTTGCAGCGCTTCGCGGTGCGTGCGGTCCGGTACGTGCGGAGTTCGAGGCTCATGACGCGCCGCCCGAGTTGGGCCAGGTGTTCGTGTGCTGGTCCTGATGGTGTCCGGGGTGTCCGGCGGGGAGCACGCACGGCCGGGTGCCGCTCCGGGGAGTGAGCTTTGCCCCGCACGTTCCGCCCGCCGTCTCACCTACTTCGGCGGCGTTGCGGCGGAGTTCGTCGGCGAGCTCGCAGTGGCAGGCCATCCGCACGGTGTCGCGGTCGCCGTGCTCAGGGCAGAACGCCACGACTTCGGCAGCGGCCTCACGCAGCACCTCGGCTGCCATCTCGCCGCCCTCGCGCAGGGAGACCTTGTTCCATCCGGCAGAAAGCTTCGGGGCGCTCATGCGGCTCCTCCGGGGGTCCAGCCGTTGTAGTCGTCGGGGGTGTGGCAGCGGTCGGGGTGCTGGACGGCGAGTGCGGCGAACGCACCGTCGGCGGTGTCGAGCTGGTGCATCTGCTCGGCGAGACGGCCGTCGTCGGCGCGGTGCCAGGCCCAGGAGTCACCACAGACAGCGCACAGGCCCGGGGCGCGGGGAGCGTCCGAGATGAAGCCGCTGCACTGCTCGTGGCCCTCCGGTGCGGGTGCGGGGATCGTGAGTGCCATCACCGGTCGCCCCTCTCGGTGGCGAGCTGTTCGCGGTCGTTCTGCATGGCGGCCCACCAGCAGTAGAAGAGGGCGCCGAGTGCTTCGTCGCGCTCCTGCTCGGGCAGCAGCTCCCAGGCGAGCCGGCCGATGTCCTCGGGGTAGATCTCGACGACAGAGGTGTCGGCCAGATCGTCGGCGGCCTGGTTCCAGGCGGCCTGCCACGCCGACAGGTGCGGCAGCCGGGCCGTGATGCGGTCGAAAGCGTCCGGCTCGAACGGGGAAGGCATCGTCATCGCCGGTCACCTGCCTCGGCCCGGACCTCGGCGAGCGCGCTGGTGACGGCGGCGGCGATCCGGGACGACAGGTCGGGGTCGTCGCGGTGCGCCAGCACCTCCCAGTACACGGCGCCCTTGACCGCGACCTGCTCCGCCGTCAGGGACGGGCGGGCCTCCAGCTCGGCGACGCGGGCCATCAGCGTGGTGATGAGCTGCTGCTGGGTCTGCATCCACTCGGCGGCCGTGCTGCCGTAGGCGTCGGCGAGCTGGCTACGCAGGGACTCGGCCTCGGCGGTGGCGGCGTCACGGGCGGCCGTCAGCTCGGTGACAGTGGCCCGCGCCCCCTGCAGCTCGGCGCGCACCCGGTCCAGCTCGGTGTGGAGGCGGTCGATGTCGGTGGGCGCCTGGGTGATGAAGTCGGCCCGCCGGTAGCGCTGCTCGTCGCTGTCGCCGTAGACGCGGGCGACCATGCCGGTGGAGGAGAAGCCCTCGTCGAGGGTGATCGTCGCACCGGCCTCGACGGTGTACTCGCCGCCCAGGTCGCGGTAGCTGCCCCACGGCGTGTCGGTGACGGCCTCGCGGCGGTCGCGGATCTCCCGCTCGCGCTCCGGTGTGAGCGGTGTCTGTTCGGTGGGTGTCATGATGTGACGCACGGGGCGCCCCTTTCTTGTGGTTGAGGGTGGTTCCGAGGCCCCTGCTGCCGGTGTGTGGAAGCCCGGCGGTTGGGGCCGTTTGCCGCACTCAGGCGGCGACGGTGGCCGGCTGCTTGACGGTCGGCTTGCGCGTCTTGCGGCCCCGCCCACGGCGCTCGGGAGCGTTCGCGTGCATCTCGGCGATCTGGGCGAGCTGCGACTCGGAGAACAGGAGCCGCCCGGCCATGCGGGTGCAGGGGAACGGGTCGCCCTTGCTGCCGTCGGCCGGCCGGTTGGCCCCGTCACGAAGCCACTTCTGGCCGCTCCAGTCGGACTCGTCCGCGGTGGCGAGTCCGAGGCGGACCGTGGCCTGCTTGACGTTGTAGTAGGTCTCAAGGCCGCGGGGCGTGGGGGTCGGGCGGGGAGACATGGTCACCTCTTCTCTTCGGTGGGCTCCTCGTCGAGTGGTGCGAGGAGCTGGTCGTCGGTGGCGCGTAGGGCTGTGCGGAGCGCGGCGTAGGTGTCCGGCCTCATGCGGGTGCGCGTGCCGGTCTCCAGGCGGCTCAGGTAGCTGGCGGTTATGCCTGCTGCATGTGCCGCTTGTGCCTGGTCGAGCCCGTGGCGCATTCGGATGGTGCGGACTGCCGCCCCGTTCACCTCGAAGGTGGCTGGGGGTTGTTCCATGAAGAGAAGGTAGCCGCTTCTTCTAATGGTTTCTAGTAGAACTGGGCAGTAACTTCATCGTTTCTCGCTGTTTCTCACAGTGTCACTACGGTCCGGAATCAGCCGATCACAGGTGTTCCTGGCGGTTCCTGTGCGTTCCTGAGAAGATGCGGGGCATGCCCTCCACACCCAAGGAACACCGCCTGAGGCTGGCCGAGCAGGTACGCCTACGCCGCACGCAACTGGGAAAGACGAAGGTCGACGTCGCCCGCGACGCCGACCTCAACATCAACACCTACAACCAGGTCGAAGCCGGACAGTCCGTCCGCGACAACACCTACGGAAAGATCGAACCAGCGCTCGGCTGGGCCGCCGGCTCCTGCCAGGAGATCCTGCGCGGCGGCAGCCCCACGACCATCGAGCCGGGCCCCGACGGCTCCGTCATCTCCCCCGTGCAACCCGACGACCTCAAAGACGCGGTCGGCCAGGCAGTGCAGGACGCGGCGGTCGCCACGACCGACCTCCCCGCCCCCGAGATCCGGAAGCTCAAGCAGCAGGTCCTCGAGGAACTCGAACGGCAAGGAAAGTTGCGCTAGCCGTACAACCCTTTCCGTGAGCCAAGTTGTTACATAACCACCAGTCACACCAGCACCAGACACACCAACAAGTGCTGTTGAACATGGGACTATTGGCGCTACTTGGGAGGTTCCAACTTCTCCGGAAGGGGGAAGCTCATGCTGCACTACGAGCCAGTCACGCTCGACCTCGGCGCCGAGTTCTACGGGTTCCGAGGAAAGATCGATGACACAATCGTGTGCGCAACGACGCCCCGAGTCGCGCACGACGCTCACGCCAGAGCCGTCGTGCGCGACCTGGTCAAGCGTCAAGGAGGTGACTGTGCGCTCTGCCAGGGATGCCCCGTAGCCCACCTGGCCTAGCGCACCGTCGAGCGGGAACGCGCGGCGGACAGGGGGTGCCCGCCGCGCACCGCCGTACCGGAGGAGCATGCGATGCCGTACATCGAGCGGCGAGGACGCAGCGTTCGAGTGCGGTGGGACACCGGCCGCGTCGACCCCGACACCGGCAAGAAGATCTACGACTCGCTGTCGTCCACCGACTGGAGCGAGGACGAGGCATACGACTACGGCCTCGACCGGGAAGCCGACGTCCGCAACGACCGGTACATCAGCCGGCGCGACGGCTCCATCCTGATGCGGGACTACTGCCGCACCTGGCCCGACACCCTCGATGTCGGCCACCTGCGCCTGCACAACGTCCGATCGTTCATCCGTCTGTACATCGAGCCCCGCTGGGGCGACGTCCCCGTGGGCGACATCAAGCCCAGCCAGTACCGGCTGTGGGAGAAGGAGCTCAAGGCCCGGCCGAACGTCGGGACCCGGTATGCGGGTGAGATCCTGCTGGTCTTCTCGATGATGATGGACGACGCGGTCGACGACGGGCTGCGGGCCGCCTCCCCCGTGAAGCGCAAGAGCCGCCGCGGGAAGTACAAGAAGAAGCCGCGCGAGAAGAAGCGCGAAATGCGCATCGAGGACGTGCACCGTCTCGCACTCAACGCGCTCGCCTTCTGGGGTCTCGACGGCTACGTCTTCATGTACACGATGCCGTTCACCGGGATGCGCCCCGGGGAGCTGTACGCCCTGCGCCGCGAGTTCTGCCACCCCGCCTGGCCGGCGTCGGATCCGGACCCGGAGCGGCGCGAGGAGTCGCTGCAGCGCTACCGCGGGGACGAGCCCATGCCGGCGCTGCGCGTCGAGTGGCAGTACCAGCGGGAGAACGGCACCGGGCCCATCAAGCTGTTCCCGCCGAAGTACGAGTCGTATCGGGACCTGGTGGTGCCGGCGTTCCTCGCGGAGCTGCTGGAGATGCTCCTCGACTCGCACGAGGCGCCGACCGTGTTTCGCGGTATCGGCGGCGGGTCGCTCGCCAACGCGAACTTCACCTACCACTACTGGCGGCCCATCGCGGACGGCAGGGAGAGCCGCGAGAGGTACGAGCGTGTGCGGCTGGGTCAGCAGCAGACGGCCGGCTCACGGCGGCCGGTGCCGGAGCTGCCGGCCACGGGCTATGCGGGGAAGCGCCTGTACCTGCTGCGGCACGGGCACAAGGAGTGGTTGGACGAGGACGGGCACAGCCGGATCGCGACGGAGACGCGCATGGGGCACGAGGTGGCGGGCGTGGAGGGCCTGTACGCGAACGTGACAACGGGCATGGAGCGGGCCATCATGGAAACGCTGCAGGCCAGGTGGATGCGGTTTGTCGCCCGGGAGGGTGAACGCCTGTGGGAGTCTTCTCCCATTCCTCTCCCACCGCCGCTCATGGAGTGGATGAAGGCGCAGGTCAAGGCCGCCGAAGAGTTCGATGGATGACCTGGTTCATGCGCTTCATCTCCACCCGCAGCTTCATGCCGTTCGTCATCTACCGGATCCTGCTCGGGGTGGCCCTCTTCGCCCTGATGGCGGCAGGTGTCCTCAGCCCGCACGCGGGCCAGCCGGTGGGCTGAGCACCCCGCGGCACGCGGTTCCGGAAGCCCACGGCCCGCGCGCCGGGCCCCGGGGCTGAACCGGGAGTCCCCAGGGGGAACCGGGAAGCTCCCGGAGCCGGACCGGACCGGAAGACTCCCGGAGCGCCCGTCGGCTCAGTGGCGGCGCCGCTGCCGCTCCTGCGCCCGCCTGCGCCGGAGCACCAGCAGATCGACAGCCGCGATCAGCGCCAACGCGGCGCACAGCGCCGCCAGCACGGTCAGCACCCGGTCGCTGGGGGTGCTGTGGCTGTCCGAGGCCGCGGCCCACCAGGCGAACAGCGCGGCGGCCGCGGCGAAGAACGGCACTCCGACGGACGACAGCAGAGTGCGCAGCCACAGGTCGCTGCGCGCGGTCACCGGTTCCGTGCCGGAGCGGGAACGCCGGGAGCGGCGGTCGTCGTTCCGGTCGGGCCCGGGCTGCGGTGGCTGGGACACGGGGAGCTGCCTTTCGCCGGTGTGCTCCCCCATGATTCCCGTCGCGCCGCGGAATCCCCGTGCAGACGCGCCAGGAGCCGCCGGTCACAGCCCGGGCAGCACGTCCTGGTCGACCTCGTTCCGGGGCGGTTCGGGGGCGGTACGCAGGGACAGCTTGTGCCGGCAGTCGGGCCCCAGGCCCCAGAGCCGGGAGGCGCGGTCGCGCAGTGGCTGCCCGCACATCCGGCACAGCACCCGTCGTCCCCCGACCGGCCGGCTGCCGGGGAGCGCCACCGCCTCGGCGCGTTCGCCGTGCTCTCCTCCGCCGCCGTGCGGCTCCTCCTCCGCGGCCATCCGCGGCCCCCTTCCGCTCCGTCCGGGCGGTTCCCCGCCGGCTCGCACCGTACCAACGCGCCCACCCGGGCGGAGCAGGCCGAAGTGCGGGGGGCGGCGTGCACGCCCACGGTGGGCGTGGAGAAAACAACCACCTCGCACGGGAGAGCACATGCGTATCCGTACGGCCCTCGTGGTCGGCGCCCGCAGCGCCACCGCACTGCTCGGCTCCACCGGAACCACCGCCGCCGCCGGCGGCGATCCGGTGGTGGGAGTGACCGGCAAGTCGCCCGGCATCCTCTCCGGCGACAACGTCCAGGTACCCGTGAAGGTGGGTGCGAACGTCTGCGGCAACCCGCTGCTGAGCCCGGCGGCGCAGAACTACTGCAAGAACGACTTCTAGGTCACACCAGCGCAGCATCAGCACGTCGGCCGACGGACCCCGCCCCCGCACCGCGGAGGCGGGGTTCCGTCGGTTCGCGGGGAGCGATCCGCCCGCTGAGCGGTTGTGCCGTCGGGGAAGCGGGCTGCCACACTTGCGGCATGGACAACTTCTACCGCGGTCCCGCGACCTTGCTGACCGGGGCCGCCGAGGTGCCGGTCGACGTAGCGCTGTTCACGGAGACCACCGGCCCCGGCACCAAGTGGTCCGGCACCATGAGGCCCGAGGGCGACCAGCGGCTGTGGACCGAACTGGAGGGCGACACGGCCCGGCTGCGGCTGGCGGACGGCCGCGTGTGCCGGGTGACCGTGCTCGGCAGCGGGTTCGGTCCGGTCGAGGTCTCGGGCGAGGGGCCGTTCCCCGCGGAGCCCTGACGGGCGGTCTTCCGTCTTCCGCGCCCGGTCGGCGGCACCGCGCCGACGTGACGGCCCGGGCACACCCCGGCGCGGTCGGTCGGGCCGTCCATGGCACCGGACGGCCCGACCGACCGCGCCGGCCCGTGCACCGTTCGGCGGGGCCGGCCCCCGACCGGCGCCGGCGGGCGCCGCCCGGATCCGGCCGGGCCGACTCCGGCACACCCGGCGTCCACCGGGAGACATCACCTGACAGGGGGAGACGGAGCCGTGCCGTACTCCGCTGGTGGTACATCAAGACGGTGCCGGCAGGTGACGACAGGCCGTCAGGAATACGGAACCGTGGAGGGCATGAACGCGATGCCCGACCGGTGCTGCACGGAGCGGATATGAGCGCGCTGACCATGGCGGTGGCGCTCTCGCTGGTATCCGCGGTGAGCTACGCACTGGCCGCGATCGTGCAGGAGAAGATCGCCAGCTCGACCGAGCCGAGCCGGTGGAGGCTGTTGCGGTCCGGGATGTGGTGGACCGCAGCGGCCCTGCAGGGGGCGGGAGCCCTGCTGCACGTGGCGGCGCTCGCCCAGGGTCCGCTGACCGTCGTCCAGCCGCTCGGCGTGCTCACGCTCGTCCTCGCCGCCCCGCTGGCGGCGCTTCTGGGACGGCGGCCGGTGACGCCCTCCGCGTGGCGGGGCATCGTGCTGGTCTCGGCCGGTCTTGCCGGCATCCTGCTGCTGACCGGGGACACCGGCGTGGGTTCCCTCGACCGAGGCGGCCAGTTCCTCCTCGCGGGCTGCGTCCTGGGCCTCGTCGCGTTGCTGGCGGGCGCGGCGGCAGCGGTACGGCGTACGGTGCACGGCCGCCCCGGCGGCCGTCTCGGCGCCCTGCGGAGCACGGCGCTGG
This sequence comes from Streptomyces sp. NPDC007025, assembly GCF_042869455.1. Lineage (NCBI taxonomy): Bacteria > Bacillati > Actinomycetota > Actinomycetes > Kitasatosporales > Streptomycetaceae > Streptomyces > Streptomyces sp. NPDC007025. The sequence goes on along the minus strand of NZ_JBIAFT010000002.1, from coordinate 46,938 downwards.
CGCTGGCCGCCGGGGTCGCGTACGGCGCTGCTTCGGTCTTCGTCAAGTCGCTCGCCGAGGGCTGGGCCTCGGCCCCGCTCTCCGTCTCCGTGGCGCTCGCGGGTCTGACGGTGGTGCTGGCAGCCACCGGGCTGGCGAGTTCCCAGGCGTCCTACCGGGACGGCGGGCTGGCGACGCCGCTGGCGACCGCCACCGTGGCCAACCCGGTGGTCGCCGCCGCGGCCGGGATACTGCTGCTGGAGGAGAGCTTCCGGTACGGCGCGACGGGCACGGTGCTGGCGCTGGCCGCGGGCGCGCTGATCGCCTGGGGGCTGGTCGTCCTGACGTCCGACAGCGCGCGGCAGGCACGTACGGAGGAGCCCGGGTCGTCGTCCCGGCGCGCGGCCCGGCCGGGACCGGCCGACGCACCGGATCGTGCCGACGGGCCTGACCGCGGTCCGGCAGCGGAGTCCGCGGTGCTGCGGACGTCCGAGGCGGAGGTGCTCAGCATGGTCCCCGGCCCCCGCACGTCGCCGGCGCATCCCGCCGGTGGCCGCGCGGTGTCCGTGTCCGCGCGGTGAACTGGCCGCGCCGCGCCCGCCCCGGCACGCCCCTCGCCACCGCGCGCGCCCTCCCGCACACTGGGTGATCGGACCACCGGATGAAGGAGGGCGCCCATGCCGCCGTGGCCGGCGTCCCGCTGGGCCCGTCGGGTGCTGCCGCCGGTGGCGGGCGCGCTGCCGGTGCTGGCGTTCCCCGCGCCCGCGCTGTGGTGGCTCGCGTACGTGGCGCTGGTGCCGTGGCTGCTGCTGTTGCGCGCTGCGCCGTCGGGCCGCGCCGCCGCGCTCGCCGGATGGTCGGGCGGCACGGGGTTCATGCTGGCGATGCACCACTGGCTGATGCCGAGCCTGCATGTGTTCATCGTCCTGCTGGCAGCGCTGCTGGGGCTGTTGTGGCTGCCCTGGGGCTGGCTGGTGCACCGGCTGCTGGGCGGCGCTCCCGGCGCCGGCCGGCTGGCGGCGGCCGTGGTGCTGGTTCCGTCGGGCTGGCTGCTGGCCGAACTGGTCAGGTCCTGGGAGTACCTGGGCGGGCCGTGGGGGCTGCTGGGCGCGAGCCAGTGGGAGGTGCGGCCCGCCCTGCGGCTGGCCTCCGTGGGCGGCGTCTGGCTGGTGAGCTTCCTGGTGGTGGCCGTGAACACCGCGCTGGTCGCGCTGACGGCGCTGCCGCGTGCCCGGACGGCAGCGCTGGTGGTACTGGTGTCCGTGGCGGCCGCCGGCGGGGCCGCCTGGGCGTGGGCGCCCCGGCCCGAACCGGCGGGCCGCACCCGGATCGCCGTCGTGCAGATCGGGGAGACGCAGTCGCGGCAGGAGCGGTTCGCGCGCGGCGAGGAGCTGACCCGCCGACTGGCCGGCCGCGATCCGGACCTGATCGTGTGGGGGGAGAGCAGCGTCGGCTACGACCTGGCCGGCCGTCCCGGGCTGGTGCGCAGACTGTCCGCGCTCTCCCGGCTGACGGGGGCTCCGCTGCTGGTCAACGTCGACGCGCGGCGCAGCGACCGGCCGGGCATCTACAAGAGTTCGGTGCTCGTGGACGAACGGGGGCTCACCGGGCAGCGCTACGACAAGATGCGACTGGTGCCCTTCGGCGAGTACGTCCCGGCCCGGTCGGTGCTCGGCTGGGCGACGTCGGTGGGCCGCGCGGCGGGCGAGGACCGCAGGCGCGGCCAGGAACCGGTGGTGATGCGGACGCGCGGACTGCGGTTCGGCCCGCTGATCTGCTTCGAGACGGCCTTCCCCGACATGAGCAGGCAACTGGTCGCCGAGGGCGCCCGGATGGTGGTGGCACAGTCCTCGACCTCCTCCTTCCAGCACAGTTGGGCGCCGGAGCAGCACGCGTCGCTGGCGGCGCTGCGGGCGGCCGAGTCGGGGCGCCCCGTGATGCACGCGACGCTCACCGGGGTGAGTGCGCTGTACGGCCCCGGAGGCGAGCGGGTGGGGGCTCCGATGGGCACCGGCACCAGCGCGGCACGGCTCGCCGAGGTGCCGTTGGCCTCGGGGACGACGCTCTATGTGCGCTTCGGCGACTGGACGCTGCGGCTCGCGCTGACCGCGCTGGCGGCCTACGGCGTGGTGGAGGGGGCGCGTGCGGCACGCGCGCGCGGGGCGCGGAGCCGCACACAGCTCAGCGCGACTGCTCCAGTGCGTCGTTGACGACGCGTTCGCACAGCTCGTGGGTGCGCAGCGCGTCCCGCGCATCGGGGGTCCTGCCGTCCCGCACGGCGTCGAGGAAGGCGAGCACGCACTGCTCGATGCCGCGCTGCCGGGCGACGGGCACCCAGTCACCGCGGCGGCGGATGCTGGGCCGGCCCTTGTGGTCGACGACCTCCGCCAGGTCGCGCACCTCGCGCTTGGCGTCCTGGCCGGAGACCTCCAGGACCTCCTGGGCCGAGCCGGAGAGCCGGTTCATGGCGCCGAGCGCGGTGAAGCCGTCGCCCGCCAGCTGGAGCACGACGTGGTGCAGCAGCCCGTCGCGGACCCGGGCCCGCACGTCGATGCGGTCCGGTTCGCCGGGGAGCAGGAAGCGGAGCGTGTCGACGACGTGGATGAAGTCGTCGAGCACCGTGCGGCGGGGGTCCTCGGGCAGGCCCACCCGGTGCTTCTGCAGGATGATCAGCTCCCGCGGGTGCTCCAGGCACTGCGCGTACCCGGGGGCGTGCCGCCGGTTGAAGCCGACCGCGAGGCCGGTGCCGCGGCGTTCGGCCAGCTCCACCAGGGCGCGGGAGGTGGCGAGCTCGTAGGCGAGTGGCTTGTCGACGAAGGTGGGCACGCCGGCCTCCAGCAGCCGCCGGACCAGCTCCGGATGTGCGCGGGTGGCGGCGTGCACGAAGGCGGCGTCCGGCCGGGCGGCGAGCAGGCCGTCCAGGCCGGTGTGGCGGTGGGCGGCCGGGACCCGGTAGGCGTCCCCGACGGCGGCCAGGGTGGCCGGGGTGCGGGTGACCAGATGCGGCTCCAGGCCCGGCTGGGCCATGAGTACCGGCAGGTACGCCTTTGTGGCGATGTCGCCGAGTCCGATCACGCCGATCCGCACGGGCTCTCCTCGCTACTGCGCTGCTGACTGTGGTTGGGCAGCATACGTGCGAGGCGGTGGGCGCCAGTCGGCGATCCCCGCGAAGACGCGGAGCGCGGCAGCGGGGGCGAGGTGGTCGAGGGCGACGAGTGCCGTGTCGCGCAGCAGGCGGCTCGCGGCGCCGGTCAGGGTCGTCGCACGACTCGCGCGCGCCGAACGGCGCACGACCTCGGTCGTGCGGGACAGCCGGTGCCGGGTGAAGCGGGCCGGCGCCTCGGCGGGGTCGCCCGCCGGGTCGGCGAACCGGGCCAGGACGGCGGCGTCCTCCAGCGCCTGGTTGCCGCCCTGACCCAGGCCGGGAGTCATGGGGTGGGCCGCGTCGCCCAGCAGCACCACCCGCCCGGCATGCTGGGCGGGCAGCGGATCGATCAGATGGTGGACGTCGTTGCGCAGTACGGCGCTGTCCGCGACCGACGCGAGGAGCTGCGGGATCGGCCGGTGCCAGCTGCCGTACAGCCGCAGCAGCTCGGCGCGCTCACCGTCCGGGGGCTGCTGCCCGGCGGGGGACACGGCGGCCGCGTAGGCGTAGACCCTGCCGTCCGGAAGCGGCTGCGTGCCCCATATCCGGCCCCTCCCCCAGGTCTCGTGCGGCTCGACCTCTCCTGCGGGGCGCTCGGTGAGGAAGCGCCAGGCGGTGCAGCCCGCGTACCGCGGCCCGGGGTGTGCGGGGAAGAGGACGCGGCGGGCCGGAGAGTGGATGCCGTCGGCGGCGACGACGAGATCGGCGGTGCGGGTCGCGCCGTCCGCGGTGGTCACCGAGGCGGGGCGGGTGCGGGAACCCGGGTCGGCGACGGTGGCGGCGGTCCCGGTGCGCAGTTCGACGGAGGCGGGCAGCCGGGTGCGCAGGAGGTCGACGAGGGCGGCACGGGAGAGCAGCACCGTGGGGTCGCCGAAGCGCGCGGCGGTCCGGTCGGCGGTCGTCCGGGCGAGCCAGCGGCCCGAGGGGGCGCGCACACCTCCCTGCCCCGTCCAGGTGCGCAGGTCGCGCACGGGGTCGCCGAGGCCGATCACGTCGAGGGCGCGGAGCCCGTTGGGGGCGAGGGCGATACCGGCGCCGACGGGCTCCAGCCGCGGGGCGCGTTCCAGGACGGTGACGGTCCAGCCGCGGTCGCCGAGCGCGGCCGCGGCCGCCAGTCCGCCGATTCCGGCACCGATGACGAGAGCGTGGGACGGGCGCACGGGGCCTCCTCGAGATCTAACTACAGATGTAGTAGCCACTCCGATCGTACTACGGATGTAGTGATCCCGGTAGATTGCCCTCATGACTCCACGTGTGACCGCCACTCCCCGCGCCACGCTGATCGCCGACACGGCCATCAGGCTGCTGTCGGAGCGCGGAATGCGGGGACTCACCCATCGCGCGGTGGACGAGGCGGCCGGACTGCCGCCGGGCTCCACCTCGAACCACGCACGCACCCGGGCGGCCCTGCTGGAGGCGGCCGTGCGGCGGCTGACGGAGCTGGAGGGCTCCGTGCTGCACACCGCGGAGATGGCGGCGGCCGCCGGGGCGGACCAGGGGCCCGGGCCGCTCGCCGACCTCGTCGCGACCGCGCTGCACCGCCATCTGACCCGGCACCGCACCCTGCTGGTGGCCCGCTACGAACTGGCGCTGGAGGCCACCCGCCGCCCGGAACTGCGGGCGCACTACGACAGGACCGGGCTGAGCGACTTCGCCGGGCCGCTGCGCGCGCTGCTCGCCGCGGCCGGCTCCCGCACTCCCGAGCGGCACGCACTCTCCCTGCTGGCCTGGTGCGACGGCATCCTCTTCACCTGTACGGCGGGCACCTTCAGCAGCACCGTCCCCACCGAGGGGGAGCTGCGGGAGAGCGTGCGGGAGATCCTCACCGGGATGCTGGCACCTCTCGGCTGACACGGCACGCGGTCACCGGCGCGGCGGAACCGCCCCCGCACCTGTGGCGACCAGGATGGCCGCATGACCACACACGAGGGCCGGCCGGCCCCCGGACCGCGGACAGCGCACCAGGAGCGGGCGGCCGGTGCCGGGCAGCCCCAGGGACCGCCGGTCGGCGCGGTGAGCGGGCTCCCACTGCCCCAGGGGGACGGAGCCGAGCGGCAACTGCTGGAACAGTGGCTGGACTTCCAGCGCGCCACGCTCGCCGCCAAGTGCGCCGGGCTCAGCGACGAGCAGCTCAGGACCGCCTCCGCCCCGCCCTCCGGGCTGACGCTGCTGGGACTGGTCCGGCATCTGACCAAGGTGGAGCGGCATTGGTTCCGGACCGTTTTCGGTGAGGCCGACTCCGAACCGCTCTACTCCTCGAAGGACGCACCGGACGGCGACTTCGCGGTGGCGGACGCCGAGAGCGGGGCGCGGACGCTGGCCGTCTGGCGGCAGGAGGTCGACCGGGCCCGCAGGTCCGCGGCCGCGCGCTCCCTCGACGACACGGGAACCAGCCCGTGGCGGCCGGCCTGGACCAACTCCCTGCGGTGGATCCATCTGCACGTGATCGGCGAGTACGCGCGGCACAACGGCCACGCCGATCTGCTGCGGGAGCGCATCGACGGCAGAACCGGCTTCTGAACGCTCCCCGATCACTCCTGAGGGGGCTTCCGCACGGCGACCCGGGTGGGAAGAGTTGCCGGAGTGTCACGAATGACGAAAGCCATGGCCCTCCTGGGAGTGGCGCTCTCGACCACCACCGGGTGCGTCACCGTCCAGGGCGGTCCCGGTGAGCCCGGCGGCAAACCCGCAGCCCAGCACTCCCATCCGCCCCGCGGCGGGGCCGTACCTACTCGCCGCCTGGTGCGGCCTCCGGCGAAGGAGTCGCTGTCCCAGCTGCCGCGCCGGGGAGCCGGCCCGGCCCCCTCCCCCGGCGCGCAGCCCCCGCGAAGCGGCGGATCCGGCACCCGCGAGGACGCGCACCCGACGGGCACGGCAGGGAACCCGGGCCGGCGTCCCGCGCATCCCCGGCCGCGGCCCGGCGCGCCGGGCCGGGACCCGGCACCGGTCATCGGCGGCGGGACGGGCCGTGGCCACGACGGCTCCGGGGCACGCGAGCGGCACCGGCGCGGCAACCACCCGGCGCGTCCGGACAGTGCCGTCTGCGAACTGGGCGAGTCCTACGGCCGCTGGGAAGCGGACAGCGCGCAGGCACGCATCTGTCGCTCCCAGTACGGGAGGTGACCCCGGCTCCCCGCACACCGCTCCCCGTACGGGAAGTGCCCCGGCCCCCGGGCCCCGCGCCCCGCGGAGGCCCCGCCCGGCGGAACGAGGCAGGCGCCGCCGCACCGGGGAGCCCGCTGCGGCAGGCGCGCTACGGCTGCGGGTCCGTCCCGCCGTCCGGGCCGTCGGCGTCGCCCGGGCGCCCGCCCGGTGAGGCGGCGCCGTCGGCGATGCGCTTCTCCAGACGTTCGACGGCGGCCAGGAGGCCCTGCCGGTACGCGTCCGCGGGAAGCGCCTCCAGTCGGCGCCGGGCCTGCCCCAGCTCACTCCGGGCCGCCTCCTCGTCACCCAGCTTGACGTGATCGGCCGCGAGGTCGAGGTACAAGGAGGGATACAGCGAGCGGACCGCCGACCGGTGCTCGGCCCGACCGGCACCGTCCTGCTCCAGCGCGTCGGCCGCCGCCAGGGCGCGCAGGTCCCAGGCGAGCTCGTCGACGGGGTCGTCCTGGGTGTCGGCCATGTAGTGCGCGATCGTGCACCGGTGGAACAGGTCGGCGTCGATGTCGGTTTCCGTCCACAGCGCGGCGAAGCGGTTCCGGGCCTCCTCCCGGTCGCCACCGCGGTGCAGCATGACCGCCTGGCCGATTCTGACCATCGTCGCGTGGTCCGCGCCCTGGGGCACGTCCTGCTGGGGCTCCGCCACGAGGGGCTCCTCCCGTTCGCCGAGTGCTGAGGACACGACGCTAACGGCCGCCTCCGGCGATGGCGCTCACCCCGGGCTGAGCCCCGCGTGGCTCAGCTCAGACCGGGGATGCGCCAGTTGACGGGCGTGTGGCCGTGGGCCGCGACGGCCTCGTCGATCCGGGTGAAGGGCCGGGATCCGAAGAAGCGCTTCGCCGACAGCGGTGAGGGGTGGGCGCCCTGCACCACCGCGTGCCGCTCGGTGTCGATGAGCGGCAGCTTCTTCTTCGCGTAGTTGCCCCACAGCACGAACACCGCCGGGTCGGGCCGGTCCGCGACGGCGCGGATGACCGCGTCGGTGAACTTCTCCCAGCCCTTGCCCTTGTGCGAGTTGGCCTCGCCCTCACGCACGGTCAGCACCGCGTTGAGCAGCAACACGCCCTGCTCGGCCCACGGCATCAGATAGCCGTTGTCGGGCACGGGGTGGCCCAGCTCGTCCTGCATCTCCTTGTAGATGTTGCGCAGCGAGGGCGGGGTGCGGACGCCCGGACGGACCGAGAAGCACAGACCGTGCCCCTGTCCCGCGCCGTGGTACGGATCCTGGCCGAGGATGAGCACCTTCACCTGCTCGTACGGGGTCGCGTCGAGGGCGGCGAACACCTCCTCGCGGGGCGGGTAGACCGGTCCCCGCTCCCGCTCCTCCTCGACGAACTCCGCCAGCTCCTTGAAGTAGGGCTTCTCGGTCTCCTCGCCGAGGACGCCCTGCCAGGACCGGGGCAGCATTTCCTTCACGCGCTGTTACCTCCGCTGCGGTGGTGCACTTCCGTCGTGCTCACTGACCGCACCGAAGGTACCGTCCCGCACTGACAGCACCGGACGGCCCCGGAACGCCGCGGGACGGCCCCGGCGGCATCCCGCGGCTACCAGCTCGACTTCTTGTACAGCTCCCAGACGCGCATGATGACCGAGGCGTCGATGGCCCACTCGACCCCCGCGACATCCTTCTCGGCGGCGATGTAGACCTTGCCCTGCCACAGCGGCAGCAGCCGCACGTCTTCAGCCATCTCCCGCTGCACCTTGGCGAACGACTGACCGGCCGCGCCGCGGTCGCTCTGCCGCCGCGAGTACGGCAGCAGCTCTCCGGTCAGCTTCCGGTTCTTGTACGGGGTGCCCATCGCGTTCTTCTCCCCCACGAAGGGGGTGATGTAGTTGTCCGCGTCGGGGAAGTCGGCGGACCAGCCGCGGCCGAAGACCGGGTACTGCCCCTTGAGGTAACCGTCCTGGAAGTTCTCCCAGGAGCGCGACCGCAGCGTGATGTCGAACAGACCGGAGTCCTCGAGCTGCTCCTTGAGTTCGGCGAACTCCCGGCTCGTCGAGTCGCCGTACCGGTCCTCGGCGTACCAGAGGGTGAGCCGCACCTTCTCGGTGATGCCCGCGTCCCGGAGTATGGTGCGCGCCTTCCCGCGGTCGGGCTCCCCGTAGCGGTCGAGGTAGGCGTTGGTGTGCCCGGTGATACCCGTCGGGACCATGGAGTAGAGCGGGTTCGCGGTCCGGTCGTATACCTCGCGCACCAGCTTCTTGCGGTCGACGAGCTGGGCGACGGCGCGGCGTACCGCGGGTTTGGCGGCCTGCTCGTCCTTCGGGTTGAAGACCAGGAAGTGCACCTCGGAGCCGGTGATCTCGCTCAGGTCGAAGGAGGTGTCACCCGTGGTGGCGGCCTCCTGGAACTCCAGCACCTGGTCGGGGGTCAGACCGCGGTAGGTGAGGTCTATTCGGCCGTGCCTGAGGTCGCCGACCATCTTGGTGGACCGCTTGTAGTAGCGGATGGTGACCGCGTCGTTCCGGATCTTGGCGGTGCCCTTGTAGTCGTCGTTGCGGACGAGCACGGCCCGCTTGCCGGGCTCGTAGCTCTTGAGCTCGTAGGGCCCCGAGCCCGTCACCTCGTTGCCCGGACGCAGGCTGGCGCGGGGGTAGTCGTCGGGGTCGACGAGGGAGGTGGCGGGGGTGGAGAGGATGAAGGGGAAGGTCGCGTCGGACTTCCTGAGCCGGAAGACGACCACCCGGCTGCTCTTCATCTCGACCTGCTCCAGGTTGGCCAGCAGCGCGGCCGGGCCCTTCGGCGACTCGATCGAGGTGATGCGGTCGAAGGAGTGCTTCACCGCCTGGGCGTCCAGCTTGCGGCCGCTGGAGAACTTCAGCCCTTTGCGCAGTTCGCAGCGGTAGATCCGGCTGGCCGAGTCGGTGAACCCGCAGTCCTCCGCGGCCTCGGGTTCCGGCGTGGTCCCGGTGTTCGGGATGGTCATGAGGGTCTGGAAGACGTTCCGGTACAGCTCCCAGGAACCGTCCCAGGCAGCAGCCGGGTCCAGGGAGCTGGGGGCGCTTGTGGTGCCGACCACGATCTTGTGCTCCTCGCCCCCGTCGCCCCCGGAGAGCGCGCTGCACCCCGCCAGGAGTACGAGGGAGAGTATGGTCGCTGCGACTTTCCGCAGCCCATTCCGGTCGAACACGTGCGCGCTCCTCAGTCGGCGGTGCCTTACCTCTGGTGCGGTGCCCACGGGGTGCGTCCACGCTCCGACGTCACCCGACTACGGGAAAGGGTTTGGACATTACCCCAGGCACAGCCCTGACGGAGCAGAACGAGCTGTCCGGGTGCCGGGACTTGGAGTCCGACACCCGGACATAAGAGCCATAGGCCGCTTGGTGCGCGAAACCACTGCACCTGTCCGACGTCCGCACGGGCGCGCCTATTGTGCTATTCGACACCCGCGTTGAGGAAGAGACCGCCGTCCACGGTCAGCGTCTGTCCGGTGATCCAGCCCGCCTCCTCGGAGGTGAGGAACGCCGCGGCGCCGGCCACGTCCGAGGGCGCGCCGAGCCGGCCCATCGGATAGCGGGCGGCCGCCTCCTCCTCGCGCCCCTCGTAGAGCGTGGCGGCGAACTTCGTCTTGACCACGGCGGGCGCCACCGCGTTGACCCGGACAGCGGGCGCGAACTCGTGCGCGAGCTGCTGGGTCAGATTGATCATGGCGGCCTTGCTCATCCCGTACGCGCCGATGAACGGCGAGGCCGAGAGGCCGGCGATCGAGGCCACGTTGACGATCGTGCCGCCGTGCCCCTGCTGCCATGCCGCCCAGGTGCGCTGCGCGAAGCCGAGCGCAGAGACCACGTTGGTCTCGAACACCTTGCGTGCGACGCCCGGGTCCAGCTCGGCCATCGGCCCGAACACCGGGTTGGTGCCCGCGTTGTTGACCAGGTGGTCGACGCGTCCGTACGCCTCCATCACGCCGTCGACGGCGGCCGCCTGGTGCTCCAGGTCGTGCGCCTTGCCCGCGATCCCCATGGCCCGGTCGGAACCGAGCCGCTCGACCGCCTCCTTGAGCGCGTCCGCGTTCCGCCCGGTGATGCACACCCGGTCGCCGCGCGCCACGAGCGCCTCGGCGATCCCGTAGCCGATACCCCGGCTGCCGCCCGTGACCAGGGCGACCTTGCCGCTTCCGGGCTGTCCGCCCGCGTTCTGCTCCGTCATGCGATCCACTCCTCGCCGGCCGTCAGTTGAGGGGTCCGCCGGCGACGTACAGCACCTGGCCGGAGACGAAGCCGGCCTTCTCGTCGGCGAAGAAGGCCACCGCGTTGGCGATGTCGGCGGGCTCCCCCACGCGCTGGACCGGGATCTGGCCGGCCGCGGCGGTCTTGAAGTCCTCGAAGCCCATGCCCACGCGCTCGGCGGTGGCGGCGGTCATGTCGGTCGCGATGAAGCCGGGGGCCACCGCGTTGGCCGTGATGCCGAACTTGCCCAGTTCCTTGGCGAGGGTCTTGGTGAAGCCCTGCATGCCGGCCTTGGCCGCGGCGTAGTTGACCTGGCCGCGGTTGCCCAGCGCGGAGGACGAGGAGAGGTTGACGATGCGTCCGTACCCGGCGTCCACCATGGACTTCTGGCAGGCCCGGGACATCAGGAAGGCGCCGCGCAGGTGCACGTTCAAGACCGTGTCCCAGTCGCTGTCGCTCATCTTGAACAGCAGGTTGTCGCGCAGCACCCCGGCGTTGTTCACCAGGACCACGGGGGCCCCGAGTTCCTCGGAGACGCGGGTGACCGCGGCCTCGACCTGTCCGGAGTCCGAGACGTCGCAGCCGACGGCGAGCGCCTTGCCGCCCTGCTGGGTGATCTGCTCGACGGTCTGGGCGCAGGCGGCCTCGTCGAGGTCGAGGACGGCGACGGCGTGGCCCTCCTCCGCGAGGCGGACGGCCGTGGCCGCGCCGATCCCTCGGGCGGCGCCGGTCACGATCGCGACTCGCTGCTCGGTGCTGGACATGCTGGTGTCTCCTCGGGCCTGAATGGGTGAGCAACCGCTTAGTACCTCTGGCAGTCGTGACGCTATGAGGCACGACAGGCCCTGTCAACGGCGCCCGGTGCGGGAGCGCACCCGGATGCCGCCCCGTACCCGGCTCAGCGCACCAGCAGATCCAGCAGGCGCTCGCTCTCGGCTTCCGGATCGGCCGTCAGCCCCGTGTGCACAGGACCGGGCTGGACGACCGTGCTGCGCGGCGCGACCAGCCAGCGGAAGCGCCGCCCCGCGTCGTCCCCGGCCGCCTGCCCGGCCCGGGCGCCGCCGCCGCACACGCACTCCACGGCGTGCAGCGCGGCGCGGACACCGCGTACGTCGGCACACGGGTCGAGGGCGAACAGCCGGTCCTCGTCCAGATGGGTGCGGGCACCGAGGTAGGAACGCGCGCGGCAGTAGACCAGCACCCCCGCGTTGATCAGCTCACCGCGCTCGACGTGGGGCACGACACGCAGCAGGGCGTACTCGAACACGTCGAGATCGCCGCGCGCGGCGGGCTCCGCAGACATCCGCTTCACTTGGCACCGCCGCCCTTCACGGTGAGCCACCCCGGCGCTTGCGAGGGTCCGTCCTTGCTCGGCTCGCCGAGCGTGATCCGCTCCTGGATCGTACGGGCGCGGGAGGCCAGGACCTCGGTGTACGCGGCCCGCACCGCGTCCGGGTCGGCGAAGCCCGGCTCGCCCGCGAGCCATTCGTCGGGGATCTCGGCGGCGCACTCGGACAGCAGTTCCTCGGTGACGCGAGGGGCCAGTTCGGCAGCGGCCTCCTCGGTCCGCGGAGCGAAGGGGGCCAGCGCGTGGTCGGAGGCGTCGTAGGGACGCTCGGCAGCCGCCCGAGCGGTGGGCCAGTTGTGGTGGAAGACCAGCGTAGCGCCATGGTCGATCAGCCACAGATCACCGTGCCACACCAGCATGTTGGGGTTGCGCCAGGAGCGGTCGACGTTGCCCACCAGCGCGTCGAACCACACCACCCGTCCGGCTTCCTCGGAGCTCACCTGGTAGGCGAGCGGATCGAAGCCCAGCGAGCCGGGCAGGAAGTCCATGCCCAGGTTGAGGCCGCCGCTCGCCTTGAGGAGCGCCTGCACCTCCTCGTCGGGCTCGGACAGTCCGATCACCGGGTCCAGCCACGCCCGCACCAGGTCGGGCACCCGCAGCCCGAGCCGCAGCGCGAGCCGGCCGCACAGCACTTCGGCCACCAGCGTCTTGCGGCCCTGACCGGCTCCGACGAACTTCATGACATAGGTGCCCAGATCATCGGCCTCGACGAGCCCGGGGAGCGAACCGCCCTCTCTCAGGGGCGTGACGTAGCGCGTGGCTGTGACTTCGGGGAGCATTTCGCCAGGCTATACGGCCGTGCCGGCCTTGAGACCGGCAGCGGGCCGCCGCGCCGTCCGGGCCGGCACGACCTGTCTGCCACCTCGGCGACGGCCCCGGGGAATCCGCTGCGGCAGGGTTCGCTCCCGCTCCCCCACCGCCCGGTGCACAGGCCGCAGCCGGAAGTTCGCCTTGCGGCCCGCCAAGCGGAAGCACCGCCCGCATACCGCCGACCGCGGGCTCCCGACCGTTCGTGTGCACGCTCGGTGTGCACCTGGCGGGCCCCGGCGGGTCAGTCGGCGGAGAGGGTCTCGAGAAGCCGGCCGGTCTCGGCGTGCGGCAGGCTCCGGGCGATGTCGGCGACCGCGATCATTCCGACCAGACGGTCTCCGTCGATGACCGGGACCCGGCGGACACCGTGGCCGCTCATGGTGGCGAGCACCTCGCTCGTGTCGTCGTCCGCGCCCACGGTGACGGCCTCGGCCTGGTTGAGGCTGCCGGCGGGCATCTCGGCGGGCTTGCGGCCCTCGGCGAGGACCTTGGTGACGAGGTCGCGGTCGGTCACCACGCCCTTGACCTTGTTGTCCTTGCCGCAGATGGGCAGGGCACCGACACCGAGGCGGGCCATCAGCCGTGCCGCGTCACCGGCGGTCTCGTCGCTCTGCACGCATTCCACGCCCGGTGTCATCACATCTCGTGCCGTCGTCATGATTCCTCCTCGGGTGCCCTGGCCGGACGGCAGGGACGACCGCCGTCCGGGATCGGGGCCCAGGGCCGTCCGCTCCGGCGGGTTTCACACGGTCCGCCGGTCAAACACCGCAGCCGGCGGGCGACGGCGTGCGCATCGGCTGCGGAGCGCGCCGGCCCCGCGCTGGTCAGAAGCGGTGCCGCCCGTGCCGGAGGGGTTCCGTGGGCTCGGCTGCGGTGTCCGGTGCGGCCGGTGAGCGCCCGGAGGCGCCGTCGGGGCGCTCGGGACGCTCACCCTGCGGATCTCCTCCGGTGGGCTCGGCCCCGGCGGCCAGTTCGTCGAGCCGCGCGGTCAGAAAGTGCACGACCTGTGTCCGGTTCGCATGGGCCCGCTCGTGGTCGAGAAGCCGCCGCACGTCCTCGCCGGACAGCGGCCGGATGCGGTGCTCGACTGCGCCCGCGGGAAGCTGGTCGAAGTCCGGCAGGGGCAGGGGCTTGTCCTGGGAAGCTGACATGGGTTGCGCTACCTCCGGGCGGGGAACGGTTCCTCCTCCGAGTCTCCCGACAGATCCGGCGTCCCGCAGCACGGGGCGGGCTCCGCGCGCTCCCGGGGCCGGGGCACGCGCCGTGCCCGGCTGCCGAGGGCCTCGGGCCGGGACGGCGGCGCAGCCGCCGGCCACGCCCGGCTCACGTGACCGGACTCAGACCGCGGCCGGAGCCCCGCGTGCGCGCCCCCGCCGGGTGCCGTGCTTCCGCTGGGCGACGTGGCGCTCCAGCATGCCGTCGGCTGCGGAGAGGGCCTCGGTGAGGGACCGGGTGTCCGTGGTGACGCAGAGGGTGTACGCCAGGTCCTCCACCGCTTCGCGGGTCGCCGGAGTGGGAGCGGTCTCGTGCTGTGCACGGGCGTCGGCGTAGCGGGCGAGGAGGGTTCGGAGCGTCTTCTCTGCTGGGTGCAGCACAGGGAGTTCCTTTCCGGGTACGGGCGGGCCGGGCCCGGCACCTCATCCGGAGTCCGCATATACGGAGTCCGCGGTGGCCGGACGCATGCGCCATGGCCGTTGCCGTGCCGCTTCGGCCGGCGTTCGACGGCCCCGGGTACCCGGAGTCCCATCCGCCACACCAGCAGTTCTGCGCTGCGGTGGCGACGCCTGGTGCGGGGCGTCCGCGGCACGAACGCAACAGGCACTCGGCTCCGCACCGGCCTCGCCGCGCGGGACCGAGCGCAGCGGCGGGAGGAGTCGGGGCGCCGTCGGCCCTGCCGTTCGCGTTGCCGAAAGAGGACGCCCCTTCCCCTCGCCCGTCCCGCACCTGGCTTGCTCAGTACCGCGGGAGGAGTTCGGCGGCGACCGCCGTGATCGTCTCGACGGCCTGTGCGAGAACGGGGTTTCCCCGGGCACCGAGTCGGGTGACAGCCATGATGCGGCGCGCCGGGGCCGGTTCCCCGCGCAATTGGATCCGGGCGACGGGCGAGTCCTCGCGCAGTCGCGCCAGGCGCGGCACCAGGATCACGCCGAACCCGTGCCCGACCAACGCCGTTCCGGTGTCCCACTCGTCCGCGTAGTGGGCGATGTCGGGTGTGAAGCCCGCACTCATGCAGGCCGCGAGCACGAGCTGGTGGTAGGTCGTACCCGGGCTGCCCACGATCCACTGCTCCCTGGCGGCATCGGCCAGCGTTACCCTCCGGCGCTGCGTCAGGGGGTGGTCATGGGGGACGACCAGGTCCAGCGGATCCTCCAGCAGCGGCCGCTGGTCGAAGCGCTGGTCCGTCATCGGCGGCGAGTCCGCCGTGACGACGAGCAAGGCCAGATCGGCCTCTTCCGCGAGCAACAGGTCGAAGCAGCGATCCGGCTCTGCCTCGACGATGCGCACCCTCATGTGCGGGTGGGCATCGCGCAGTCCGGCGGCGGCGGGCGGCAGCAGACTGCTGGCGGCGGTGGAGAAGCCGCACAGCGTGACCGGGCCGGTGGGCTCGGTACCGACAGCGGCCAGTTCGGCGCGGGCGAGTTCCCACTGTTCCTGAAGGCGCTCCGCGTGGCGCAGCAGGACGCGGGCGGTGTTCGTCAGGCGGATGCCGCGGCCCTGCTGCACCACGAGTTCCTCGCCCACCGCGGCGGCGAGCTGACGCAGTTGGTAGGAGACCGCTGAGGGCGTGTAATGCAGGGCCCGGGCGGCGGCGGTCACCGTGCCGTGCTCGGCGACCATCTGCAGGATCCGGAGCCGGGAGTCAATCATGCAAAGAGTTTGCATGATTGACTTCGAATTCGTTTGATTCCCCTTGTGTTTCCCGGCCTGCACACTGGCTTGCGTGACTGATCAGCGTCTTTCCCCGGGCAGGAGCGCCCGCTCGGATCCGGCCCCCGTCTCCCCGCCCGCCGCACGGTCCATCCGAGGGCGGCGGCTGCCGGAGGGCCGGGATGACCGGCGGACGGTGCGGACCACCGGACTCCTTGTGCTGGTGCTGACCGCAGGCGCCTATCTGCCCGGCCCGCTCTACCCGGACTACCAGCGCCTCTTCGGCTATGACGACCTGGTCATGACGCTGCTCTTCGCGACGTTCGCGCTGGTGAGTGGACCGACGCTGCTGCTGTGCGGCCCGGCCGCCGATGTCGTGGGCCCCCGGCCGGTGCTGCGGTCGAGCGTGCTGCTGGCCGCCGTCGGCTCCGGATGCTTCCTCCTCGCCCTCGGCCCCGCCTGGCTCTTCGCCGGACGCGTGAGCCAGGCGCTGGCGCTGGGAGCCGCGACCGGCGCCGCCCAGGCCCTCATCACCCGGCACCGACACCCCACGGCCCGTATCGGCGGACCCCTGCTGGCCGGACTGGCCTTCGCGGCAGGCACCGCCGCGGGCCCGGCCCTCTCGGGGGTACTCGCCCAGTACGCGCCGGCCCCCCTGGTCACCCCCTACTTGCTGCACCTGGCGCTGCTGGCCTGGGTCTGGCACCTGATGCGCCGGAACATTCCCGAGCCCGGGCCGGGGGCCTCCGGGGCCCGCCGACGGTGGCGCCCGGCCCGCCCGCATCTGCCCTCCGCCCTCCGGCCGTTGTTCGTCGTCGCCGGGCTGACCGGGTTCCTCGCCTGGGCCGTCGTCGGCATCTACCTCGCGCTCCTTCCGGCGCTGCTCGCGCGTACCTCGCGCGGAGCGGGCCCGGCCCTGGCGGGGGGCGTGGTGGCGGCAGTCCTGGTGTGCTCGGTGCTGACGCAGTGCGCCGGGATCCGCCGCTCGGCACGCTCGGCCCGGGCCCTCGGTCTCGCGGCACTGACCGCAAGCCTGGTGCTCCTCGCCGCCAGCGGTGCCGCATCGCTCCACGCGACACTCGTCTCCGCCCTGCTCGCCGGCTCCGGACACGGGCTGGCCGTCAGCGGGGCCGCCCGCGCGGTGGACGCGCGGACACCTCCCGGACACCGCGCCGGGATCGCGGCCGCGCTGTACCTCCTCTTCTACACGGGGTCCGGAACCCCGGCCGTCGCCGTCGGACTGATGTCCGCGCACATGCCGCTCACCGCGGCGGTGACCGTGCTGAGCTGGGCCGGTGCCGCCCTCGGTGCGGTCGTTCTGTGCTCCACCTGCCGCCTGCCCGTCCCGGTGCGGCGAGACGGGCGGGCGACGCACTCCGCCGCGCACGTCCCTCGCCGGGTCTTCCTAAGCAGCCGTCCGGCGCGTGGGACGGGGACGTCTGCACCGGTCCGGCTGCGCGGCCGCCGCCCACGCCCGTCGCCGCGTTCCTCCGTCGGCCCGGCGGACGTTCGTCCCCCGGGCCGACGGCCGGTCCCTCCTGGCCCGCATCGGCCGACAGCGCAGGAACACCCCTCCGGGACGTGGCGGAACCGCTGAACCGCATGAGGGCGACGCGGGCAGGGCCACCGGCGGAGTCGGGGAGGACACGCTCACCTCCGGAGTGCGGCGCCCGGGACCGGGCGCGGATGGGCCGGGGACTCGCGGGGCGCACTACCCAGGCGGGGGGCTCTGCGCCTAGGCTGGCGGGGCAGCTGGTTCGTCCCGTCCGCCAGGCGGGATGTCGTAAGAGGGAACCCGGTGGAAGTCCGGGACTGCCCCGCAGCGGTGAGTGGGAACGACCGCCGTCACACGCACTGGACCCGACGGTCCGGGAAGCGACGGCCAGTAGGAGCCCCGCCGGGAGACCGGCAGGCGCGCCCGCGAGTCCGAAGACCTGCCCGTTGCCCGCACGCGCCCATGTGTGTGCGGACATTCCGGTGACCTCGAGGGCGGGTCGGCGCACATATCCGGTGGACGGAAGCAGGCCGCGCTTCCGCCTTTTCACCGGTGTTCCGTCACCTTCGCTCCTCGTGCCCGCCGGGATCCCGACGAGACATCTCGCGAAGGAGATCTCCGTGACAGCGAAGTCCGCAGCCGCGGCAGCAGGGGCCACCGTCCACGGCTACCCCCGCCAGGGCCCGAACCGGGAGCTGAAGAAGGCCGTCGAGGGCTACTGGAAGGGCCGCGTCACCGCCGAAGCCCTCCGGCAGACCGCCAAGGACCTGCGCGCCGCCAGCTGGCGACAGCTCGCCGAGACCGGCATCCACGAGGTGCCCACCGGCGACTTCTCCTACTACGACCACATGCTGGATACCGGCGTCATGGTCGGCGCCATCCCCGAACGCCACCGGGAGGCCGTGGCGGCCGACACCCTGGCGGGCTACTTCGCGATGGCCCGCGGCACCCAGGACGTGGCGCCGCTGGAGATGACCAAGTGGTTCGACACCAACTACCACTACCTGGTCCCCGAACTCGGTCCGGACACCGTTTTCGCGGCCGACGCCACCAAGCAGGTCACCGAGCTGAAGGAAGCCCTGGCGCTGGGGCTGGCGGGCCGGCCCGTGCTGGTCGGTCCGGTCACCTACCTCCTGCTGGCCAAGCCCGCCCCGGGGGTCGCCGCGGACTTCGAGCCGCTGAGCCTGCTGGAGCGACTCCTGCCGGTCTACGCCGAACTCCTCGCCGATCTGCGTGCCGCGGGCGCCGCATGGATCCAACTGGACGAGCCCGCACTGGTCCAGGACCGCACCCCGCAGGAGCTGGCCGCCGCGGAGCGGGCCTACCGCGAGCTGGGCGGGCTCACCGACCGGCCGAAGCTGCTGGTCGCCTCCTATTTCGACCGGCTCGGGGACGCCCTGCCGATGCTGGCCAAAGCACCGGTCGACGGCCTCGCGGTGGACTTCACCGAGGCGGCCGCGGCCAACCTCGACGCGCTGGCCGCAGCCGGCGGCCTGCCCGGCAAACGCCTGGTGGCCGGCGTCGTCAACGGCCGCAACATCTGGATCAACGACCTGGAGAAATCCCTGACCATCCTGGGCACCCTCCTCGGGCTCGCCGGCCGGGTGGACGTGTCGGCCTCCTGCTCACTGCTGCACGTACCGCTGGACGTGAAGGCCGAACGCGACATCGACCCCGAGGTGCTGCGCTGGCTCAGCTTCGCCCGGCAGAAGACAGCCGAGATCGCCACCCTCGCCAAGGGCCTGGCACACGGCACCGACGCCATCGGCGCCGAACTGGCCGCCAACCGTGCCGACCTGGCCTCCCGCACCGACTCCGCGCTCACCCACGACCCGGCGGTGCGGGCCCGGGCCGCCGCCGTCACCGAGGCCGAGACCCGCCGCTCCCCCTCCTACGCCGAGCGCACCACAGCCCAGCGCGCACACCTGGGCCTGCCGCTGCTGCCCACCACCACCATCGGCTCCTTCCCCCAGACGACCGAACTGCGTACCGCCCGCGCCGACCTGCGCGCCGGGCGCATCGGCCCCGACGCCTACGAGGAGCGGATCAAGACCGAGATCCGCGATGTCCTGGCCTTCCAGGAGAAGGCCGGCATCGACGTGCTGGTGCACGGCGAACCGGAACGCAACGACATGGTGCAGTACTTCGCCGAGCAGCTCACCGGCTACCTGGCCACTCAGCACGGCTGGGTGCAGTCCTACGGCACCCGCTATGTCCGCCCCCCGATCCTGGCCGGCGACCTCTCCCGCCCCGAGCCGATGACGGTGCGCTGGACCCGGTACGCCCAGTCGCTGACCGAACGTCCCGTCAAGGGCATGCTGACCGGCCCGGTCACCATGCTCGCCTGGTCCTTCGTCCGCGACGACCAGCCCCTCGGGGACACGGCACGCCAGGTCGCCCTCGCGCTGCGTGACGAAGTGGGCGACCTGGAGGCGGCCGGCACCTCGGTCATCCAGGTCGACGAACCCGCACTGCGCGAGACCCTTCCGCTGCGCGCCGCCGACCGCGATTCCTACCTGGCCTGGGCGACCGAGGCGTTCCGTCTCACCACCGCCGGGGTACGGCCCGACACCCAGATCCACACGCACATGTGCTACGCCGAGTTCGGCGACATCGTGCAGGCGATCGACGATCTGGACGCCGACGTCATCAGCCTGGAGGCCGCCCGCTCCCACATGCAGGTCGCCCACGAACTGGCCGGACACGGCTACCCCCGCGAAGCCGGCCCCGGCGTCTACGACATCCACTCCCCCCGGGTGCCCGGTGCCGATGAGGCCACGGCCCTGCTCCGGAAGGGCCTCGAAGCCATCCCGCCCGAACGGCTGTGGGTCAACCCCGACTGCGGCCTCAAGACCCGCGGCTGGCCGGAGACCAGGGCCTCCCTGGAGAACCTGGTCACCGCCGCACGAACCATCCGTGCCGAGCTGCCGGACAGCACGTCCTGATCCCGTTCAGCGGGCCGGAGCGGCCAGGTTGCGCCGCCGCTCCGGCCCGCGGGCCCGCACTGTCCCGGCGCGCCGCGAGGAGGGGCAGGATGGTCCCGTGGCCGCCGCGAAGAGCGGCGCCGCAGGGCACCAGCGCGCACCACCGACGAGGAGTTCTCCCATGACCGCCGACCAGCGCCCCGTCCTCCGCACCGTCCGCCGGGCTCTCACGAGCGGGCCGGCGCTCCTCTACCTCGCGCTGTGCGTGGGCCTGATCGGGTGGGCCGTCGCGGTCACGGCGTGGGACGAGAGCGGCGAGTCCATGGCCGGGGTGATCCCCACGTTCGCGACCCTGCCGCTCAGCCTGGTCGTCCTGGCGCTCCCGCTGCCCGACGGACCGTGGGGGTTCGTCCCCCTCCTGCTGGGGTGCGCCCTGGTGAACGCCGTGCTGATCGGCTGGTGCGTACGCGCTCTGACGGGACGGTCCGGTTCCGGCCCTCGGATCTGACCAGGGCGGGTTCCGGTCCACGGACCCGGCAGCCGGCCGGCCCCGGCCCGGCACCGCCGGGGACCGTCCGCGGCCCGGCGCCGCGGGCGGACACGGGGCCGGTTCGTCCGGGTGTCCGCGGGACAGGGAGCATTGCGTCCGGCAGGAAGAGCCCTCATGCTGTCGCTGACGCACGATCAGATATGCGTGTCGCGGCCCGGAGAGACGGCCGGGCGGCTTACGGAACAGCCCGGAGGGCGGAACCGGATGGCCGAGGAAGCACCAACGCAGCGGCGGGGACGCCGGATCATGATGGGCCCCGAGAAGCGGGACGCGTTTCTGCGCACGCAGCGCACCTGCCGGGTCGGCACGGTGAGCCGGCAGGGCGCGCCGCACGTGGGGGCGCTGTGGTTCTGCTGGGACGGCCGTGCGCTGTGGCTGTACTCGCTCACCCGCAGCCGGAGGTGGGCGCAGCTTCGCCAGGACCCCCGGATCGCAGTGCTGGTGGACGACGGCGAGGACTACGGGGAGCTGCGCGGAGTGGAGCTGTCCGGCCGTGCGGAGTCCGTCGGGGAGGTGCCGCGCACGGGAGCGGCCCGCCCGGAGCTGGCCGAGGCGGAACGGCTGTTCTGCGCCAAGTACTTCGGTCTGCCGCAGATGCCGCACGACGGGCGGCACGCCTGGCTCAGGCTGGTGCCCGCGGCGGTGGTCTCCTGGGATTTCCGCAAGCTGTGATCCGGGCAGCCGGGCGGGAGCGCGCCGGCGGGTGCGCCGCGTCAGTCGAAGCGCCCGCCACCGGTCGGGCGCAGCGCGGCGGCGACATCGGCGGCGACGCGTTCGACGTCGGCCGGGGACAGCGGTGAGACGGTCAACCGCAGCCCGGGCGGCGACGCGAGCCGGAACCGGGCGCCCGGGGCCGCCGCCCAGCCCGCCTGGAGCAGCCGGGCCACCGGACCGGTTTCGTCCGGCACCGGGACCCACACGTTCATGCCGCTGCGCCCGTGCGCGGCGACGCCCCGGGCGGCGAGCGCACCGATGAGCGCGGAGCGCCGCGCGCCGTAGGAGCCGGCCACCTGCTCAGGTCGGGTCGCCCCGGTCTCCCACAGGTGCGCGACGGCCCGCTGGAGCAGTTGGCTGACCCAGCCGGGGCCGAGCCGCTGGCGGCCGCGGACCCGGTCGACGGTGAGCGGGTCGCCGGTGAGCACCGCGAGCCGCAGATCGGGGCCGTACGCCTTGGCGGTGGAACGCACCAGGGCCCAGTGGTGCGTGGTGCCCGCGAGCGGATGCAGTGGCAGGTCGACGATGCCGTGGCCGTGGTCGTCCTCGATCAGCAGGGTTTCGGGGCGGGCGGCCAGTACGGCGCGCAGTTCGGCGGCGCGTGCGGCCGGGACCGCGGCGCCGGTCGGGTTCTGGGCGCGGTCGGTGACCAGCACTGCCCGCGCACCCTGTTCCAGGGCGCGGTCCAGGTCGGCGGGGAGCGGCCCGGAGTCGTCGACGGGGACGGGTACCGGGCGCAGCCCCAGTGCGGGCACGAGGTCGAGCAGGCTGCCCCAGCCCGGGTCCTCGACGGCGACCGCGTCCCCGGGACGCAGATGTGCCGTCAGTACGCGTTCGATGGCGTCGAGGGAGCCGGAGGTGACGGCGAGCGGCCCCGCGGGCACGCCGTCGGCGTCCAGCGCCGCCCGGGCCAGGGAGGCGAATCCGGGGTCGGTGTCGGGAGCCCCGTAGAGCACGGGAGCGCGCGCCGCGCGGTCGGCTGAAGCGGTGAAGGCGGCGGTGAGCGGGGGAAGCAGCGCGGGGTCGGGGTTGCCGGTGGAGAGGTCGACGCCGCCGGGCGGCGGCTCGACCCGTACGGACTCCCGGGGTGCGGTGGCCGGGCGCTGCCGTACCCGGCTGCCGCGCCGCCCTGCGGTCTCGATGACGCCGCGGTCGCGCAGTGTGCGGTAGGCGGCGGCCACGGTGTTGGGGTTCACGCCGAGCGCGGTGGCCAGTTCCCGCAGGGGGGGCAGCGGGTCGCCGGGCGCGAGCGCACCGCGGCCGACGCCGCGCTCCACGCTGTCCGCGATCTCTGCTGCGCCCCGGCCTGTGATCCGATAGTCTCCTAGCACAAAACCTATTATGCACTAGTGCAATGAGGAGAATGCCGTGACCGGCTCACCGTCCGAACCGACAGCCGAACCGACAGCCGAACCGATGACCGGCCCGGAGGCCGGCCCGAAGACCTATCCCCCGACCCCGCGCACCACCGGCACCCGGGCACGCGAGCGGATGAGCTACGACCGGGAGACGGTGCACGCCGTCCTCGACGCGGGCTACCTGTGCCACCTCGGCTTCGTCCGCGACGGCGCGCCCGTCGTGCTGCCCACGCTGTACGCGCGCGTGGGGGAACGGCTGTACGTGCACGGCTCCACGGGGTCCCGCCCGCTGCGGGAGGCCGGACAGGCGGACGCGGGGGTACCGGTGTGCGTGACCGTCACGCACCTGGACGGACTGGTGCTGGCCAGGGCGGCCTTCCACCACTCGGTGAACTACCGCTCCGTGGTGGCGCACGGGCTCGCGTATCCGGTGACCGACCACGAGGAGCGGCTGCTTGCTCTGGACGCGATCGTGGAGAGCGCCGTCCCCGGCCGGGCGGCGGATTCGCGCCGGGCCAATGCCAAGGAACTCGCCGCGACCGCCGTCGTCCGCGTGGACCTGGCCGAGGTGTCGGTCAAGTCCCGCAGCGGCGGCCCGGGCGACGAGCCGGAGGACCTCGCTCTGCCGCACTGGAGCGGCGTCGTGCCCGTCTCCCCCGTCCACGGCGCTCCGATACCCGCCGACGACCTGGCTCCGGACATCCCCGTCCCCGGCTACCTCACCGCACGCTGACGTCCAGCACCGCGTCCGCGGGGCCGCCGGACCCGGCGACCGGCGGTGCGGCGGCCCGCGGCTCGGAGGTGGAGCGCTGGGCGACAAGGGCACCCAGCAGCACGAGGGCGCCCCCGGCCAACTGCACGGCACTCAGATGTTCCCCGAGCAGCACCCAGGCGAGCACCGTCGCGACGACCGCCTCCAGGCAGGCGACCACGCCGGCCACGGGTGGCGAGAGCCGCCGCACCGAGACCACTCCGGTCAGATAGGCGGTGGCGGTGGCCACCAGCACGATCCAGGCCAGCAGCGCCAGTCCGTGCACCGCGGTGCCGTGCAGCGGAGCACTGTCCGCCAGTACGCTCCAGTCGGTGTGCCAGGGCCGGGCGACGACGGTCAACGCCAGGGCGCCGATCAGCAGTCCGTAGGCGATGACACCCGCCGGGTCGGCGGGCGGCCGGGCCGCGGCGTCGCCCTCGGCGGTGCTGCCGTGGTCCGAGAGCACGAAGTAGCCCACCTGGCAGCAGGCGGCGCCCAGGGCGAGCAGCAGGCCGAGCCCGTCCAGCCGCAGCCCCGCCCACACCTCGACGACACAGCTCAGTCCGCCGACGGCCAGCACCATGCCGACGGCCGCGGCCCGGGTCACCGCGCGGCGCTGCACGAACCGCACCCACAGCAGCACCAGCGCCGGGGCCAGGTACTCGATCAACAGCGCGACACCGACCGGGATGCGGGAGAGCGCGGTGAAGTAGCACGCCTGCACACCCGCGACGGCGAGCAGCCCGAATCCCAGCAGCAGCCAGGGGCGTTCGCGTACCAGTGCCCGGTGCCGCCAGGCCAGCGGCAGCAGCACGAGCGCCCCACCGGCCGCCCGCAGCCAGGTGACGTGGAGCGGTTCCATCCCGGCTTCGATGAGCGGTTTCGCCGCGACCCCCGAGCTGCCGAACGCGAAGGCGGAGGCCAGGGCCAGGGCGAGGCCCGAGGCGGGGGCCCGGGAGGCGGCCGTGGAGGAGTGGGTGCGCATCGGCGCATCATCTCAAGCCCCGACAGGAGTGTCACCCCAGATGCCCCTGACAATGTCCGATTGGACAGGGCCCCTCGCCGAGCGGTCCGGACACCCGGTATCGGGTCGACAGGAATCCGGCGGGCGGCTCAGAAGTCCGCGGCGATGCCGGTCCGGTCGGCGAGCCGCACGAGGTCGACACCCGCGCGCCGCAGCACTTCCGCTCCCCGGCACTCCGGGTCGGACACCACGCCCGCGAACAGGTCGACGGCCTCGGTCCGCGCGTTTCCCAGCCGCCGGGCACGGCGCGCCGCGAGTTCGAGCGCGGCCTGCGCGCTGGGCGACCAGCCGGGCACCCCGCCGGGCTGGTCGGAGACGGCCGGCACGGCTCCGGAGTCCTCCACAGCGCTCTGCCAGCGCAGGCCGTAGCCGATGCTGCGCTGGACCAGATAGCCGAGCAGCCTGCCGAGCTGCGCGCCGCCGCCGTCCAGCAGCTCCCAGGTGCCGCTGTCGGACTCCAGCAGGCTGTGCAGCAGGTGCGCCGTGTCGATCTGCCGGTCCCCGTCACGCGCCGCACGCCGGCGGGCCGTGGCGATCACTTCAGCCAGCGCGTCACCGACCGGCGGGTCGACCAGGGTGTCGATCCCCGCTTCGGCCGAGGCGCTGGGCGGTGTAGGACTGTGCACCGAACCACCACATCACACGCACCCGCGCAGATCGTCAGCGTGCCGTGGCATATGCCGGTCCGCCTACGGGTGTGCACGGGCGCCGCCGCCTCCTCCCTGGGAAGGAGACAGCACCCCGGTCCCCCTCGGGGGTCCGGAGGCGTCTCGCGCCGCGTGCCGGGGTTCAGTCCTCCTCGGCCAGGATCAGGTACAGGCTCTTCCTGGCGTCGTTGACCACGCGGAGCGCCTTCTGCCGCTGCCCCTCCGTCCCGGTCGCCCACACCTGCTGGAAGGCGGCCGCAAGCCCTCCGGCCGCGGTGCGCACCTCCTGCAGGGCCTCCCAGTCGGCGCCGCGCCCCGCTTCCTCCCAGGGGGCCTCGGCACCGGTCTCCGCCTCGGCGGTGCCCGCCTCGGTGAGCGAGAAGAGCTTCTTGCCACCCTCGCTCTCGCTGGCGATCAACCCCTCGTCCTCCAGCAGCTGCAGCGTCGGATAGACGGAACCGGGGCTGGGCTTCCAGGCACCGCCGCTGCGTTCGGCGATCTCCCGGATCATCTCGTAGCCGTGCATCGGGCGGTCCTTGAGCAGCGCCAGGATCGAGGCCCGCACATCACCGCGCCGCGCCCGGCCCCGGGGGCCGCCGCGGCCGCGGCCGCCGAAGGGCCCGCCGCCGAAAGGCGGCCCGAACGGGCCGAAGGCGGCCCGCCCGCGCCCCGCCCCGTGGCCACGGCCCCGGCCGTGCGGACCACAGGGTCCGGCACCGGGACCCTCGGCGCCGCGGCCGGGCCCGGGTCCGTACCGGCGGGGAGTCTCGTCCTGCTGCATTTCATGGGGATACATCGCTGACTCCTTCACATTGCATCTCTGATCTTTCACGATGCCTCGACGATATGTCGGAACCGATCGCATGGCAAGCCTTCCGCCGCAGCGGACCTCCGCGTCGCACGGGCGGACCGGCGGACCGCGCGCCCGGCACTCTCCGTAAGCTGGGCGCCAGGGGGCGGCAGGCGCTTCCCGCGTCCGGTCAGGAGTCCCCCGCATGCACACCACCGCCGCCCCGGCGAGCCGCGTCCGGATCCCGGCGCTCGCCACCGCCCTGCTGCTGTGGGCCGCTCTGAGCGGCTGCGGAGCGGGCCAGGGCGACGACGGCGCCCCCGACCCCGGCCGCAGCGCCACCGCCGCACACCCGGCGCCGCCGCCCGCGCACGCGGGCTTCGACTACCAGATCGGGGGCGCCTACCCGCCACCCGACGGCGTGCGCGTGCTCTCCAGGGACCGCACGCACGACCCCGCACCGGGGCACTACAACGTCTGCTACGTCAACGGTTTCCAGGCCCAGCCCGACGCGCTGGACTGGTGGCAGCGGCACCATCCCGACCTGGTGCTGCGGACCGGGAGCGGCAAGCCGGTGCTGGACACCGACTGGAACGAAGCGCTGCTGGACACCTCCACGGCCGCACACCGCGAGGAGCTCGCGGACATCGTCGGGGACTGGATCGACGGCTGCGCCGAAAAGGGGTTCCAGGCGGTCGAGGTGGACAACCTCGACTCCTACGAGCGCTCCGGCGACCGGCTCAGCCGGGCCGACAACGTGGCGTTCGCCGCGCTGCTGACCCGGCAGGCGCACCGGAGCGGACTGGCGGCCGGGCAGAAGAACGCACAGGAACTGCTGCCGCGGCGCACCGCGATGGGCTTCGACTTCGCGGTGACGGAGGAATGCGGGCAGTACGACGAATGCGGCCGCTACGCGGAGGCGTACGACGACCGGGTGCTGGACGTCGAGTACACCGCCGAGGGACTGGCAGCGGCCTGCCGCACATGGGGCGAGCGGCTGTCAGTCGTACGGCGGGACCTGGACGTCCGCCCCGCGGGCGAGAACGGGCACCGCTACGAGCGGTGCTGACCCGCACCCGCCCCGGGATTCCGGGCCGGACCCGCCCGGCAACCGTCGTGCGGCCGACAGCGGGACCGTCGAGGCGGTCGGCCCAGGGGCGGTCGGGTGGGGCACGGCGGAGGGCGCAGCGCCCTCCGCCCCGCCGGGACTCCGCGGGGAACCGCACCGCCCGGTCGACCGCTTCCGCGGACCACACCGGCGCTCCCGGTCCACCCGCCGCGCATTGGCCCTGCATCCGCCCGTCTCCGCCGCGTACCGTCCCCGGGCATGAGACTGCGCACCGTCGACGCCTTCGCCTCCCGCCCCTTCACCGGGAATCCCGCCGCCGTCGTGCTCCTGGAGGAGGCCCCGTTCCCGGACGACTCCCGCCTCCAGGCCCTCGCCGCCGAACTGAACCTGTCCGAGACCGCATATCTGCACCCGCTGACCGACACCGCCGACTCCGACGCCGACTGGGCGCTGCGCTGGTTCACGCCGACGACCGAAGTCGACATGTGCGGCCACGCCACGCTCGCCGCCGCCCATGTGCTGGGCGACGACGGCCTGCTGGACGAGGACGGGCGGGTGCGCTTCCGGACCCGCAGCGGCGTCCTGGGCGCCTCGCGCGACGCGGACGGCAGCGTCAACCTGGACTTTCCGACCGCCGCACCGACCCCCGTCCCGGTCCCGGAGAGCGCCCGGCAGATCTTCGGTACCGCCCCCGTGGCGGCCTGGGACACCGGGCCGCTGCAGATGCTGGTCCTGGAGTTCGCCGACGAGCGCACGGTGCACGACCTCGGGCCCGACCCCGCAGCGGTGGCCGCGCTTCCCGCCCCGGCCGTGGTGGTGACGGCAGCGGCGGCGCCTGCCGGCTCCGGGAACCGGGAGCCGGGACACGACTTCGTCTCCCGGGTCTTCGCCCCCGCGCAGGGCCTCCCGGAGGATCCCGTCACCGGAAGCGCGCACACCGCACTCGCCCCGCTGTGGTCGCAGCGACTCGGCCGCGCCGCCCTGACCGGCCTTCAGCTGTCGCGGCGTACCGGCGAGGTGCGCACCACGCTGCGCGGCGAGCGCACCCTGCTGGCCGGGCGCGCGGTCACCGTGCTGGACGCGGAGCTGCTCACCGACCTGTAGTGGTGGCCGGGCGGCGGCGTCGCGAGGCCCGCCCGGCGCGGCTTCAGGGCGTGGGCAGCCAGTCCACCCGCCCAGCGAGCAGCGCGTAGCCGACGAAGGCCACGATGTCGATCAGTGCGTGGGCCGCCACCAGCGGCCCCACGCGGCCCCACCGCCGGTAGAGGAAGGCGAAGACGACGCCCATCGCCAGATTGCCGAAGAACCCTCCGATGCCCTGGTAGAGGTGATAAGAGCCGCGCAACACCGCGCTCGTGCCGAGCGCGGCGAGCGGCGACCAGCCGAGCTGGTCGAGGCGGCGCAGCAGGTATCCGACGACGATGACCTCTTCCAGCACCGAGTTCTGCACCGCGGAGGCGACCAGCACCGGATACTTCCACCACACGTCCGGCAGCGACTCCGGCTCCACGGTGAGGTTGAACCCCCCGGCCTGGGCCAGCAGATAGAGCCCGATCCCGCAGCCGCCGATGCCCGCGGCCAGGGCGGCGCCCCGGCTCACGTCGAAGAGGGGCCTGCGGCGGTCGAGGCCCAGCACCCGCAGCCCTCCCGCGCCTTCCCGCACCAGGAAGTGGGCG
The DNA here is from genome assembly GCF_042869455.1 of Streptomyces sp. NPDC007025. NCBI lineage: Bacteria > Bacillati > Actinomycetota > Actinomycetes > Kitasatosporales > Streptomycetaceae > Streptomyces > Streptomyces sp. NPDC007025. The sequence goes on along the minus strand of NZ_JBIAFT010000002.1, from coordinate 18,461 downwards.
ACCAGGGCGACCGGCACCAGCGCGGTGGCGATCCCGAAGAGCTGCCAGGCCAGGTCGAGCCAGGGCCGTCCGGGCGCCTGCGAGGAGTTGAGCCGGGCGGCCTGGTCGGCCAGCCCGCCCGGCCGCGTCAGCGCGCCGACAAAGCTGATCAGCGACGAGACGGCACTGGCTCCCAGGGAGAGCGCGAGGACGAGCAGCAGTTCGGTGCCGAGCACCTGCCGCGGCAGCCCGCCCGCGGAGGCGGGCGGCGGTTCCTCAGACACCTGTGCGCGCACGCGAACCTCCCGTTGCCGACGCCGGATCCATCCTTGTCCCTCCTGTCGCACCACCGGCGGCTGCGCCACCGCCCCGGCGTGCCGCGACCGCACCGTCGGCGGTCGGGCCGCGTCGCGCCGTCCGGCGGGCCGCGCCGGGGCACGGCAGCGGTGGAGCGACGCGCGCAGCGGCCGGAGGGTCGAGGCTCCCCGGGGGCCGTGCCCGCCCCTCCGCCGTTGCCGCAGGGCACCTGCCGGGCGTACACCGGTGCGCTGCCACATCACAGCTTGCCCGACGGCCGGGGCGGGTCCGGGCTGCGGGGTCCCGGCGCACCGGCGAGGACGACACGGCCGGGCCCGCGCCGGGTACGGCGCGGGCCCGGTGTGGGGTGCCGTCGGGCCGGGGGACGGGCCGGGCCCGGAGCGCGCGGGCCCTCCGGCTGCGCTGCCGCGCCCGGGCCGGGCGCGGCAGCCGGGCTACGGCCCGTTGTCCCAGGTGTGCACGGCCGCTCCGGACGCGGCCCGGTCGCAGTAGCCGCGGGCCATCGCGGCCAGCGCCTTCTCCCGGTCCAGGCCGGACTCCAGCGCGCGGTGGTACGCCGCCGCCTGCCAGGACGCCCCGTTGACGCGCAGCCGGCAGCGCTCCTCGATCACCGAGAGGTAGCGGTCGCGGTCGGCCGGCTCCACGCCCCACGCGTCGAGCCCCGCGGCGGCCAGGGGCAGCAACTCCTCGCGTACCAGCCGGACGGCGGGCTGCCGGCGCAGTCCGGTGCCCCGGCCCGAGCGCGGCCACCACAGCTCGGCCTCGATCCCGTACCGGCACGCCGCGTCGAAGTTCCGCTCGGCGTACTCGAACGGCAACCGGTTCCAGACCGGCCGCGGCTCATCGGCCAGCGCGCGCACCAGCCCGTAGTAGAACGCCGTGTTGGCCAGCACGTCGGTCACCGTCGGCCCGGCGGGCAGCACCCGGTTCTCCACCCGCAGGTGCGGGGCACCGTCCACGACCCCGTAGACCGGCCGGTTCCAGCGGTAGATCGTCCCGTTGTGCAGTGTCAGCTCCGACAGGGCCGGCACCCCGCCGGAAGCGAGCACGGATGGAGGGTCCTCCTCGTCGCAGAGGGGCAGCAGGGCGGGGAAGTAGCGCAGGTTCTCCTCGAACAGGTCGTACGCGGAGGAGATCCAGCGCTCCCCGAACCAGGTGCGCGGGCGGACGCCCTGGGCGATCAGTTCGGGCGGGCGGGTGTCCGTCGCCTGGACGAAGAGCGGCACCCGGGACTCGCGCAGCAGCTCGTGCCCGAACAGGAAGGGCGAGTTCGCCCCCATGGCGACCTGCGCGGCGCTGACGGCCTGCGCCGCGTTCCACACGTCCGCGAACCGGCCGGGCGTCACCTGGAGGTGGAGCTGCACGGAGGTGCAGGCGGATTCCGGCGCTATCGACTCCGAGGTGCTCTCCAGATGCTCGACCCCCTCGATGTCGAGCGCCACCTCCTCGCCGCGCGCGGCCATGATCTGGTCGTTGAGCAGCCGGTAGCGGTCGTCCTCGGTGAGGTTGGCCAGCGTCAGGTCGCGCGCCGTGAGGGTCGGCAGGGTGCCGATCATGACGATCCGGGCATCCACTTCCCGGGCCTGCCGGTCCGCGTATGCCAGTCCGGTGCGGAGTTCCTCGGCCAGCTGATCGAGAACTCTCCCGGAGAGCGCGTGCGGCACGATGTTCACTTCGAGATTGAACTGCCCCAGTTCTGTCTGGAAATCCGAGCTCGCGATCCGCTGGAGTACCTCGGCATTCACCATGAGGGGCTGCCCCTGGACATCCGCGAGATTGAGTTCGATCTCCAGCCCCATGAGATTCCTGGGGCGGTCGAACCGCTTCTCCTCCAGTAGCTGCCACAGTCCCCGCAGGCACGTGTGCAGCTTCTCCCGGTACCGCCGTCGATCGGACAGGTCGAACCTGTCGGCGACGACCTTCTCTCCCATCGGAGGCTTCCTCCCTGCTGGTGGACGCTGCCGGAGGTCCCGGCCGAGCGTGCACCGATGATGCCCTGCCGGGCCGCGGATAACGCCTGGCAGGGCTGACGCGGCGGGGAACTGCCGCTACGCTGGCCGAGGCCCGGCGGCACATTCCCTCGGCATACAGCGGTGTCCAGCTCCCGCGGCACAGCTCTCGTCATAAACACCGACGACATCAGGCCGACCGCGTTCTGCCCGGAATCCGAGGTCAACCGCGCAGCGCCGGTGTCGGAGCAGGTGAAAAGTCCGCAGATTCGTCCTGTTGCAGCCTTACAGGAAACAGCAGGATACGTTAGCTGAAACACCACTCGAACACATCTCGTATAAACTGCGCGAACGAGGCAGAGACTTGGCGATCCCGGCCGCCCCGGTCGACCCCTCCCAGCCGCGCCTGCGGCCATCTCCGCGCCGACACCGCCGTCGCGCCCCTGCCAGCACCATGTGTCTCCCAAGAGAGGCGACCCGCCATGCCGCTGCACGCACTCTCGACCCCTGCCCCCGCCCTGCGCAGTGTCCTGACCGCCCTCGGCTCCCCGAGCGCGGTACGGGGCTCCCGGGCGCCGCTCGCCCTGCGCACGGCGCAGGGCCCGCTGCGCCCCGAACTCCCCCTTCCCGCCTACGAGATGGTGCGCGTCGCACCGGACGGCACCGGGCGGGCCACAGCGCCGGCGGCGGTGACCCCGCGCGCCCGGCTGACCGGCTGGCGCTTCCTGCTGGCCGACGGAGGCACCGACGGCGAGGGCGGCCCCGGCTCCGCGTTCGTCGGCACCGCCGAAGCCGTGCCGACCGCGGACGGCTGGACCTTCGGCCAGTTCCGGCAGGGCCCCTACGTCCTCTCGACGGTCCGCGCGCTGCGCCAGGCCGAGGTACTGCCGACGCCCTACCAGCCGCGTCTGCTGTCGGTGCCGGAGCTCTACATGCTGACCCTGTGGCTGCACGCCGACATCGGCGGCGACCCGCACGACGGCGTCCCCGACCCGGCCGATCTGCTGATCCCACTGGCTCCGGCGCCGCCCGGTATCGCCCCGCACACCGCGCACCGCGTGGACGCGCTGCTTCCCGTGCTGACCCGCAGACTCGGGTCGGCAGCGGCGCCCGCGCCCGGAGCGGACCCCGGCACGGCACCGCTGCTGCGTACGTCCGCGTGAGACGGCGTCCGCCTGCGGGAACCGCGGATGCCGCTGCGCGCCCCTCCGAATGGGCTAGTCTTCGCGGGAGCCCGAACCCCCCGAAATGACGGTGCAGTTGGGCGCAACCGCCTACCCGGGTGACGCGTCTGTGCGGTTGGGTACGAGCTGACGCGAAATCCCTGCGAATCCGCGTCGGCAGCGGAACACTGGGAGACGGACCGGAACGTACGCACGTACGGGGTGACGGGGGATCGGTCATGCACAACAGGAACCGCAGGACAGACGCCACAACACGACGGAAGACGACACCGACAATGTGCCAGCACCAGCCACCGTGCCCGACAGCGGACTCAGCCGACAGGGAGGCCGCGCAAGCCGTGGTCCACCACCCGGAGCAGGGCTGGAGCCTGCTCTGCAACGGAGTGCTCCTCTTCGAGGACACGGGAGAGCTGCTGCCGGACGGCCGGATCATCGCTCCGCACAAGCCGCTCGGCACGCGCCACGTCATCACCGCCGCCTGACACCCGGCCGGCCCGTCCCGCAGAGCCGCACAGGACGTCACGGCGCACCGCCGACGGCCGTACGGCGCACGGCCATTCCGCACAACTCCGCACGACGCAGGGCCGGCACGGCATCCGCCGTACCGGCCCTGAATCCGTCGTTCCGCGAACCCCGGCCGACACAAGCCTCCGGCCCCGGAGGCCGCGCCCCGCGGCCGGCGTCACTACCCGGCGTCGTACTCCGCGATCGGCGGGCAGGAGCAGACCAGGTTGCGGTCCCCGTACGCGCCGTCGATCCGGCGCACCGGCGGCCAGTACTTGTCACCCGCGTGCACCCCGGCCGGGAAGACCGCCTCCTCGCGGCCGTACCCCTGCTGCCACTCGCGGCCCAGCATCGCGGCCGTGTGCGGGGCATTGCGCAGCGGGTTGTCCTCCGCGTCCCACTCCCCCGTACCGACCTTCTCGATCTCCGCACGAATGGCGATCATCGCCTCGCAGAACCGGTCGACCTCGTTCAGGTCCTCGCTCTCCGTCGGCTCGATCATCAGCGTCCCGGCCACCGGGAAGGACATCGTCGGCGCGTGGAATCCGTAGTCGATCAGCCGCTTGGCGACGTCGTCGATGCTCACACCGGTCTGCTTGGTCAGCGGGCGCACGTCGATGATGCACTCGTGCGCCACCAGCCCGTGCGGGCCCGCGTAGAGCACCGGATAGTGCGGCTCCAGCCGCTTGGCGATGTAGTTGGCGCTCAGCACCGCCACCTGGGTGGCCCTGCGCAGCCCCTCGGCACCCATCAGCCGGACGTACGCCCAGGAGATGGGCAGGATGCCGGCCGATCCCCACGGGGCGCCGGAGACCGGGCCGATCCCCGTCGCGGGCCCCGCGGCGGGCTGCAGCGGGTGGTTGGGCAGATACGGGGCCAGGTGCGCGCGCACCCCGATCGGACCGACTCCGGGACCGCCCCCGCCGTGCGGGATGCAGAACGTCTTGTGCAGGTTCAGGTGCGAGACGTCGGCGCCGAAGCGTCCCGGCCTCGCCAGCCCCAGCAGCGCGTTCAGGTTGGCGCCGTCCACGTACACCTGGCCGCCCGCGTCGTGCACGGCTGCGCAGACCTCGGTGATGTGCTCCTCGAACACGCCGTGCGTCGACGGGTAGGTGACCATCAGAACGGCCAGCTCGTCGCCGTACTGCTCGATCTTGGCGTGCAGGTCGGCCACGTCCACGTCGCCGTTGTCGCTGGTCTTGACGACCACGACCGTCATCCCCGCCATCACCGCGCTGGCCGCGTTGGTGCCGTGCGCCGAGGAGGGGATGAGGCAGACGGTGCGCCCGGGCTCGCCGTTGGCGCGGTGGTAGGCGCGGACCGCCAGCAGCCCGGCCAGTTCGCCCTGCGAGCCCGCGTTGGGCTGGAGGGAGACCTTGTCGTAGCCGGTGACCTCGGCCAGCCGCTCCTCCAGCTCGCGGATCAGCGTCAGATACCCCTCGGCCTGCTCGGCGGGCGCGAAGGGGTGCAGTGCGCCGAACTCCGGCCAGGTGACCGGCTCCATCTCCGTGGTGGCGTTGAGCTTCATCGTGCAGGAGCCCAGCGGGATCATGCCGCGGTCCAGCGCGTAGTCCCGGTCGGCCAGCCGGCGCAGGTAGCGCAGCATGGCGGTCTCGGAGCGGTGCTCGTGGAAGGCCGGATGGGTCAGGTACTCGTCGGTGCGCAGCAGGTCGGCCGGCAGCGCGTCGTCGGTGACCGCGTCCAGCTCGTCGAGGTCGGCCCGCGCGGCCGCGACACCGAACGCCTGCCACACGGTGGCGAGCTGGTCCCGGCCCGTGGTCTCGTCGCAGGCGATGCCGACGTGGTCGGCGTCCACCAGCCGCAGGTTGACCCCCGCCTCGCGGGCCCGCTCGGTGACCCGGGCCGCCTGGCCCGGGACGCGCGCGGTGACGGTGTCGAAGAAGCTGTCGTGGACGATCTCGACCCCGCCCTCCCGCAGCCCGGCCGCGAGCAGCGCCGCGTACCGGTGGGTGCGGCGGGCGATCGCCGCCAGCCCGTCCGGACCGTGGTACGCGGCGTACATTCCGGCCATCACCGCCAGCAGGACCTGCGCGGTGCAGATGTTGCTGGTGGCCTTCTCCCGCCGGATGTGCTGTTCGCGGGTCTGCAGGGCGAGGCGGTAGGCCTGCTCTCCGTCCACGTCCTTGGAGACCCCGACCAGCCGCCCGGGCAGGCTGCGGGCGAACTGCTCGCGGACGGACATGTAGCCCGCGTGCGGTCCGCCGAAGCCCATCGGAACCCCGAACCGCTGGCTGGAGCCGACGGCGATGTCCGCGCCCAGCTCGCCGGGGGAGGTCAGCAGCGTCAGCGCCAGCAGGTCGGCGGCGACGGTGACGACCGCGCCGAGTTCGTGCGCCTGCTCGACAGTGCGGCGCTGGTCGCGTATCGCTCCGGAGACGCCCGGGTACTGGAGCAGCACCCCGAAGATCCCCCGCTCGGTGAGCTCCTCGGGGATGCCCTCGTCCAGGTCGGCGACCACGATCTCCACGCCGGTCGGCTCGGCGCGGGTGCGCAGCACCGCCACGGTCTGCGGCAGGCAGTCGGCGTCGACCAGGAACACGCCGCCGCCCCGCTTGCCGGCCTTGCCGACCCGGCGTGAGAGGGCCATCGCCTCGGCGGCGGCCGTAGGCTCGTCCAGCAGCGAGGCACCGGCGGTGGGCAGCCCGGTCAGATCGGAGACGACGGTCTGGAAGTTGAGCAGCGCCTCCAGCCGGCCCTGCGAGATCTCCGGCTGATAGGGGGTGTAGGCCGTGTACCAGGCGGGGTTCTCCATGACGTTGCGCAGGATCACCGGCGGCGTGAAGGTGCCGTAGTAGCCCAGGCCGATCATGGAGTGCAGGACCTGGTTGCGCCGCGCGAGGGTGTGCAGCTCGGCCAGCACATCGGCCTCGCTCCGCGCGTCGGGGAGCTTCAGCCGCTCGGTGCTCCGGATCACCTCGGGCACGGCCGCGCCGGTCAGCTCGTCGAGCGATCCGTAACCGACCTGGGCGAGCATCTTGGCCTGGGCACCGGCGTCGGGTCCGATGTGGCGACTCTCGAAGGGGCTGCCGCTCTCCAGCGCCGAGAGCGGGGTGCGAGGGGAAGTCATCTGCGGGGGCCTCCTGGTCTGTGCGACCTGCGAGGGGCACCTTTCACGGGTGCCCGGACGGCCTCCCCCTCTGTCATCTGACCTGAGAGTTTCACCGAGCCACGTGCCGGACGCTCGGCTTACACCGTCGGTGAGGGAGGGCTTCGGTGTGCTGGTCCGGGCCCGCCCTGCTTTCCAGAGTGACCTCGTCCGCGCGGTACGTGAGCCTGAGAGATTCCGGGGAGGAGTTGCTCCTTCGGCGCCTCCGGAAACTGCACCGGAGGACTCTCCCGCACGGGGTCGACAGCCACCTCGAGAGTATCAGCGCCCCCCTGCGTGGTAACCCGGCGTGCGCCCGAGTGGCCAATAGTCGAAAAGTGCCGTTTCGTGGTGAGTACGCGCAGAAACAGCGTGTCGCGACCCTGGTGGAGGAGCCCCGTGCAGACCGGAACAGATCCGCGAAGCCTGATCGGCCGCAAGGCGTTCGACCGTGCAGGAGCCAAGATCGGCACCGTGGACGAGGTGTACCTCGACGACGCCACAGGCGACCCGGAGTGGGCCGCGCTGCGCACGGGCCTCTTCAGCCGGGACGCCTTCGTCCCGCTGGAGCCCTCCGACCTGGACGAGAGGGGCCTGCGGGTCCCGTTCGAGCGGGATCTGATCAAGAGCGCCCCCGACTTCGGCGTCGGCCGCCACCTCTCCCCGCAGCAGGAGCTGGAGCTCTACCGCCACTACGGGCTCGACGTGCCCCTCGGCGGCGAGTCGTCTCCGCCTGCGGACCGGGATTTCGGGCGGATAGCCGGCGCCGGGGACTGATCCGCGGCGAGCCCCGCGACACCCGCGCCCAGCATGACCGGTTCGGCGGTCTCCAGTTGCGGATCGTCGACCGAGAAGGTGCGTACCCGGCCGGGTGCCGAGTCGGGCTCCTCGAAGCGGACGGTGACCTTCCCGACGCCGCTGCCCTGCACCCAGCCCCGCCCGTGGACGGCATGGCGCACATCCCGGCCGGGGATCCAGCGCCGGTCGGCGGGCACCGCCGCGCCCGGCTCCTCGACGGCGGCCGCCTCGCCGGCCGCCTGGACCGCCCCCGACCGCTCCCCGGCGTCCCGCCCCGGCTCCGCCGGGCCGTCTGCCCCGGGCTCCGTACCGGTCTCATGGGCGGCCGCGAGCCCCTGAGCGGCCTGAGCCTGCGCGAACAGGTCCTCCTGGGTGAAGTCGGCGAGCCCGCTGACACCCACGCCGAGCAGCCGCACACCGGCCGTGGTGTCCACCCCGTCCAGCAGCCGCAGCGCCGCCTCGCGCACGACGCCGGCGTCGTCGGTGGGGCCGCGGAGCGTCTCGGATCTGGTGAGGGTGGAGAAGTCGTAGCTGCGCACCTTGATGACGACCGTGCGGCCGGACCGCCCGGCCGCGCGCAGGCGCGTCACACAGCGCCCGGCCAGCCGTTCGACCTCCAGCCGGACCCGGGTGCGGTCGGTGAGGTCGACGTCGTAGGTGTCCTCCACGGAGACCGACTTGGCGTCCCGCTCGGCCACCACCGGACGGGCGTCGACCCCGTGCGCCATCGCGTGGACCGAGGTGCCGTGCGCCCTTCCGAGCAACCGCAGCAGTTCGTCCTCTCCGGCCTCCACGATCTCGCCCACGGTGCTGATCCCCGCCCTGCGCAGCACCTCCGCGGTGGCCGGCCCGACCCCGGGCAGGGTCCGCACGGACAGCGGAGCCAGCATCCCGCGCTCGGTGCCCACCGGGATGAGCACCAGGCCGTCCGGTTTCGCCTGCTCCGAGGCGATCTTCGCCAGCATCTTGGACCCCGCGAGCCCCACCGAGCCGGTCAGCCCCGTCGCTGTCGCGATGTCCCGCCGCAGCCGCTCACCGACCTCCCGCGCCCCTTCAGCGCCACCCTGCGTCCCTTCCAGGGCCCCTCCGGCCTCCAGGTCCACGAACGCTTCGTCGAGGCTCAACGGCTCCACCAGGGGTGAGAGGCCGTGCAGCAGGTCCATCACCACGTCGCTGACCGCGCGGTAGAGCCCGAACCTGGCGCCCAGATACGCCGCGTTCGGCGCCAGCCGCCGCGCCTGCGCCATGGGCATCGCGGAGTGCACCCCGAAGCGCCGGGCCTCGTAGGACGCGGTGGAGACCACCCCGCGGGGCCCGAGACCGCCGACCACGACCGGTTTCCCGCGCAGGCTGGGCTTGGACGCCTGCTCCACCGCGGCGAAGAAGGCGTCCATGTCCAGATGCAGGATGGTCGGCTGGGTCCTCACACCCCCCGATGCTGCCGTACGCCACTGACACTCCCCGGCCGCGGCGTGCCCGGCGGCTGCGCCGACCGGGCGGTGGGAGCGCTAACCGGCGCGGTTGCGGCGCCGGGCGAGTTCGTCCTCGGGGTGGTCCCGCACGAGCGTCTCACCGGTGTCGACCCGCTCCCCGTGCAGCCGGGAGAGCGCGCCCTCCACGTCCTTCCAGACGACCCCGACGGCGATCCCGAAGACGCCCTGGCCGCCCTGCAGAAGATCGACCACCTCGTCGGGCGAGGAGCACTCGTAGACCGTGGCCCCGTCGCTCATCAGCGTCATCCGCGCCAGATCGGTGCGCCCTCCGGAACGCAGGTGCCGGACGGCCGCGCGGATGTTCTGCAGCGAGACACCGGTGTCCAGCAGCCGTTTGACGATCTTGAGGACGACGATGTCCCGGAAGCTGTAGAGCCGCTGGCTGCCCGAGCCGTAGGCGGGGCGGATGCTGGGCTCGACCAGTCCGGTCCGGGCCCAGTAGTCGAGTTGCCGGTAGGTGATACCGGCCGCCGAACAGGCGGTGGGACCGCGGTAGCCGACCTGCTCCGGGGGAGCGTCGCCGACCGGGCCGACGGCACCTGCCGGGGAGGAAGCGGAGCCCGGCCGCCCCGGGGGCGCCTCCTGGCCGGGGGCCGGAATCGGGCCGCCGAGTAGGGACGAGTCGCCAGCCGCCGTACCTTCGCCGCCGGTGCTTGTCACGCCGACCTCCGTCCTTCACATCCCGGGTCACCCCCGGAACCTGCCCACATGAAGGTAGGCAGTCACTCCGAGTGCGTCAATGATCGCCACACTCGGCACGGCGAGTGATAGTGCCCGGGAGAGTGGTTTCGCGTGCCCGAAGGCGGGGAAAGACTGGCCGGATGCCCGGTGGATCACGCCCGGCGCGCACCTCTCCCCCGCCACCGACCGGCAGCGCCGACCGCGGCTCCTCGTCGACGGAGCGTCACTGGCTGCTGGTGCCGAAGTCCTCCGGGGAGATCTGGTCGAGGAACTCGCGGAACTTCTCCACCTCGTCCTCCTGCTCGTCCGGGATCGCGATCCCCGCATCGTCCAGCACACCGTCGCTGCCGTAGATCGGCGTTCCGGTGCGCAGGGCGAGCGCTATCGCGTCGGACGGGCGGGCACTGACTTCCACTCCGCTGGCGAAGACCAGCTCCGCGTAGAACACGCCTTCCCGCAGATCCACGATACGGACCGCGGTCAGCTCCTGACCCACTGCTTCCAGGACGTCCTTGAACAGGTCATGGGTGAGTGGGCGTGCGGGGGTCATGCCCTGCTGCGCGAAGGCGATCGCGGTCGCCTCCCCAGGACCGATCCAGATGGGGAGGTAGCGGTCGCCTCCCACTTCTCGCAGGAGCACGATCGGTTGGTTGGTGGGCATTTCCACCCGGACACCCACTACGTCGAGCTCATTCACACAGCAACCCTAGGCCGTGCCGCGCCTGTTTGGGTAGTCGGGCAGCCGTCCGGCACCGGCATCCGTGTGCTGATTCAGTCACACCGTGTGCGGTCCGGGTGCGCTCCGGAGGCCATGAAGGCCCCGTAGAGCCGCACGGAGAGATCGGCCAGCTCCTCGGCCGTGCTCTCGGCAGCCGACCTGGTCCGCTGGTCCGGATGGCGCCGCAGCGGCGCGACGCGCTGCTCGGCCAGGGCGAGCTGCCGGTCGGCGGCCGCTTTGACCGACCGCAGGTGCCGGGCCTCCACCCCGTGCCGTCCGAGGCGGGCCACCAGTCGGGCCACGGCCACGTCGGCAAGCCGGTAGGTACCGTCCGCGGCCGGTCCGAGCAGTCCGTATTCCTCCCACTCGGCCAGCTCCTCCTCCCGCACGCCCGCGGACCCGAGCAGCTCCGGGCGCCGGGTACGGACAGCGGAGACCGCAGGTGCCGGGCCGGGCTCGGACGCGGACGCCCTCCCGGCCTCGGCGCCGCACGGAACGGCCACCGGCGACACAGAAGGAGAGGCACCCCGGCCGGGCACCCCCAGGTGCTCCCTGATGGCGCGCAACGACAGGCAGTGGTCGCGCTGCAGCCGCAGCACCTGGCCCAACCGCGCCACATCCGCGTCCCGGAACCGGCGGCCACCGGACGGCGAGCGGACCGGCTCCACCAGCCCCTCCGCCTCCAGAAACCGGATGCCGGCCACGGTGAGCTCGGGGAACTCGGCGCGGAGCTCGGTCAGCACGGCACCGATGCTCATCGGACCGCTCCGCGGACCGGTGGCGGTGCCCGCACGGGCACCGCCGGACGGCTTGTGCTGCATGGGCCTCCCTGCCGGGAATCAGACGGTGTGCTGGCTCGCGTAGAAGACCAGCCGGTACTTTCCGATCTGGACCTCGTCGCCGTTCCCGAGCGGCACAGCCGTCTCCATCCGCTCCCGGTTGACGTAGGTGCCGTTGAGGCTGCCGACGTCGGCGACGGTGAAGACGCCGTCGGAGCCGCGCCGGAACTCCACGTGCCGGCGCGAGACGGTCACGTCGTCCAGGAAGATGTCGCTTTCCGGATGGCGCCCGGCGGTCGTCAGGTCCCCGTCGAGCAGGAACCTGCTGCCCGAGTTCGGACCCCGCCGCACGATCAGCAGGGCCGAGCCCATGGGCAGCGCGTCCACGGCGGACTGCGCCTCGGGCGGCAGTACCGGGGAGGCGTGCTGGCCGGTGGACTCCGAGTCGTACGCCTCCAGCCCGGAGATGGAGATCGTCGACGTCGTCTCCGACGCACCCTCCGCCGGCGCTCCGCCACGCAGCGGGGCACCGCAGTTGGAGCAGAACCGGCTCGCTTCGGCGACGCGGGCACCACACCTGTTACAGACCGGCAAGGCAGGACCTCCACCCGATTCCGAGGTAGGCGGTGCCTGGGAACCTATGCGGCCCTGAGTACCGGGGTCAACAGAAACCGGGCCGTGACCACCCGAATTACCTCCACCGGCCCCGGCCACCTCGTCCCGGAACAGCGGGCGCTCGGTGCCGTCCTCCGGCGTCCCCGCGTCCGGCCCCTGGGGGGCACGGTGCCGTGCGGTACCCGAGTCACCGCCCCGGCGACCCTTGCCGAACAACTTCGCAAAAAAACTCACGGGCGATTCCCCTCGCACGAAACAGACCCGCCCGTGGGGCAGGACAGACCCTCGATGCTCTCATTGGTCACACTCGACGCCCGAACAACGTCCGTGACCCGCAGACAGTTTCCACCACGCGGTGCTCAACTTGCCCGCCGACCCCCCGAAACTCCTATCAGCATCTCACTGCGATGACGACCGAGCGTAGTCAGGCCGCTTCACCTGCCGCAAGGCGTCCACGGTGATCTTCCCCGAGCGGGTCACCTCCACGGTGGCCTGCTTGTTCTTCAGCGTCTGCACGACCCCGCCGGGGATGTTCAACGCCGGTTCCAGGTCGGCGGGCTTGCCGATGACCTCGAAGCGGTAAGGCTGCTCGATCCTATGCCCGTCCACACTGACTTCGCCGCCGCTGTCGGTGAAATGCGTGCTGGCCACCACGCGCACCCCGTTGATCTCCATGGCCTCGGCGCCGGCGGCCCTCAGCTCCTGGACCGCGTCCAGCAGCGTATCCGCGTCCGCGGCACCCGTACGGTCGCTGATCTTCATCTGGATGCCGGGCCCCTGGGCCGCCACAGTACCCGCAAGCACCCCGAGTTGGGCTTCCTTCTCCCGGGTCTGCTTCCGTGCCTCCTCGGCCTGGTCCGAGGAGGTCTCCAGCTCCGTACGCTGCCCGTCCAGCTTCCGCTTCTCCTCCTCCAGCCGCTTGGTGCGGTTGTCGAGCTCGTCGAGGATGCGGACGAGGTCCTCGCGGCGCGCACCGCGCAGTGCGCTGTTCTCACTGGTCGAGCGGACCTGGATGGCCAGGCCGAGGCCGAGGACGAACAGCAGCAGCGCGACGATCAATTGGGCGCGCGTCACCCGCGGGGGCCACACGGCCTGGGCGAGACGTTGCCGTCCCGTCAGCTTCGCGCCGCCGCCGTCACCCTTTCCAGCGGCCGTCGCCGCTCCCGCAGCGGGTGGCTCCTGGCCGGAAGGCTCCTGGCGAGGCGGCTCCTGCCCGGGGGGCACGGCCCGCTCGGGGGGAAGCTCGCGCTTCGGGGGAAGGCCGTCCTCGGGCCGGTTCTCGTCGCTCATCGGCCTCACGCCCGGAACACGTGCCGACGGATGGCGGCCGCGTTGGAGAAGATCCGGATACCCAGGACTACAACCACACCGGTGGAGAGCTGGGCGCCGACCCCGAGCTTGTCCCCGAGGAAGACGATCAGTGCGGCCACCACCACGTTGGAGAGGAACGAGACCACGAAGACCTTGTCATCGAAGATGCCGTCCAGCATGGCACGCAGCCCGCCGAAGACCGCGTCGAGCGCGGCGACGACGGCGATGGGCAGATACGGTTCGACCGCCAGCGGCACCACGGGCCGGACGACAAGTCCGGCCACGACTCCCACGACGAGGCCCAGTACGGCGATCACGATGTGCTGCCCTTCCCTGTCCGCACAGGTTTCGCGGTTCTCAGAATCAGACTCGGCGCGGCCGGCAGCCGCACCTCGTCCTGGACGGAAATGCTGGTCCTGGCACCGTAGTCCTTGTGCAGGACGTAGAGGTACTGGCCGTCGACGCTGTCCTGGAAGGTCCGGGACAGCTGCTTCCCGGGACCGATCGCCAGCAGCGTATAGGGCGGGACGAGCGGCTTGTTGTCCACCAGGATCGCGTCGCCCGCCGCGCGGATGGCGGAGCGCGACGTGAGCCGCTGATCGTTGATCGAGATCGCTTCGGCGCCCGCCGCCCACAGCCCGTTGACGACCCGCTGCAGGTCGCGGTCGCGGATGCGGCCCGTGTCGGAGAACCCGTCGGTCTTCCGGGGCCCGTCGCCGTCCTGGGACTCGGTGCCCGCGGCGTCGTCCACCACGAGCTTGAGTCCGGGGCCCTCGACCGGGGTGGCGCCGGACAGCAGCACCGTGGTCTTCCCGCGTTCACCGCCGTGCTTCTCCAGCGCCTGCCGCTGCTTGCGCTCCACCGAGGTCCGCAGCTCGTCGACGTCCTGCTGGAGCTCGTCGGCCCGCCGGCCGCCCGCCTCGATCCGCTCGATGAGCTCCTGCTTCTCCTTGGCGATGCTCGGCGCCGAGATCTGCGCCTGGGCGGCTCCCACGGTCACCACCAGCGCGGCGAGCACCAGCCCGACCGCCAGGCCCAGCTTGGTCCGGAGGGTGCGGGGCATGTGCGAACGGCCCATCTCGCCCCGCCGGGCCACCGCCTCCGCGTAGCCGTCGTCGAGGCTGTGCTCCATCACGTTGGTCAGCAGCGACATGGAGGCATCGGGCCGCGCGGCACGCGGTGCGGTGCTCCGAGGGGGCTGCTGCTGCGACATGCCGCACATCGTCGCATGTGGAGGCCTGTGCCGCCGAATGCACCCAGGCACTCGCCGTGCGGCGGGACTTGCCCCGGCGGGGCGAGTCCCGCCGCGCGCTCAGTGGCCGGCGCTGTCGACCACCGCAGCCCATTCGTCAAGCAGCGCCTGCGCCGAGGCCTCGTCCGGGCCTTCCGCCCACAGATGGGTCACGGCCTCCGCCGGGTCGGGCAGCACCATCACCCACCGGCCGTCGGACTCCACTACCCGCACCCCGTCGGTGGTGTCCACGGAGCGGTCGCCCGCCGCCTCCACCACGGTGCGCATCACAAGGCCCTTCACCGCCCATGGAGTTGCCAGGTCGCGGCGGCTGACATGCGCCCGGGGGATCCGCGCGTCGATCTGGCTCAGGGTGAGCTGCGTACGCGCGACCAGGCCGATCAGCCGTACGAACGCCGCCGCGCCGTCGAAGACCGAGCTGAACTCCGGTACGACGAATCCGCCCCTGCCGTCTCCGCCGAACACGGTGCCGTCCTCCCGGCTGACCCTGGTGAGGTCGTCCGGAGAGGTGGTGGTCCACTCGACCTGCGTGCCGTGGTAGGCGGCCACCTGCTCGGCGATCCGGGTCGTGGTCACCGGCAGCGCCACGCGGCCGCTGCGCCGCTCGGCGGCGACCAGGTCGAGCATCACCAGCAGCGCCCGGTCGTCCTCCACGATCCTGCCGTGCTCGTCCACCAGTGAGATGCGCTCCCCCACCGGATCGAACCGCACCCCGAAGGCTGCGCGGGCCGAGGCCACGATCTCGCCGAGCCGCACCAGCCCGGCCCGGCGGCTCTCCGCCGTCTCGGTCGGACGCGACTCGTCCAGCCCCGGGTTGATGGTCAGCGAGTCGACCCCCAGGCGTCCCAGCAGGCTCGGCAGCACCAGCCCCGAGCTGCCGTTCGAGGCGTCGACGACGACCTTCAGCCCGGCCTCCGTGACCCCGGTCGTGTCCACGGCGCGCAGCAGCGAACCCGTGTACGAGTCGTAGACGCTGGAGGGGAAGCTGAGGTCACCGATCTCGCCCGGGAAGGCCCTGCGGTACTCCTGGCGCGCGTAGACGCGGTCGAGCTTGCGCTGCGCGGCCTGGGAGAGTTCCGCACCCCGCTCGTCGATGAACATGATGTCCACCGAGTCCGGTACCCCGGGCGTCGTACGGATCATGATGCCGCCTGCGCTGCCCCGGGCCGTCTGCTGGCGGGCCACCGGAAGCGGTACGTTCTCCAAGTCGCGCACGTCGATGGCGCTGGCCTGGAGCGCGGAGATGATGGCCCGCTTGAGGGCACGGGCACCGCGGGAATGGTCCCGGGCGGTGCAGACGGTGGAGCCCTTCTTCAGCGTCGTCGCGTAGGCGCCGGCCAGCCGCACGGCCAGCTCGGGGGTGATCTCCACGTTGAGGATCCCGGAGACGCCGCGGGCGCCGAACAGATGGGCCTGGCTCCGGGACTCCCAGATGACGGAGGTGTTGACGAACGCACCGGCCTCGATCGTCTTGAACGGATAGATCCGGACGTTGCCCTGGACGATCGACTCCTCGCCGATCAGGCACTCGTCCCCGACGACGGCACCGTCCTCGATCCGGGAGGCCCGCATGATGTCGGTGTTCTTCCCGATCACGCAGCCGCGGAGGTTGCTCTGCGGGCCGATGTAGACGTTGTTGTGCACCACGGCCCGGTGCAGGAAGGCGCCGCTCTTGACGACCACGTTCGAGCCGACGACGGAGTGCTCGCGGATCTCCGCGCCCGCCTCGACCTTCGCGTAGTCGCCGATGTAGAGCGGCCCGCGCAGCACCGCGTCGGGATGCACCTCGGCGCCCTCGTCCACCCAGACGCCGGGCGAGATCTCGAAGCCGTCCCGCTCCGCGTCGACCTTGCCCTCGAGCACGTCGGCCTGGGCCTTCACATAGCTCTCGTGGGTGCCGACGTCCTCCCAGTAGCCCTCCGCGATGTAGCCGTAGATCGGCTTGCCTTCCTTCATGAGCTGCGGGAAGACATCGCCGGACCAGTCGACGGGCACATCTGGCTCGACGTAGTCGAACACCTCGGGTTCCATCACGTAGATCCCGGTGTTCACCGTGTCCGAGAAGACCTGCCCCCAGGTCGGCTTCTCCAGGAACCTCTCGACCTTGCCGTCGTCGTCCACGATGGTGATACCGAATTCCAGCGGATTCGGCACCCGCGTCAGGCAGACGGTGACCATGGCGCCGCGTTCCTTGTGGAACCGGATGAGATCGGTGAGATCGAAGTCGGTGAGCGCGTCACCGGAGATGACGAGGAACGAATCGTCCCGCAGCGCTTCCTCGGCGTTCTTGACACTGCCGGCCGTCCCCAGCGGCTTCTCCTCGTTGGCGTAGGTGAGCTCCATTCCGAGCTCTTCGCCGTCACCGAAGTAATTCTTGACCAGGGAGGCCAGGAATTGCACGGTCACGACGGTCTCGGTGAGCCCGTGACGCTTGAGCAGCTTCAGCACATGCTCCATGATCGGCTTGTTCACCACCGGCAGGAGCGGCTTGGGCATGCTCGCGGTCATCGGGCGAAGGCGCGTGCCCTCGCCACCAGCCATCACGACGGCCTTCATATCGGAAGCGTCCTCCTCGCACAGACGACGGTCACCCCGACCATGACCCCTCCAGGATGACCTACAAAGGCGTAATCAGGGCAACCGGCCGCCGAAGCGAGAAAGGCGGGATTCACCCGGTCGTCGCGGCGTCCACCCTGATCAGACGGCGGACCTGGACCACGTAGAGGATCCCTGCCCACCAGTACAGAGCAGTACCCCATCCGGCGAAGGCCCATCCGAAAATCGCCGCGAGTGACGAGACCCAGCCACTTCCGTCACTGAGCAGCAGCAGGGGGAAGGCGTACATCAGATTGAAGGTCGCGGCCTTGCCCAGGAAGTTGACCTGCGGCGGGGCATAGCCGTGCCGGTCCAGTACCCAGACCATGACCAGCAGCAGCAGCTCACGGGCCAGCAGCGCGGCGGTGAGCCACAACGGCAAAATCTCCCGCCAGGTCAGGCCCACGAGAGTCGAGAGGATGTAGAGCCGGTCGGCGGCCGGGTCGAGAATGCGGCCGAGGCTGCTGATCTGATTCCACCTGCGGGCCAGTTTGCCGTCCAGGTAGTCGCTGATACCGCTCCCGGCGAGCACGAGCAGTGCCCACAGATCGCAGTTCGGACCACCGAACTCGGGCCAGAGGATCAGCCACAGGAACACGGGCACACCGACCAGGCGAGCCATGCTGAGGATGTTCGGGATGGTGAGGACCCGATCCGTCTGGACCCGCGTCTCCTGGACCTCCACCCGTGGGCCTCCTGAACAAGACGTGCCGACGCTACCCCCCGACCCTACCCGGCGCCGCTCACGGAGCGTGCAGAGGGTCGCCGCGGGGCGGAGTAAAGCCGGCCGGCGCTCCGGTACCGGTGAGGCCGGCGGCCGGAACACGAGACGGCTGGACACACAAATGGGCCCCGTCGACCATGTCGGCGGGGCCCATTTCACGATTTGTTCGGCGGTGTCCTACTCTCCCACACGCTCCCGCATGCAGTACCATCGGCGCTGAAAGGCTTAGCTTCCGGGTTCGGAATGTGACCGGGCGTTTCCCTCACGCTATGACCACCGAAACACGGTGAAACAACACAACCAGCAGCACAACACCCACCAAACAGGGGTGGTGCTTGCACGGTTGTTGTCTCAGAACCAACACAGTGGACGCGAGCCTCTATGGACAAGCCCTCGGCCTATTAGTACCGGTCACCTCCACACGTTACCGTGCTTCCAGATCCGGCCTATCAACC